>NZ_JBXXRN010000004.1:0-284683 GCF_057380705.1 Pseudooceanicola sp. NS-SX9 | reverse complement strand
GTGCATGACCGCGATCGAGCTGCCGAACACCGCCAGCGTCCCCGAGATCCACGTCAACTGCCGCACCGACGGGATCTTCTGACCCGGTTGCTCATTTCCAAAATCCATAGGTAAAATTCACAGAAGAAATTTTGTGAATAACCCCGGCCCCTGTACCCCATGATCCATGGGGCAGGGCCCGGCGCCTGCGGTCATCTGGATCGCTTGTGGCGGCCTGATCTGCCCCATGGGAATTCACGCGGCCGCCTGCGCCGCGTGCAGGGAAGGAGAGCCCCATGCAGATCATTGGCCCGGACTATCTGGTCTTCGGAGTAGAGGACCTTGCAGGGTCCATGAGCTATCTTCAGGACTTCGGCCTGACCCCGGTGGATGTGGACGAGACAGGCGGCCTCTTTGCCGCGCTCGACGGCACCGGGATTGTGGTGCGGCGCCGCGACGATCCGCGTCTGCCCGCCCCGCTGCCGACCCGCAACATGCTGCGCCAGCAGGTCTACGGGGTCCGGGACGCCTCTGTCCTGGACCAGATCGAGGCCGAGATGTCGAAGGACCGCCGGGTGACGCGGCTGGCGGATGGCTCGATCGAATTCCAGGATGCCATGGGCTTTGAGGTGAAGTTTCAGGTCACCATCCGCCATGAATTGTCGATGCCGGCCGAGAAGATCAACGCCCCCGGCGCCCCCGCGCAGCGCGCCGCGAACGAACTGGGCGTGCACGAGGACATGGCCGCCGCCCCCCGCACCCTGTCGCATGTCGTCCTCTTCGTGCCCGATATCGAGGCGCAGCGCGATTTCTACGTCGACCGGCTGGGTTTTCGCGTCACCGACGTGCTGACCGGCGCTGGCCCCTTCCTGCGCCCCGAGGGCAATGACGACCACCACACCCTCTTTTTCATCCGCACCCCCGACTACATGAAGGGCTGCGAGCATCTGGCCTTCCACATGGGCGGCCCGACCGAGCTGATGGTGGCGGGATCGCGCTTCGTCAAGAAGGGCTACCAAAGCTTCTGGGGACCGGGGCGGCACAAGTTCGGCTCGAACTGGTTCTGGTATTTCAACAGCCCGCTGGGCGTGCACATGGAATACGACGCCGACATGGACAAGCACGACGACAGCTGGGCCGCGCGCGAGGCCCCGAACGGCCCCGAGGCCAGCCAGATCTTCCTGCTGCAATGGCGCGAGAAATGGGCCCCGGGCGGCGGCCCCGAGGGCCAGCCGGGCTGATGCTGCGGCTGTGTCACAGCGATGACGTGGCCGAGGGCGCGGCGCGGGGCTTCCTGCCGCTGCCCGAGGCGCCGCGCAAGGTGATCGTGCTGAAGCGGGGCGGGCGCCTTCTGGCCTATATGGACAGCTGCCCGCATTACCGCGGCGGCACGCCGATGGCCTGGAAGACGGATGCCTACCTCAGCGGGGATGGCGCGCATCTGTCGTGCCACGCCCACGGCGCGCTGTTCGATATCGAGACGGGCGATTGCCTGGCGGGCCCCTGCCTGGGCCGCCGGCTGACCCGGGTGCCCCTGACCGTGACGGCCCGGGGCGATGTGATGGTTCCCGACCGCGTGGCGGGCCGGGAAGGGAGGACGACATGAGTGCAGTGAACAGGGTTCTGGTGATCGGCGGCGGCTTTGCGGGCATGTCCGCGGCGATCATGATGGCGCGCGCGGGCACCGAGGTGGATCTGGTCGAGATCGACCCCGGCTGGCGCAGCTATGGTGCGGGCATCAGCCTGCACGGCGCGACGCTGCGGGTCTTCGACCAGCTGGGCGTGCTGGACCGCTTCTGCGAGACCGGCGCGCTGACCGACGGGCTGGTGGTGCGCAAGCCCCATGACGACGGGGTGATCGTGCAGATCCCGACGCCGCCCGCCCCGGGGCTGTCGCTGCCCGGCAATGCCGCGATCATGCGGCCGGCCCTTGCCGCCATCCTGGCCGAGGCCACCCGCGCCGCCGGCGTAAACGTCCGCCTGGGCTGCAGCTTTGACGCCTTCCTCGAGGACGAGACCGGCGTCGAGGTTGCCTTTACCGATGGCAGCCGCAGTCGCTATGACGCGGTGATCGGCGCTGACGGGCTGTTCTCGAAGACGCGGCAGGTGCTGTTCCCCGAGGCGCCGAAACCCTCTTACGTGGGTCAGGGCGTCTGGCGCGCCGAGATCCCGACGCCCGAAGGGGTGGACACGCTGAACATGTGGCTGACCAGCGGGCTGAAGGCCGGCATCAACCCGGTCACCCGCGACCGCGCCTACATCTTCCTGACCGAGGACAAGCCGCAGAACGACTGGGTCCCGCCCGAGGAACTGCTGCCGCGCATGGTGGCGCTGATGGAGCGTTTCCCCTCGCCGATGCTGCGCGCGGTCCGGCAGGGGCTGGGCCCCGACAGCCAGGTGATCTATCGCCCGCTGGAAGGGATGCTGATGCCGCTGCCATGGCACCGGGGCCGCATCCTGCTGATCGGCGACGCGGTTCATGCCACCACGCCGCATCTTGGTGCGGGCGCCTGCATCGGCATGGAAGACGGCCTGGTCATCGCCGAAGAGCTGGCCCGCGCCGACACCGTCGCCCAGGCCTTTGCCGCCCACGAGGCCCGCCGCTGGGACCGCTGCCGCATGGTGGTGCAGAACTCGGCCCGGCTGTCCGAGATCGAGGTCTCCGGCGGCGATCAGGCCGAGCACAACGCCATCATGGGCCGCTCGATGGCGGCGCTGATCGAACCGGTCTGAAGATCGGCAGGGGCGCCCCGGCGGGGGCTCCTTCAGCCATCGGTTCCGGGCGGCGGCAGATCTGCCGCGACGGCGCGGAACATGCCCCGCAGCCAGGCCAGGCCGGTATCGCGGGCACGGTGCTTGTGCCATTGCATCGACTGCCGCAACACGGGCAGCGCCATGGGCGGCGGCAGTATTTGCAGACCGTAGAGCGGCGCCAGGTGACGCGCCAGATGCCGCTGTACAAGCGCGATCCGGTCAGTGCCCTGCACCAGCTGCCCGACGGCGGCGAAGGAAAAGGTCGACACGGCCCGCTGCGGCATCACGCCGGCCTCGCGCTGCGCCACCAGGGCAAAGCTTTCATGGCCGCTCATCGGCTCGACCACGATCTGCGGCGCGGCCAGGAACTGCGCCAGATCGATGCCCTGTGCATGGGGGCCCTCGGCGCAGGCCAGAACCACCAGGTCGTCCTCGTAGAGCACCTCCAGCGCGTCGGTGTTGGTCTTCAGGAAGGTGGGCACGATCAGCAGGTCGACCTCGCCGCGCTCCAGGAAGCGCTCGGGCGCGGTGGTCTGCGGCCGGAAGGTGATCCGCACCCCCGGCGCTGCGGCCGAGATATGCCGCAGCACGGCCGCCCCCAGCACTGTCTGGGCGTAATCCGACAGCAGCACGGTGAACGCGCGGGTGCTTTCGGCGGCGTCGAATTCGGGCGAGGTGATCATCGTCGCCTCGATGCGGATCATGATGTCGCGCAGCGGATCGCGCAGGTCCTCGGCGAAGGGCGACAGCTCCATCCTGCGGCCGACCTGGATCAGCAGCGGATCGTCGAAGAAGCTGCGCAGCCGTCCGAGGGCATTGCTCATGGCGGATTGGGTGATGAACATCTCTTCGGCGGCCCGGCTGACGCTGCGGGTGCGCAGCAGCACGTCGAGCGCCGCCAGCAGATTCATGTCCAGCTTCTTGAACCGCATCCGCTGTCCTTTCATTAAGCCATTCATATAATTAATGACATTTGGCATTAGTGTTCAATTGAGTAAATGGAATGCGCCTCGGTCTCATAGCCCCGGGGATGCGGCTCTTGATGGTCCCAATGGCCTTCTCGGCGATGGGCGGGCAAGGGGCCTGCGTCTTTGGCCGGGCGGTTCCCTTGGCTGTGTCTTCCGCGAAATCCCTGACGGATCCGGCGCCTGTCCCGGGTCTGAAAAGGCCTTGGCCATGGTCATTCATGGCCCTGATTGCGCCAGAAGCCCGGGGCGGTTTCGGGGGCCCCGGGCCCGGGGGCGCAGAGGCCTGGCTGCCTGAGGAAGGACGGCCCTTGCCGGAAAGAGTGCCAGAGCCGTCGAACGCCGGCGATGGCTGGTCCGAGCGCGCTGGTTGCTGGCAGGGCCTGTACCCGGGGGGAATGCGGCCTCGTTTGGCAGCAGGATGTGGAGGCGGAGCCGGGACAGGGGGGCCTGGGGCACTCGGGTCGTGTCGGGGGCGGTTCCGGTTGCGGTCGGGTGGGGGGCTCTGCCCCCGCGCCTGCGGCGCTCCCCCGAGGTATTTGGAACAAGAAAATGGGGCGGGCGGACGGGCCTGTCCTGCGGCGTTTCGGGCGGGGGACTTTGCCGGCGGGCGGGCTATCTTTCGGGGAGGGGATGTCACCGGACTGTCGAAGTGATCTGTTCTGGTGTCGGAATGATCGGATTGTGTGCCGTATTGGTCAATTTTTGGCGCGCCATCGGCGTTTCGATACGGCATCCTGAGGCAAAAGGAGATCACGATGACCAGAACCTGCGCAATCCTCGGGGTCCCGGTGCAGACCGGCGCCTCGCAACCCGGCTGCCTGATGGGGCCCGCAAGCTTCCGCACCGCCGGGCTGGCGACGATCCTGTCGGGGCTGGGCTGGGACGTGCATGACCTGGGCGATCTGGCGATCCCGGCGCAGGTGCCGGTGCCGCATCCCAACGCAGCCGTGCATGACCTGGCCGAGACCCGCGCCTGGATCGAGGCGCTGGTGCCTGCCGTTGTGGCGGCCAAAGAAGCCCATGACCTGCCGGTTTTCGTGGGGGGCGATCATGCGATGGCCGCGGGCACGCTGACGGGGCTGGCACAATATGCGGCCGCAGAGGGGCGGCCGCTGTTCGTGCTGTGGCTGGATGCGCATCCCGACCTGCACACGCTGGAGACGACCGAGAGCGGCAACCTGCATGGCACGCCCATGGCC
Source organism: Pseudooceanicola sp. NS-SX9 (assembly GCF_057380705.1). Taxonomy (NCBI): domain Bacteria; kingdom Pseudomonadati; phylum Pseudomonadota; class Alphaproteobacteria; order Rhodobacterales; family Paracoccaceae; genus Pseudooceanicola; species Pseudooceanicola sp. NS-SX9. The sequence goes on along the minus strand of NZ_JBXXRN010000004.1, from coordinate 279,783 downwards.
TATGCCACCGGCCAGCCGGGTTGCGATGCCTATCCGGTGCTGAAGCATGCCGTCGATCCGCGCAATGTCTGCATGATGGGCATCCGGTCGGTCGATGCGGCCGAGCGGGCGCTGATCCCGCGCATCGGTATCGAGGTGCACGACATGCGCGCCATCGACGAGACCGGCGTGCTGGCACCGCTGCGTGCCTTCCTGAAGCGGGTGAAGGAGGCCGACGGCATCCTGCACGTCAGCTTCGATGTTGATTTCCTGGACCCCGAGATCGCCCCCGCGGTCGGCACCACCGTGCCCGGCGGCGCCACCTTCCGCGAGGCGCATCTGATCATGGAAGAACTGTGCGACAGCGGCCTGGTCGGATCTCTGGATCTGGTGGAGCTGAACCCCTTCCTGGACGAGCGTGGCCGCACCGCCAAGCTGATGTGCGATCTGACCGCTAGCCTGTTCGGTCGGCGGGTTCTGGATCGCATCACCCCCAGCTACTGATCTTGGCCTCCCGGGGGTCGTGAACCCCGGGAGATGCTGTCGGACGGAGCCTGTCAGCCCCGGGCGGTGAAATCGGGCGGGGCGAAGGCGCCGACCTGGGGCAGGGGCTCGTCGAAGCGTTCGACCTCGACCAGGCAGGAATGGGCCGAGGGGCCCTGACCCAGCATCGAGGTGCCGCGGTCGGCGGTCAGCACGTTGGGGTTGCCCTGCCGATCCAGCGGCCGCCCGTTCGAGGCCGATCCCATCGGTTCGGGATCGAACCAGGCCCCGGTCGGCAGCTGCACGACGCCGGGATAAAGGCCGTCTTCCAGCGCCAGAGAGGCCAGGCAGGCGCCGCGGTCGTTGAAGACGCGCACGATGTCGCCGTCGGACAGGCCGCGCGCGGCGGCGTCGCGGGGGTGCATCCGCATCACCTCGCGGCCCTGCCGCTTGCCCGCGACCGAGGTTCCGGTGTGGTCGTACTGGCTGTGCAGCTTGGTCCGGGGCTGGTTCGACATCAGGTGCAGGGGGAAGCGTTTCGCGGCTTCGGCCCCCAGCCATTCCTGCGGCGGCAGCCAGCTGGGATGGGCGGGGCAGTCGGCATAGCCGTAGCTTTCGATCTTTTCCGAGAAAAGCTGGATCCGGCCCGAGGGGGTGTTCAGTTTCGCGCCCAGCGGATCGGCGCGGAAGGCGCCCAGCAGGTCGTGGCTGCGGGCCTCGGGGGCTTCGGGCAGCATCATCAGGTCGCCGGCCCAGAAGCTGTCGAAATCGGGCAGTTCGACGCCTGCGGCCTGCGCCGTGCGGATCCCTTGGGCATAGAGATGGCGCAGCCAGTCCTCGGGGGTGCGGCCTTCGGTGAAGGTATCGGCCGCGCCCAGCCGTTCGGCAAGGCCGGTGAAGACGGCGTAATCGTCGCGGGCCTCGGCAAAGGGTTGCGCCACCGCATGGGAGGGCGCCAGGAACCGGTCATTCGAGGAAAACGCGATGTCGTTGCGTTCCAGCTGGGTGGTGACCGGAAAGACGATGTCGGCATGGCGGGCGAGCGGGTTCCAGACATGCTCGTTCACGATGACGGTTTCGGGGGTCTGCCAGGCGCGGCGCAGGCGGTTCAGGTCCTGGTGGTGGTGGAACGGGTTGCCGCCCGCCCAGTAGACCAGTTTCAGATCCGGATAGATGCGGTCCTCGCCATCAAAGGTATAGGGCGCGCCGGGATGCAGCAGCGCGTCGGCGATCCGGGCGACGGGGATGTAATCCTTGACCGGGTTGACCTTTTGCGGAAGGGCCGGGAAGGCGAAGGGGGCCTTGGGATTGCCCACCCCGTTGACCGAGGCATAGCCAAAGCCGAAGCCGCCGCCGGGCAGGCCGATCTGGCCCAGCATCGCGGCCAGCGCCACCGCCATCCAATAGGGCTGTTCGCCGCCATCGGCGCGTTGCAGCGACCAGGCCATCATCAGGAAACTGCGGGTGCTGGCCATGTCGCGCGCCAGATCGCGGATCATCTGCGCGGGCACGCCGGTGATGTCGGCGGCCCATTCGGGCGTCTTGGACGTGCCGTCGGTGGCGCCCGTTATATAGGCCAGGAACGGCTCGGACCCGTGGGTATGGCTGGCAAGAAAGGCCAGATCGGCGCGGCCCGTCTGCAGCAGGTCGTGCGCCATGCCCAGCATCAGCGCGGTGTCGGTGCCCGGCCGCAGCGGCAGCCATTCCACCCCCTCGGCAATCGTGTCGTCGCGGATCGGCGAGACCGAGATCAGCCGCGCCCCCCGTTCGACCAGCCGGGCGAGGTTCTCGTTCACGATATGGCGCGCGATGCCGCCCGATCCGACCTGGGCGTTGCGGGCGGGCACGCCGCCGAACATCACCAGCGTTTCGGTTTCCTCGGCGATGCGCGGCCAGCTGGTGTGATGGGTGCTGAGGCCCCGGCGGGTGCCCAGGATATAGGGCAGGATCATGTCGGCGGCGGCATAGCTGTAGTTCTGCACCGACCGTGTATAGCCGCCGATGCAGTTCAGAAAGCGGTGGATCTGGCTTTGCGCATGGTGGAAGCGCCCCGCCGATCCCCACCCGTAGGAGCCGCCGTAGATCGCGCCGTTGCCATATTGCCCGCGCACCCGGTCCAGTTCGGCGGCGGCCAGGTCCAGCGCCTCGTCCCAGGGCAGTTCGACGAAGGCTTCATGGCCGCGGCCCGCGCCGTCGGTCTCGATCCGGCCGGCCTCGCGGGCCTTCAGGAACGAGGCGCGTGCCGCGGGGCGGCGGATGCGGGCCGGGGCGTCCAGCGCCTCGATCATGCCGGCGGCGATGGGCGATGGGTCGGGGTCGATTGCGACCGGCTCCAGCCGCACGGGGCGGCCGTTTTCCATGATGGCATGGTAGCTGCCCCAATGGGTGACGATCAGGGGCTTTTGCGGCTGGTCCAGCATGGCGGCTCTCGGCAGGAGGAGGGGAGGAATTGCGTGCACATGACGCCCTTGCGCAATGGTTTGCAAGGGGGCGTAGCGCAAAGCTGCCGTTGATCTGCCGTAAGAAGCGGAGGGGGGAGAGGAACGCGGCGACCCCAGGGAGGAGGAGAGGGGCCGCCGCTGATTTTCCGGGTCTCAGGGAGGAGGAGAGAGACCCAGGAAACTCTCTGGCACATCGCTGTGCCGTGACTTATGAATACACGATGCTGCGGCGCAGAACAATCGCTCAGGCGTCAAGGCCGCCTTGCGCTCAGTGCATGGCCGGTTAATGGCGCTTAACCTTCCCCATGGCTTCGCATTTGCCCCATCCTGGCATAGGGAGAAGGGGAACCGAAGGAGACCCGGATGAGCGACCTGTTCGATGCGGCCCCGCGTGCGGGGCACGAGCCGCTGGCGGCGGCGCTGCGGCCGAAGACCCTTGACGACATCATCGGCCAGGAGGCGATCACCCGGCCCGGTTCGGTGCTGCGGCGGCGCATTGCGGCGGGCGCGCTTGGCAGCGTGATCCTTTACGGGCCGCCGGGGGTGGGCAAGACCTCGATCGCGCGGGCGGTGGGGGCGATGCTGGGCAAGGAATTCTGCCAATTGCACGCCACCCGCGCCACGGTGGCCGAGCTGCGCAAGCTCTCGGACGAGGCGCGCATCCGCCCGCTCTTGATCTTCGTGGACGAGATCCACCGCTTTTCCTCGACCCAGGCCGATGACCTGCTGGCGATCTGCGAGAACGGCACCGCCGATTTCATCGGCGCGACGACGGGCAATCCCTATCACGCGCTGACACCGGCGCTGGTGTCGCGCTCGACCATCCTGCAGCTGGAACCGGTGTCGCTGGAGGCGATGGAACAGGTGGTGCGCCGGGGCCTGAGCTACCTGCACGACACCGGCGTCGCAGCGCGCCTGAGCGACGCGCAGATCCGCCTGATCGCCGGCCGTTCGGGCGGCGATGCGCGCCGCGCGCTGACGACGCTGGAAAGCCTCTGCGTCGGTCATGACGGCCCGGTCGAGATCACCGAGGCGATGCTGGAAGAGGTCTATGCCTCGGCCGCGGTCAACCACGACCGCTCGGGCGATCAGCATTACGACATCGTCTCGGCCTTCGTGAAATCCATGCGTGGCTCGGATGCGGATGCGACGCTCTACTGGCTGGCGCGGCTGATCCATGCGGGCGAGGATCCCCGTTACATCGCGCGCCGGATCATGATCCATGCCTCCGAGGACGTGGGGCTTGCCGACAATACCGCGCTGCAGACGGCGGTGGCGGCGGCGACGGCGGTGGAAAAGATCGGCTACCCCGAGGCACGGATCATCCTGGCCCATGCGGCGCTGCACGTGGCGCGGGCGCCGAAATCCAATTCCGCCTGCCGGGGCATCGGGCTGGCGCTGCAGGCGGTGACATCGGAGCCCCCCGCCGTGGTGCCGAAACATCTGCGCGACGGCCATTACAAGGGCGCCGAGGCGCTAGGCCACGTGGGCTATGCCTTTCCGCATGACGATCCGCGCGGCTGGGTGGCGCAGGAATACGTGCCCGGCCTGACCCCGGGACGCTTCTACCAAAGCGACGCCCGCGAGGCCGGCACGTTCGAGAAACGCGCCGACAGCTTCTGGGATCAGGTGGGGGCGCCGCCCGCGCCGCGGCGTTTCCCCAAGGGTTAAAGGCTGACGGGGCTGACCAGCGGCCGCCCGGCAAAGAAGGCGTCCAGGTTGTCGACCGCCAGCATCGCCATGGCGTCGCGGGTCTCGACCGTGCCCGAGGCATGATGCGGGAACAGCGTCACGTTCTTCAGCGCCGCCAGACGGGGATCGGCATTGGGCTCTGTCTCGTAGACATCCAGGGCGGCCTGGCCCAGCTGGCCGCTTTCCAGCAGCTCGATCATGGCGGTTTCGTCGACGACGCTGCCGCGGGCCGCGTTGACGAACAGGCCCTGCGGCCCGAGCGCCTCAAGCACGCTGCGCGACACCAGCCCCCGCGTGCCCGCCCCGCCCGCGACGATGGCCACCAGCGTGTCGCTGTCGGCGGCCAGTTGCAAAAGGTCGGGCTGGTAGGCCCAAGGCACGTCCTTCGGGCGCCGGTTCCAGTAGCTGACCTGCATCCCCAGGGCCTCGGCCCGGTGCCCGATGGCCTGCCCGATCACCCCCATGCCGACGATCCCCAGCCGCTTGCCGGTGATGGTGCGCTGCAGCGGGAACATCCCCTGCCGCGCCCAGTCGCCCGAGCGCACCCAGGCATCGGCGGCCACCAGGTTGCGCCGCGCCGCCAGCATCAGCAGGATTGCCGTATCGGCCACGTCATCGCGCAAGGCGACCGAAGTGTTCGTCAGGGCGATCCCGCGTCGGGCCATGGTCGTGGTATCAAGGCTTTCGTAGCCAGCCGAGGCGCAGGACACGACCTCCAGCTGCGGCATCGCCGCGATGGCCGCGGCATCCAGCGCCGTATGCCCGTTGATGATCGCTGCGCGCACCCCGGCGCCATGGGTGGCCAGGAAGGCGGCCTTGTCCTCTGCCTGGTCGAGCCGCAGAAGCGCGTAGTCACGTGCCAGCCGTTCCATCGCCAGGGGGCGCTGCGGGGTGAACATCATCACGCGGGGCTTGTCGGACATGGGGTCTCCTGTCATGTGCGCAGTCAGTCGGCGCCACTGTCGTGGGCATGAGCGCAAGGTACAAGGCGCCTGCGCTGCAGACCCGTGTTTCATCTTTCCTTAAATATGGCGGGGGAGTCGGCGTAGCCGACGGGGGCAGAGCCCCCTGCGCCGATGCTCCTTGTCGCGCTCGGGCAGGGGCTCTGCCCCTCTTGGGCACCGAAGGTGCGCAATTCACCCCGGGGTATTTGGGGCCAGATGACAGGGAACCGTGGGTTCTATCCGGCGGTTGCGCCCTGAAAGGTGGGCGGCGGTCCCCTGCCGGTCGGTGCCGGTATCGGGAGGCAGTACGGAGCCGCGCCGGCAGGTCGCCGGGCGCAGGGATCTATCATCCGGGCCTGTGGCGCATAGGTCGGTTCTTGCGGGCTGTGGGGGGCACAGGGTCCGGCGAAACAGAGGTTTTCCTGCCAGCCCATCCGTACCGGATCGCGGAAGGGACGCCACAGCCCGCTTCCGGATCGACCGGAGGATCGTGTCGAAGGCTTTGGCGCGGTTGCGGGTGAACGGGCTGGTGCCATCCCCAAGTAAGGTAGGGCCCGGCAGTATCTGGATCGCGCCGCGCCGGATCCAGAGGAGCAGAACGTCGGTGCCCATTGGCGGCGGGGTGTCGAGGTCGCAGGCCCTGGGGGCGGCCTGGACAGGCGCTGCTGGATCAGTTCGAAACCGGTTTCAGCGGATGCAGGATTTGCGGATGTTTGGCGGGCCGGGGTGCAAACCAGGGGGCTGGCGCGCGGATGGAGGACATTGACGCGGCCGACATTGCAGCCGGCCTGGCGGGATGCCATCTTCGGATTGCCGCCGGACGTGCCAATGCCCACCACCGGCCCCCTCTGTCGAGGCGGCCGGCATTCCGTTGGCACCCCGAATGCCGCGAGATGCGGTTGACGGCCCGGGCCATGTCGGGCCGAAGCCGTGGGTGCGGGCAGAAGGGCGGACTTCCCCGCTTGTCCGGCCCGAGAGGCGAGATCCGGGAAGGCTGGCTGGGCAAGCAGATGCGGTCGGGCGGCACGCGGCGGGTTTAGGCCCGCAGGCCGCCGCGCGTCTGGTCGTGGTTGGGACCGACCGGGGCATCGGGCGGCATTGGGACATCTCTGAGGTCCGGTCTGCCGCAGCTGGTGATCAGGTGCAGCGCTTGGCAATCGTGCCTGGGTGGCGGTCGACGAAACCTGTTGAAAAGGTCTCTGATCGGGCGAGGCAGGGCAGATCAGCAGCCCCCCGCGAAGCCCCTCCTGAGAAAATGCGGTTTGCCAAGGGGCGGTTTGCAGGACCAGCATTCCAAGATCTCGAGCCATTTCTTGGTCTGCAGAGGTTCTCAGCACAATCGACGGGGGCGGGTCTTTGGCCGCACTTGGCCGACAGGCCGTGGGTGGTCCGGATTTTCAGCGCGCCGTGGCTGGATACACCGGTGCCGATGATGCCGAAGCGGGGGGCTGGCGGTCCTGCTACCCGGGGACCGGGGCCATCTGCCTGTCAGCGGCGCCATGGCAAAGCCCGTCCGGCGGTTCGGCACTGCAAGCCCGGCGGCTGGTCCGTGGTGCGGTGCCCGATAGCGGGCCAGCCGACGCGCCAGCGGATCCGCGACCTTTCCTGGCATCGCCCGTTCCGGTGACGAGGGCGGCGGCCCTGGGTCGTGGATGAAGGCAGGGTTCTTTCTGATCGGCGGCACGTGCGGTTTCCGGCGCCGCCGGTCCCGAACGCCCGGGCGATGGAGGGGTGGGGCGTGATCTGGGCGCCAGGGCCCACCCCGGACAGCCCCGGTCCGGTGATGTGATGTTCGACCTTGATCCGCAGGCCGGGGGCATGCCCTGGACCCGGGGCCGCTGGCGACGGGTCGGATCGGCGGTGGCCCGGCGGGCCCCGGCCAGGACCAATGGCCCTGCACCGGCGCGCAGCCAATGTATAGATTGTCGCCGCGCCATTGGCGCGGGGCGGATCGATGCCGAGACAGCCTTGCCGCTGCGATCGGGTGGGGCGTCGGGAACCGGGACGGCCCAACCAGGGGCCCGCACCCTCCGATCTGCCCCGGTTCCGGGGGGCCCGGGGCCGAGGAATTTTCCACACTTTTCAGGCGCTGCGCAGGAGGGCGCGGGCAAGGTTCCGATCGGACATTGGAGGTGCGGCCGGAGGGGCAGAGGCCTGCGATGCAGCCTTGTCATGCGCAGGCTCGATACAGTGGCTTTGGCCCGGCGGGCGGAGGCGCTGCAGGCCCGGACATGCGTCGTGACCGGTGGCAACCGGGTGGAGCGCGATCTGCGGGGCCCGCAGCGCATCTGGCAGCCCGATCATCCGGTCCGGGATGGGCGCAGGGCCGACCCTGAGGGGGGCAGCCCGCCCCGTCTGGCCAGGTCGAAACTCATCCGGGTCAGGGGCATGGCGATCCTGGATCGGAGGGCATCCTGCCCCGATGGGCCAGAGCCGTCAGGCCTGCCCCTGGGCCTGCAACAGCGCGCGGGTGGCCCGGGCCACGGTCTGCAGCACTGCGGCACTGCCGGCCTCGGCTTGCAGCGTTCCCATCGGCACCTCCAGCGCCAGCGGCAGGCCGGGCGGCAGCGCGCGCAGGAAGGCGGCCAGGTCGATGCCGCCGGCGCCCGGCGGCAGCCGTGCCTCGCGCGCGGTAAAGAGGAGCTCTTCGGTGGTGTAGGGCGGATGGACCGGGGCGTCGCACAGATGCGCGAAGGGCAGGCGGTCGGGCGGCACGGCGGCCAGCAGGGTGGTATCGGGCGCGGAGCGGTCGAAATGCAGGCTGTCGACCAACACTGCGACCTCGGGGCCGGCGGCGGTGACCACCTGCAGGGCGGTCGCCAGATCAGGTACCGATGTCCAGGGGAAGAACTCGTGGATGATCTTCATGCCCCGGGATGCCGCCAGGTCCGAAAGCTCGGCCAGGCGGTCCGACAGCCGCCCGAGGTCGTCGTCATAGGGGGCGGTGATCAGGTGACCGGCGCCCAGCTCGGCGCCGATGTCGAACAGCCAGCACCAGTCGGCGGGGCGGGTCTCGGGGGTGATCTTCAGGAATTCGACGTCGCCGACGGACAGGCCCGTCGCCTGCAGCGCCGCCTTCGTGGCGCGCAGCATCGCCGGGTCGTCGCGCAGCGGATAGCCCGGAGAGCTGTCGGTGACGCGCAGCAGGCGCAGGCCCACCCCGTCGAAACCGGCCTGGGCGGCGGCCTCGATGAAACGGGGGGGGGGCAGGTCGATGGCGGTCAGATGCGCGGCCGAGATCTTGCGGCTCATCCTTGGGTCTCCTGTGCGGCCTGGCGCCCGGCAATATAGCCGAATGTCAGCGCCGGGCCGAGGTTGATGCCGCCCGCCGGGTAGAACCCGCCAAAGACCGAGGCCGCGTCGGTGCCGGCGGCATAGAGACCGGGAATGGGTTGGTCCTGCGCGTCCAGCACGCGGGCCCGGGGATCGCTGGCCAGACCCGCGAAGGTGCCGAAACTGCCGGGCACGACACGGACGGCATAGTAGGGGGCGGTGTCGATCGGGGCGACGTTGGGGTTCGGCTGCTGTTCGGGATCGCCCTGCAGCCGCATGTAGGGGGTGGTGCCGCGGTGAAAGGCGGGGTCCTCGCCGGTGCGGGCATGCAGGTTCCAGTCGGCCAGCGTTGCCTCCAGCCCGGCGGGATCGATGCCGCAGGCGCGGGCCAGATCGGCGGGCGTGGCGCCGGTCTTCAGATAGCCCGTGCGGATCCAGGACCGGAAGGGCACCGGGGCGGGGCGCACGATGCCCAGCCCGAACCGGCGCAAAAAGCGGTGGTCGCAGACCAGCCAGGATTGCGCGGGGGCGCCCTCGGGCAGGGCGGCCAGCAGGGCATCGACGTAATCGTGATAGCCCAGCCCCTCGTTGCAGAACCGCTGGCCATTGGCCAGAACGCCGATCAGCCCGGGTTTGCCGCGGTCGATGATATGGGGAAAGACCCCCTGCCGCCCGTCCGGCCAGCTGACCTGCGACACCGGGCATTGCGCGGCGGCGCTTTTCACCGAAGTATCGACACGGGCGCCCACCGCTTCGGCCAGCCGCAGCCCGTCGCCGGTGGCCGAGGGCACCGCCAGGCTGAGGTGTTCGTCGTCGCGCCGGAAGGTCGCGGCGCGGCGGGCCGGGTCATGGCCGTAGCCGCCAGTGGCCAGAACCACGCCATGGCGCGCCCGCAGCCGCTGGCCGCCGGCCAGATCGACGCCGCACACCCGGCCGTCCTGACGGACCAGGGCGGTCACCTCGGTGCCAGGGCGCAGCGCGACGCCCAGATCCAGCGCCGATTTCACCAGCCGCCCGACCAGGGCCGCGCCGTTGCGCAGCTCCATCCCGCGGCCATGCAGCGCCAGGTCGCGGAAGTGGCGGGTGACACGCCGTGTCACATGGGCAAAGCTGCGCGCCGATCGCGTCACGGTCATGAAGGCGCGCAGGTCGGGGCCGGACTGGATGGTCATGCCCTTGAAGGTGGTCTCGGGCAGGGGCAGGCGCAGCAGGGCCACCTTGTCGCCCAGGGCGCGCGCATCGAAGGGCTGCGCAATGACCGAGCGCCCGCCGGTGCCCGCCCCGGGCTGATGGCCGTAGGTGTCGGGGATCGTCAGACCCCCGTCGAAAGTCAGCGCCGTGCGGCTTTCGAAGAACGCGACCATCTCGGGGGCGGCCTGCAGGAAGGCCTCGATCCGGTCGGGATTGGCGTAGTTGCCGGTCACTGCCTGCAGGTAGCTGCGGGGCGCGGCAATGTCTTCCTCGATCCCGGCGCGGCGGGCGACGGGATTGCGGGGGGCAAAGATCCAGCCGCCCGACCAGGCGGTGGTGCCGCCCAGGACATCGGTCTTTTCCAGCACCACGACGCGCAGGCCCGCGTCGGCGGCGGTGACCGCGGCCGCCAGGCCCCCGGCCCCTGATCCCAGGACGATCAGGTCGAAATCTTCTGTTGAATCCGGCATTCGGAATCCTCCCTACCGGTGAAAATCATTGCGGCGGCGATTAACGTCAAATATCAATGATTGGGTCTGAATAACCTGATGTTACGAAAGAACACGCGATGCGCGACATTACCCTGCGGCAGGTCGAGGTCATCCGGGCGGTCATGCTGCGCGGCACCATCGCGGGGGCGGCGGAATATCTGGGGGTCTCGGCGCCGGGCATCAGCCGCCTGATCAAGCATACCGAGGACACCCTGAACCTGCGCCTGTTCGAACGCCGTGGCGGTCTGTTCATCCCCTCGGTCGAGGCGCAGGCGGTGTTCGACCAGATCCGCGCCGTCTACAAGGGGGTCGAGAACCTGCAGGCCGCGCTCGACAGCCTGAAGAAGGGCGAGGACGTCCAGCTGGCCTTCGCCTCGGCGCCCTCGGTGGCGCAATTCGTCGCAGCCCGGGCGATCCGCAACATCCGTGGCCGCTTCCCGGACCTCTACATCGATCTGAACATCCTGAAGATCGAGGAGACGGTGGACTATCTTCTGCTGGAGCGCGGCGAGTTCGTCATCATGAGCAGCCCCGTCGACAACCCCGGCATCGAGAACGAAAAGATCGCCACCGCGCCGCTGGTCTGCGTGCTGCCCGAGGGGCACCGGCTGGCCGACCGGGCCGAGGTCTCGGTCCATGATCTGATGGACGAGCAGCTGATCGGCGTCGATCCCGACGATCCCTACGGCGCCTTCCTGGCCAAGCCTTTCTGGGATGCCGGGCTGGAGGTGCGCCATGACATGCGCGGCCGCTTCGCCCAGACGGTGGTCAGCCTGGTGCGGCACGGGCTGGGGGTGGCGCTGATCGACAAGTTCTCGGTCGCCGAGGTCTACATGCCCGGGCTGGTGCGGCTGCCGCTGAAAGAACGCAGCGAGGTCAGCAGCTATGTCGTCAAGAAACAGGGCCGCGTGTTGTCCAGTTTTGCCGATTACGCCATCAGCCAGTTCCGCAAGGAGCTGACGCTGGCCGTCGACGAACCGCTGGTGCGGTAGGGCGCGTCAAAATAACCTGATCCGGGGTGAATTAACACAGTGTTAATCGGACATAGATTTCGGTATTTGACGTTAAGACCGCAATGCCTGATCCTGACTGCATCGGGAGGATCGGGGAGACCCCTCGTTCGTTTCTTAGGGAGGAAACATGAAACGCTTCATCATCGGCGCCGTCTCGGCGCTGGCCGTCACCGCATCCGCAGCTATTGCCGCAGATTATCCGTCCAAGGAAATCCAGGGCATCATCCAGTGGGGGGCCGGTGGCTCGACCGATACGGTGATGCGCGCGGTCACGCCCCATGCCGAGGACGTGCTGGGTGGTACCGTCGTGATGCAGAACATGACCGGCGGCGTCGGCGCGATCGCCCTGAACAAGGTGGCGGGCGGCAAGGCCGATGGCTACACCCTGCTGATGGGCGCGGAAAACCCGCTGCTCTACAAGGTGATGGGCCTCGGCAAGAAGGACTATTCCGATTTCGTGCCGGTCGACATCCTGGCCCGCGGCACCGCCATCCTGGTGGCACGCAATGATGCCCCCTTCAACGACTATGCCGGCATGATGGACTATATCAAGGCCCATCCCGGCGAGCTGCGCATCGGCTCGACCGGTCCGGGCGGCCTGCCGTCGGTCGTGACCGCGATGATGGAAGCCGTCGAAGGCAAGCTGGACGTGATCTCGGTGCCCTATGACGGTGACGGCCCGGCGCTGACGGCGCTGCAGGGTGGCGCGATCGACGTCATGCCCGCCGTGCTGGGCGCCTCGATCGAGGCGATCAAGGCCGGCAACATGAAGCCGCTGGCGGTCCTGTCCACCGACAAGAGCGAGTTCCTGCCGGACGTGCCGACCATCACCTCGTTCAACAAGGGCTATGACAACTACCTGCCCTGGGGTCCGTTCTTCGGCGTCTTCGTCAAGAAGGGCACGCCCGAGGACATCGTCCAGAAGCTGAGCGCCGCCTACCACGAAGCGGCCGAGCAGGACGAGTTCAAGACCCTGATGAAGAACCGCGGCTTCACCATGATGAACATCTCGGGTGACGAAGCCGAAGCGTTCCTGACCAAGTGGCAGGAAGGCACCAGCTGGCTGCTGCAGGATGCCGGCCTGACCAAAAGCTCGCCCGAGGAATTCGGGATCAAGCGCCCGGGCAAATGATCTGCCCGCGGGGGCCGCAGGCCGGCCCCCGATCGCGACAGGCGCCGCTCCGACGTGGGCGGCGTTTTCATTCCAGGACCGGGAACGCCGGGGAGGAAAGAGATGACGGACCCCAAACACCACCACGATTCAACGCGCGACGGCAGCTCGGATGCCACGCCCGGTGGCCTCGTCGGCAAACGCCGCCCGGGAGAGCTGCTGTTCACCGTGATCCTGGTGATCTTCAGTGCGGCGCTGCTGTGGAATGCCTATGGCATCGCCGGCTTTGACGCGCTGTCCTCGCCGGGGGCGATCCCGATGGGCACCGCCGCGGTGATGCTGATCAGCGCCGGCATCGTGCTGGTGCAGACCCTGCGCAAGCCGCGCACCGCTGACGAAGCCGTGCTGTCGGACATCCTGCCGCCGCTGGTCATCGTCATGGGCCTGTTTCTGGTGGCCTACGGCATCTTGCTGGAACCGCTGGGCTTCCTGCCGACCTCGCTGCTGTTCCTGCTGGCCGCGATCAAGATCCTGTCGAAACGCGGCTGGGTCTTCACCGCCACCGTTTCGGTCGGCAGCCTGCTTGGGATCTACCTGGTCTTCCGCATCGTCTTCACCGTCCTCATGCCTGCCGGTATCGTCCCCGAGGCCGAATGGCTGCAGGCGATCCGCACCCTTCTTCACGGAGCTGCCTGATGGAACATGTGCTCGCGCTCTTTACCATCTTCACGCATCCGCAGCTGCTGCTGCTGGTGGGCCTGGGGACCTTCGCCGGCGTCTATGTCGGCGCCATCCCGGGGCTGTCGGTCACCATGGCGGTGTCCATCCTGATTTCCTTCACCTTCTCCTGGGACGTGCTGCCGGCGATCTCGCTGATGATCGGCATCTACATGGGGGGCGTCTACGGCGGCTCGCGCACGGCGATCTTGCTGAACATCCCCGGCGCGCCCTCGGCCATTGCGACGGCGCTTGACGGCTATCCCATGGCGCAGCGCGGCGAGGCGGGCGAGGCCATCGGCATCACCACCGTCATGTCCTTCTTCGGCGGTTTCGTCGGCATCCTGGTGCTGGCGCTGCTGGCGCCCTTCGTGTCGGACTTCGCCCTGACCTTCCAGCCGCGCGACTACATGCTGCTGGCGGTGCTGGGCATCCTGCTGGTGGGCTCTCTGTCGTCGGGGTCTCTGGTCAAGGGGATCTTCTCGGGGGCGCTTGGCATCGGCATCGGGGCGGTGGGCATGGACCCGCTGACCTTCACCGAACGCTTCACCTTCAACATTCCGCTGCTGGAACAGGGCATCAGCTTTATCGCGGTGATGATCGGCATGTTCGGCGTGTCCGAGGCGCTGATGCAGCTGCACCATGTCGAGCAATCGGCCGTGCGCCAGAAGATCAGCCGCATCGTCCCCTCCTTCGGCACCATCAAGAAGCACCTGCCGCTGTCGCTGCAGACCTCGGCGCTCGGGGTGCTGATCGGCGCCCTGCCGGGCACCGGCGGCGACATCGCGGCGCTGATGGCCTATGACCATGCCAAGCGGATCACCAAAAAGCCCAATCGTCCCTTCGGCCAGGGCGCCATCGAGGGCCTTGTCGCCCCCGAGACCGCCAACAACGCCGCCGTCGGCGGGGCCTTCATCCCGATGATGACGCTGGGCATCCCCGGCGACGCGGTGACCGCGATCATGATCGGCGCCCTGTTCATCCACGGCCTGAACCCCGGGCCGATGCTGATGGTCGAACAGCCCGACATGTTCTGGTTCATCGTCGGCGCGCTGATCATGGCCAACTTCTTCATGCTGTTCTTCGGCCTGACCGGCATCAAGCTGTTCACCAAGATCGTCGAGATGCCGCGTGCGGTGCTGATCCCGCTGATCCTGCTGCTGTCCATCGTCGGCGCCTATGCGGTGAACAACTCGATCACCGATGTCTACTGGATGCTGGGCTTTGGCATCTTCGGCTACTTCATGCGCCACTACGGCTATCCGCTGGGCCCCGTCATCCTGGGCGTGATCCTGTCGCGGCTTCTGGATGACAACTGGCGCCGCGCCATCATCTCGGAACGCGAGGACCTTGGCCGCTTCTTCCACGGCATCTTCACCAGCCCGCTGTCGCTGGTGCTGTTCCTGGCCGTGATCCTGATCTTCGTCAGCCAGACCCCGCTCTGGACGCGCTTCCGCAAGAAGGATACCCAATCCAAATGACCGACATCCTTCTGGGCCTCATCGGCGACAATATCGCCGCCTCGCGCTCGCCCCGCCTGCACGAGCTGGCCGGGCAACAGAACGACCGCAAGGTCGACTACATCCGCCTGGTCCCCCATGAGCTGGGCAAAACCTGGGATCAGATCTTTGACGGGCTGGCAGACCAGGGCTATCGCGGCACCAACATCACCTATCCCTACAAGGAAAAGGTGGTGGCCAAGCTGACCATCGAGGATCCGCTGGTGCGCGCCATCGGTGCGGTCAACACCGCGATTTTCGAAGCCGGCGGGCCGAAGGGCCACAACACCGACCACACCGGCTTTATTGCCGCCTACCGCCGCGTGCGCGGGCAGGCGAACCCCGGCATCACGCTGATGATCGGCACCGGCGGTGTCGGACGCGCGGTGGCCTTCGGGCTGCTGGCCCTTGGCGCCCCCGAGGTCCGGCTGGTCGATCTGGACCGGGCCAAGGCCGAGGCGCTGGCCGATGATCTGCGTGGCGCGGGCACCGGCAGCACCGTCACGGTCTGGGACAGTGCCGAGGCCGCCGCCGCCGGTGCGGCCGGTCTGATCAACTGCACCCCGGTGGGCATGGTGGGCAAGGGCGGCACGCCGCTGGCTGCTGCTGCCATGACCGGGGCAACCTGGGCTTTCGATGCGGTCTATACCCCCGTCGACACCCAGTTCCTGACCGAAGCCCAGGCGCAGGGCGTCACCATCATCTCTGGCTGGGAGCTGTTCTTCTATCAGGGTGTGCATGCCTGGAAGCTGTTTACCGGCCTGCCGCTTGACGAAGACAAGCTGCGGTCGGATCTGCTGAAATAAGGGAGAGGGTGGATGAAGACCTCCATCGCAACCGTTTCGATTTCCGGCGATTTCCGGGAAAAGCTCGAGGCCATCGCGGCGGCCGGTTTCGACGGGATCGAGATCTTCGAGCAGGACTTCATCACCTATGACGGCAGTCCGCGTGACGTGGGCCGCATGATCCGCGACCATGGGTTGGAAATTTCCCTGTTCCAGCCCTTCCGCGACTTCGAGGGCCTGCCCGAGCCGCTGCGCTCGAAGGCGTTCGACCGGGCCGAGCGCAAGTTCGACCTGATGCAGGAGCTGGGCACGGATCTGGTGCTGTTCTGCTCGTCCTGCCATCCGCAGGCGCTTGGCGGCATTGACCGGGCGGCGGCGGATTTCCGGGCGCTTGGCGAACGCGCCGCGGCACGCGGCCTGCGCGTGGGCTACGAGGCGCTGGCCTGGGGCCGCCATGTCAACGACCACCGCGATGCCTGGGAAATCGTCCGCCGCGCCGATCATCCGAACATCGGCCTGATCGTCGACAGCTTCCACACGCTGGGCCGCAAGCTGTCGCCGGAAAGCATCCGCTCGATCCCGGGCGACAAGATCTTTTTCGTGCAGCTGGCCGATGCGCCGCTGATCGAGATGGACCTGCTGTACTGGTCGCGCCACTTCCGCAACATGCCGGGCGAGGGCGATCTGGACGTCACAGGCTTCATGCGCGCGGTGATGGCGGCGGGCTATACGGGCCCGGTGTCGCTGGAGATCTTCAACGACCAGTTCCGCGGCGCCAACACCCGCCAGGTGGCCGAGGACGGCTATCGCAGCCTGGTCGCGGTCATGGATGACGTGCGCCGCACCGAGACCGGGCTGACGCTGGATCTGCCGGACCTGCCGGCGCGGGTGCCCTCGCAGGGGGTGTCCTTCGTCGAATTCGCCTCGCGCGGGGCCGAGGCCGAGGCGCTTGGCACGCTGCTGGGATCGCTGGGTTTTGCCCGTGCCGCCCGGCATCGCAACAAGGCGCTGACGCTCTGGCAGCAGGGCGATATCCGGCTGCTGGTGAACGAAGAGGCCGAGGGCCATGCCTCGCATGCCTGGCACGCGCGCGGCACGACGGTCTGCGATCTGGGCATCGCGGTGTCTTCGGCGCAGGACGTGATGACGCGGGCGCTGGCCACCGGGGCCTCGGCCTTCTCGCAGCCGCTCGACATGGGCGAGCTGGAGATCCCCGCGATCCGTGGCCTGTCGGGCTCGGTGATGCATTTCCTGGATGCCGAAAGCGGGCTGGACCAGGTCTGGCAGGTCGAGTTCAAGGCCGAACCCGGCGCCGATCTGGCCGGTGTCGGCCTGACCCGGGTCGATCACATCGCCCAGACCATGAGCTATGAGGACATGCTGTCCTGGACGCTGTTCTACACCTCGATCTTTGACGTGCACAAAAGTCCGATGGTCGACGTGATCGATCCCGACGGGCTGGTGCGCAGCCAGGTGATCGAAAGCCCCGACGGCGCGCTGAAGATCACTCTGAACGGCGCCGACAGCCACCGCACGCTGGCGGGGCGTTTCCTGGCGGAAACCTTCGGCGCCTCGGTTCAGCACCTGGCGCTGTCGACGGACGACATCTTCGACACGGCCGCCCGGCTGGCTGCGCGTGGCTTTGCGGCGCTGAAAATTCCGGCCAACTATTATGACGATCTGAAGGCGCGCTTCGACTTCCCGCCGGGCCTTCTGGAACGCATGCAGGCAGCCAATGTGCTGTATGACCGGGATGCGCGGGGCGAGTTCTTCCAGCTTTATTCCGGCGGTTTCGTCGGCGGCATGTTCTTCGAGATCCTGCAGCGCAACGGCTATGCGGGCTTTGGCGCGGCCAATGCGCCGTTCCGCATCGCCGCGCAGAAGCGGGCGCTGCCGCCCAAGGGGATGCCGACGCTCTGATCGCGATGTTTCAGGCCGCGGCCGTAATCGGCGGGTTTCGGCAGGGGCTGGGCGGGGAACCGCGCAGCCCCTTCGGCTGTCCGCCGGAACGCCATCGACGGCGCGTAACAGCGGCGGTATCGCTGCGGCGAACCTGTTCTAAGGAGTTGATAACATGCGAGTGATGAAACGAGCGACCCTCGTCGCCCTGGGCCTCGTCGGTGTGCTGAGCCTCAGCGCCTGCGGCTGCGGTCCCTTCGGGCTGGACATGTGCCGTGGCGGCGGCGGTGGTTTCGGCGGTGGCTATGCCGGCGGCATGGGCGGCGGCGGTGGCGGCTTTGGCGGCGGCCAGGGCGGTGGCGGCGGTCACCGCTGATCCTGTCGGGGGGGCGCCTGGGCGTCCCCCCTTTGCATTCCGGCCCCGGTCACATGAAGTCGCGGGGGATCTCTTTCGCATAGTCCTGGCGGTGCACCTCGGTGCCGTTTTCCCAGGCGACGACCCGGGCCGAGATCTGCCAGTGGGTTTCGGTGCAGGTCATCGCGGTGGTGCAGGTGCTGCGGGTTTCCCAGCCCTCGCGCTGGACGCGGATGTCCCAGGTGATGTCGCCGCGCGCGCTGGTGGGATCATCGCCGATCGACCAGTCCTCCGACCGGATTTCCTGCGATTGCAGGCCGCTGGTGGGGTGCTGCTCCAGGCCGGTGTCCTCGAAGATGCGGTAATGCGTCAGGCCGGTCATCTGGTCGCGCTCGACGCTGCGGCGGGTCTTGGCGGGCGTCAGCATCGGGTAGTCGGGCAGCGGGCTGGGGTTTTCCGGCTCGGGCACCGAGATCCGCGCGTGGGCCCCCAGCTTCGGCAGCGACAGCACCATCGAGGACGTGTCGATCACCACCCCCGGCGCCTTGGGCGAGGGCAGGATCTGCGGCCAGTACGAGGTCGAGATCGCCAGCTTGATCCGGTGCCCGGGCGCAAAGCGGTAGCCCATGGCATCCAGCGTCACCGTGACCGGGATCATGCCGTCGGGCATGGGCTGCGGATCGGCATTGCCGTCGCGATGCGCCAGGTTCAGGATGCCGTAGCAGGCGCGGGTCTCGGTGCCGTCGGGATGCACGTCGATGATCCGCACGGCCAGGTTTTCCCGGTCGGCGTCGCAGGACAGGTGCAGCGTCAGGCTGGGGGCGCCCAGATAGACGGCCTCGCGCGACAGCACCTCGGTTTCGAAACACAGCGAACCGCCGTTGTCGATGCGCTGGTCGCCGGCGATCTCGGCATCCGGTTTGAGGGTGAACCATTCCCCGGCGGCGATCCCGGTATCGAGCGGCGAGCGCAGGTAGTGATCGCCCGTGCCCTCGCCATCCGCCCCGCGCAGCAGCGCGCCGGAGGCGCCCACCGACCACAGCTCGGGTTCGGGCGGGGTCCAGCTGTCCTTGGCCACCCAAAAGCCCGGATCACGCTCGCGCCAGGCAGCGGGGCGGGGGGCATCCAGGATATAGGCGCGCATCTGCGGAAGGCCTTCGGCGCCGGTGGCTTCGTCCGACAGCCATTTTTTCCACCAGGCGATGGCCTCGGCGTGGAAATCGGCGCGGGGTTTCGGCCAGGCGAAATGCGGATATTTGTGGATCCAGGGGCCGATCAGCGCCTTGGCGCGGTGCGGCATCCCCTCGACGGCCTTCAGGGGCGTGTTGCGATAGCCATCCGCCCAGCCTGCCAGCACCAGCGCGGGCACGGGGAAGTCCGCGAACCCCTCGCAGACCGAGCCATGTTCCCAGAACGCATCGCGGCGCTGGTGCGACAGCCATTCCTCCATGAAGAACGGCTCGCCCGTCAGGCGTTCCATCCACATGTCGCGCCAGGCCTCGCCCACCAGGGCGCGGTCGGGGCTGCGCGACTGGTAGGCCAGCATGGTCGAGGCCCACGACAGCTGCGCCGACATATGCGCGCCGCCCTTGTAGTGGATGTCGTCGTTGAAGCGGTCCACCGTCGAGGCGATGGAAATCACCGCCTTCAGGGGTGCGGGCTTCAGCGCCGCGACCTGCAGGCAGTTGAAGCCGCCCCAGCTGATTCCCATCATGCCGACATTGCCGTTCGACCAGGGTTGGGCGGCGATCCAGTCCAGCACCTCGCAGGCATCCGACAGTTCGCGGGGCGTGTATTCGCCGTCAATCACCCCGTCGCTTTCGCCCGAGCCGCGGATGTCCACGCGCACCCCCGCGATGCCAGCGGCGGCAAAGACGGGATAGGTGCTTTCGTCACGCGGATCGGTGCCGCCGCGCTTGCGGTAGGGCAGGTATTCCAGCACCGCGGGCACGGGTGCGGCATCGGCGCCTTCGGGCATCCAGATGCGCGTGGCCAGCCGTGTGCCGTCCTTCAGGGGGATCCAGGTCTCTTCCGAGACGGTGTAGCTGCGGGACATGTCGTGTCGTCCTTTCATGCCTTGGCGCGGCGGTCCGCCAGGACCTTTTCCAGCCAGCCCAGTTCCATCTCGGGGACCGAGGCCAGCAGCAGCGCGGTGTAATCGTCAAACGGGGGTGCCAGCACCTGCGACTTTGGCCCAAAGCGCACCAGCCGGCCGCGGTGCATGACCGCAACGCTGTCGGCAATGGCGCGCACGATGGCGATGTCGTGGGTGATGAAGACATAGGACAGGCCCTTTTCGGCCTGCAGCCGCAGCAGCAGCTTCAGGATGCCGTCCGCCACCAGCGGGTCGAGGGCCGATGTGGGCTCGTCGCAGATGATCAGCTCGGGGTCCGCTGCCAGCGCGCGGGCAATGGCGACGCGCTGCTTCTGCCCGCCCGACAGTTCCGCCGGATAGCGATCGAGGTATGCGGCGCCCATCTCGATCTGTTCCAGCAGCTCGATCACCCGGGCGCGGCGCGCGGCCCCGCGCTGGCCCGAGTAGAACGTCACCGCCCGGCCGATGATCTGCCCGACCGTCTGGCGCGGGTTCATCGCCGTGTCGGCCATCTGGTAGATCATCTGCATCCGCCGCAACTGCGCGCGCGTGCGCTTGCGCAGCTTGGCGGGCAGGGGGGTGCCGTCCAGCCGGATCTGGCCGGTGGCCGGTGGCAGCAGCCCGCAGGCCACCCGCGCCAGCGTCGACTTGCCGGAGCCGCTTTCGCCGACGATGGCCAGGGTCTGGCCGCGCGGCACATGCAGCGACACGTCATGCAGCACCTGGAAGGCGCCGTAGAAGGCATTGATCCCGCTCAGGTCCAGAAAGCGGCCGGACTGGTCGGGCGCCTCGTCATGGTGGATCGAGCGGACATTGACCAGCTTGCGGGTATAGTCCTGGGTGGGGGCTTCGATGATCTGGCGGGTGGGGCCGTATTCGACCGTCTCGCCATGGCGCAGCACCATGATGTCATCGGCCACCTGCGCCACCACCGCCAGATCGTGGGTGATATAGAGCGCGGCGGTGCGGGTTTCCTCGATCGCGGCCTTGATCGCGGCCAGAACGTCGATCTGGGTTGTCACGTCCAGCGCGGTGGTGGGTTCGTCGAAGACGATCAGGTCGGGCTGCGGGCACAGCGCCATCGCCGTCATTGCCCGCTGCAATTGCCCGCCCGAGACCTGATGCGGGAAGCGGTCGCCGAAATGATCCGGGTCCGGCAGGCCCAGCAGGGCGAACAGGTGGCGGGCGCGGGCCTCGGCCTCTTTGCGGGGGGCAAGGCCGTGGCGGATCGTCGCCTCGGTCACCTGATCGCCCAGCCGCTGCGCCGGGTTGAACGAGGCGGCGGCGGATTGCGAGACATAGCACACCCGCGCCCCCCGCAGCGCCCGCACGCCCTTCCGGCCCAGCGTCAGGATGTCGGTGCCGTCCAGGTGGACCTCTCCGCCGGTGATGCGCACGCCGCCGCGGCCATAGGCCAGCGCCGCCAGCCCGATGGTCGACTTGCCGGCGCCCGATTCCCCGATCAGCCCCAGCACCCGGCCCCTGGCCAGGTCAAAGTCGATGCCCTTGACGATCTCGATGTCGCGGGGCGCCTCGCCCGGGGGATGGGCGGTGGCGCCGATGCGCAGGCCCCGCACCGACAGAAGGTTTCCGGTTTCAGCCATCGCCGCGGCCCCCCTTCAGGCTGGAAGTGCGTTTCAGAAGCCAGTCCACCACCAGGTTGATCGACACGGTCAGCACGGCAATCGCCATGCCCGGCACCAGCGCGGCCGAGACGCCGAAGATGATGCCGTCCTTGTTGTCCTTGACCATGCCGCCCCAGTCGGGGGTCGGCGGCTGGATGCCCAGGCCCAGGAACGACAGGGTCGAGATGAACAGGACCGCAAAGGCCAGCCGCAGGCCGAATTCGGCCAGAAGCGGGGTCATGGCATTGGGCAGGACCTCCTTGAAGACGATCCACAGGGTGCCTTCGCCGCGCAGGCGGACGGCCTCGACGAATTCCATCGCCACCAGGTCCATCGCCAGCGCCCGGCCCAGCCGGAAGACGCGCGTCGCGTCCAGCACCGCCATCACCATGATCAGCACCGTCAGCGTCTGCGGCAGCGCCGACAGCACGATCAGCGCGAAGATCAGCGTCGGGATCGACATCAGCAGGTCGTTCAGCCGCGACAGGCCGATGTCGACGATGCCGCGCATCACCGCCGCGATCAGGCTGAGGATCACCCCCATCGAGAAGGCGATGACCGTTGCGACCGTCGCCACGAACAGCGTCATCCGCGTGCCCCAGATCAGCCGCGACAGCAGGTCCCGGCCCAGGTTGTCGGTGCCCAGCCAGAACTGGGCCGAGCGGGGCTCCCACGGGTCGGCCAGCACCTTGTTGGGATCATAGGGCGAAATCCAGGGCGCGAAGACGGCCGCCAGCACGCACAGGCTCAGTCCCAGGATGCCGATCCAGGCCGAGGGGGGGATGCTTTTCAGGGTCTGTTTCATCGCGGATGCCTCAGCCGGGGGTTCGCGAAGATCGACAGGATGTCGGCGGTCATGTTCAGCAGGATGTAGATGGCGGCAAAGACCAGCCCGCAGGCCTGTACCACCGGCAGGTCGCGCACCGTCACCGCATCGACCATGTACTGGCCCATGCCGGGATAGACGAAGACGACCTCGACCACGACGACGCCGACGATCAGATAGGCCAGGTTCAGCGCCACCACGTTGATGATCGGCGCCAGCGCATTGGGCAGGGCGTGACGCAGCAGGATGCGCAGCCCGCCCAGGCCCTTCAGCGTCGCTGTCTCGATATAGGCCGAGGCCAGCACTGACAGGATCGCGGCGCGGGTCATGCGCATCATGTGGGCGATGACGACCAGCACCAGCGTTGCCACCGGCAGGGCGATGGTGTGCAGCTTCTGCCAGATCGACATGCTGTCATAGACGGTCGCGGGGAAGGCCGCGACGGGGTGCTGGACCACCAGCCACAGGATCAGCAGGTAGGCCACGAAGAACTCGGGCAGCGACACGGCCGCCAGCGACAGGATGTTGATCAGCCGGTCCGGCCAGCGGTCGCGGTACAGCACCGCCAGCAGCCCCAGGCTGACCGACAGCGGCACCGCGATCACCGCGGCACAGCCCGCCAGCAGCAGCGAATTGCCGAAACGGTGCCACAGCTGGTCGCCGATGGCCTGGCCGCTGGCCCAGGACTGGCCGAAATCACCATGCAGGATCCCCCCCGCCCAGGCGAGGTAGCGCGCCAGCATCGGCTGGTCGAGGCCCAGCTGGGCGCGGATGTTGGCAATGGCCTGGGGCGTTGCGGCCTGGCCCAGGTAGGTGGTGGCGAAATCGCCGGGAAGGGCCTCGATGCCGCAGAAGATCAGCACCGAGCTGGCCCACAGCAGCACAAGGCCAAGGGCCAGGCGGCCGGCAATGCGGCTGCCCATCGGATAGCGGGCCCGGGCCCTTCGGGCGCTGCGCAGCAGCGCCGCCGGGGCCGGGACGTCGGAACGGGGATTGCTCATGGGTCCGGTCGGGGGGCGGGGGCCCCCCGGTTCCTGTCAGGCGGCAAGCCAGCAGCGGCTGGCCACCTGGCCGTTCGACAGGTCGTTGCCCAGGTCATCCACCCAGCCCATCAGCTTTTTCGAGCGCGCGTTCAGATAGTTGTTGAACACCGGCAGGATCAGCCCCGAGGTGTCGCGCACCATCACTGCCATCTGTTTGTAGAGGTCGCGGCGCACGGCATCATCGGTTTCGGCGCGCGCCTTCAGCAGCATGGCGTCGAAATCGGCATTCCTGAAATGCGTGTCGTTCCAGGTCGAGGTCGACAGCTGCGTGGTGGTGTAGCGGATGTCCTGGGTCGGACGGCCGCCCCAGTACGAGGCGCAGAAGGCCTTCTTGTTCCAGACGTTCGACCAGTAGCCGTCATCGGGTTCGCGCTTGACCTGCAGGTCGATGCCGCAGGCCTTGGCATTCTGCTGGAACAGCACCGAGGCATCGACGGCGCCGGGGAAGGCGGAATTGGCGGTGCGCAGCTCGATCGGGCCGGAATGGCCGGATTTCTTGTAGTAATACGCGGCCTTGTCGGGATCGTAGGCGCGCTGCTCGATGCCGGTGGGGGCCAGGGCATAGGCCTCGTTCACGGGGTAGTCGTTGCCAAGGCTGCCGTAGCCGCCCAGGATCTGGTCCAGCATCCCCTGACGGTCGATCGCCAGCTTCAGCGCCATGCGCAGGTCGTTGTTGTCGAAGGGCGCCATGTCGCCCATCATCAGGAAGGAATAGAAGCCCTTGCCCTTGGTGCTGATCGTCTCGACCGTGGGGGCGCGGCCCAGCAGCTTCATCGTCTTGGGATCGAGCGAGTTGATGAAATGCACCTTGCCCGACGACAGCGCCGCGATGCGGGCGGTGTTGTCGTTCATCACCAGGATCTCGACGCTGTCGACAAAGCCGCGGTCTTCGTTCCAGTCGTCCTTGTTCTTCGAGAAGGCGATGCGCACGCCGGGCTCGAAGCTGTCGAGCTTGTAGGGGCCGGTGCCGACGACGCTGGTCGGGTCATCCATGCCGCCGTTCTTCTGGATCTGCAGGTGATAGTCCGAGAACAGCAGCGGCAGGTCGGCATTGCCGTTCTTCAGCGTCACCACCAGATCGTCGCCGTCTTCGCTGATCGTGTCGATCTCGGCCAGCAGGCCGAGGGCCGCGGATTTCGACGCCGCATCGGAATGCCGGCGCAGGGTCTGGGCCGCGTCATGCACGCCAAAGGCGGTGCCGTCGTGGAACTTGACATCCTTGCGCAGCTTGAAGCGCCAGGTCTTGGCGCCGTCCGAGGACTCCCACGAGGTCGCAAGCGAGGGCATCGCGGCGCAGGTCTCGGGGTCGGTGGTCACCAGCCGGTCGCCCCAGGTGAAGGCGACGGCGAACATGGTGGTGCCGGTATAGGTGCCGGGATCCAGGGTGTCCGTCGTCTGCCCGCCATCGAGGCCCAGCTTCATGTGACCGCCCCGGTTCGGCGTCTCGGCGGCGCGGGCGGTGCCCGGCAGCCACAGCCCAGAGGCGCCGAGGGCGGCCCCGGCGGCAGCGGCGCTGCCCAGGAAGCCGCGGCGGCTCAGCCCGCAGGCATCGGAGGTCTTGCTGGCAGACGTCAGTTTTTTCATGTGCAGTTCATTCCCTACCATGTTGACACGACAAGGCCCCCGGCAGAAATGCACGTCACCCTCGGGCGACGATTCTGCCGGACAACGGGCGGTTCCGGGGGGAAGACACAGGGCCCTTCGGCCCCCCCGAACCGCGGCCTTCTGATTATCGCGCTAGGGGTGACAGCCTTCGGGCGGCTCGACAACTTCGCAATCTGACGCTACCAGACGCGATATGACGCAAGTAGAGCCCCGATGACCGTTAAAAATCGTGTGTATGCCGTTAACCTGCGTTACGCCTGCGACAGCCGGGCGTCGATTGCGCAAATTTGTCGCGACATCGGTCTGAACCGGCAGCAGTTCAATCGCTACCTCTCCGGCGAGACCCGGCCCTCGGGGCATAATGCCAATCGCATCGCGCGCTATTTCGGCATTCCCGAGGATCTTCTGCACCTGCCGGTGGACCGGTTCCGGGCGGCGTTCGACGGTTCGGGGCGGATCCCGATCCTGGCGCCGGGCAGCCTGATGGACGACGGGTTCCCCGGCGATCTGGTGCAGCTGCGCAGCTACCTTGGTTATTACGAAACCTACCACAAGAGCCTGTCCTGGCCCGGCATGATCGTGCGCAGCGCCACCTGCCTGCGCGAGCAGGGCGGGCGGGTCTACACCAAGTCGATCGAGCGCATCGCCGATCCGGCCGAGGGCATCCGCCAGGTGTCGAAATACGTGGGCCAGGCGGCCTTCTGGCGCAACCGGGTGTTCATCTCGGACTATCACCACCACCGCCAGCCCTTCCTGTCGCAGATGATCCTGCTGCCCTTCGGCGAGCATCAGCGCAGCTATCTGCGGGGGATCTCGACCGGGGTGGCGTGGCGGCGCGACAACCTGCCCTACTGCACGCGGATCATCCTGCGCGCGCTTGGGCGCAACCCCGATGGGCGGGCGCTGCTGGCCCATTGCGGTGTCCTGCCCGAAGACAGCCCGCTGATCCCGCTGCCGGTGCGGCGCTACCTGAATTCCGATGCCGCGCCGCAGATGCTGACGGTGCCGATGGGCTGAACGGCAACGGCCGCCGGGGGGAACCGGCGGCCGCTTCGGTCCTGTGCTGAGGGGCGGGATCAGTCCTGGATCGCGCCTTCCTCGTCGCGGCGTTCGTGCATCCGGGCCTTGACCTTGCGGCCGACGATCAGCGGCAGGATGAAGCCCACGATGGCGATGGTCCACAGGCCGATGGACAGCGGGCTGTCGATCAGGGTCAGCCAGTTGCCGTTGTCGATCTCGACGGCGCGGCGCAGGTTGTTCTCCATCGCATTGCCCAGCAGGGTGCCCAGGATGATCGGCACCAGCGGCACGTCGAACTTGCGCAGCACCCAGCCCAGCACGCCGAAGCCCACCATCACCAGCAGGTCAAAGCTGGAGCCCGAGATGCCGTAGATGCCGACGAAGGACACCATGGCGACGATCGGCATCAGCACCTTCGGCGGGATCAGCAGCAGGCGGGTGAACAGGCCCACCATCGGGATGTTCATCGCCAGCAGCATGAAGTTCGCGATGAAGAGCGCGGCAATCAGCCCCCAGACCACATCCGGGTTGTTGGTGAACAGCAGCGGCCCCGGCGTGATGTTCAGCGACAAAAGCACCGCCAGCAGCACCGCCGTGGTCCCCGAACCGGGCACGCCAAGCGCCAGCATCGGCACCAGCGCACCGCCGGCGGCGGCGTTGTTGCCGGCCTCGGGGGCGGCGACGCCGCGCGGATCACCGGTGCCGAAGGTACCCTTGCGGTCGACCAGCCGCTTTTCCATCGAGTAGGAGATGAACGAGCCCAGCGAAGCCCCCGCCCCCGGCAGCACCCCCGCCAGGAAGCCCAGCAGCGAGGTCCGCAGCATCGTCGGCGCCGTATCGCGGATCATCTGCGCAGGCGGCGTCAGGCGGCCGACCTTCAGCTTGCTGCCCTCGGCATCGGATCCGCCATGGCGTTCCTCAAGGAAGATGAAGACCTCCGACAGGGCGAAGAGGCCGACGATGGCCACCAGGAAATCCAGCCCGTCGTAAAGGTGCACCTCGCCGAAGGTGAAGCGCGGCACGCCGGTCTGGGTGTCGACGCCGATCATCGCCAGCCCAAGGCCCAGTGCGGCGGCAAAGGCCGATTTCGCCTGGTTGGTGGAGCTGACCCCGCCCAGCGTCATGAAGGCCAGCGCGAAAAGGGCGAAATATTCCGCCGGGCCGAACAGCAGGGCGATCTTGACCAGCTGCGGGGCCAGCACGATCAGCCCCCAGGTGGCGATGAACGACCCCACGAAGGACGCGATCCCCGAGATCGACAGCGCCTCGCCCGCCATGCCCTTCTTGGCCATCGGATGACCGTCGAGGACCGTCATCATCGCGGGTTCGTCCCCGGGGATGCCCAGCAGGATCGAACTGATCCGCCCGCCGTACATCGCCCCGTAATAGACCGAGGTCAGCAGGATCAGCGACGGCGTCGCCCCCAGCCCCAGCGTGAAGGCCAGCGGGATCAGGATCGCCACGCCGTTCGAGGGCCCAAGCCCCGGCAGCGCGCCCATGATCGTGCCCAGGAAGCAGCCCAGCACCGCCAGGCCGAGGTTCTGCCAGGTCAGCGCGATGGCAAAGCCGTCGCCCAGATGTGCAAGCATGTCCATCGGGTGCTCCTCAGAAACCGAAGGGGCCGCGGGCCAGCGCCAGGCCCAGCAGCAGGTGGAAGACGACATAGATGCCGATCGAGGTGCCGATGCCGGTCAGCACGGCGCCCAGCAGGCCATTGCCCAGCCGCCAGCTGAGATAGGCCGCGGCGACAGCGGTGGCGCAGACGAAGCCCACGACGGGCAGCAGTTCGGCATAAAGGATCATCACGACGACGGCGGCGGCCAGTTCCGCCAGCCGCGACAGCGCCGGCCAGCGCGGATCGGCATCCGGGCGCAGCGCGATGGTCAGGCTGGACAGCCCGAGGATCGCCGAGATGATGAGGGGGAAGGCCTTGGGGCCCACGACATCGGAGAGAAAGCTTTCCTCGATCGTCGTCGCCGAATAGGCGAAGCCGAGGGCGAGGAGCACTCCCACGATACCGAAGATGCGATCGCTCATGGGATCTCCTTTCGGGAATGCGAAGGGGGGGGGCGCTGCCGGAACCGGCAGCGCCCTCTGGGACGGCTCATCAGGACGCGGGAAGGGCCGCGTTACTTGATGATGCCGATCTCGCGAGAGATGGACTGGATCTGCGCCACGTTGTCGGCGACGAATTTCTGGAAATCGGCGCCCTTCAGGTCCAGCGGCGCCAGGCCGTTGGCCTTCATCACGGCCTTCCATTCATCCGAGGCATAGAGCGCGCCGATCTTGTCGGCCCAGGCATTATAGGCCTCGTCCGACATCTTGCCCGGGGCGTAGAAGCCGCGCCAGTTGGCGCCGATGGCATCCACACCCTGTTCGCGGGCGGTGGGGAAGGCGGCGAAATCACCCTCCAGCCGTTCGGGCGACAGCACGGCGATGACGCGGATATCGCCGCTGTCGACAAAGCCCTTGGCCTCGGACAGATCGCCGGTGAAGGCCTGGACAGAGCCGGCCAGCAGCTGCGTCACGGCCTCGCCGCCGCCATCGAAGGCGATGTACTTGACCTTGCGCACGTCCTTGATGCCATAGGCATTGGCCGCGATCAGCACCTTCAGGTGGTCCCAGCCGCCGACGGCCGAACCGCCCGCCACCGCGACCGAACGCGGGTCGGATTTGATCATGTCCAGAAGCTCGGGCAGGGTCTGGATCTTGCTTTTGGCGGCGACCGCGATCACCCCGTAATCCGCCCCGACCGAGGCCACCCAGCGGACCTGGTCCATGGTGTTGCCCGGATAGGCGCCCTGCGCCAGCCGGGTCGAGGTCGCGGACGAGGCCGCCACGATCAGGTCATTGTCGTCGGCGCGCTTGTTGACCACCTCGGCATAGGCCACGCCACCGCCGCCGCCTGCCAGGTTCACCACCTGCATGGTCTTGCCGATCAGCCCCTGGTCCTGCAGCCCCTTGCCGACCTGCCGGCAGGTAAAGTCCCAGCCGCCGCCGGGGTTGGCGGGGGCGATGCATTCGGGGGCCTCGGGGGTGAAGCCTTCGGCGGATGCGCCCAGGGCGGACGTGGCCAGCAGCAGCGCAGCCAGCGTCAGACGGGTTGCCTTGATCATCGGTGTTCCTCCTCAGAAACGCGCACGGGCCGGGGCCCGTGATCTTTCTCCCCGCGTTCTCCGCCCTTTGCGAAGCCCTCCTCGCGGGGTATGCAGGTGGTCTAGATCACGAAGCTGTCACGAACCTATCATCGGGCCGTGATCGTGGTGACAGAGGCAGCGGGAGGGGCTGAAGATGCGGATCCTGATGGTCGAGGACGCCCTCGACCTGGCCGAGACGGTGGGCGCGGGCCTGTCACGCGCGGGCATCGCCAGCGACCATGCCGGCACCCTGACCGAGGCCGAGGACTACCTTGCGGTGCAGCGCTACGATGCGATGGTGCTGGATCTGAACCTGCCGGATGGCTCGGGGACGGATCTGCTGCGGCGGCTGCGCGGCAAGGGCGAACGGCTGCCGGTTCTGGTGGTGACGGCGCTGTGTTCAGTGGATGACCGGGTGGGGACGCTCGACATGGGGGCCGACGACTATCTGGTGAAACCCTTCGACCAACGAGAGCTGGAGGCGCGGCTGCGCGCCCTGCTGCGCCGCGAGGCCGATCACAAGGGCGATGCGATCACGCTGGGGCGGCTGACCTTTTCCCCCGCCGGCCAGAGCGCGGCGATCGACGGCCAGCGCCTGACCCTGACCCGGCGCGAGGCGGCGCTTCTGGGGCTTTTGCTGCGCCATCCCGGCCAGTACCTGGGCAAGGAGCGCCTTTATGACGGCCTTTTCGCCTTCAACGAGGCCGATGTGGGGCTGAATGCCATCGAACTTTACATCGCGCGTCTGCGGCGCAAGCTGGCGGGCAGCGGCGTCGCGATCACCACGCAGCGCGGCGTCGGCTACCGCATCGGAACCGATGGCTGAGGCGCGCAGGCCGGCCTCGCTGCAGGGGCGGGTGCTGGGGGGCGTGATGGTGCTTCTGGCCCTCGGGGGGGCGCTGGTGGCGCTGACCTCGTGGCTGAACGGGCGGCAGGCGGCGTGGGATTCCTACGACCGGATCCTGCTGGGCGCGGCCAGCGACATCGCCGAGGCGATCCAGGTCCAGGATGGCCGCGTGCAGGTGGATCTGCCGGTCTCGGCCTTTGCGCTGCTGGCGCAGGCCCCCGATGACCGGGTGTCCTATGCGGTGCGCGGCCCGGACGGGGCGTTGGTCACCGGCATGGCGGATGCGGCCTTTCGGCCCGACCGGGGCACCCTGGCGCCGGTCTTCTTTGATGCGCCGATGCAGGACGAACCCGCCCGCTTCGTCGAGGTGACGCGGCTTTTCGCGGAACGCGATTTCTCGGGGGCGGTGCGGGTCAGCGTCGGGCAGACGCTGCGGGCGCGGCGCGGCATGGCGCGCGGGCTGATGACCGACGCCCTGCTGCCCATCGCCGTCGCGGGGCTGGTCCTGTTGCTGAGCGCCGTCGTGGTGGTGCGCGCCGCCGTGCGGCCGCTGGACCGGATCGCCGCCAGCCTGCGTGACCGCGACCCCTATGACCTGACCCCCGTGCCAACCCTGGGCCTGCCGGCCGAGATCGCCCTGACTGCCACCGCGATGAACCGCTTCATGGCGCGGCTGGAACACCAGATGGAGGTGATGCGCAACCTGATCTCGGACAGCGCGCACCAGCTGCGCACCCCGGTGGCGGCGATCCGGGTGCAGGCCGAAAGCCTGCTGGAGGACCCCGATGCCGCCACCCGCGCCCGCACCACCGACCGGCTGATCCGGCGCACCCGGTCTTTGGGGCGGCTGCTCGATCAGATGCTGTCGCGCGCCATGGTGGTGCACCGTACCGACAACCTGCCGCGCGCCGCGGTGGATCTGCGCGACATCGCCCTTGACGTGCTGGAGGCCTGTGAGCCTGACCTGCTGTCCCCCGGCACCGAGGTCCGCCTGGAGATCGGCGAGGACCCGGTGCCGGTGCTGGCGGATGCGTTTTCGCTGACGCAGGCGGCGGCGAACCTGCTGTCGAACGCGCTGACCCATGGCCGTGGCCCGGTGCGGCTGGGGGCGGGGATCGAGGACGGGCAGGCCTGCCTCTGGGTCGAGGACGCAGGTGACGGCCCGCCCGGGGAGATGCTGCAGCGCATGGGGCAGCGGTTCCAGCGCTCGAAGACCTCGGGCGAGGGGGGCGGCGGGCTGGGCATTGCCATCGTTCACGATGTCGCGGCGGCCTTCGGTGGCCATGTCGCGATGGCCCGCAGCGCCCAGGGTTTTCGCGCCGCCCTCTGCCTGCCCCCCGCCCCGGAGATCCCCGCATGAAGGCCCTGCTGATCCTTCTTCTGCTGCTTTGGGCCGCGCCGCTGCGCGCCCAGGAGGCCGCCGCCCATATCGGCACCGGCGCCACGGTGTTGCGGCTGCGCACCAATACCGACCTGAAGATCCTGCAGCCCGTGCTGGCGCAGTTCGTGGCCCGCAATCCCGACCTGTCGGTGGCCTATGAGCAGTGGAACTCGAACCCGCTCTATGCCATCGCGCAGGCGGGCTGCGACGGCACGGGCACGGCGGCGGACGTGATCTTTTCCTCGGCCGCGCATCAGCTGGTGCAGCTGGCCAACCGCGGTTGCGCCCATGCCTATCGTTCGGATCTGACCGCCGCCATGCCCGAGGCCCGGCGCTGGCGGGACGAGCTGTGGGGCCTGA
Source organism: Pseudooceanicola sp. NS-SX9 (assembly GCF_057380705.1). Classification (NCBI taxonomy): domain Bacteria; kingdom Pseudomonadati; phylum Pseudomonadota; class Alphaproteobacteria; order Rhodobacterales; family Paracoccaceae; genus Pseudooceanicola; species Pseudooceanicola sp. NS-SX9. The sequence continues at coordinate 247,971 of NZ_JBXXRN010000004.1, read as the reverse complement.
CCGAGGAACCCGCCGCCATTGCCTACAACACCCGGATGATTGCCCCCGGCGATGTGCCGCATGACCGCTTTGCGCTGCTCGATCTGATGCGCAGCCATCAGGGGCAGCTGCAGGGGCGCATCGCCACCTACGATATCGACGCCTCGGGGCTGGGCTATCTGTTTGCCTATTCCGACAGCCTGCAGGCCACCACCTTCGGCGCCCTGCTGGAAGGTTTCGCACGTACCGGTGCCATCGCCACCTGCTGTTCCTCCGAGATCATCGAGGGCGTGTCCGAAGGGCGCTATGCGCTGGCCTACAATATCCTTGGGTCCTACGTGATGAACCGCGCCTGGCCGGATGTGGCGCTGATCCTGCCCGAGGATTACACGCTGTTCCTGTCGCGGGTCTTCATGATCCCGCGCCGCGCCGCCCACCCCGAGGGCGCGGCGCGGCTGCTGGATTTCCTGCTGGGCGCCGAGGGGCAGGGTCTGCTGCGCCGCGCCGGGCTGATTTTTCCCGAGGACCCGGCCGAAACCGGCCTGCTGGCCAGCGCGCGCCGCTTCATCGGACTGACGCCGGCGCTGCTGGTGCCGCTGGACCAGCAGAAGCGGGCGCGGTTCAAGGCGGTCTGGGCGGCGAATCTGGACGCCGCCCCGGGTCCCTAGGCGGTCTGACGGGCGGGGGCCACCTGCATCCCCAGCCGGCCCAGCAGGTCGGCATCCTGCCAGCCTGCGGGGTTGCCGGTGGTCAGCAGCTGGTCGCCGACGAAGATCGAATTCGCCCCCGCCAGAAAGCACAGCGCCTGCAGCTCGTCGCTCATGCCGGTGCGTCCGGCCGACAGGCGCACCACCGAGGCCGGCATCAGGATCCGTGCCAGCGCGATGGCGCGCACCAGTGCGAAGGGATCCACCGGCCGGGCGCGTCCGGCCACCGGCGTGCCTTCGATCCGGTGCCACAGGTTCACCGGCACGCTGTCGGGATGGGCGGGCAGGGTGGCAAGCGTCACCAGAAGCGCGATGCGGTCCTCTTCCGCCTCGCCCATGCCCAGGATCCCGCCGCAGCAGACCCGGATGCCGCCCCGGCGCACGGCCTCGACCGTGTCCAGCCGGTCCTGCATGGTGCGGGTGGTGGCGATCTGCGCATAGTAATCGGGCGAGGTGTCGATATTGTGGTTGTAGAAATCCAGACCCGCCGCCTTCAGCTGCGCCACCTGCTCGGGTGACAGCATCCCCAGCGTCATGCAGGTTTCCAGCCCCATCCCGGCCACGCCCTGCACCATCTCGCACAGCTTGTTCATGTCGCGCGGCTTGGGGCTGCGCCAGGCGGCCCCCATGCAGAAGCGCTGCGCCCCGGCGGCCTTTGCCCGGCGGGCGGCGGCCAGAACGTCTGCGACCTCCATCAGCTTGCCCGCCGCGACGCCGGTGTCGTGATGGGCGGATTGCGAACAATAGCCGCAATCCTCGGGGCAGCCGCCGGTCTTGATGCTGAGAAGCTGCGCCGTCTCCAGGCAGGTCGGGTCGAAATGCGCCCGATGCAGGCTTTGCGCGCGGTGCATCAGTTCGGGGAAGGGCAGGGCATGGATCGCCCGGGCCTCGGCCATGGTCCAGTCGGTGCGGATCATGCCCGCGCCCTCAGTCGCTGCAGCCCCGAGATCAGCGTTGCCGCCAGCGCGATCTTGCAGGCATCGCCCAGCAGGAAGGGGATCATCCCCGCCGCCAGCAGTTTCGGCGCGGGCAGGAACAGCGCCAGCCAGGCCAGGCCCGCCGCATAGACCACCGCCATGCCGGCCGTCATCGCCAGCGCCCGTCCGATCCAGCCGCGCCCTGCGGCAAGGTGGCCGATCAGCGGTGTCGCCAGCAGGTAGCCCGCCAGGTAGCCGCCCGTCGGGCCCGCCATATAGGCCAGCCCGATGCCGCGTTCCGGCGTCCCCGAGAACACCGGCAGCCCCAGGGCACCCGCACCCAGATAGCTCAGCACGGCGGCGCTGCCCAGCCGCGGCCCGAGGCCCGCCGCCACCAGGCAGATCGCCAGCGTGTGCAGCGTCATCGGCACCGGCCAGAACGGGATCTGGACCTTGGCGCCCAGGGTGATCAACAAGGCGCCGGCCAGCGCCAGCGCGACCTGGCCCATCCGGGACGGGCTGCGCGAGAGGGAGGGGGTGAAGGTTGCCACGATCGGGTCTCCATCGAAGAAATGACTCTATCGATAAAATCGCGGCGTTTTCGGGGTGTCGGCAATCAAGTTTATAGATAGTTAACCGGGAATCTCGTAAGTCTCACTGATATGGGAATTTTTTCCGGCCATCTTGCGTTTTCCGATCCAGCCGACATGGCGTGACAGGGTGCTGCAGGCCAGCTCGGTCTGGCCGCGACGCAGGGCCTCCAGGATGGCGCGGTGATCGTGATCGGTGCGCGCCTCCCAGTCGCGGCGCCAGGCGGCGAACAGGAAGCGGGCGCTGGCAGTCTGCAGGTCGTCGATGGTCTGCAGAAGCCGCGGCATCTGGCAGGGCGACAGGAGGATGCGGTGGAAATCCCGGTTCGCGCGGTTCCAGTCGCGGACATTCCCGGCCGTGTCGCAGGCGCGGTTAACCTCTTCTGCTTGTTGCAGAATGGTGCGCGTCATGTTGGGGGCGGCATGGCGCAGGGCCAGGGTTTCGAGGCTCGCGCGCATCTCGGCCACCTCGCGCAGTTCGGCCAGGTCGAACTCGGTCACGCGGACGCCGCGGCGGGGCAGGTTCTCGGCCAGGCCCTGGGCCTGAAGGTCGCGGAAGGCCTCGCGGACGGGAACGTGGCTGGTGCCGAATTCCGCCGCGATATGGTCCTGCCGCAGCCGCGTGCCGGGGGCGATGGCGCCGGTGATGATGCGGTCTGCAAGGATGCGGGCAATCCGCGCGGCATGGGTCTCTTCCGGGGTGTGTTTCATGAATTATAGATAAAACAGGGGGCGCGGAAAGTCGAGGGGCCACGTGCCGAGGGAACGGGCAATGCGGCCGGGACGGCGGCCGGACGCCGCCCCGAGGCTTGAAACCGCCGTCCCCGCAATGGCATAGCCGGGGCAAAGCCGCTGCCCCGGAAAGGCCCCGCGATGATGACCTTTGATCGTATCCTGGTGGGCACCGCCTTCCACACCCCCGCCCGCGACCGGCTGGAGGTGCTGGAGGACCACGCCTTCGTGCTGGGCCCCGATGGCTGCCTGGCGGCCGTGCTGTCCCCCGATGCCCCCGACCGCGCGGCGCTGGAACAGGCAGCCGAGGCGCGCGGGGTCCTGCAGCGCCTGCACCCCGACGAAGTGCTGATCCCCGGGCTGATCGACCTGCATGTCCACGCGCCGCAATGGCCGCAGCTGGGCAAGGCGCTGGATGTGCCGCTCGAGGTCTGGCTGCAGACCTATACTTTCCCGCTGGAGGCCCGCTTTGCCGATCCCGCCTTCGCCGAGGCGGTTTATGACGATCTGGTGGCGACGCTGCTGGCGCAGGGCACGACGACGGCGCTGTATTTCGGCTCGGTCGACGTGGCGCCGAACCTGACGCTGGCGCGGGCCTGCCTGCGGCACGGCCAGCGGGCGCTGGTGGGCAAGGTGGCGATGGACCACCCCGACACCTGCCCCGATTATTACCGCGACGCCGATGCCGACACCGCCCTGGCCGACACCCGTGCCTTCATCGAGGCGCTGCGGGCGCTGGCGCAGGTGCCCGACCGGGCGCCGCTGGTGCATCCGGTGATCACGCCGCGCTTCATCCCCTCGTGCACCGATGATCTGCTGCGCGGCCTTGGCGCGCTGGCGCAGGAAACCGGTTGCCACGTGCAGACCCATTGCGCGGAAAGCGACTGGGAGGTCGGTCATGTCCACGACCGTCTGGGCTGCACCGATTGCGCGGCGCTGGAAGGGTTCGGCCTGCTGGGGCCGCGCACGGTACTGGCGCATTCGAACTTTGTCACCGCCGATGACATGGCGCGGATGCGCGCGGCCGGCAGCGCGGTTGCCCATTGCCCGATGTCGAACGCCTATTTCGCCAACGCGGTCTTCCCGCTGCGCCGGGCGCTGGCGGCGGGCGTCAAGGTGGGGCTGGGGACGGATATCTCGGGCGGGTTCAGCGCCTCGCTGTTCGATGCGGCGCGCCATGCGCTGATGGCCTCGCGGCTGGCCGCCAGCGGCACCGATCCGGCCCGCGCGCCCGGGCAGCGCGGCTCGGGCGAGGTGCCCCTGTCGACGGTCGAGGCCTTCTGGCTGGCGACGGCCGCAGGCGCCGAGGCGCTGTCGTTGCCGGTGGGCCTGTTCCGCGCGGGCCATCATTTCGACGCGCTGGTTGTGCGGGCGGGGCTGCCGGGCAGTGCCTTCCGGCGCTACCCGGGCAGCGATCCGCTGCCCGAGCTGTTCGAAAAGCTGGTGCTGACGGCGGACCGGGGCGCGCTGCAGCAGGTCTGGGTGGACGGGATCTGCCGTCTGGGCGCCTAGTCGCGTTCCAGCAGGAAGTTGCCGCGCGCGGTGGCGGGGCCTTCGACCAGGGTCTCGGCCTCGTCCTTGAGGGCCACGCCCGACAGTTCCCGGCGCAGGGATTCCCCCATCAGGAACATCAGCTTGTGGGCGGCCTCGCGGTGGCTGAGGCCGGCCGCGCGGATGTTCGAGACGCAGTTGCGGCTTTCGTCCGTCAGCCCCGCGCGGGGCGCGTAGGTCAGATAGGCGCCCAGGCTGTCGGGCGACGACAGGCCGGGCCTTTCGCCGATCAGCATCAGCACCATGCGCGCGCCGAGGGCCGCGCCGATCTCGTCTCCGACGGCCACGCGGGCCTGCGAGACCAGGCTGAGCGGGCCCAGGGACCAGCCGCGCCGGGTGACCTCGGGCAGCAGGACCGCCAGAAGGGCCGCGGCATTGGCGGTGATGGCGCTGGCGGACAGGCCGTCGCCGATGACGATGGCCAGATCGCACTGGCCCCCCTGCGGCAGGCGCGTGCGGGCGGTTGTCGACAGGCGGCGGCCGTAATCGGGGCGCTGCAGGTATTGCGCGCGGGTTTCGGCGGCGCTTTCCAGCCGCAGGATGGGCAGGCCGAGGGGCGCAAGATCGGCCGCGACCGCATCCCAGTCCAGATCCAGATGCACCGCCTTGCGGGCGCGGGCATGGGCCAGCTGGAAGTCCAGATGCGGCGCGGTGGGCAGGCTGGTGCCGGCGCGGCCAAGCGCGATGCGGGCGGGCGTCAGGGCGCGCAGCGCCTCCCAGGGGGTGCGGGTGACGGGGGTGTCGGTCATGCGGCGCCCCGGGCGATGGCACGGGCAAAGCCCTGCGGGATCTGCTGTTGCAGCGCGCCATCGCGGAAGATGCCGGTGCGGTTCAGCCAGGTTTCGAATTCCGGCGCGGGCGCCAGCCCCAGCACCTTGCGTAGATACAGCGCATCATGGAACGAGGTCGTCTGGTAGTTCAGCATCACGTCGTCGGATCCCGGAATGCCCATGATGAAGGTGATCCCCGCCACCCCCAGCAGGGTCAGGATGTTGTCCATGTCGTTCTGGTCGGCCTCGGCATGGTTGGTATAGCAGATGTCGCAGCCCATCGGCAGGCCCAGCAGCTTGCCGCAGAAATGGTCTTCCAGCGCGGCGCGCAGGATCTGGCGCCCGTCATACAGGTATTCCGGCCCGATGAAGCCTACGACCGTGTTCACCAGCAGCGGCTTGCAGACGCGGGCCACGGCATAGGCGCGGGCCTCCAGCGTCTGCTGGTCGACGCCGTGATGGGCATTGGCCGACAGCGCCGATCCCTGGCCGGTTTCCAGGTACATCACGTTGTCGCCCACCGTGCCCCGGCCCAGCGACAGCGCCGCCTGGCGGCCTTCGTTCAGCAGGGCAAGGTCGATGCCGAAGCTGCGGTTGGCGCCCTCGGTCCCGGCGATCGACTGGAAGACCAGATCGACCGGCGTGCCGCGGTTGATCAGCTCGATCGAGTTGGTGACATGGGTCAGCACGCAGCTTTGGGTGGGGATCTCGTGGCGCAGGATCACCTCGTCCAGCATCCGCAGCAGGGTGTCGGCGGCGGCAAGGCTGTCGGAGGCGGGGTTGATGCCGATCACCGCATCGCCATTGCCGAACATCAGCCCATCGAGGATCGAGGCCGCGATGCCCGCCGCATCGTCGGTGGGGTGATTGGGCTGCAGGCGCGTCGACAGGCGCCCGGGCAGGCCGATGGTGTTGCGGAAGGCGGTGCTGACATGGGCCTTCTTCGCGATCAGGATCAGGTCCTGGTTGCGGCAGATCTTGGACACGGCCGCGACCATCTCGGGCGTCAGGCCCGGCGCCAGCGCCTTCAGCGCGGCGGGCGTTGCGGCATCCGACAGAAGCCAGTCGCGAAAGCCGCCCACGGTCAGGGCGGCCACGGGGGCAAAGGCGCGGGCGTCGTGAGTGTCGAGGATCAGCCGGGTGATCTCGTCTGCCTCGTAGGGCACGACCGCCTCGGTCAGGAAGACCGACAGCGGCAGGTCGGCCAGCGCCATCTGGGCGGCGGCGCGGACCTCGTCATCGGCGGCGGCGATCCCGGCCAGCGCATCGCCCGATCTGGCCGGGGTGGCCTTGGCCAGAAGATCGGCCAGGCTGTCGAAGCGGTGGACCTCTCCGGCGATGGTATGGGTGTAGGTGGACATGGGGTCTCCGGTCAGGGGCGGACCCGGCCCCCGAAGGGGCCGGGCATAGGGGTCATTCTGCCGGGGTCGCGGCCGCCACGCGGTGGTGGCTGGTCATCCGGAAGTAGGCATAGCCAAGCGCCAGGATGATGGCGAAGACGACGGCCACAAGGAAGTTGTAGATCGTCATTGCGATAAGGCAGACCACGGCGGTGCCAAGCGCGATGGCGGGGAAGACCGGGTAGAAGGGCGCACGGTAGCTGCGCGGCAGGTCGGGCTGGGTGCGGCGCAGGCGGAACAGGCTCCACATCGACAGGATGTACATCACGATGGCGCCAAAGACGGCCATGGTGACGATGTTGGCGGTCAGCGGCTGGCCCCCGAAGGTGATCAGGTTGTCGCTGAAGATCGCCAGGATCCCGACGACGCCACCGGCGATGATCGCCCGGTGCGGGGTCTTGAAGCGCGGATGCACGGCCGCCAGCGACTTCGGCAGGAACCCGGCCCGCGACAGGGCGAAGATCTGGCGCGAATAGCCCATGATGATGCCGTGGAACGAGGCCACCAGGCCGAACAGGCCCAGCCAGACCAGCATGTGCAGCCAGCCCGAGCTGTTGCCGACGATGAACTTCATCGCCTGCGGCAGCGGGTCGTTGATATTGGCAAGTTTGGTCCAGTCACCGGCACCGCCCGCAAAGATCATCACGCCAAGCGCCAGCGCCACCAGCGTCAGGATGCCGAAGATATAGGCGCGGGGGATGGATTTCTTGGGGTCCTTGGCTTCCTCGGCCGCCATGGCGACGCCCTCGATGGCCAGGAAGAACCAGATCGCGAAGGGGATGGCGGCAAAGATGCCCGACACCGCACCCATCGAGAAGGTCGCGTTGCCCATCCAGCCATTGGCGGTGAAGTTCTCCCACGAGAAGCCGGGGGCGACGACACCCATGAAGACCAGCAGCTCGAAGATGGCGATGATGGTGACGACCAGCTCGAAGGTGGCGGCCAGCGACACGCCCAGGATGTTCAGCCCCATGAAGACGATATAGGCGCCGACGGCGGCGATCTTGGGATCAAGGCCGGGGAACTGGACATTCAGATAGGCGCCGATGGCCAGCGCGATGGCGGGGGGCGCGAAGACGAATTCGATCAGCGTCGCCATGCCGGCGAAATAGGCGCCGGTTTCGCCCAGACCCGCGCGGGCATAGGCGAAGGGCCCGCCCGCATGGGGGATCGAGGTGGTCAGTTCGGTGAAGCTGAAGATGAAGGTCGTGTACATCAGCGCCACGAAGGCGGCGGTGATGATGAAGCCCAGCGTGCCGGCGGTGCCCCAGCCGTAGCTCCAGCCGAAATATTCGCCCGAGATCACGAGACCGACGGCGATCCCCCAGAGCTGGACGGTGCTGAGAGACTTGCTCAGCTGGTGATGTGTCGAAGACATGTGGCCTGGTCCTTCCTGTTGCCTGTCTGAGCGCGGATTTGCGATCTTCTGCCCGCCGCGTCGGGTGTCATGGGCCTAGGGCAGCAGGGCCCCGTGGCCCGGCTATCCGATTTCGGCAAACTTTCCCGGGACCCGGTTGCAGCCCCGCCGCCTTTTGCATATGATGAAAAAACAGACGCCATTCCGCCGCATGTGGTCACGGATTGTGCGAAATGTGGTTTGGGGCGGATCCGGGGTGACTCGGCCGCTTGCGAGGGGGCCACGGTTTCGCTATGCCACCTGCCCAAGGACAAGGCCGCCGACCCCTGAACCCCAGCACGAGCCGCCCCATGACCCTTCAGACCGCCCTCCAGACGCCGCGCACCCGTTTCTGCCAGACTTCCGACATCGAGGAACAGTCAGCCCTGCTGAAGGGCTGGAACCAGAGTTACAGCCAGCTGTCGGGCGGCGCCTTCTCCGGCGCGCTGGCCGAGGCCGAGCTGCCGCGCGCCTATCTGTTCCGCGAAGTGACCAGCCATTCGCTGCTGCAGGTGGGGCATCTGGACGACGACGTGGTGGCGGTGGGGCTGCCGTTGCAGATCCGCGGCCCCGCGACCTTCTGCGGGCGGCGCTGCGGGGGCACACAGCTGCATCTGTTCTCGGGGCGCGAGGGGTTCGAATACCACACGCCCGAGGGGCTCGACATGGCGGTGGCGGTGGTGCCGCGGGCGCTGCTGTTCGCCGGGCTGGATGACGACAGCGCGGCGCGGATGACGGGGCGGCTGAAGCACGCGCAGCTGATGGGGGTGGACGGGGCCGCCTTCGCCGCGCTCAGGGGCTTCTTCGCCGACATGCTGGAGGGCGAGGACCCGCTGGCCGGATCCTCGGACGGACGCCTTGTGGCGATGACGGGCGATCTGGCGCAGCAGCTGCGCGCCTGCCTGCTGGGTGATCCGCGCGACGTGCCCCTGGCGGGATCCGAGCGCGCCAGCACGGTCGCGCGCCGCATGGCGGTGATCGCGGCGGTGCGCGATGCGGTCGAGGCCGGCGACAGCGAGGACGTGCTGAACATCGAACTGCTGTGCCAGCGCATCGGCATCAGCCGCCGCACCCTGCAATATGCCTTCGAGCAGGAACTGGGTCTGCGTGCCATCGCCTATATCCGGGCGCTGCGGCTGAACAAGGCGCGCCGGCTGATCCGGCAGGGCGCCACCGTCACCGATGCCGCGACCGATGCGGGCTTCTGGCATTTCGGCCGCTTCGCGCAGGATTACCGGGGCCTGTTCGGAGAGCGCCCTTCGGACACGCGCGCCGCCCGGCAGTGATCCGGCTGGCCAGCTCTGCCTTGCCCTGCTAGGGTTTCCCGAGTGTTCACAGGGGTTTGCGCAGGGGGTGCCCGTGTCCGAAGACGAAGCCCAGGTGGGGCGGCTGCTGGCCCATCCCGATGTCACCCTGCGCCACCTGGAGGTCTTTGCCAAGATGCTGGGCGGCGCCACCACAGCCGAGGTGGCCGAGGTTCTGGGGATCTCGCAACCGGCGATCTCGCTCAGCCTGCGGCAGCTTGAGGGCGCCCTGGGGCTGGTGCTGTTCGACCGCAGCGGCCGGCGGCTGACGGCGACGCTGGCGGCGCGGCAGCTGGAGGGCGACGTGCGTTCGGTCCTGTCGGCGATGCGCGGCTTTTCACACCGGGCGGGGGATCTGGCGGCGGGGGTGACAGGGCGGCTGCGGGTCATCGCGACGCCGCCCCTGGGCTATTCCCATGCCTCGGTGACGCTGGCGCGGTTCTTCGATCTTTATCCCAAGCTGCAGGTGTCCTACGACGTGCGGCGGATCTCCGAGGTCTACAATGCCGTCCAGACCGGCGAGGCCGACCTGGGGCTGGCGGTCTTCGAGGGCAAGGTGGACCTGTCGCTGCTGGTCAAGCCCTTCCACCGCACCCGCATGGTGGCGCTGGTGCCGCGCACCAGCCCGCTGGCGCAGGCCAAGGCGGTGCGGCCCGCGGATCTGGCGCAGCGGCCCTTCATCGGCCTTGAATCCGACAGCATCCTGGGCGCCCTGATCCGCGAGGCCTTCCGCGAGGCAGGCTGCACCTATGCCCCCCGGATCGAGGTCCGCTTTTGCGCCACCGCCGCATCGCTGGCGGAACAGGGCATCGGCGTGGCGCTGGTCGATCCCTATTCGGCCTCGTCCTATCCGTTCCCCAATGTGGTGCGGCTGCCCTTCCTGCCCGCGACCGAGGTCTCGGCCTGCGCGGTGACCCGACGCGGCGTGCCGCAGTCGGACCACGTGCGCACCTTCGTCGGGCTGTTGCGCGACATCCTGCACAACAAGGAGGTCAGCCTGCCGCTATAAGCCCCAGGGCCATGGCGGCGGCGGCGCGGACCGGATCGATGACCGGCAGCCCGGCCTCGGCCTCCAGCCGGGCGCGCACCGGCCCCATGCCCGCGCAGCCCAGCACGATGGCCCCGGCACCGGCGGCGCGCAGGTCCTGCGCCAGTTCCAGCGCCCGGGCATAGGCGGCGGGGTCGTGGCCGGTGGCCTCGGCGGTGGTGCCGGGGGGCAGGGGCAGTTCGGCGGCAAGGCGCCCCTCGACCCCCATCTCGCGCATCCGGCGCAGGTGGCGCGGGATCGACCCGGCCGCCATGGCGATGATGCCGAAACGGTCGGCGCGCGCCAGCGCCGTCAGGATGCCGCATTCCATGCAGCCCAGCACCGGTTTTGCCGTCTGGCTGCGGGCGATCTGCACCCCGGGATCGGAAAAGCAGGCGCTGATATAGGCGCGGGCCCCGGGGGCGGCGGCGACGGCTTCGGCAAAGGCCAGCCCGGCGCGCGCGACATCCTCTTCCGAGGCAATGGTGGCGGGCATCTGCGCCAGCCCCTCGACCCGGAAATCACCCATTGGTGCAAGGGCTTCGGCGATCGAGGCCGTCACCCGGGCCGAGCTGTTGGGATTGATGACAAGGATGCTCATCTGAGGGCCGTGCCAAAGTTCCGGGCCGGGTCGAATTCCGGCGCGGTAAAGCCGGGACGACCGCGCAGATCGACGGGCGCGCGGCCAAAGAACCGCCCCTGGCCTTCGCGGGCCTTCAGTTCGCCCTGTTCAACGATCACCGCGCCGCGGGTCATGACGATTTCCGGCACGCCGGTCAGCTGCATCCCCTCGAAGGGGGTGTAATCCATGTTGTCGTGCTGGTCGGCCTGACGGACGGTGCGGGTCACGTCGGGGTTCCAGATCGCGATATCGGCATCCATGCCGGGCGCGATCCGCCCCTTGGTGGTGCAGCCGAAGGTTTTCGCGGCATTGGTGGCGCTGAGGGCCACGAACTGTTCAGGCGTGATGCGCCCCTTCACGACGCCTTCCGAAAACAGATAGGGCAGACGCGCCGCGATCCCGGGCATGCCGTTGGAAATCTTCGGATAGGGCGCGTCGAAGCCGTTCAGGAACTTGCCCGTTTCGTCGGCGCGATAGGGCGCATGGTCAGAGCTGACGCTTTCGAAGGTGCCCATCTGCACATGGTGCCACAGCGCCGCCTGGGTGTCGGCCCCGCGCAGCGGTGGCGAACAGATGTATTTGGCGCCCTCCATCCCGGGTCGGTCCAGATCGTCGCGGGTCAGCGCGAGGTACTGCGGGCAGGTCTCGGCGAACAGCTTGGCACCGTTGAATTTCTCGCGCCGGACGATCTCGGCGCCGCCTTGCGTGCTGACATGGACGATGAACAGCGGCGCATCGACCAGCTTGGCCAGCTGGATGGCGCGGTTGATCGCCTCTTCCTCGGCCAGTTCGGGGCGGGAAATGGCGTGGTACTTCGGCGCCGTCAGGCCCCGGGCGGCCAGCTGACGGTTCATCCATTTCACCATGTCGTTGTTTTCGGCATGGACCATGGTGATGGCGCCGTGGTGGCGGGCGACCGTCAGGATGTCGAGCATCCCGCCATCGCCCAGGTTCATCAGGTCATAGGTCATGAAGACCTTGAAGCTGGTGATGCCACGGGCGAAGGCGCGCGGCAGTTCGTCCTGTAGCACCTCGGGGCGCGGGTCCGAGATGATCAGATGGTAGGAATAGTCGATGACCGAACGCGCGCCGCGGGCATCATAGGTCGCGATCACGTCATCCACCGACTGGCCGCGCTGCTGCGCCGCAAAGGGGATAAAGCTGGAATTGCCGCCGAATGCCGCCGAGACCGATCCCGACAGGTAATCATCCGCCGTCATCACCCCAGAGGAGCTTTCCTGCGCGATATGGGCATGGGCCTCGATGCCGCCGGGCATGACCAGCCGACCGCCCGCGTCGATGCGGCGCGTTCCGCCCGGCAGCGTTTCCGCCACCGCCGCGATGCGGCCATCGGTGATGCCCAGATCGCCCTTGAACTGGCCGTCGGCGGTGATGATCGTGCCGCCGTGAATGACTGTATCGAAGGTCATGCCTCGGGGACCTCCACGCCGGTCTGGGTGGCGATCAGGCCGTAATGCTCGATCCGGCGGTGGGCGGCAAAGTTGAAGACCGTCGACTTGCCGAAGGCACATGTGTCGAAATCGGCCTCGGCCACCAGCAGCTCGTCGCCCTCGCCGCTGGCGCGCGCGATGACAAAGCCGTCGGGATCGACGATGATCGAACCGCCGATCATGTGGTTGCCGTCCTCGGTGCCGCATTTGGCGACTGCGATGGCATAGGTCGAATTCTGGTAGGCCCCGGCGCAGACCGACAGTTCGTGATGGTAGATGCGCTTTTCCAGCCCCTCATTGGCCGAAAGGTTGTTCTGCGAGGGCGTGTTGTAGCCGATGCACACCAGTTCCACCCCGCGCAGGCCCAGCATCCGCCAGCTTTCCGGCCAGCGCCGGTCATTGCAGATCGCCAGACCGGTCAGCACGCCCTGGTTGCGCACCACGTTAAAGCCGGTGTCGCCGGGCAGGAAATAGCGCTTTTCCAGGTGCTGGTGGCTGCGCTCGGGTTCGAATTCGGCATGTCCCGGCAGATGGGTCTTGCGGTATTTCAGCATGATCTCGCCCTCGGGCGAGACCAGGATGGCGGTGTTGAAATGCTCGCCCTCGGGCGTCAGTTCGCAATAGCCGAAGGTAAAGCCCATGCCATAGGACCGGGCCCGTTCGAACAGCGGCGCGGTGGCGTCATTGGGCATCGCGGTCTCGAACCAGTGGTCGAAATCGGCGCGGTCCTCGACGTAGAAGCGCGGGAAGAAGGTGGTCAGCGTCATCTCGGGGAAGGCCAGGAAGCTGACGCCCTGCGCATGCGCCTGATCCATCAGCGCCAGCATCCTTGCCACCACGGCGGCGCGGGGTTCGTCCTTCTGGATGCCGCCGATCTGCGCGGCCCCGATCTTCATCTTCGTCATCTTGATGTCCTTGTTTTGATCCGGTCAGTGGCTGACACGCGACAGGAATTCCTTCAGCCGGGCCGAGCGGGGATTGCCGAAGACCTCTTCGGGCGGGCCCTGTTCGACCACGTGGCCGCCATCCATGAAGACCACCCGGTCGGCGGCATCGCGGGCAAAGCCCATCTCGTGGCTGACCACCAGCATGGTCATGCCGCGCGCCCGCAGGTCCTTCATCACCTTCAACACCGAGCCCACCAGCTCCGGGTCCAGCGCCGAGGTCGGTTCGTCGAACAGCATCACCTTGGGGTCCATGGCCAGGGCGCGGGCGATGGCCACGCGCTGCTGCTGGCCGCCCGACAGTTCCGTCGGCATGGCATCGGCCTTGTGGTCCAGACCGACCTGGGCCAGCAGTTCGATCGCGCGGCTGCGGGCTGTGGCGCGATCGCGGCCCAGGGCCCAGACCGGCGCCAGCATGACGTTCTTCACCACGCTCATGTGCGGATAAAGGTTGAACCCCTGGAACACCATGCCGACCTGCTGGCGCATCCGGTCCAGTTCCTTGCGGGGAATGTCGGTGATGCGGCGGTTGTCGATGAAGATCGAGCCGCCCGTGGGCTCTTCCAGGCGGTTGCAGCAGCGCAGCATGGTCGATTTGCCCGACCCGGAGGGGCCGATCACAAAGACCAGCTCTCCGGCTTTCACCTCGAGGTCGATCGAGGACAGCACCTCGGTCGTGCCATAGCATTTCTGCAGGCCGCGAATCTCAAGCATGGGGCGCATCTGGGGCTCCTTCCGGGGGCGAGAGGGCAAGCGGGCCGATCCCCGGCCCTGTTCCGTCTGTAGCTGGGAAAAGATCCATAAATCGATCACATTGATTGGCTAGAAACATAAGGAAAACTTAAGTATCTGGCGCGGATCGACCCAAGTGAAGTATTTCAAGATACTGTTATTAAACGATATACTTTAAAGGTGCCCGAGGTTTGGATCTGCGAAGGTTCTCTTGTGCTGCCGGGAAACGCCCTTGCGAGGCGCCCAAGAACTGCGCGACCCGTTGGGAAAGACCTGAAGGAGTTCCCGATGCGATCCGTCTTCCACCTTGCCCTGCACGTGACCGACCTGGAGGAAACCCGCCGCTTTTACGGCGGGGTTCTGGGCTGCGCCGAAGGGCGTTCGACCGACACCTGGGTCGATTTCGATTTCTTCGGCCACCAGTTGTCGTTCCACCTGGGCAAGCCGTTCGAGACCACCCGGACCGGCAAGGTCGGTGATCACATGGTGATGATGCCGCATATGGGCGCGGTGCTGGCGCTGCCGGACTGGCTGGCGCTGTCGGACCGGCTGACCGCCGCGGGCGTGGCCTTCGACATTCCCCCCGTCATCCGCTTTGAGGGGCAGCCGGGCGAACAGCGCACGATGTTCTTCTTCGACCCCTCCGGCAACCCGATTGAAATCAAGGGCTTTGCCGATTTCGAGCAGGTCTTCGCCCGGTAAGCCATTCCAACAGGGGGGCGGTGGCGGTCGTGGCCGCCGGCCCTCCGCCAACCAAGGGACTGCCTGAATGACCACTGTTCCCGTCATCGATATCTCGGGCCTTTCCGGCGATCTGGCTGCGCGCCAGGCTGTCGCCGCACAGATCCAGACCGCCTGCGAGACGATCGGCTTCCTGTGCATCACCGGCCATGGGATTGATCCTGCGCTGATTGCGCGCACGCGCGCCGCAGCGCTGGACTATTTCGACCGCCCCGTCGCCGAGAAAGAGCAGATCCTGCGGCAAAAGCCGAACTACCGGGGCTATATTCCGGTTTCCAGCGAGGCACTGGCGCGCTCGACCGGCAAGGCCGATGCGGCGGTGGATCTTAAGGAAGCCTTCTCGATGGGGCCGGTGGTGGTGGGCAAGGATGCCTATTTCACCTGCGAGGCCGCCGCCGCCCATTTCGCCCCGAACCGCTGGCCTGCCGCCCCGGCCGATTTCCAGCCCGCCTTCGAGGCCTATTATACCGCCGTCTCGCAGATTGCCGACAGGCTGCTGGCGGGCTTCGCGCTGGCGCTCGGCGCGCCCGAGGACTGGTTTGTCGACAAGGTGGACCGGCATATCTCGAACGTGCGGGCGCTGCACTATCCGGCACAGGACCGGGCGCCGGAACCCGGCCAGCTGCGCGCGGGGGCGCATACCGACTATGGCTGCCTGACGATCCTGCTGACCGAGGACGCCCCGGGCGGTCTGGAAGTGCAGAAGAAGGATGGCACCTGGGAGGCCGTGCCGCATGTGCCCGGCAGCTTCGTCGTCAACATCGGCGATCTGATGGCGCAATGGAGCAATGACCGCTACGTCAGCACCGCCCACCGCGTTGCCAACCCGCCCCAGGGCACCGGCGGGCGCCGCCTGTCGATCGCCTTCTTCCACCAGCCCAATTACGACGCGCTGATCGAATGCCTGCCGGGATGCTCCGGGGGGAACAATCCGGCGCGATATGCCGCCATCACCTCGGGCGACCATCGCCTGATGAAGGTGAACCGGGCGAACAGCTGAAAACCCATAACCACAACAGGGAAACGACAATGAAAAAGATGACTTGGGCCGCGATGGCGGCACTGGGCGCGCTGGCCTTCGGGACCGTGGCACAGGCGGAAGAGACGCTGCACACCGCGGTCGATCCGAACTTTCCGCCGATGGCCTCGATGAACCTGTCGGGCAAGCTGGAAGGCTTCGAGATCGACTTTGGCGCGGCGCTGGCCAAGCAACTGGGCGTGAAGCTGGACATCAAGGGCGTGAACTTTGTCGGCATCATCCCCGGCATGAACGCGGGCACCTACGATTTCATCCTGGCCCCCGTCACCGCCAATGCCGAACGCGCCAAGACCATGCTGTTCACCGAGGGCTACATGTATACCGCCCTGGAACTGGGTCAGAAGAAGGGCACCCCCGAGGTCACCGCGCTGGACCAGCTGAAGGGCAAGACCGTCGCCGTCAACAAGGGCTCGAACTACGAGGCCTGGGCGAATGAAAATGCCGACAAATACGGCTTCAAGGTGCTTTCGCTCGATACTTTCACCTCGGCCACGGATGCGGTGGTGACGGGGCGTGCCGATTACCAGGTGGGCGGGGCCGCCAACATCAAATACGCCGCCACCAAGGTGCCCGCCTTCGTGCCGGGCTATGTGATGAAGGACACCCGCGCCAGCTGGTCGCTGGTGGTGCCCAAGGACAAGCCCGAGCTGCGCGCCAAGCTGGATGCGGCCATCGAATGCCTGAAGAAGGACGGCACCATCGCCAAGATCTCGACCAAGTGGCTGGGCGTGGCGCCGATGGCGGACGATGCGGAAAACGCCATCCAGCCGGGCTATGGCGTGCCGGGGCTGGAAGGCTACGACGCGACCGCGCATAATCTGACCTGCGGTTGATCCGCGCGGGGCAGGCCGCCGGGCCTGCCCCCTGACCGACGAAGGACCCCCCATGTTCCCCTTCCCCCCCCGGAGCCTGCCCGGATGAGCTTTTTCGAAACCTTCTTCAGCGCCGAGGTGATGGCGAAATACCTGCCCGCGATCTGGCAGGCACTGGTCACCACGGTGCTGCTGGGCGTGGCGGTGATCGTCACGGGGCTGCTGCTGGGGGCGGGGCTGGCCTGCCTGCGCGCCTATCGCTGGTGGCCGGTATCCTTCGTGATCGTGGTCTGCGCCGATTTCCTGCGCGCGATCCCGCCGCTGGTGCTGATCCTGATCCTTTACTTCGGGCTGCCGTCGCTGGGGGTGATGATGCCCGGCTGGGCGGTCCTCTATCTGGTCCTCAGCCTGGTGCTGGCCGCCTTCGCCGAGGAAATCTTCTGGTCGGGCCTGACCGCCCTGCCGCGCGGCCAGTGGGAGGCCGGGCGCGCCACCGGGCTGGGCTTTGGCCAGACGCTGGCACGCATCGCCTTTCCGCAGGCCTGGCGGATGGGCATCCCCTCGCTGGTGAACCGGGCGCTGGCGATCACCAAGATGGCCTCGCTGGGCTCGGTCATCGGGGTGAAAGAGATCCTGTCGGTGGCGACCTCGGCGCAAAGCTTCTCGGGGTCGGCGACGCCGCTGACGATGGCGGCCATCGCCTACCTGATCCTGTTCATCCCCGTCGTGATCCTGTCGCACCGGATCGAGCGGCGCTTTCACACCAAAAGCTGAGGCCCGCGATGGAGACGTTTCTTTCCACCTTCTTCAATCTCGACATCATGGGGCAGGCGCTGCCGCTGCTGCTGACCGGCGCCTGGATGACGCTGCGGCTGTGCGCGGTGGTGATCGTGCTGGGCCTGGCCGGGGGGCTGGCGCTGGCGCTGGCGGCAGTGTCTCCGGTCCGGGCGCTGCGCATCGGCGCGGTGGTCTTCATCGACTTCTTCCGCGCCTTGCCGCCGCTGGTGCTGCTGATCTTCGTCTATTCCGGCCTGCCCTTCGCGGGGGTCCATCTGACGCCCTTCCTGGCGGTTGTGATCTCGTTCCTGCTGAACAACTCGGCCTATTTCGCCGAGGTGTTCCGCGCCGGCATCCGTTCGGTGCCGCGCGGCCAGTCCGAGGCCGCCCGCGCCACCGGCCTTGGCCCGGCGCAGGGCATGGTGCTGGTGATCCTGCCGCAGGCCATCCGCAACGTGCTGCCCGACCTGCTGTCGAACGTGGTCGAGGTGGTGAAGCTGACCTCGCTTGCCTCGGTCGTGTCGCTGGCCGAGCTTTTGAACAACGCCAATGTGGCGCGCTCGGTCACCTACAATTCCTCGCCGCTGGTGCTGGCGGGGGCGATGTATCTGGCGGTGCTGTGGCCGCTGGTGCGGGTGATCTCTCGGTTCCAGAGGGATCTGCAGGTCAGCCGCTGAAGGCCGGGTCGGCAAAGACCGTCTCTCCGGCCAGCAGGGTCATCAGGACGCGGGTGGCACCGATGCGGTGGGGCGGGCAGGCCAGGATATCCTGGTCGAGGACGATCAGATCGGCCCGGCAGCCCGGCGCCAGGCGGCCGGTGTCGGGGCGCCAGCAGGCGGCGGCGGCGCCCAGCGTATAGCCCCGCAGCGCCTGCATCCGGCTGAGGGCGTGCTGCGGTGTCAGCACGGGCGTTGTCACGTCCCCGACGGGGCGGCGGGTGACCGCGGTCTCCATGATCTCGAACGGGTTCATCGGGGTGACGTTCCAGTCCGAGGTCAGGCACCAGTCCGCCCCCGCTTTGATCAGCGCGCCGAAGGGATAGATCCAGTCGGCCAGTGCGGGGCCCGCCATCGGCAGCGCCACATCCGTGACCGAAGGCGCCCGCCGCGCCCAGAGCGCCTGACAGTTGGCCATCACCCCAAGCGCGGCAAAGCGGGGAATGTCGGCGGGATCGACGAACTGCACATGGGTCAGCTGGTGCAGCGCGGGCCAGGGGCCGTTGGCCTGCCGGGCGGCCTCGATCCCGTCAAGGCCGCTGCGCACGGCAAGGTCGCCGATCACATGCATGTGGATCTGGAAGCGCGCCGCGTCGAAGGCGGTGCACAGTGCCTTCAGATGGTCGGGGGCGAACATCACCGGCGCATTGCCGCCGCGGGCATCGGCATAGTCGCGGATCATCGCGGCGGTGCGGTTCTCCATCACGCCATCGACGAAGATCTTGGCGGAATGCAGCTGCAGCAGGCCGGTGCTGTAGCTGGCGCGCAGCTGCAGGGCGTTTTCCAGCGCCTGCGCGACCGAGGCGAGCGGATCGGTATAGATCGCCCCGCCCACCCGCAGCTTCAGCGTGCCGTCCTGGGCCATGGCGTGATAGACCTGTGCCAGATCGGCGGTGACGGCGGGGTCGATGATGCCGGTCAGGCCCAGCGAATGCGCCAGCGCCTGGGCATGAAGGACCCCGGCACGATAGTCCTGGGGCGATACCTGCGGCATCCGCGCCCGGGCCCAGTCGGTGGCCTTTTCATGCAGCATCCCCGTCGGCCGTCCGTCGGCATCGCGGCTGAAGCGGCCGTTGGCGGGATCGGCAACGGTTGCATCCAGCCCCAGCCCCTCGCAGGCGCGGCTGTTGAGGCAGGCGGAATGCAGGTCAGCCGCCCAGATGTAGCAGGGCCGGTCCGGGATCGCCGCATCCAGATCGGCACGGGTCAGGTTTTCCTCGTTGAAAAGCCCGATATTGTAGCCCACCCCCATCACCCAGGGCGCGTCTGATGCGGCGGCAAAGGCCGCGAGCGTCCGCTGCAGCCCGGTGATCGTGGTGGCGGGCGTCAGGTCGGCCATGGTGGCGGTGTAATAGCCCGCCGATTGCAGATGGTTGTGGGCATCCTGAAGTCCGGGCAGCACCATGCGCCCGCCCACGTCGATGCGGCGCGTGGCGGGCCCGGCAAGGGGCAGGATCTGGTCGGTCGGGCCCAGGGCCAGGACGCGGCCATGCGCCAGGGCAAGGGCCTGGGCGCGGGGCATCAGCGGGTCCATCGTGACGATGTCCGCATTGGTCAGGATCAGTTCGGCGTGCATGGGGGCTCCGGGCGGCAGGGGCGCGTCGGATGCGCCTCGGGGCCAGAACCGCGCGGTGAGAGGGGGATTGTACAGCCCCCGTTGCCGCTTTGCCCGGTTTCGGGTCCTGCCGGGGCGGCGGTTGCGTGCGATCTGTGCGTTTCGCCACCGGTCCGGGGGTCGGATATCGAAATTCGGCGGCCGCAGCACCTTGTCGCGGATCGTCACCTTGGCGGTCGGATCCGCATGGCAGGGATTGCGGCGCCATCAGGCGGCCCGGTTCGCGGGCCTTGCGCAGGGTGCACCGGCCAGACTGGCCCCTCTGGGATCGGCACGGCCTTGGCGTCGAAGGGCGCAGCAACCGGGGCCGGGCGTCGCGCATCCTCTGCCCCGGACATCTGGAGGTCGGCCCCGAGCGCTTTGGCTGGGTCGGGGGGCTGAACCTCTGGGCCGTGGCGGGGTCCTTCATGGCCAAGACACGGGTTTTACGGATGTGATCACATGACGCATCCGGCAGGCCGGGCCTGATACACCGGTGGGCTGGCCAGATCCATCGTTTTGATGCTCTGGCATTGGGGCCGGTTTGACTGCGCCGGCTGCAGAGAAACGGGCCGGGTCGCCCTGTCGAACCCATGCCGCCCGTGACGGTCGCGGGGTCGTCTTTCGGGGGGGCTGAGCCTCTCCAGGGGTGTGCATGTTGGAAAAAGGTCCCGCCAGGAGGGTTTCTGGCCGGAAAAGGGCTTCGGTCCGGGGCGCGGTGGGTGCACTCTGGTCCCGTCAGCCAGAGGAGGTGGGCGATGGCACGGGAACCGATCAGGGTGGCGATTGCCTGTCAGGGAGGAGGCGCCCAGACGGCCTTTACCGCCGGGGCGCTGGCGCATCTGCTGCGCACGGCGCCGGAGGCGCAGACGGGCTTTCGCATCGTGGCGCTCAGCGGGACGTCGGGGGGCGCGCTGTGCGCCGCGATGGTCTGGCATGACCTGCTGCTGGGGCGCGGCGGGGCAGGGCAGGTGCCGATGGTCGAGCGCTTCTGGTCCACTGCCTATCCCGAAGGCAATGCCGCCCCCGGCTGGCCCGATGTCCTGCCCGAGGAAATCGCGGCGCTGCTGCGCGGCCAGCTGCCCGGTCAGCGTCTGGCCGCGCGGCTGCGCAATGACATGGCTGCGGGGCTTTCGGCGTTGCAGGCCATGACCTGGCAAGGGCTGCCGCTGCATGGCCGGCTGGGTCCGACGCCGTCCTACTGGCCGCAGCTTTTCGGGATGCTGGATGCCACGCCTGCGGGCCATGCGGCGACCGCGCTGACGGCACCGCTGCGGGCCGGGCTGGGGGTGCTGGCGCAGCAGCCGGGGGGTGCCCCTCTGGCCCGCCTCTGGGGTGATCTTCTGGATCTCTCGGTGCTGCCGTCGCACAGCGTCCGGGGGGATGACCTGCCGACGCTGGCGCGGCGCGAGGTCGATGTGCAGACCATGCTGCGCAACCTGCTGGAGCAGTATTTCGGCCCCGAGACCCGCGCCGCGCTGCGTCAGGCGCTGGCCGAGCAGGGTCCGCAGGCCCCGGCCCTGTTGATCGGGGCGACCGATGCGATGCTGGCGCAAAGCCCCCCGTCCGTCCCCGGGCCCGACGCCCCGCCCGAGGTCCGCCGCGCGCGCGACAAGGGCCTGGCCCTGGAGCCGCATCCCCATCACCGCGCCGATGCCACCAATCTGCGCCTCTTCCGCGGCGCCACGCATCTGGACGATCTGGTCAGCTGCCTGACCGCCAGCGCCGCCATCCCCGAGGCGATGCGCCCCGTCGAACTGGACGGCCAGGTGCTGTGGGACGGGCTTTATGCCACCAACCCGCCGATTTACCACCTGCCCGACGTGCACGGCGATCCCGCCCTCGACCCCGAGGAAATCTGGGTGATCCGCATCAACCCGACCCGGATCCGCCGGATGCCCACCTCGACCGCCGCCATCGAGGACCGCCAGAACGAGCTGATCGGCAACCTGTCTCTGACCCAGGAAATCGGCCATGTGATCCGCATGGGCGGGATGACACGGGGCAAGCGGCACTACCGGGCGATCACCTTCGGTTTTATCGACATGGACGAGGATCTGGCCGAAACGCTGGACCTTGCGACCAAGATGCGCACCGATGCCGCGCAGATCGCCCGGCTGCAGGCCCATGGTGCTGCGCAGATGCAGGACTTTTTGCAGCGCTGGCGCAGCGCAAGCGGGCTATAGCATGCCGTCACGGCGCCCTATAAATAATTCGATTTGATTTATTAAAAGACCCCTGTAAGGTCCCTGCCGGGAAGGAGGGCCTGTCATGGATGGAATCGCAGACCGCAGCAAGGCTACGGGCGCCCGGGGGGCGCAACCGGGCTGGTGGGCGGGGCGTGCCTTCGTATCCCTGCAGCCCCGCGCGACAGCGGTCTTCCGTGTCGCGCCCATACGGCGGCCCAAGGCCCCGGCCCGATCAGACTGATATTGTTTTCAAGAGGTTTTTCATGACCGGAAAGACGCCGTTCGTTGAACGCGGCATGGGGCTGCCGTTCATCCTGCTGGTCAGCTGCTTTGCCGCCTGGGGCGTGGCTGCCAACATGACCGACCCGCTGGTCCAGGTCTTCTCGCGCATCTTCTCGATGAGCACCCTTCAGGCTTCGCTGGTGCAGTTCGCCTATTACGGGGCCTATTTCCTGCTGGCGCTGCCGGCGGCCTTCATCAACCGGCGCTTTACCTACAAGACCGGGATGCTGACCGGGCTGGGGCTGGCGACGCTGGGGGCCTTCCTGTTCTACCCGGCCTCGATCGCGATGACCTATAGCTTCTTCCTGCTGGCGCTGTTCTGCCTGGCGGGGGGGCTGTCGATCCTGGAGACCTCGGCCAATCCCTTCGTCATCTCGATGGGCCCCGAGGAAAACGCCACCCGGCGGCTGAACCTGGCGCAGGCCTTCAACCCGGTGGGCACCAATATCGGCGTGCTGCTGTCGGCCACGCTGATCCTGCCGCATCTGAACCCCGCCACGGATGCCGAGCGCGCCGCGATGGCCCCCGAGGTCCTGGACCGGATCCGCCAGTCCGAGCTTTCGGCGGTGATGGGGCCCTATGTGGGCTTTGCCGGGCTGCTTCTGGTGATCTGGCTGCTGATCGCCTTCAAGAAGATGCCCGCCCGCAACGAGGCCCCGCTGCCCGGCGCAGCCCAGGTGCATTTCGGTGCCACGGTGAAACGGCTGCTGCTGAACCGTCACTATGCCTTCGGCGTGATGGCGCAGTTCTTCAACGTCGCGGCCCAGACCTGCACCTGGACCTTCACCATCCAGTACGTCATCGGCGCCATCGGCGGCACCGAGGCCCAGGCCGGATGGTATCTGCAGGCCAGCCTGATGATCTTTCTGGTGGCGCGCTTCGTCATGGTGGGGGCGATGGCCTTTCTGCGGCCCTCGGGTCTGCTGACGGGGATGGCGGGGCTGGGCATGGCGCTGTGCTTCTTTGCGGCGGGCCATCCGGGGCTGGCGGGGATCTGGGCGGTGGTGGCGCTGTCGGCCTGCCTGTCGCTGATGTTCCCCACAATCTACGGCATCGCCCTGCAGGGGCTGGGCGAGGACACCAAGTTCGGCGCCGCAGGCCTGGTGATGGCGATCGCCGGTGGCGCGGTGATGCCGATGGTCCATGGCGCGGTGCTGGATGCCTACGGCCCGGCGGTGGCCTATGTGGTGCCGGGGCTGTGCTTTGGCGTGGTCACGCTCTACGGTATTTTCGACCTGCGGGCGGGGCGGCGGCCCCATGCCATGCACTAGCTGCAAGGCAGGGTTCAACTTACCGATATTGCGTGATTGTTTGCGCTAACGATATGAAGGGGGCAACCATCGGAGTCCCCTTCATGCTCAGCTACCTTGCCCTTTACACCGACACCCGCGCCACCCGTACCCTGACGCGCCGCCGCCGGTTCAGCTTTTTCCTGCTCCCGCACGAGATTGCCGCGCTGAACGGCTGATCGCGCGCCGCCCGCGCCCGCCGCCGCGCGGGCCCGGACCAGCGGACCTTTCGGCAAGCAGAACTTGTCGATACGCGGCTTTTCTTGATTTCCCCGCAGGCCCCGTCCGGGCACCATTCCCGCAACACGCGGAGGACAGGTGCATGGCGCATGCGGGAATGACCGGGGCGACCCGGGGGGCGGGACGGGCGAAGGCCCTCGCCCAGGCAGGCCGGGAGGTGCGCGCCATCGGTCGCGCCCCCCGCGCGCCGAAGGCGCTGCGTGCCGGCGCCGGCATTCCGCCCTGCGCCATCGACCTGACCGACCGCGACGGCCTGCGCGCCCCGGGCGCCGGATGTCGCCCCCGATGCCCTGTTCCATGCCGTCCCGCGCCTGCCCGCTTCGACAGGCTGAGCGCGCCCGGGATCGACAAGGCCCTCGTGGTCAACCTGTCCACCATCCTTCATCTGACCCCCGCGGCCCTGCCTGCCATGCTGGCGCATGGCTCGGCGATGGTGCGCGTCGTCCGGCCCTGGCCCGCCCCGGCGTTGCAGGCGGTGGTGGGGGGGCGCGCAGGTCTTCGTGCGCCGCCTTTCGGCCCCAGCCGGGGCCCGCGGGGCCATGTGGCGCCCGGCGATCCCGGCCCCGAACCCCATGCCCGCGTCACCGCCACGCTGCTGCCCGGCCTGGGGGCCGGTGGCCCCGCCGTGGCGGCGGTGTCGGGCGCCTTCCAGTGATCTTTGCCTCGTAAGGACCTCATCATGCGAAACGGTGGACAATTGCTGGTCGAAAGCCTGGTCGCGCTCGGCGCGCGCAAGGCCTTCGGCGTGCCCGGGGAAAGTTACCTCGCGGTGCTGGATGCGCTGCACGACACCGGCGGCGTTCTGGACTATGTGCTGTGCCGGAACGAGGGCGGCGCGGCCTTCATGGCGGCGGCCTGGGGCAAGCTGACCGGCCAGCCCGGGATCTGCATGGTCACCCGTGGCCCCGGCGCCACCAATGCTGCCATCGGCGTGCATACCGCGATGCAGGACAGCGCGCCGATGCTGCTGTTCGTGGGCCAGGTCGGCACCGACATGAAGGGCCGCGAAGCCTTTCAGGAACTCGACTATCGCGCCGTCTTCGGCACCATGGCGAAATGGGCGGTCGAGATCGACGACATCGACCGCCTGCCGGAGATCCTGTCGCGCGCCTGGACCCTGGCGGTGTCGGGCCGTCCCGGCCCCGTGGTCATCGCCCTGCCCGAAGACATGCTGACCGATACCACCACAGCCCTGCCGCTGGCGGGCCCGGTGGTGGTGCATGAACCGGCCCCCGCGCCTGCCGCCATGGCAAAGCTGCACGCAATCCTGCAGGCGGCCCTACGCCCGCTGATCTTCTACGGCGGCTGCAACTGGCAGGACGCGGGGGCGCGGGCGCTGCAGGCCTTTGCCGAGGCCTCGGATATTCCCGTCGTCTCGGTCTTTCGCTACCAGGACCAGTTCGACAACCATTCGCCCTGTTTCTGCGGCGAAGCGGGCGTCGGCATGGTGCCCTCGGTCAAGGCGCTGATCCGCGAGGCCGACGTGATCCTGGCGGTCAATGCGCGCTTCGGCGAGAACTCGACCGAGGGCTATACGCTGCTGGAGGTGCCGCAGCCGCAGCAGCGGATCGTGCATGTGCACGGATCGGATCTGGAACTGGGCAAGATCTATCGCCCCGATCTGGCGATCCACGCCGGACCCAATGCCTTTGCCGCCGCGCTGGCGCCGGTGCAGGGCCGTTGGGGTGACTGGCGCGCCCGCGCCCGAGCGGCCTACGAGGCGGGGTTTGACCTGCCGCCGCTGCCGGGCCCCGTCGACATGGGCCAGGTCTGCGCCTATCTGCGCGACCGCCTGCCGCCCGACATGATCCTGACCAACGGTGCAGGCAACTTTACCGTCTGGCCGGGCAAGTTCTTTCGGTACGGGCCCCAGGCGCGGCTGCTGGCGCCGCAGTCCGGCGCCATGGGATACGGCCTGCCGGCGGCGATCGCGGCCAAGGTGGCCGATCCCGCGAAGACGGTGGTCTGCTTTGCCGGCGACGGCGATTTCCAGATGAACTGTACCGAGCTTGCGACCGCGCTGCAGGCCGGCGCCCAGCCCATCATCCTGGTGCTGAACAACGGCATCTACGGCACCATCCGCGCCCATCAGGAACGCCACTATCCGACCCGAGTGTCGGGCACCACGATGACCGCCAACCCCGATTTCGTGGCCCTTGCAAAGGCCTACGGATTTCATGCCGAGCGGGTCGGGGCGACCGCCGATTTCGCCGCCGCCTTCGAACGCGCGCTGGCCTCGCCCAGTGGGGCGCTGCTGGATCTTACCATCTCTCCCGAGGCGCTGACGCCCCGCCAGACACTGTCGCAGATGCGCGACGCAGCCCTTGCCGCAAAGGACAAGACATGAACCCCGGACAGGACATCCGCCTGGGCGCCGACATCGGCGGCACCTTCACCGACATCGTGCTGGACCTGCGGGGGCGGATGTTCTCGACCAAGGTGCTGACCAATTACACCGCCCCCGAACAGGCGATCCTCGATGGCATCGCCATCGTCACCGAAGCGGCCGGGATCACGCCCGCGGCGATCGAGCTGATCATCCACGGCACGACGCTGGCCACCAATGCGCTGATCGAACGGCGCGGCGCACGCACCGCGCTGATCACCACCGAAGGCTTTCGCGACGTGATCGAAATGCGGACCGAGAACCGCTTTGAGCAATACGACCTGAACCTGAAGCTGCCCACGCCCCTGATCCCGCGCGAGGACCGCTTTGCCGTCGCAGGCCGCATCGGCGCCCAGGGCCAGCAGCTGCAGCCGCTGGACGAAGCCGCGCTGGAGCGCATCGCCCGGCAGATCGCAGAGCAGGATTTCGGCGCCGTCGCCGTGGGCTTCATCCATTCCTACATGAACCCCACCCACGAACGCCGCGCCCGGCAGATCTTGCAGCGCCACCTGGATCTGCCGATCTCGATCTCGGCCGAGGTCTCGCCGCAGATGCGCGAATTCGAGCGTTTCAACACCGTCTGTGCCAATGCCTATGTGCGGCCGCAGATGGCCAGCTACCTGACCCGGCTGCAGCACCGCCTGAAGGAGATGGGCGCGCAATGCCCGGTCTTCATGATCCATTCCGGCGGCGGTCTGGTGTCAGTGGAAACGGCGGCCGAATTCCCGGTGCGGCTGGTGGAATCGGGGCCTGCGGGGGGCGCGATCTTTGCCGCCGACATCGCCCGGCGCTTTGATCTGACCCGGGTCGTCAGCTATGACATGGGCGGCACCACCGCCAAGATCTGCATGATCGACGATTTCCAGCCGCAGACCGCCCGCAGCTTCGAGGTGGCGCGGACCTACCGCTTTGCCAAGGGATCGGGGATGCCGATTTCCATTCCCGTGATCGAGATGATCGAGATCGGCGCGGGCGGCGGATCCATCGCCTGGGTCGATGCCATGGGCCGGATCCAGGCGGGGCCGGAAAGTGCCGGTTCCGAACCCGGGCCCGCCTGCTATGGCCGTGGCGGCACCCGTCCCGCGATCACCGATGCCGATCTGCTGCTGGGCAAGCTCGACCCCGAGAATTTCGCCGGCGGCAAGATCCGCCTTTCGCCCGAGGCCGCAGGCGCCGCGATCACCCGTGACGTCGGCGCGCCTCTGGGGCTCGGGGCGCTGCCTGCGGCCTTCGGCATCTGCGACGTGGTGGATGAAAACATGGCCAATGCCGCGCGCGTCCATGCGGTCGAGAACGGCAAGCATATCAGCGATGCCACGATGATCGCCTTTGGCGGTGCCGCCCCCCTGCATGCGGCGCGGCTGTGCGAAAAGCTGAACATCGACCGCTGCCTGATCCCGCAGGGCGCGGGCGTGGGATCGGCCATCGGTTTCCTGAAGGCGCCCTTCGGCTACGAGGCCGTCGCCTCTCAGATCCAGCGGCTGTCGCGCTTTGATCCCGAGGCGCTGAACGCGCTGCTGGATGATCTGAAGGCCACCGCCGAGGGCTTCGTGCGCGCGGGCACCTGCGGGGCGATCCACCGCGAGGTCACGGCCTTCATGCGCTACGCCGGGCAGGGCTGGGAAATTCCGGTGCCGCTGCCGGACCGCGCCTTCACCGCCGCCGATGCCGACACCATCGCCGCCGAGTTCCGCACCCGCTACGCCCGGTTCTTTGGCCGCCCCGTCGAGGGACCCGAGATCGAGTTCGTCACCTTCTCGGTCAAGGCGCAGGACAGCCGTCCCGAAGGCACCCGCCATGCCCTGACCGACTACGGAAAGGTGGTCACCGGCCATCCCGAACGGGCGGTCTTCGACCCGGCGCGGGGCGCCCTGGAACCCACCGCCATCGTCGAGCGCGCGGGCCTGGTCGCGGGCGACCGCATCACCGGCCCCGCCGTCATCGTCGAGGCCGAAACCTCGACCGTCGTCACCTCTCCCTTCGATGCCGTGATCCAGTCCGACGGCTCGATCCTGCTGCTGCGCAAAGGTCTCTGATCCATGTCCGAAATGAGCCAAATCGACGAAATCCGCCTGCAGGTGATGTGGAACCGCCTTGTCTCGGTGGTCGAGGAACAGGCGCTGACGCTGCTGCGCACGGCCTTCTCGACCTCGGTGCGCGAGGCGGGCGACCTGTCGGCCGGGGTCTATAATGCGCAAGGCCAGATGCTGGCCCAGGCCGTCACCGGCACGCCCGGCCACGTCAACACCATGGCCGAGGCCGTCGGCCATTTCATCGACGAGATCCCCGCCGACCAGATGTTCCCCGGCGACACCTATGTCACCAACGATCCCTGGACCGGCACCGGGCATCTGCACGACATCACCATGGTCTCGCCCAGCTTCCGGGGCGACCGGCTGATCGGCTTTTTCGCCTGCACGGCGCATGTGGTCGATGTGGGCGGGCGCGGCTTCGGCGCCGACGGCAAATCGGTCTACGAGGAAGGCATCCAGATCCCGATCATGAAATTCGCCGAACGCGGAGAGGTCAACCGCGACCTGCTGCGCATCCTGCGCGCCAACGTGCGCGAGCCGAACCAGGTGATCGGTGATTTCTATTCGCTGGCCTCGTGCAACGATGTCGGCCACCGCCGCCTGAGCGAGATGCTGGACGAGGTGAACCTGCCGGACCTGGAGGACCTTGGCGCCTTCATCCTGTCGCGCACCCACCGCGCGGTGATGGAGCGTATCGCCGCCCTGCCGAAGGGGCGCTGGTCGAATGACATGCTGACCGACGGCTATGATGCGCAGGTGCGCCTGCAGGCCGAGGTCTCGATCACTGACACCGGGGTCAATGTCGATTTCAGCGGCACCGATCCGATCAGCCGCTGGGGCATCAACGTGCCGATGATCTACACCAAGGCCTATGCCAGCTATGCGCTGAAATGCGTGGTGGCGCCGGACATTCCCAACAATGCGGCCTCGCTTGCGGTGTTCGACGTGTCCTCTCCGGTCAACATCCTGAACGCGCCGCGCCCGGCGCCGGTGTCGGTGCGCCATGTGCTGGGCCATATGGTGCCCGATCTGGTGCTGGGGGCGCTGGCGCAGGCGCTGCCGGGGCAGGTGCTGGCGGAAGGGGCGGCCTCGCTTTGGAACGTGCATATCTCGGCCCGCCCGGTGGCGGGGGCCGAGGGGCGCCGGGCCGAGATCCTGATGTTCAACTCGGGCGGCATGGGGGCGCGGCCGGGGCTGGACGGGCTGTCGGCCACGGCCTTCCCCTCGGGGGTGCACACCATGCCCATCGAGGCCACGGAACACACCGGCCCCGTCGTCGTCTGGCGCAAGGAACTGCGGCCGGATTCCGGCGGCCCAGGGCGCTATCGCGGCGGTCTGGGCCAGGTGATCGAGATCGCCCCGGCCGAGGGCCACGAATTCGACTTTTCTGCCATGTTCGACCGCATGACCGCGCCGGCGCGGGGCCGAGATGGCGGGGGGTGCGGGGCGCCCGGGGGGGCGGCGCTGGATGATGGCACGCCGGTGCGCCCGAAGGGCTGGCAATTCGTCCCCGCCGGGCGCCGCCTGGTGCTGACGCTGCCCGGCGGCGGCGGCTACGGCCCCCCCGAAGACCGCGACCCCGAGGCCCGGGCACAGGACCTGTCGCGCGGCTACGTCACGAAAGGCGAACCCGAATGACCCGCATTGCCAGCCGCCTGTCGGAGGTGAAACCCTCGGCCTCGATGGCTGCCAGCCAGGCTGCGAAGGCACTGGCGGCCACCGGCGTCGATGTCATCGACCTTGGCCTGGGAGAGCCCGATTTCGCCGCCCCGTCCCATGTCACCGAAGCGGCGCTGAACGCGGCCCGCGGGGAAAGGATGCTTTATACCGCCTCGCTGGGCACACCGGCGTTGCGCCGCGCCATCGCCGCCAAGTTCGCCCGGGAAAATGCCCTCGACTATGCCGGGGACCAGATCGCGGTCGCCAATGGGGCCAAGCAGATCATCTTCAACGCGCTGATGGCCACGGTCGAGCCGGGGGACGAGCTGATCCTGCCCGCGCCCTATTTCGTCTCTTACCCCGAGATGGCCAAGCTGTTCGGCGGCGTGCCGGTGACGCCCGTCTGCCCCGAAGCGACCGGTTTTCGCCTGACGCCCGACATCCTGCGCGCCGCGCTGACGCCCCGCACCCGCTGGCTGTTCCTGAACATGCCCGGCAACCCCTCGGGGGCGGCCTATGCGCGTGCCGATCTGGTGGCCCTTGGCGCCGTTCTGGCCGAGCATCCGCAGGTCATGATCCTGTCGGACGAGATCTATGAGCACATTCTTTTTGACGGGCGCGACTTTACCTCCTTTGCCGCCGCCTGCCCGGATCTGAAGGCGCGCACGCTGACCGTCAATGGCGTCTCGAAGGCCTATGCGATGACCGGCTGGCGCGTGGGCTATGCCGGCGGGCCGCGTGATCTGATCGGCGCCATGGCGACGTTGCAAAGCCAGTCCTGCACCTCGGTCTCGGCGCCCGCACAGAGGGCCGCCCAGGCCGCGCTGGAGGGGCCGCAGGACTGCGTGGCGCAGTTCCGTGCCGCCTTTCAGCGCCGCCGCGACCTGGTGGTAGCGGGCATCGCGCAGATCCCCGGCCTGACCCTGTCGCCGCCCGAGGGCGCCTTTTACGCCTATATCGGCTGTGCCGCGCTGATCGGCGCCACCACCCCCGAAGGCCGGCTGCTGGCCGATGACGCGGCCGTGGCCGATTACCTGCTGCAAAGCGCGCATGTCGCCTCGGTGCCCGGCAGCGCCTATGGGCTGTCGCCCTATTTCCGCATCTCGACCGCGACCTCCGAGGCGGTCCTGTCCGAGGCCATCGCCCGCATCGGGCGCGCGGTTTCCCTGCTTTCGACCAAAGGCTGATCCCATGAGCAAACCTTTCAAGAAGATCCTGATCACCGGCGCCGCGGGGCGTCTGGGTACCCAGCTGCGCCGCGGCCTGGCGCCTTTGGCCGACCATCTGGTGATCGCCGACCGTACCCCTTGCGAGAACGTCCAGCCGCACGAGACCGCGCTGGTCTTCGACCTGGCCGACGAGGCCGCCACCATCGCCGCCACCGAAGGCTGCGACGCCATTGTCCACATGGGCGGCGCCCCGATGGAACGCCCCTGGCAAGAGGTCCTCGACAGCAATATCCGCGGCAGCTACCACATCTACGAAGGCGCCCGGAAACATGGGGTCAGGCGCGTCGTCTATGCCTCTTCGGTCCATGCCATCGGCTATCACGGCATCCATGATGCCATCGATTGCGATGCGGCCCCACGCCCCGACAGCCTGTACGGCGTGTCGAAGGCCTTTGTCGAAAGCCTGTCGTCGCTTTACTGGGACAAGTTCGGCATCGAAACCGCCTGCATCCGCATCTTTTCCTCGTTCCCGGAACCGGCGGACCGCCGGATGCTGTGGTCATGGCTGTCGTTCGAAGACTGCATCCGCCTGGTCAGCGCCTGCCTGACCGCGCCGCATCTGGGCCACACGATCACCGTGGGCATGTCCGACAACAAGGTGAAACCGGTGCAGATGGGGCCTGCCGGGCACCTGGGCTATCAGCCGCAGGACAATACCGAAGGTTTCCGCGCCAAGGTCGAGGCCGCCCATCCGGTCGCCGATCCGAAGGATGCCGCCACCACCTGCCTGGGCGGCTGGTTCGTGCATCTGCCCCATCCCGATGACGAGGCCGCGCAATGAAGGAACGCTATGACGTGGTGGTGGTGGGCGGGGCCGTGATCGGCTCGGCCGTGGCCTATTACCTGACCGCGAACCCCGATTTCACCGGCTCGGTGCTGGTGGTGGAACGTGATCCCACCTATCTGCGCGCCTCGACGGCGCTGTCGTCCTCTTCGATCCGGGTGCAGTTCTCGAACCCGATCAACGTGCAGATCAGCCAGTACGGCTCTGAGGTGATCCGCAATTTCGGCGCCATGAT
Source organism: Pseudooceanicola sp. NS-SX9 (assembly GCF_057380705.1). Taxonomy (NCBI): domain Bacteria; kingdom Pseudomonadati; phylum Pseudomonadota; class Alphaproteobacteria; order Rhodobacterales; family Paracoccaceae; genus Pseudooceanicola; species Pseudooceanicola sp. NS-SX9. The sequence goes on along the minus strand of NZ_JBXXRN010000004.1, from coordinate 215,844 downwards.
GGAGGTCGACGGCGACCGGCCCGACCTGAACTTCCATTCGGGCGGCTATCTGTTCCTGGCCAATACCGATGCACAGGCGCAGGTGCTGCGGGAAAACCACGCCGTGCAGCGCGCCTGTGGCGCCAATGTCGAACTGTGGGACCGTGACCGCCTGGCACAGGCCTTTCCGCATCTGAACACCGGCGACATCCGGCTGGCCTCTTACGGGCACGAGGGCGAGGGCTGGTTCAACAACACCGGGCTGATGTACGGCTTTCGCAACAAGGCCCGCGCCCAGGGCGCCGAGTTCATCCGCGATGAGGTCGTGGGCATCGGCCGCGACGGCGGTCGGGTGACCTCGGTCACGCTGGCCTCGGGGGCGGTGGTCAAGGCGGGGGCCATCGTCAATGCCTCGGGGCCTCGGGCCTCGAAGACGGCGCGGATGGCGGGGCTGGACATCCCCGTCGAGCCGCGCAAGCGCACGCTTTTCGTCTTTGACTGCGCGCAAAGCCCCGAAGGCAGCGCCACGCTGAACCAGGGCCGGTTGCCGCTGATGATCGACCCCACGGGCGTGTTCTGCCGCCCCGAGGGCAAGTTCTTTCTGTCGGGCTGCGCCCCGGTCGAGGACCCGGCCGTCGACTGGGACGATTTCGATCCCCGCTATGATGAGTTCGAGGAAATCATCTGGCCCGCCCTGGCCGAACGCTCGCCCGCCTTCGAGGCGATCAAGGTCGTCAACCAGTGGGCCGGGCACTATGCCTTCAACACGCTGGATCACAACCTTGTCGTCGGGCCGCATCCCGATGTGCCCAACTTCTTTTTCGCCAACGGCTTTTCCGGTCACGGATTGCAGCAGGGGCCGGCCGCGGGGCGGGCGATTTCGGAACTGGTCACCTATGGCGGCTTCCGCACCCTTGACCTTTCGCCGGTCGGCTACGAGCGTATCGCGGCCGGTCGCCCCTTCCTTGAGAAGGCGGTGATCTGAATTCGGCCGGCCCCTTGCCATGGGGGCCGGTGCCTGACGGAGACTGCCCATGTCCACCTCTTCGGTCCGCCTGCCGCCGCTCAATGCGCTGCGCGTCTTCTGGGTGGTGATGCGCAAGGGCAGCTTCCGCGCCGCCTCGGACGAGCTGCTGGTGACACCGCAGGCGGTCAGCCAGCAGATCAAGCTGCTGGAGGACATCCTGGATGTGCCGTTGTTCCATCGCAAGGGCAGGGTGATCGAGCCCACCGAACAGGCCATCGTGCTGTCGCATTTCGTCCAGGCGGGCTTTGACGAATTCACCGAAGGGTTGCGCCGGGTCACCAATGCGACCTATCGCAACCGCATCAACATCAACGTCAGCCCCTATTTCGCCACGCATTTCCTGATGGAGCGGCTGGAGCGTTTCCGCGACCGGCTGCCCGGGGCCGACCTGCGGCTGACGACGATGATCCAACTGCCCGATTTCGCGGCAGACGAGGTCGACGTGTCGATCCAGTGGGGCTTTGGCAAATGGAACGAGCTGGAGCAGACGCTGCTGGTGCGCGATCCCAAGCTGATCTGCTGTTCTCCGGCGCTGGCCGAGCGGATCCGCCGCCCCGAGGACCTGATCAAGCTGACCTTGCTGCATCCCGTTCTGGCGCGCAGGCTGTGGACGCGGGTGCTGCGGCATCTGGGCATTGAAAGCCCGGAAATTGCAGGGGAAATAGAGTTCCAGGATGCCGCGACCATGCGTCGGGGCGCGATTTCGGGCATCGGCGTGGGGCTGATCTCGCGCAGTGATGCGCTGAAGGACCTGCGCGATGGCCGGCTGGTGGCACCGCTGGGCACCGAGATCCTGACCGACATGGATGAAAGCGACATCCCCGGCTTTTACCTGCTGTTGCCGAAGGCGCACCGGCGCGTGAAGACCATTGCGACCTTCTGCGACTGGATCACGTCGGAAGACTGGAACGCCCCCGCCGTGCCGCTCTGAGGCCCCGGTCCGGGCAAAGCCGTCGATCCCGGCAAGCTCGAGGGGCATGGCAAAGCAAAACTTGTCGATGCCCGTTCTTTCTTGGTTTGGCCGGGGGAACCCATGCGGCAGTCTGGGGGCAAGCAAGCTCATCTCCGACAGAAAGAGGTTCTGATGAACACCGCCTTCGTTTCCGGCGCCAGCAGTGGCGTCGGGCAGGCCATTGCGCGCAGTCTGGCGGGCGCAGGTTATCAGGTGATCGCGCTTGGCCGCGATGCCGGGCGACTGGCGGCGCTGGCCGAGACGCCGGGGATCACGCCGCTGGCCTGCGACATCACCGACCGTGCCGGGCTGGCCCGGGCGGTCGGGGGGCGGCAGATCGACGTGCTGGTCAACAATGCCGGCATCATGCCACCGATGGGGCCCTTCCACGAGGCCGACCAGGCAGATCTGGACCAGGCGCTGGCGGTGAACCTTGGGGCGCAGATCGCGCTGACGCGGCTGGTGGTGCCGGGGATGGTGGCACGCGGCCGGGGCCAGATCTTCTTTACCGGTTCGACCGCGGGCCACGCGCCCTTTGCCAATCTGGCGGCCTATTGCGCCACCAAGGCCGGGCTGAGCGGCTTTGCCCAGGCGTTGCGCCTCGACATGGCGCCGCATGGCGTCCGGGTCAGCGAACTGGTCGCCGGCCGGATCGAGACCGACCTCTACCGTGCGATCCTTCCAGAGGATGTGCGCGCGCGGATGTACGAAGGCGGGCAGGCGGTGCAGCCCGCGGATGTGGCGGCCATGGTGTTGGCGGTGCTGGCCCTGCCGGACCATGCCAGCGTGCCGCGCCTTGATATTGTCCCGACCCGTCAGGGTCTTTCTACCGGAGCGAAGACATGAAGGATCTGAACGTCGTGATCGTCGGCGGCGGCGCGGGGCTTGGCGCCCTGCTGGCGGAAATGGCCATCGAGGCCGGGGCTGCGGGCATCGGCATCATCGACCTGAACGCCGAAGGCGCGGCGGCGGTGGCCGGTACCGCGCGCGCCGCCGGGCTGAAGGCGGCCCATGCCGCCTGCGATATCAGCATCGGCGCCGATGCCCATGCCGCCTTCGCGCAGATTGCGGCGGAACTGGGCCGGGTCGACACGCTGATCAACTCGGCCGCGATCTTTCCGCGCAAGCCGATCCTTGAGATCACGGATGCCGATTGGGATGCCTCGAACGGGGTGAACGTGAAGGGCACCTATCACATGATGGTCGCGGCGATCCGCCAGATGCGTGCCCAGGGGGCGGGGGATCCGGTGCGCGGGCGCATCGTCAACATCACCTCGGTCGATGCCTTCAAGGCGCATCCGCAGAATGCCCATTATGCCGCCACCAAGGCCGCCGTGGTCAGCCTGACGCGCTCGATGGCGCATGAGGTCGCCCCCGATGGCATTCTGGTCAATTCCGTCGCCCCCGCGGGCATGGCCACCGAGAAGGCGCGCGCGCTTGGCTTCCTGCCGGAGCTTGCGCGCGCCAGCCCGCTGGGCCGGGGCGGCACCCCGCGCGAGATGGCCGAATGGGTGCTGATGGCCGGCGGGCCGAAAAACACCTATATGACCGGTGAAAACATCATTGTTTCAGGCGGTTATATCTACGCCTGAGCTGAATTTCCGTCCCCCTGAACGGAAGGTACCGGCGCCCGGGTCTCCCGGGCGTCCCGACAACTGCGTCCAATAAACAAGACCAACGGGAGATCCGACATGAAGAAGATCCTGACCGCAGGCCTGCTGAGCGCGGGCCTGGGACTGAGCCTTGCTGCCCCGGCCCTGGCCGAGACCAGCCCGACGCTGGAGACCGTCAAGGCGCGCGGCACGCTGAACTGCCCCGGTCACACCGGCTCGTACCTGGGCTTTGCCGAGGTCGATGACAAGGGCAACTGGAAGGGCCTCGACATTGACCTGTGCAAGGCGATGACGGCCGCCATCTTCGGCACTGCCGAGGGCCACATGAAGATCGTGCCGCTCAGCTGGGCACAGCGCTGGCCGGCGCTGCAGTCGGGCGATGTCGATATCATCATCAAGGCCTCGGGCGGAACCTTCTCGCGCGATACCGAGCTGGGCCTGCAGTTCTCGAATTCCTACTATCTGGGCACCACCAAGGTGATGGCCCACAAAGAGCTGGGCCTGACCAGCCTGAAGGATGCCGATGGCGGTACGATCTGCATTCCGGCGGGCTCCAGCCAGGAAAAGCAGGTGGCCTCCTATGCGCAAAAGCTGGGGATCCATCTGCAGACCGTCGCCATCGAAAAGACCGAAGAGCTGGAGGATGCCTATTTTTCGGGGCGGTGCGATCTTTATGCGCAATGGGGCCCGGTGCTGGCCATCGCACGGTCGCAATCCGCCGACCCCGAGGCCCATGTGCTGCTGCCCGACGTGCTGGCGGTGGAACCCGAGGTGATGATCGTGCGCCAGGGCGACGACCGCTGGCTTGATATTGCGAACTGGACGCTGTCGGTGCTGCTGTTCGCCGAGCAGGAGGGCGTCACCGCACAGAATGTCGACCAGATGCGGGCCGATCCGCCGACGGTCGAGGTGGGCAAGATGCTGGGCGCGACGCCGGGCTTTGGGGCGCCGCTGGGGCTGTCGGATGACTGGGCCTACAATGTCATCAAGACGGTCGGCAACTACGCCGAGATCTTCGATCGCGACCTGGGCCAGGGCAGCCCCTACAAGATGCAGCGCGAGCTGACGGCGCTGTGGAACCAGGGCGGTGTGCTTTATCCGCTGCTGATCGACTGAGGCTGCGGGCTTTTCCGGGCCCGTCCCGGAAAGGCCCCTTTTCGGAGGGAGGCGCTCCATGATCCCGACCCTTTTGCCCCGATCCATCCTGCGCAGCCAGAAGCTGCGGCGGGCCGGGTTGCAGATGGCCTATGTGGCGGCGCTGCTGGCGCTGGTGCTGATCGGCGTGCTTGAGGCACGCGATAACCTGGCCCGGCAGGGCATCGACATGTCCTGGGCCTTTCTGCACAAGGCCACCGGCTGGGAAATGACCGTGGCGATGCTGCCCACCAACCGGTCCGATCCCTATGCCTGGTACCTGCTGATGGGGCTTTTGAACACGCTGGTGCTGGGCCTGGCGGGCCTGGTCTGCGCGACGCTGGTGGGCGGGGTCGTCGGTCTGGCGCGGATCTCGGGGAATCCGATGGCGCGGCTGATCGGCACCCTTTACGTCGAGACCTTCCGCAACATTCCCCTGGTGGTGCAGATCTTCTTCTGGGCGACGCTGGCCAATGGCCTGCCGGGGCCGCGCCAGGCGCTGCCGCTGGGGCCGGTGCTGATCAGCAACCGGGGGGTCTACCTGCCGGGGCTGGCGCTGGCGGGCTGGGCGATGGCGCTGATCTGCCTGCTTCTGGCTGCCCTGCTGGTGGCCTGGATCGTCAGCCTGTGCAGCGCCCGGTTCCGCCGTCTGCCGGCCCGCCGCCGCAGCAGCCTTCGCCTGTCGGTCCTGCTGGCGGGGCTGCTGCTGGCGGGTCTGGTGGCGGTGCTGGGTCATGCGCCGGGCAGCCCTTGGGTGACATGGCCCGCCCTCAGCGGCCTCAATATCCGGGGCGGCCTGCGCCTGCAGCCCGAGGTCTACACCCTGACCTTCGCCATTGCCGTCTATGGCGGCGCCTATATCGCCGAGATCGTCCGCGGTGGCTTCAAATCCGTTGGCCGTGGCCAGACCGAGGCCGCCCGGGCCCTGGGATTGCGCGCCGGGCAGGTCTTTGCCCGGGTCCAGTTGCCGCTGGCGCTGCGGGCGATGCTGCCGATCCTGGCGAACCAGTATGTCTGGCTGATGAAGGCCACGACGCTGGGCATCGTGGTGGGCTATTCGGACATCTTCATGGTGGTGACGACCTCGATCACGCAATCCGGCCAGACGCTGCAATTCATCATGATCCTGATGGGCAGCTTCCTTCTGATCAACCTGACCTTCGCCCGGCTGTTCAACCGTCTCAACCGGGCGGTGGCGCTGAAGGGCACCCAATTGCGGAGTTGACCGATGCGCGTGACTGCCGATATTCCCCGCCCCATGGCCCGGGTGCCCTGGCGCCGGCTGCGGCGCGCCTTCTTCGGCTCGCCGGGATCGGCGCTGGTGACGGTGCTGTCGCTGCTGCTGCTGCTGCGCGGCGGCTGGGTGGTGCTGGACTGGGGGCTGCTGCATGCCACCTTCGATCCCGCCGCGCGCCAGCCGGACTGCCGCGCCCATGGCGGCGCCTGCTGGTCGGTGATCGCCAACCGCTGGCGGCTGATCCTCTTCGGGCTTTATCCCTATGCCGAGCAATGGCGCTCGGGACTGGCCTGCGGGGCGGTGACGCTGACCATGCTGGCCAGCTGCCTGCCCCGCGCCTGGACCGCCCGCCGCCTGGCGGGCCTGTGGATCACCGGCTATGCGGTCTTCTTCACGCTGATGAAGGGCGGCATCCTGGGGCTGGTGCCGGTCGAGGAACAGCAATGGGGCGGGCTGGCGCTGACGCTGTTCATCTTCACCTCGATCGCGCTGCTGGGGATGCCGCTGGCGATCTGCCTGGCGCTGCTGCGCAATGCCCGCCTGCCGTGGATCGCCCGCACCACCGGGCTGGTCATCGATGCGGTGCGCTCCTTGCCGCTGGTGTCGATCCTGTTCACCTTCGCCATCGTGCTGCCGTTCATGCTGCCGGATCTGCTGATCGGCGAAAAGCTGTACCGGGTGATCGCCGGGGCGACGCTGTTCTTTGCCGTCTACCAGGCCGAGATCATCCGCGGCGGCATGCAGGGCGTGGCCACTGGCCAGGACGAAGCCGCCCGCGCCCTGGGCCTGTCCTATCGCCACCGCGTCACCCGTATCCTGCTGCCGCAGGCCTTTCGCCATGCGCTGCCCGCCACCATCAACCAGTTCGTCATCACCTTCATGGAGACCTCTCTGGTGGTGGTGATCGGCTTTTTCGACCTGATGGCATCGGGGAATGCGGCCTATGGCACCGCAGACTGGAGCTTTGCCTTCGTCGAGGTCTACGTCTTCGTCGCCGCCATCTATTTCGTCTACGTCTTCGGACTGTCCCGCTACGGCGCCTATCTGGAACGCCGCCTGTCGACCGGCGCGCGCTAGGAGTATCCCATGACCGATCCCCGATCCCCCGCGGTGGAAATCCGCGACATGCAGAAATTCTACGGCAGCTACCATGCGCTGCGCTCGGTCAACCTGAAGGTGGCGCGGGGCGAAAAGGTGGTGGTCTGCGGCCCGTCGGGGTCCGGCAAGTCGACGATGATCCGCTGCATCAACCGGCTGGAAGAACACGACGGTGGCAGCATCCGGGTGCTGGGCACCGAACTGGGCGACGACCTGGACCGCATCGACGAGATCCGCCGGGAGGTCGGCATGGTGTTCCAGCATTTCAACCTGTTCCCGCACATGAGCGTGCTGGACAACTGCACCCTGGCGCCGATGCTGGCGCGCGGCATTCCCCGCGCCGAGGCTGAGGCCACCGCCATGCGCTATCTGGAAAAGGTGCGCATTCCCGACCAGGCGGCCAAGTTTCCGGGCCAGTTGTCGGGCGGCCAGCAGCAGCGCGTCGCCATCGCCCGGGCGCTGTGCATGAAGCCCGAGGTGCTGCTTTTCGACGAACCGACCTCGGCGCTCGACCCCGAGATGATCGCCGAGGTGCTGGACGTGATGACCTCTCTGGCGGCCGAGGGGATGACGATGATCTGCGTCACCCACGAGATGGGCTTTGCCCGCCAGGTGGCGGATCGGGTGATCTTCATGGACCGCGGCGAGATCGTCGAGGAGGCCCCGCCCGAGACCTTCTTCACCGCGCCGCAAAACGAGCGCACCCGGACCTTTCTGGCCCAGGTGCTGGGGCATTGAGGGCAACGGGGCGGGGCGCCGGACCCCGCCGGTGCGTCAGGCCTTGACCTGTTTCATCAGCCAGTCGCGCGCGGCCTGGATGTAGAAGAACTTGCGCGCCGAGGCCATGTGATCGACGCGGTCGAAGGTCAGGAAGGTGATGTTGCCGCCCTGATCCAGATAGCCGTCGACCTGGCTGGTCAGGTCCTTTTGGTCATCGACGGGGAAGATCAGCCCGGGGTCCAGCAGCCTGTCGGGCCGCGTCACCTTGCCGCCGCCCTGTTCCCAGACGGGCACGCATTTCTCGTTCCAGGGGGTGGCCTTGCCGTCGTCCGAGCCGGTGATGATCAGCAGGTTCTGCTGCGCCAGCGTCTTGACGTCCTCGGGGCGTTGCTGGCCGGCGATGATCAGCCCGCCGGCGAAGGTTTCGGGGTGCTCGGCCATCAGCCAGAGCGAGGTCATCGCCCCCATCGACCAGCCGGTGCAATAGACCCGCTTGGGGTCGATTTTCAGCACCTTGTCACGGCGGTCGTCCAGGTTCGGGTTGCCGTAATTCCAGGTGTTCTTCAGCAGGGTTTCCACCAGCCGGTAGGTGTTTTCCACGTCGGCGGTGTGTTCCCAGTAATCGTTCATCGTCGTGCGTTCGTAGCGCGGGGTGATGACGACGGCCTCCTGGCGGGCCTGCTGTTCTTCGGTGCCCCAGATGCTGGCGATCACGGTTTCCGTCAGGGTTTCCTCGCAGGTGCCGTCATAGCTGGTGCCGGAATGGGTGACGGCGAGGATCAGCGGATAGGATTTCTCCTCGCCGCCGGGTTCAAGGAAGGATTTCGGCAGGTAGATGCTGTATTCCAGCCAGGCCGAGCGGCTGTCGTCCCACCACCAGTGGTTCTGCTCCCAGCCATCCAGGCCACGGATGCTGACGCTGTTGCCGCGGTCTCCGGCGTTGCTCCATTCCTTGTCGGCGGCGGCGTAGGTGGCGCCCTTGGTGGTGCGCACGTCCTTCAGCTGGGTCAGGGTGACCTTCTCGCTGTCGGTGGTGGGGATCGACAGGTCCTCGTCATGGGCGAATTCGGCGATGACGAAGCGGCCGGGGACGCTGGTGCGCTCGGCCAGCCGCGCGGCCTGGGCGTTGGTATAGACCGCAACGGCCGCCCGCGGCTGTGCGGTGGCAGTGGTGTCGTCCTTGCTGGGCCCGTCGGGCATCCCGGGGAAATACCCCTTGGCCGCGGGCACCACGCCCGTCGCATAGGTATCAACCGAGAGGCTCTCGGGGTCGATCTCGGTGTCGTATTCGACCGCGACGGCATAGACCTTCTCGCCGCCGCCGGTGATTTCGCAAACTGCGGTGATGCCCTGCAGGCCGGGGTTCATCGGTGCCTTCGGGCCGCCCGGCATGGCGCTGGCCGCCGCCATGAAGCCGGTGGCGTTCTGCGCCCGCGCCGCCTGCAGGCCCAGCCCGCTGACCGAGGCCAGGGCGATCCCGGCCGACATGAAATTGCGTCTGGAGAAATGGGTCATGCGCTGCTCCTTGCGTCCTGCCCCCCGGGGCCGTCGGAATTCATTGGTACAATGTGGTACCGTTTATGAGTTCTGATCCGGCACGCAGGCTGTGTCAAGCTTGGGACGGGGGGCAGGCCCGGCAGGTTCCCGCCGGGTGCGGGGCGTGCTCAGGCGTAGGCGCCAGCCGAATAGGTCAGTTCGTAGCTGTGAGAGTAGAGCTCGAAGACGATGCCGAAGGGGTCCTCGACATAGACCATGCGATAGGGTTTCTGGCCGGGGAAGTATTCGCGCACGGGCATCCGCTGGCGGCCACCGGCGGCGATGATGCGTGCCAGCAGGCCTTCCAGGTCGGGGTCCTGGATGGCGAAATGGAACAGGCCCACCTGGCGATGGGGCAGGTTGTCCTCGGGCTGGTAATTCTGCGGGAATTCAAACAGTTCAAAGCCGATCCGGTCGGCTGTCGACAGATGCGCGATGCGGAAGCTGCCCCAGCCGGGGCCGAAGACGTCGTTGCACATCACGCCGATGTCGCTGTCATCTTCCGAGATCCGGGTCGGTTCCATGATGACGTAAAAGCCCATAACGTCGCGGTAAAAGGCAACGGCGGCGTCAAGGTCGGGCACCGAAAGCCCGATGTGCGAGAAGGTGCGGGGGGGTGTCTGGGTCATGTCGGCCTCATGTGGTTCGAGGCTGATATGGCGCGGGGCCCAGAGGCGCTCAAATTATCATTTGTCCTGAAAATGATAAAGCTATGTCATGTCTTTCTGGACAGAGCGGCTTCGATATCGGCGCGAACTTTCAGGATGCGGGCGGCCAGCACCCGGTTGCGGCGACAGATCAGCCACAGGTCGTGGCGCACGGGATGCGGCAGCAGGGCGATGGTCAGCCGCTCGCGCCCGGCAAAGGCATCGACCCCGCTTTGCGGCAGGATCGTGTAGCCCAGGCCCCGCACCACGGGGTCGGGGATCTGGCCGATCTGGTTGATGAAACTGCGCTGCACCAGCCGGTCGGCGCCGGCATAGTCCTGCGGATAGTTCGCCCCCAGCAGCTCGTCCGCATGGGCAAAGCCGTCGGGATGGGCGATGAAGCCGAGCGCGTCCAGATCCGCCAGCCGCGCGGGGGCCTGCATCCCCGCAGGCAGCAGCAGGCACAACGCATCCTGGCCGATCCGGGTGCCCTCCAGCCGGGGATGGCCTGGCGCGTGATCGACGATGCCCAGGTCATAGGCGCCCGACAGAACGCCCTCGATCACCCGGGGCTGGGGCGCGGCCTCCAGCGACAGGTTCAGGGCCGGGGCATCCGCCATCAGCGTCATGAACCGGGGGTAAAGCAGCAGCGCCATCGAGCCCGAACAGCCCACCGCGACCCGGCCGCGGTCGGGATCGTCGTGCTGCAGGCTGGCCTTCAGCGCCTGTTCCTCGGCCTGGCGGCGGCGGCCGATGGCCAGCAGGGTCTCGCCCGCGGGGGTCAGGGTAAAGCTTTTGCCGTCGCGGGCCAGCAGGGTCTGGCCCAGCTGCGCCTCGAGCTTTTTCAGATGCTGGCTGACCCCGGGCTGGGTCATGTTCAGCCGGGCGGCAGCGCGGGTGAAATGGCCGGTGTCGCACAGCGCAACGAAGGTCTGCAGCCAGAGGGCGTTCAGCATCACATTCTCAACCGTTATGGTTTTTTGTCACGATGATAAAAAATGTAACCGGCCGCGTCCAGTGCTGCGGCCCTGATAACGAAACTTATGTTAATAAATTGGAAACCCATACCTGCAGGGCATTCCCTTATGGATTCTGATACCCTTTGGGTATGAAAGGATACCGGCGCGGGCATTGCCTGGCCGCGCCCGTCCGCGCATCTTCCCCCCAAGCCGCACTGATCGGGAGGAGACGTCATGCGCAACATCACCCTGGAAAACATCACCGAAGCCGTCATCGCCTCGCTCGGGCCGGATATTCCCGCCCGCAACCGCGAGATCCTGGAATGCGCCCTGGCGCATGTCCATGCCTTCATGAAAGAGGCCAACGTCACTTATGACGAATGGATGGCCACCACCGAATGGCTGCGCCGCGCCGGCGACATCTCGGATGATGCGCGCAACGAATTCATCCTGATCTCGGACATTCTGGGCGTCGAGGTTCTGGCCGACATGCTGGACAAGAAGCCCACCCATAACGAGACGATCTCGACCGTGCTGGGGCCGTTCTACCGGGAAAACCCGCCGGTTCTGCCGATGGGCGCCTCGATCATCCAGAAGGATTTCGACGGCCAGCAGACCGTCCGCGTCACCGGTCAGGTGCGCGACACCGACGGCCATCCGGTGCCGGGCGTCACCATCGACGTCTGGGAGGACGCGCCGAACGGCCTTTACGAACAGCAGGATCCCGACCAGCCCGACTATAATCTGCGCGGCCGCTTCGAAACCGGCCCCGACGGGCGCTACGATTTCGTCGGCATCCGCCCCGTGCCCTATCCGATCCCCTATGACGGCGCGGCGGGCGAGCTGCTGAAATACATGGGCCACCACCCGATGCGGCCGGGCCATATCCACTTCATGGTGATGAAGGACGGCTACAAGACGCTGATCAGCCAGATCTACGACAGCGAAACCGACTACCTCGACAATGACTCGGTCTTTGCCGTCAAGGAGGACCTGATCGGAGAGCTGAAGCCCGCCCCCGAAGGTGCCGATACTGATTTCGTTATGACCTTCGATTTCGTCATCCGCAACAACGCGCTGCTGGCGCAGGCCGCGGAATAAGGCCCCCCCGGGCGGCCCCCGCAAGGGCCGCCCCCGCCGGAGAACGCCCCATGTCCCTTGTCCAACCCCTTGCCACGGGCGCCACGCCCGATCTGATGCGCGACACGGCGATCCGCCGGATCCGTGCCCGCATCCTGCAGGCGCCCACCACCCGCCGTCACCGCCTGTCGAACACCTCCGTCAGCCATCAGGGCTATGTCTTCGTCGAGGTCACGCTGGAAAACGGCGTCACCGGCTATGGCGAGGGCTCGACCCTGGGCGGCCCCCGCTGGGCCGAGGAAAGCGTCGAGGCGATGAAGGCCAATATCGACGCCTATCTTGCGCCCGCGCTGCTGGGCCATCCCGCCTGCTGCCCCGAGGCCGCGACGCTGAAGATGGATGGTGCCGCCAAACGGAACTATACCGCCAAGTCCGCCATCGACATGGCGCTGCTGGATGCGATGGGCAAGACGCTGGGGGTGCCCGCGCATGTGCTGCTGGGCGGCGCCGTGCGCACGCGGTTCGACGCGATCTGGGCGCTGGCCTCGGGCGATGCCGCGCAAGAGGTCGACGAGGCGCAGAAGATGATCGACCGCAGCTGGTTCAACCGCTTCAAGATCAAGCTGGGCTTTGCCGATCCGGCGACCGATCTGGCGCGTCTGGCGGCCCTGCAAAAGGCGCTGCCCACGGGCACGATGCTGGTGGCCGATGTCAACCAGGCCTGGTCCGAGGCCGAGTGCATCCGCTATCTGCCCGTGCTGGCGGATCTGGGCGTCAGCCTGATCGAACAGCCCATCGCCGCCGGCCAGACCGAGGCCAGCGCCCGCATTGCCGCCCGCGCCGCGATCCCGGTGATGATGGATGAAAGCGTCTCGACCCTGGCCGAGGCCGCGCGCGAAAGCACCGCCGCCACCGGCTCGGTCCTGTCGCTGAAACTGTGCAAGCACGGCTCGGCCCACAATCTGAAACGGGTGGCCGGGATTGCTGCGGCGCGCGGCGTGCAGATGTACGGCGGCTGCCTGCTGGAAAGCTCTCTCGGGGCGGCGGGGCATCTGCATGTCTTTGCCACCCTGCCGAAACTGGAATGGGGGACCGAGCATTTCGGCCCCAAGATCCTGGTCGACGATCTGGTGCAGGACCCCCTGCGTTACCACGATTTCCAGGTCCACCTGCCGCAGGGCCCGGGCCTGGGGGTGACGCCCGATTTCGACCGGATCGCCGCCTGTGAAAGAAAGGACTGACATGCCCGACAGCGATCTGCTGCCCCGCTTTGCCGCGATGGGCCGGGGGCTGGCCACCCGGCCGCATCTGGCACGCCTGGGCGCGCTCTTCTCGGAAACCGTGCTGATCGAGGTGGACGGAGAGGAACTGTATCTGACCTTCCACCGCGGCGCGCTGGAAACGATCACCCCCGGCCCCTCGCGCAAGATCCCCTGGCGGTTCGCGCTGCGGGTGGATCGCGCGGCGCTGGAGAAATTCTGGGAGCAGATCCCCGAACCCGGTTTCCACGACATCTTCGGCTTTGTCAAAACCGGTCGCGGGCGCATTGAGGGGGACATCCTGACGCTGGTCAAGAACCTGCGTTTCTTCAAGGAATTCATGGCTCTGGGGAGGGCCGCATGAGCATCGAACCGATCATCGGCCGCTATCTGACGCTGGATATCGAAGGCCGCGCCCACCGCATCTACTTCGAGGAAGCAGGCCAGGGCCAGCCCGTCATCTGCTTTCACACCGCCGGCGCCGACACCCGGCAGTGGCGCCATATCCTGAATGATGCCGAGATCACGAAGGACCACCGGATCATCGCCATCGACATGCCCTGGCACGGCAAATCCCTGCCCCCCGAGGGCTGGCAGACCGAGGAATACCTGCTGACCACCGCCTTCTACATCGAAGTGGTGCTGAAGATGGTCGCGGCGCTCGGGCTGGAAAATCCGGTCTATGCGGGCTGTTCCATGGGGGGGCGGATCGCGCTGCAACTGGCGCTGCACCACCCCGCGCCCTTCAAGGGCTTCATCGCCATCGAGGCCAGCGATTTCCAGCCCGCCTGGTACGACATCGACTGGTTCCATCGCCCCGATGCCCATGGCGGAGAGATGGGCGCGGCGCTGGTTTCGGCCAATATCGCCCCCTGCGCGCCCGAGGCCGAGCGCTGGAACACCCAGTGGATGTTCATGCAATCGGGGCCGGGGGTGTTCCGCGGCGACCTCAGCTTCTACACCCGCGACGACAGTCTGGTGGGGCGGCTGGGGGGCATCGACACGGCACGGACCCCGGTGCACATCATGGTCGGCGAATACGACATGACCTGCACCCCCGAGGACGCGCAGCGCACCGCCGCCGCCATCCCCGGCGCCACCCTTGCCGTCATGCCCGGGATCGGCCATTTTCCCATGAGCGAGGACCCCGCCCGCTTCCGCCCGCATTTCCTGGACGCGCTGGCGAAGGTGGCCTGACGGTCCCCGCAAGGGGGGAGCCACCTTGGAACTGAGACGCCTGAGCTATTTTGTCGCCGTGGCCGAGGAACTGCACTTCGGCCGCGCCGCCGCACGTCTGGGCATGGCGCAGCCGCCATTGTCGCGCCAGATCGCGGCGCTCGAGGCCGATCTGGGGGCGCAGCTGTTCGACCGCTCGCGCAGCCAGGTCCGGCTGACCCCCGCCGGAGAGGTCCTACTGGAACGCGCCCGCGACCTGCTGGAACGCCTCGACAGCACCTGGAGAGAGGTCCGGCTGATCGGTCAGGGCGGCGCCGGGCGGCTGCGCATCGCCTTCGTGGGCTCGGCCACCCACGGGCCGATGCCGGTGCTGATCAAATCCTACCGGGCGCATTATCCCAATGTCGACCTGTCGCTGCAGGCGATGAACAATGCCGAGCTGGAAAGCGCGCTGATCCGTCAGGACATCGACCTGGCGATCGCCCGGCCCCGGCTGGAGGGCGAGGATTTCCGCGCGGCCCTGCTGATCGAGGAACCGCTGGTGCTGGCGCTGCCCGACACCGCCGCGCTGGCCCATCAGAAGGCGCCGATCCGGCTGGCCGATCTGGCGGCCGAGACCTTCATCCTTTATCCGCGCCGCCCCCGTCCCAGCTTTGCCGATCATGTGCTGAAAACCTGCGAGGGCGCGGGCTTCACCCCCCGCGACCAGGTCTTTGCGCAGGATTACCAGACCGCGATCAGCCTGGTGTCGGTGGGCGTGGGCCTGTCATTGGTGCCACAAAGCGTCGCCCATGTGCAGCGCCCGGGGGTGTTCTTTCGCCCCTACGAGGGGTTTAACCCCGGCACCTCGCTGACGATCCAGGCGCGGCGCGACAACCGGCGGCCGCAGGTGATGAACTTTTTCGACATCGTGCGCCGCTTTACCCGCGGCGCACAGACGGATCCCGCGGCCTACAGCCTGTAGCACAGCCGCGCCGCATCCAGCACCGCCGCATGGATGTCGCGCGCCGCCACCGCATCGCCGATGCGGTAAAGCACATAATCGCCGCTGCCCGGCGTGGGACGGATCTGCGGCGCGGCCTCGACCAGCGCATCCAGATCCACGGCCCCCTTGTTCAGCGAGGCAGGCACCAGATCGTCATACAGCTCCTCCATCGGCAGGGTGCCGCGTTCCAGCACCATACGGTCGCAGGGGATCTCCTGCTCGGTGCCGGTCAGGTCATTGGCCAGCCGCACGCGCAGCCCGTTGCCGTCGCGCGCGACCGAGACCAGCCGCAGGTCGGGCCGGATCTGGGCGCCCGCCGCATAAAGCGCGCGCAGGGCGAAGGGGCGTTCCAGATAGCTGACCTCGGCGCCGAATTGCGGATCGGGGGTGGTCAGGATGAACTGGCCGCCCGCCTCTTGCGCCCGGCGCGCCAGGGTCTGGGCCCCGAAGGCGCCGGTATTGGTGCCGGTGCCGTCGTAGAACAGGGTCGTTCCAGTGACCTCGCAGGGGGTTTCCAGAACCTCCCACAGGGGGGTGGCCAGATGGGCGCCGGGGATTTCCTCCATCGGATCGGGCAGGCCGCCGGTCGCCAGGATCACCACGTCGGGGGCGGTGGCGGCGATCTCGGGCGCTTCGGCATAGCAGTCGTAGCGGATCTGCACGCCCAGGCGGTCCAGTTCCGACAGCCGCCAGTCGAGGATCCCGCCCAGATCGCGCCGGGTGTCCAGCGTCTGTGCCAGCAGCACCTGACCCCCGGCCCTGGGTGCGGCCTCCAGCACGGTGACGGCATGGCCGCGCTCGCCGCAGATCCGCGCGGCCTCAAGCCCCGCGATGCCCGCGCCGACGATGGTGACGCGCAGGGGGATTTCCGCCGGGGCGATCTCCTGCGGCAGGGTGTCTTCGCGGCCCGTCGAGGCATTGTGCAGGCAGGCGCGCTTCCACGAGCAATAGGTGGCGCCGACGCAGGGGCGGATCTGCGCCTCTTGCCCGGCCTGCATCTTCTGCACCAGCTTCGGATCGGCGATATGGGCGCGGGTCATGCCCACCATGTCGATCAGCCCCTCGCGGATGGCGTGGCGGGCGGTCGGCAGATCCATGATGCGGGCGGCGTGGAAGACCGGCAGATCGACATGCTTGCGAAAGGCCGCCACGGCATCCAGCTGCGGCGCCAGGCCCACGGCCATGCCGGGCATGTATTCGGCGCGTCCCAGTTCGGTGTCGATGCGCCCATGGGTCAGGTTCAGGAAGTCGATCATGCCAGAGCGCGCATGGATCTGCCCCATCGCCAGGTATTCATCGGCCGACATGCCGCCCTGATGCCCCTCGCCCACGGCCATGCGCAGACCAACGGCGAAATCATCCCCCACCCGGGCGCGGATCGCCTCCAGCACCATCAGGCTGAAGCGGGCGCGGTTTTCCAGCGATCCGCCGAAGTCATCGGTGCGCAGGTTGACCTCGGGCGACCAGAACTGGCCCAGCAGGTGGCCGTGCACATGCAGCTCGATCCCGTCCAGGCCCGCCTCGCGGCAGCGCCAGGCGGCGGCGGCGAAATCGGCGATCACCCGGTCGATGTCGGCGCGCTCCATCGCGCGGGTGAAACCGCGGTGCGCCGGTTCGCGGTAGCGCGAGGGCGCGATGGTCGGCAGCCAGCGGTCGGCGCGCCAGTGGCTGCGCCCGCCCAGATGGGTCAGCTGGCACATCAGCGCCGTGTCATGGGCATGGATGCGCTCGGCAAAGCGGCGGAAATGCGGCAGCACCGCATCATCGCCCACCCACAGCTGCCCGAAGACCGAGCCGCTGTCCTTTGACACGTTGGAGGAGCCGCCGAACATCGTCAGCGCCAGCCCGCCCCTGGCCTTTTCCTCGTGATAGCGCTGGTAGCGCTCCTGCGGGAAGCCATCGACGCCATAGGAAATGGCGTGGCTTGTGCTCATGATGCGGTTCTTGAGCGTCAGCTTGCCCAGCCGGAGGGGGTGCAGCAGCGGGTCGCGGGGGATCGGGGCGTTCATGGTCTTCTCAGAAGGTTGCAGTTGCGGTGGGCGCGGTCATGCGTGTCAGCCATCCCGCGTCCATCTGCGGCACCGAGGCCAGCAGACGGCGGGTATAGTCATGTTGCGGGTCCGCCAGCACGGCGGGGGTGGGGCCCTGTTCGACGATCCGGCCATGGTGCATGACGACGACATGATCGGCAATGGCGCGCACGGTGTCGATGTCATGGGTGATGAACAGGAAGGTCTTGCCAAGGGATTTCTGCAGCGACAGCAGCAGTTCCAGGATCTGCTTCTGCACCAGCTGGTCAAGGGCGGATGTGACCTCGTCGCAGATCAGCAGGTCGGGATCTGCGGCCAGGGCGCGGGCGATGGCCACCCGCTGGCGCTGGCCGCCCGACAGGGCGCCGGGGCGGACATGGGCGCGGGCGGGCGGCAGGCCGACCATCTCCAGCAGCTCGGCCACGCGGGCCTGTAGGGCCGGGCCGCGCAGCCCCTGATGCAGCGCCAGCGGGCGGCCCACCAGTGTCGCAAGGCTTTGGCGGGGGTTCAGCGCGGTGTCGGCGGACTGGTAGATCAGCTGGATGCGGCGCAGCAGGTCGCGTCCGCGCGCCTTGCGCTCGGGCGGCAGCGGCTGGCCGGCAAAGCGCACCTGCCCGGCCGCCTGCGGCAGCACCCCCGCCAGCACCCGCGCCAGCGTCGATTTGCCCGATCCGCTTTCCCCCACCAGCGCCACGATGGACCCCTTGGGCACCGACAGGGTGATGTCATGCAGCACCTGAAGCTTGCCATAGGCGGCGGAAAGGTTTGCGATCTCGACCAGCGGCGGCTGCTCCGCGACCGGGGTCTTGGCCAGATGGCGCACCGACCAGAGGGATTTCGTATAGGGCTGCTGCGGCGCCTCCAGCATCTGCCGCGTGGGGGCCTGTTCCACCAGCGCGCCTGATTTCAGCACCATCACCCGATGCGCCATCTGCGATACCACCGCCAGATCGTGGCTGATGTAGAGGGCCGCAGTGCCGAATTCCTCGACGATGGACCGGATGGTCGCCAGGACCTCCAGCTGGGTGGTGACGTCAAGCGCGGTGGTGGGTTCGTCGAAGATGATCAGATCGGGTCGGCAGGTCATCGCCATCGCGGTCATCGCCCGCTGCAGCTGCCCGCCCGAGACCTGATGCGGGAAGCGCGCGCCGATATGGCCGGGATCCGGCAGCTGCATCCGGGTGAACAGGTCGACCGCCGCGGCCTCGCCGGTCTTGCGGTCGAAGCGGTGACGCAAGAGGCCGGTCTCGATCGTCTGGGGCAGCAGGCGGTGGGCGGGGTTGAAGGCGGCGGCGGCACTTTGCGCGACATAGGCGATGCGGGTGCCGTGCAGGGCGCGCAGGGCGGCGGGGCGCAGCGTCGTCAGCTCCTGCCCGTCAAAGCGCACGGATCCGGCGGTGATCGCGCAGCCGGGGCGGCAATGGCCCATGGCCGCCAGCCCCAGCGTCGATTTCCCGGCGCCGGATTCGCCGATGATGCCCAGCACCTCGCCGCGCCTCAGATCCAGGTCGATGCCCTTCAGAAGCACGTTCGACCCGCCCGCAAGGGTCAGGCCGCGGATCTGCAGCAGGGGCTCAGTCATGGCGGTCCTCCGTCCCGTCCAGGATCCAGTCGACGGTGAAATTGACGCTGAGCGTCAGCACCGCGATGGCCGCGGCCGGGATCAGCGGCGTCACGTCGCCATAGGTGATGAAGGACGCGGTGTCGCGCACCATCGAGCCCCAGTCCGCCGCCGGTGGCTGGATGCCCAGCCCCAGGAACGACAGCGCCGAGATCGTCAGGAAGACGAAGCAGAAGCGCAGCCCGAATTCCGCCAGCATCATCGGCAGGATGTTGGGCAGAAGTTCTCGCAGCACGATCCAGGCCAGGCCCTCGCCGCGCAGCTGGGCGGCCTCGATGAACTCCATCACCGCCACGCCCTGCGCCGAGGATCGCGCCAGCCGGTAGATCTGGGTGGCGTTCAGCACCGCGATGATGCCGATGATCGCCGGGATCGAGGATCCGAAGACCGCCAGCATGATCAGCGCGCAGATCAGCTGGGGCACCGACATCAGCGCATCCGCCAGCGTCGACAGCGACACATCGAGCCAGCGGGGCGCGATGGACGACAGGATGCCCAGCAGCCCCCCCGCCACGAAGGCCAGCACCGTGGTGATCAGCGCGATCCCCATGGAATTGCGCGCGCCATAGATCATCCGGCTGAAGACATCGCGCCCCAGCTGGTCTGTGCCCAGCGGAAAGCCCCCGCCCCAGGGCGCAAAGGGCGTGTCCGAGACGACCTCGGCCTCGCCATGGGGGGCGATGAGCGGGGCAAAGAGCGCCACCAGCACATAGGCCAGGATCACCAGCACGCCGATCTTGCCGGTCAGGGGGGCGGCGCGGAACAGGCGGCGCCCCTCCAGCGTGCGGCGGCGGGTCTGCGCCCACCAGCCGGTGTCGGGCAATGCGGGGGTGGTCAGGGTCGGGTCTGTCATGCGGGCCTAGCGGCTGTGCGACAGGCGCGGGTTCGACAGGATGCCGATCACGTCCGCCGCGAGGTTCAGAAGGATGTAGGTGGCGGCAAAGATCAGCGCGCAGCCCTGCACCACGGGAATGTCGCGGGTGCGCACCGCGTCGATCATCGCCTGGCCGATGCCGGGATAGACAAAGACGACCTCGACCACGACGACGCCGACGACCAGATAGGCCAGGTTGAAGGCCACCACGGTGGCGATCGGCGCCAGCGCGTTGGGCAGCGCATGGATCAGCATCAGCCGCAGCATCGAGACGCCCTTCAGCCGGGCCATCTCGACGTAGGGTCTGGAAAGCACGTTGATCAGCGCCGCCCGGGTCATCCGCATCATGTGGGCGATGATGCCGAAGGACAGCGTGATGATCGGCAGCGCCAGCCGCGCCAGCACCTGAAGCGAGGTCATGTCGTCACTGATCCGCGCTGTCGAATAGAAGATCGGCAGCTTCACCGCGAACAGCAGCATCAGCACATAGGCGGTGAAGAACTCCGGGAAGGAGATCGAGCTGAGGCTGATCAGGTTCAGCCCCCTGTCGATCCAGGAATTGCGGAACATCGCCGCCAGCAGCCCGCCGATCAGCGCCAGCGGCACCGCAAAGAGCGCCGTCAGCCCCGCCAGCCGCAGCGTGTTCAGCAGCTTCGGCCCGATGATCGAGGTGACGCTGCGCGGCTGTCCCGCGCCCGAGGACAGCGACAGCCCCAGATCGCCATGCACCGCGCTGTCGATCCACTTGACGTAGCGCACCGGCGCCGGCGCGTCGAGGCCCAGCTTGACCCGCAGCGCCGCCACCGTTTCCGGCGTGGCCGAGCGGCCTAGCGCGGCCTTGGCGTAATCCCCCGGCAGCGCTGCCACCGCCGAGAAGATCAGGACCGACACGATCAGCAGCGTCACCGCCCCCGACACCAGCCGGGAGGTCAGCGCGCGCATCAGGGGCGTTGCCATGGCGGTCTCCTCAGGCGGTCCACCAGCGTTCCGCCATGCGGAAGTTGTCGCATTGCAGCATGTTGCCGATCGGCCCGTGGGCGATCCGTTTCGAGATCGCGTCGATGAAATAGGCATAGGCCAGCACGATGGCGCCGCCGTCGTCATGCAGCAGCTGCTGCATCTCGGCATAGATGGTCTGGCGCTTGGCGGGATCGGCCTCGGCGCGGCCCTCGATCAGCAGCTGGTCGAAGCGGTCGTTCTTCCAGTGGGTGTCGTTCCAGGGGCCGGTGCTGGCATAGACGGTGGTGAACAGCGCATCCGCCGTGGGCTTGCCCAGCCAGTCGACGCCGACGAAATCCTTCACCATCCACACATTGTCCCAATAGCCGTCGTCGGGCTCGCGCACGACATTGACCTCGATCCCCGCGGCGGCGGCGCTGTCCTTGAACAGAAGCGCCGCGTCGATGGCATTGGGAAAGGCGGTCTCGGCCACCGAAAGGTCGACCTTCAGCGTCTCAAGGCCCGATTTTTTCAGGTATTCCTTGGCCTTGTCGGGGTCGTAGGCATGGATGGGCTGGGGGTTGATGGCGAAGGGGATCTGCGGGGCCAGCGGATCGTCATTGGCGGCCTTGGCATTGCCCAGGAAGGCTTTCTTGACGATGGTGTCGCGGTCGATGGCGTATTTCAGCGCCAGGCGCACGTTCGGATCGTCAAACGGCGCGGCTTCGGTGTTCATCGAGAAGGTGAAATGGCGCAGCCCTGCGACCTTGGAGATCTCCAGGTCCGTCTTGCGCGCCAGCATCGGCAGGGTCTTCATGTCGGCATCGACCATATAGTCGATCTCGCCCGTCATCAGGGCATTGGTGCGGGCGGTCACGTCGATGATGTTGATGAACTCGACCGTATCGAAATAGGGCTGGCCGGGCTTGTGATAGGCCGCGTTGCGGCTGTAGCTGACGCTTTCCCCCGGCGCGTTCTTGTCCAGCTTGTAAGGCCCCGTCGCCACGCCCGAGGCCCAGTCGATGCTGCCGTCGTCCTGCGCGGGGAAGATCGACAGATGGACATCGGCCACCAGCCAGGGAAAATCGGCATTGCCGCCCTGCAGGGTGAAGACGACGGTGCGGTCATCCTCGGCCACGACATCGGTGATGGTGTCGACGGTGGCCTTCGCGGCCGAGGTGCTGTCGGGCCCCATGTGATGCCTGAAGGAGGCCACCACGTCGCTGGCCTTGACGGCGCGGCCGTCATGGAAGGTCAGCCCGTCGCGCAGGCGGAAGGTCCAGGTCGCCAGATCGTCGGAATGGGCAAAGCTTTCCGCCAGATCCGGCGCCGCGGATCCATCGACCGCCAGTTCCGTCAGCGTATTGCACAGCGTGCCGCCATAGGCGACCTGCGTGAACGAGCTTTGCCAGGTCGCGGGATCGAGGGAATCCGTCTGCGCCCCGTCGTTGATGGCAAAGCGCGCGCGGCCGCCCTGCTTGGCCTCGGCGCGGGCGCGGCTGGCGGGCAGGGTCAGCATCCCGGCGGCCAGCGCCATGGCGCCGAAGCCGCCCAGGATCTGTCGTCGGGTCGTGGCGGGGGAAAGGGTCGGTCGGGTCATCGGTTCATCCTGTTGGGGCACGACATGCGTGTCTGGTCCGGGACGGTGGATCCGTCCTCGGGGGCCGGACGGGTCCGGCAAAGCCTTGGTCTGGCTGATTTTCAGGCGCCGTCCGGCGGTTGGGCCGGGGGAGTCCTTTCTCGTTTGACAGGGGTAACTATCGGAACGCATATTTAATCGGTCAATAAGAATCTGATCGATCAAGCAGATTCATGTGACTGATTTACGAAACGATGCCAGATAGTTGTGCGACGAATGACGGTTAAGTCCAAAGAAAAAAAGCAGATTACTGTGCGCAGCGAAATTCGCAGGCAGCAGCTGCTGGAGGCTGGCCTGAAGGCCATCGCCAAGCATGGGCTGACCGGAATCACCATCAACGACATCGCCGCCGAGGCGAACGTCAGCTACGGCGTCATCGCCTTTCATTTCCAGAACAAGGACCGGATGCTGCTGGCGGTGCTCGACCATCTGGTCGAGCAGTACGAGGCCATCTGTACCCAGGCCATGGCGGCCGCGGGCGAGGATCCGGCCCAGCGTCTGCGGATGCTGATCGCGGTCGATTTCGACGCGCGGGTGGCCAAGACGCGGCATCTGGCGGTCTGGATGGCCTTCTGGGCGGAAACCGGTCGCGTGCCCGCCTATCGCCGCCGCTGCAGCGAGCTGAAAGAGGGCGCGCGCCGCATGATGACCGATCTGGTGCATCAGCTGGCCCTGCGCCGCGCCACGCCCTGCGATGCGCAGATGGTGGCGGACCAGCTTTATGCCATCACCGACGGCATCTGGCTGTCGAACCATGTTTCGGGGCGCAACGGCCCCGCCGCGCGCCGCGCCGGAGAGGCCACCTGCCTGGCCTTCCTCGCGGCCGTGTTCCCGCAGGATTTCGCCCCCCTGCCGCAGGATCTCTGATCCCCGAAGGGGCGCCAAAGAACCCCGCCCGGGCATGGCCCTGCGGCGGGACAACAGGAAGGAACGACCATGAAGGATGCAACCCTGACCGCCGCCCAGGCGATCGCCGACTGGAACGGCCCCGCGCAGCTTGAGGCCGCGCGCGCCCACCTGATCAGCCCGGCCGAGGAAATGGCCAAGCTGGGCGGCAAGCCCGAACGCACGCTGCTGACCCGGGGCGAAGGGGCCTGGCTGTTCGATTCCGAAGGCCGCAAGCTGCTGGATGGCCCGGCCGGCATGTGGTGCACCCAGGTGGGCTATGCCCGCCCCGAGATCGCCGAAGCCATCGCCGCCCAGGCCATGACGATCAGCTATTCCTCGCCCTGGTATTTCCTGAACGGGCCCTCTGCGGCACTGGCCGAACGCATCGCCGCCGTCACGCCCGGGGATCTGAACCATGTGTTCTTCACCACCGGGGGGTCCTCGGCGGTGGATTCCGCGCTGCGCTTCATGCAGTTCTTCAACAACGTGCTGGGGCGGCCGCAGAAAAAGACCATCCTGGCGCGGATCGACGGCTATCACGGTTCGACCCACCTGACCGCCGCGGCCTCGGGGCGTGCGGGCAACCGGCCGAATTTCGACCTTGAGATGGAGACGATTTCCTTCCTGTCGGCGCCCAACATGTTCACCCGGCCCGACGGCATGGACGAGGCCGCCTTCTGCGATCACCTGCTGGCCGAGCTTGAAGAGCGCATCGAAACCCTTGGCGCCGATCGCATCGGCTGCTTCATCGCGGAACCGGTGCTGGCCTCGGGCGGGATCCTGGTGCCGCCGGCGGGCTATCACCAGCGCACGCTCGAGGTCTGCCGCAAGCACGACATCCTCTATATCTCGGACGAGGTGGTGACGGGCTTTGGCCGTCTGGGCCACTGGTTCGCCTCCGAGGAGGTCTTTGGCATCACCCCCGACATCATCACCTTCGCCAAGGGCGTGACTTCGGGCTACGTGCCGCTGGGGGGCTTCGCGATCTCGGATGCGGTGCTGGAGCGCATCGCCGGTGAAAAGTCGAAATCCAGCTATTATTCCAACGGATACACCTACAGCGGCCATCCGGTCGCCTGTGCCGCGGGCCTGGCCAACATGGACATCATCGAAGGCGATGGCCTGCTGGATCATGTCCGCGAGGTCGCGCCCTATTTCCAGGCGCAGCTGGCGACGCTGAGGGGCCTTGATCTGGTGGGGGATGTGCGCGGCAAGGGCCTGCTGGGCTGCGTCGAGATCGTCACCGACCCCGCGGCCGGGATCTCGACCGATCTGGATGCCAAGATCACCGCGCGGATCGACCGTCTGTGCTATGAAAAGGGCCTGATCGTGCGGCCGATCCGGTCGATGTGCGTGATGTCTCCGGCGCTGATCATCACCCGCGAACAGGTCGACCTGATGGTGAAGATCCTGCGCGAGGCCATCACCGAGGTCGCCGCCGCCGTGCGCGCCGAAGGCCTGATCTGACGAAAGCGGTCTGACGAAAAAGGGGGCGGCGCGGGCCGCCCCCGATCTTCATTGCAGGGCGTAGACGGTGGCGTTCAGCCAGGCGTCGGGGGCGGCCTGCGGGACGGGGATGAAGAAGACCGTCGCGAACAGCACCGACAGCGCCAGCACCAGCACCACCGATCCCGCGATGCCCCAGGCCATGCGGCGGAACTGCAGGATCCACAGCGACAGCGACAGCCAGACCGCCGTCGTCACCAGAAAGCCCAGCCAGGGCAGCGCCACCGGATAAAGCAGCCACAGCAGCGAAAAGCCCAGCACCTGCCGGCGTTCGATGCCGACGGCCGCCAGGATGCGCTTGATGTCGCCCGCCGGGCCGTCGGCATGGGCGCGGGTCAGGTATTCGCCCACCATGTTGGCCAGCGATCCCGCCAGCACCAGCAGCGCGAGGGCCAGCGGATAATCCCGCGCGGCCCCCTGAAAGGCCAGCGACTTGACCGCCAGAAGGCCCGCGAAACCGGCGAAGGCCAGGTAGGAAACCTGTCTGAAAAGGAACATCTGTCTCTCCCTCATGCGTCCGAGGCTTCGGCCTCGGGGGCTATGTCTCGGGCGCCCTTGATCAGGCGGAAGGCCACCATGGCGATCGACACGGCCAGGAAGACCGCGGTGATCGGACGGCTGATCACCGCGCCGATGCTGTCATAGGAGGTGCCCAGCACCACCGCCTGCTGTTCCAGAAGCGGCCCCAGGATCAGCGCCATCACCACCGGCAGGATCGAGATCCGAAGCGTCTGCAGCCACAGCGCAAAGACCGTCGCCCCCAGCATGGTGAAGACATCGAAAAGCGAGTTCTGGATCGCATAGCTGCCCAGCAGAGAGAACACCGCCACCAGCGTCGCGATCACCGCCTTCGGCACCTTCAGCACCACCGCGCAGTATTTCACCCCGAAGAGGCCGAACAGCAGCATGAAGACGTTGAGGATCAGGAAGCCCCAGAAGAAGGTGTAGATCAGGCTGCTCTGGTTGGCGAACAGCATCGGGCCCGGCTGCAGCCCGTGCAGCGTCAGCGCCCCGATAAAGACCGCCGCCGCGCCGCTGCCGGGAATCCCCAGCGAAATCAGCGGGATCAGCGATCCGCCCACATTGGCACTGATCGACGCCTCGGACGAGATCAGCCCCGCGACCGACCCCTTGCCGAAGGTCTTGTCGCGCTTGTTGAAGCGCTTCTCGACCGAGTAGGAGATGAAGGGCGTTTCCACCGGGCCAAGCGCCGGCAGGATGCCCAGGAAGACCCCCAGCACCGCCGAGCGGATATAGGTGAAGGGATGCGTCAGCAGGCTTTGGGCCAGGGCGGCGCGGTCGCTGTCGCCGGAAAAGTCGATCCTGGCGGCGCCGTGTTCGCGCAGCGCCTCAAGGCCCAGCACGACGGCCTGGGTCATGCAGAAGAAGCCGATCAGCGCCGCGACGAAGTTGAAGCCCGACATCAGCTCGATCACGCCGAAGGTGAAACGCGGGATGCCGGTGGTCGGGTCCAGCCCGATGGTGGTGATCAGCAGGCCGATCAGGCAGGCGAACAGGTTCCGCAGCAGCGGCGTTTCCAGCATCACGATGACGATGGTAAAGCTGAAGATCACCAGCGCGACATATTCCGGCGCCCCGAAGGTCAGCGCCAGCTTCGACAGCGGCGGCGTCAGGAACAGCAGCGCGATGGCCGAGACGATGCCGCCGATCCCCGAGGCCAGCGCCGCCAGGCTGAGGGCGAAGGGCGCGCGGCCCTGCTTGGCCATCTCGTGGCCTTCCCAGCTGGTGACGATCGAGGCGGGGGTGCCCGGCACGTTCAGCAGGATGGCCGAGACCGAGCCGCCGAAGATGCCGCCGGCAAAGATCCCGCCCAGCATGATCATGCCGTGTTCGGGGGTCATCAGGAAGGTCACCGGCACGAAAAGCGCGATGCCGAGCGTCGCCGTCAGGCCGGGGATCGCGCCGAAGATGATGCCGATGATCACGCCCATGATCTCGACGGCGATGCTCCAGGGCGCAAGGGCGTTCAGGAAGCCCTCTAGCATGGTAAGTCCTTTCGATGGGGGGAAGGGGGCTGCGGCGGGCGGCCAGCGCCGGCACGCACCCTGGGGTGGGCAGGACCGCACCGGGGCATGGCCCGGCGCGGCCCCGGCCATCAGTTGTTGGAGCTGTCGACGAAGGTCTTCACGGCCGCGAAGGCGGTGTCGTAACGGACCTGCTCGGCGGCGGCATCCTGGGGGATCAGCTCGATCCCGACCTTCTCGAAGGCCTCCTGGGCCTCGGGATCGGCGAGGGTACGCATGATCTCGGCCGACAGCCAGTCGCGGATCTCGGCCGGGACCTTCGAGGACACGGCGACCAGCCGGTCGGCGCCCCAGACGCCGTCTTCCATCTTGATGCCCAGATCCTTCATCGTCGGAACTTTCGGCGCCAGCGACAGCGGGCTGTTGTCGGCAATGGCCAGCGGCATCAGATCGCCGGTGTCGACATATTGCGACACCTCGTCATAGTAGTTGGCCGCGATGTCGATATTGCCGCCCAGCAGGGCCACGGCCGCGGGCTTGCCGCCCTGGAAGGGGACCAGGGTGAACTTGGCGCCGGTTTCGCGTTCGACGATGCGGGTGGCGATGTCGAAGGCGCCGTTGGGGATGATGCCGACCTTCAGCTCTCCCGGGTGGGCCTTGGCGTAGTCGATGATCTGGGCGAAATCCATGCCCTTGGTCTTGGGGTTCTTGGTGCTGGACAGCCAGACCGCGGGGGCAAAGGTGATCCCCGCCAGCGGCACCATGTCTTCCTTGCCGAAGGCGCCGCCTTGCGTCGCAAGGCCGATGGCCAGCGTCGGGTTCGACAGCACGCCCACGGTATAGCCGTCGGGGCGCGCCTGCTTGGCGACATAGGTGTTGCCC
Source organism: Pseudooceanicola sp. NS-SX9 (assembly GCF_057380705.1). Classification (NCBI taxonomy): domain Bacteria; kingdom Pseudomonadati; phylum Pseudomonadota; class Alphaproteobacteria; order Rhodobacterales; family Paracoccaceae; genus Pseudooceanicola; species Pseudooceanicola sp. NS-SX9. The sequence continues at coordinate 188,078 of NZ_JBXXRN010000004.1, read as the reverse complement.
ACAAGCGAGCCGCCGCCGGCGCGGTTCTCGACGCGGATGTCGACGCCGGTGACGCGGGTCATCTGGGTGGCAAGCGTGCGCGCCGTCAGATCGACGCCGCCGCCCGCAGGATAGGGCACGACAAAGCTGATCGGACGGGTCGGGTAATTCTTCGGCTTGGCGGGGGCATCGGCGGCGGCGGCCAGCGACACAGAGGCCGCAAGCAGGGTGGCGGCGCAGAGGCTGCGCCGCAGAATGGCGGTGATCATGGTGGCTCCTCCCGGGAAACACGTGTGACTTGACGGGCCGGCTGCGCCAGCGAACGGGTTCCTCCGACCCGGTGTCGGCCGCCCTTGGGGCGACCTGGCGCCACCCTAAGGGGCCAACCTGTCCGCTTTCTGTCCCGGGATCAGTTTCCCAGCCTGACGCCGTAGTCGCGGCGCAGCAGGTCCAGCACCGTCTGCACATAGGCCGCCGGGATCCGCGTGCCCAACCGATAGAGCGCCTCGGCATCCTCGCCTGCGAACTGCGCGTAATTGCCCAGAACCTCGCCACGGCGGGCGGTGTAATCGGGATCGCCGAACATCGCGCGGAAGGCCGCGATCAGCATCTGCACCGTCGCCTCGGGGGTGTCGGCGGGGACGAAGATCATCTTCTGGGCGGAAAATCCGGCGGCAAAGAAGGCGCGGAACGCCTCCCATTCGGGCCCCTTGGGGGGGTGGCCGTGGACGGTGCGGTAGGCCTCGGCGAAATGCGGCAGGTCGGGAAAGTTCGGATCGCGCCGCAACTGCCCGTCGGGCCCCATCACCCCCCAGGCAAACAGCGGCACGGCGCTGCCATCCGTCACCTGCGGCTGGACGTTGCGGATGAAGGCCGAGGTCGTCTGGTAGTCGATCGACAGCTCGCCCCGTTCAAAGGCCATCCGGGCGTCCGCCCGGGCCTGAAAGCCGAACAGGTGGTCAACATCAAGGCCCAGCAGCCGGAACCCCAGCAGCGGGATCAGGTCGGCCGAAGCCGCCCCAAGGCTGCCGTAGACCAGCTTGCGCCCCTGCAGGGCTGCGATATCGGCGGGGCCTGCCGCGCCGAAGCCCGGCCGCACCACCACCACGCCGCCTGTGCCCGCCACCGACAGCACCCGCCAGCGCGCATAGTCGTAGCGCACCCTCGGATCGCCCAGCAGCGCCGGAAACTGCGTCGAGGCCGAGGTGATCAGCCAGTCACGCCCGTCGGGGCGGGCTTCTCGGGCGAACTGGTTCGCCCCCCGGATCGAGCCCAGCCCCGGTTCGTATTGAAGCGTGATCACCGGGTTGCCGGACAGGTGGCGCGACAGGATCGGGGCCTCGAAGCCCGCGATCGTCCCCGACCCGCCCCCGGGCGAGAACGGCACCGTCCAGCGCACCTGTCCGCCGCTGAACCCCTGCGCCCGCGCGGGCTGCAACCCCATGGAAAGAAAGGACGCCGACAGTGCCAGCGCCCGGCGTCGGGTCAAGACCCCCTCCCCCGTCATCATGCCCTCCCTCAGGCGGATTTGCCCTTGCCGCGGCCGGAAAACCGGCTCAGAACGGATGCGAAACTCCCAATTTCGACCCCTCCCCGCGACGCCGGACGGACAGACTAGCACGGCTGTCTGTCCCGAACCTGTCCGAGGAGGAGTTTATGCGCATCACCATCGTCGAGGACAACCCCACCCTTGCCGCCGCCATCCGCGACGCGCTGGAGGATCACGGCTTTGGCGTCGACTGGCTGTCCGACGGCGCCGCCGCCGCCGAATTCCTGGCGGGCGACTGCGGCGATGTCGTGGTGCTGGACCTGAAGCTGCCGGGCATGGGCGGGCTGGAGGTGCTGCGCGGCCTGCGCCGCCAGGCCAACCCGGTGCCGGTGCTGATCCTGACCGCGCTCGGCAAGACATCAGAGCGGGTCGAGGGGCTGGAGGCGGGCGCCGACGACTACCTGGTCAAGCCCTTCGACATGCCCGAACTGATCGCCCGCCTGCGTGCCCTGGGCCGGCGCGGCCGCGCCATGGCGCAGGCCACCGAACAGCTGGGCACGCTGACCTACGACCGCGAGGCCCGGGCGCTGTCGGGCCCCGAGGGCACGCTGGCGCTGCGGCGGCGGGAACTGGCGCTGTTCGAATGCCTGCTGGCGCAGAAGGGCCGGATCGTGGCGCGCGACCGCATCGTCGACACGCTCTATGGCACCGGCGCCGATGTCGAGGCGAATGCCCTTGATCTGGTGATCTCGCGGTTGCGGCGGCGGCTGGAGGGGACGGGCGTGGTGATCCGCACCGCCCGCGGCCTGGGCTACATGCTGGACGAGACCGCCGCATGATCGCCCTGCCCCGCAGCCTGCGCCTGCGTCTTTTCGTGCTGATCCTGGCGCCGCTGGTGGTGATCGCGCTGGCCTCGGCGGTGGTGCGCTATCACCAGTTCGCGCGGATTTCCCGGCAGGTCTATGACAACACGCTTTATACCGTGGCGCTGACGATCTCGCGCGATGTGATCTACAGCGATGGCGAACTGCTGAAGGCGCAGCTTTTGTCGGATCTGACACGGGCGGTGGGCGACACGATCTACTACCGGATCCGCGGCCCGGGTGATGCCTTCGTCACCGGCTATTCCGAGGCCCCCGCCATCCCCCCCGGCAGCGCCGATCCCGCCCCCGGCCATCCGCTGGTCTTCGACAGCCACGTGGGCGCGACGCCCGTGCGGGCGCTGGTGCTGCATGAACAGGTCTATGACCGCCCCGCCGACGGCACCGTCACGGTCGAGGTCTGGACCACGGTCAACCAGCGCCACGCGCTGTCGCTGCATCTGGCGGAACAGTCGCTGCTGTATTTCGCCACGCTGGTGGCGTCGGCGGCGCTGCTGGGCTGGCTGGGGATCACCTCGGGGCTGAAGCCGCTGACCCGGCTGGAAGAGGCGATCCTGGAACGCAGCCCGCGCGATCTGCGCCCGCTGGAAGGCCGGGTGCCCACGGAACTGACGACGCTGGTGGCGGCGACGAATGCGCTGTTTGCGCGGCTGTCGGCGGCCTTTGCGCAGCGCGATGCCTTCCTGTCGGATGCCGCCCATCAGGTGCGCACCCCCATTGCCGCCATCCAGGCCCAGGCCGAGGCCTGCCTGACCGCCCGGGACGAGGCCACCCTGCGCCCCCGCGTCGCGCGTCTGGCGCAGGCCGCGCGGCAGGCGGGGCGCCTCGTCAACCAGCTTCTGTCGATGGAGCGGATGCGCGGCCGCGACCTGCGCGCCCTGCGCGAGCGCATCGAGCTGGGCGATGTCGTGGCCGAGGTCGTCCGCGACGAGGCCGCCCGCCTGCTGAGCGCCGGAACCGATGTCACCTTCGAACGTCACGGTCAGGCGGGGCCGGTCTGCGCCGATCCGGTGATGCTGCGCGAGATGCTGGTCAACCTGCTGGAGAATGCCGCGCTCTATGGTGGTCCCGACGGCCATGTCCGCGTCCTGCTGCACGAGGCGCCGGGCGAAACGGTGATCGAGGTCTCGGACGATGGCCCCGGTATCCCGGAGGCGCTGGCCGAGCGTGTCTTTGACCGTTTCTACCGCATCAACGACGATCTGACCGGGGGCTGCGGGCTGGGGCTGGCGATCGTGCGCGACGTGGCGCGTGCCCATGGCGGCAGCGCCCGGGTCGTGCCCGGCGCGGGCGGTGCCTGCATCCGGGTGCGCCTGCGGCCGCCCTCTGCCTGACGCCCCTTGCCAGCGCGGGCCGGGGATGCTTGCCTGCCCCCGTGGCAACGGGGGATATCATGGCCGGCATTTCACGCACCAGTGCAGGGGGGATCGTCACCCTGACCCTCGACAATCCCGAAAAGCGCAACGCGCTCAGCACCGCCATGCTGGGGGCTCTGGCCGATCAGGCACAGGCGCTGGCCTGCGACGAGGCCACCCGCGTCGTGGTGCTGCGCGGCGCGGGCGAGCGGGCCTTCTGTTCGGGCGGCGATCTGACCGGCTTTGATCCCGACGACCCCGCACGGCTGCGCGCGCAGGTGCTGGCGCTGGAAGACGGGCTGGAGCGGATGCTGGCGGCCTTCGAGGCGATCCCCGTGCCAGTCGTGGCCGATATCCGCGGCGCCTGCGTCGGCGCCGGTCTGGCGCTGGCGCTGACGGCCGACCTGCGGCTGGTCACGGGGGCGGCGCGTTTCGGCATTCCGGCGATCCGCCTTGGGATGAGCTATCCGCCCCGCAGTCTGGCGCATCTGCAGGCGCTCTGCGGTCCGGGGGCGGCGGCGCGGATCGTGCTGGGGGGCGATCTGGTCGATGCCGACACGGCCCTGTCGCTGCGGCTGGTGGAACAGGTCTTTGCCCCCGCCGATCCCGATCCCGTCACGGCGCTGGTGCAGGCCATGGCCCGCGGGCCCCGCCCCGCCCTGCTGGGCTACAAGGCGATGCTGCGCGGCCTGGCCGAGGCGCCTCTGCCGCCGGCCGTCACCGCCGCGCATCAGGCGCTGGCCGAACAGGCGCTTTACCTGCCGCAGCTGGCGGCCGGTCTGCGCCGTTAACGGGCGGGATCGGGCATGCAGGCGTGGTAGGTGCGGGCGAAGACCTGCATCACCTGCATGTCGATCTGGTCATCGGGCAGCTGTGCGGTTTCGAACAGGGCGCGTGGCAGCTTCAGCGCCTGCAGCGCCACGCCGTAATCGGCACCGAACATGCTGCGCAGATCGGTCACGCGCGACAGCGCCAGCGCCTGGGCATCCGCCAGCTTCCAGCCGCTCTGGTGCATGAAGGCGATCTCCTGTGCGAGGTCCCCCAGCATGGTGCAGGCCAGCACCTGACGGCGATCGGCGGGGCTGCGGTCCTGTGCCAGGGCGGTGGCGGGCACCGCCAGTGCCAGGCAGGCGATCAGCGCGGGCGGGCAGGAAGGGAGGTGAAACAACGGGGCGCTCCTGTGCCTGAAAATGGGTCTCTGGAAATGCCGTTTGCGGAACAGTGTCGTACCGGGATGATCCGAAGGCGTACCACCCGGCGGCTGCAAGGAACAGCAGGGTCGCCCTAGCCTTTGGTCGCAGGCGCGGCCGGGGCCGGTTTCGGCTTGCAGGCGGGCGCGGGCTTTGCCACCACCCGGGGGGACCCCCGCCGGGACGCGCGGGCAGACGACGGAAGGGATCCTCATGAACGGCATTCAGCGCTACGCCCGCATCCTGGCGCTTTTCGACGAGGCCCGCCCCGAATGGACCGTCGCCGACCTGTCGGCGCGGCTGGAAACCTCGCCCAGCACCCTCTATCGCCAGGTCCGAGAGATGGTCGCGGTGGGGATGCTGGAAAACACCGTCGAGGCGCGCTTTCGCCTCGGGCCCTATTTCATCGAATTCTACCGCCGGATCCGGCTGAACGACCCGCTGATCCGCTCGGGCGCGACCTTCCTGGAGCCCCTGCTGATGCAGCTGGACATGCCCTGCGTGGTGGTGCTGGCGCGGCTCTACGGGGCTTCGGTGATGTGCGTGGCCGAACGGCGCCACGCCGATGCCACCTTCCGAACCTCTTACGAGCTGGGCCGCCCGATGCCGATCCTGCGGGGGGCGACGTCGAAGGCGGTGCTGTCGACGCTGCCGCCGCGCCAGCTGCGCAGCTTTCTGGGCAAGGATTGCGGCCTGCCCCCCGAAGCCGCCACCGGACTGGAGGCCGAGCTGTCGGTGATCCGCAAGCGCGGCCTGGTCGAGACCCGTGGCGATGTCGATCCGGGGCTGGCGGGGCTGGCGGCGCCGATCCGGCGCGACCGCATCGGCATCAACGCCTCGCTCAGCATCATCGTCGAGGATCAACTGCTGACCCCGGACCGCCGCGCCCGCGCCCTGACCTGCCTGGCCAGCACCGCCCAGGTCATCGGCAGTTTCATGGACGAGGATGCCGGGCCGGGTGATCCGGCTGTAATCTGAAAATTACCATTAAATGATAAAAATGGATTTGCGAACGTCATGATTTCCTGTATTAAGGAATCATGAACGGTTTTGGTTGTCCTGTTGTGACCCTGCCGTCACCATCGGGGGGAGGAGAGGACACCATGGACCAGCGCGTTTCCGACAGCATCACCGCAGGGCCCTTCACCGGCCAGTTCATCGCCGGGCGCTGGTGCGACGGCAGCGCGGGCAGCGTGCTGAAGGACCTGAACCCCTATGACGGCGCGCTGCTGACCGAGGTCTCGCAGGGCTCGAGGGCTGATCTGGACCGCGCCTATGCGGCCGCGGCCCGGGCGCAGAAGGACTGGGCCCGCGCCCTGCCCGGCACCCGCGCCGCGGTCTTTCACCGTGCCGCCCGCCTGGTCGAGGACAACCGCGAGGGCATCATCACCTGGCTGGTGCGCGAAAGCGGCTCGACCCGGATCAAGGCCGGGGTCGAGGTCGATGCCGTGCTGCAGGGGATGCAGGAGGCCGCCACCCTGCCCTATCAGATGCACGGCATGATCCTGCCCGTCGACCGCCCCGGCAAGGAGGCCCGCGTCTACCGCAAGCCCCTGGGGGTGATCGGCGTCATCAGCCCGTGGAATTTCCCCTTCCATCTGTCGAACCGCTCTGTCGCGCCGGCGCTGGCGCTTGGCAATGCGGTGGTGCTCAAGCCCGCGTCTGATACTCCGGTGACGGGGGGCCTGCTGCTGGCCCGGATCTACGAGGCTGCGGGCCTGCCCGAGGGGCTGCTGAACGTCGTCGTGGGCGCGGGAGCGGAGATCGGCGATGCCTTCGTCTCGCATGATGTGCCGCGGCTGATCAGCTTTACCGGCTCGACCGCGGTGGGGATGCGCATTGCCCAGGTCGCAGGCGGCGCGCCGCGGCTGAAACGGCTGGGGCTGGAGCTGGGCGGCAATGCCCCGCTGGTGATCCTGGACGATGCCGATCTGGAGGCCGCCGTGCAGGCCGCCGTCATCGGCCGCTTCATGCACCAGGGCCAGATCTGCATGAGCACCAACCGCATCATCGTCGAGGCGGGCCTGTACGACGCCTTCACCGAAGCCTTCGTCGCGGCCGCGCGGGCGGTGAAATACGGCGATCCGAACCTTCCCGACACGCTGGTCGGCCCGCTTTGCAACATGGGCCAGGTGCGCAGCGTCTCGGCGCTGATCGAGGCCGGCCGGGCGGATGGCTTTGCTCTGCCGGTCTCGGGCCCGATCGAGGGGCAGCTGGTGCCGCCCCATGTCTTCCTCGATGTGGCGAACCGCTCCCGCCTCGCCTCGCAGGAAATCTTCGGCCCCGTCGCCCCGGTGATCCGCGCCGAAACCGAAGCCCAGGCGCTGGAATTTGCCAATGACACCGAATTCGGCCTGTCCAGCGCGGTGTTCTCGCAGGACGAGGGGCGCGCCACGGCCTTTGCCCTGCAGGTTGAGGCTGGCATGACTCACGTCAATGACATTACGATGCATGACTACCCGCATGTGATGTTCGGAGGAGAGAAGAACTCTGGCATCGGGCGGTTCAACGGGCACTGGATCATCGAGGAGTTCACGACGGACCACCTGGTGACGGTGCAACGCCGCTGAGGCGCGGCGTTCCAGACGTCTTTGGGAGGAGACGACATGTTGATGAAGACGACGATGATCGCCGCGGGCCTGTGGGCCGCGGCCACGGTGGGGCTGCGCGCGGAAGAGCTGAAGCTGGCGGATTTCCAGCCGCCCAAGCATTTCGTGGTGGATCAGGTCTATGCGCCGATGGCCGAGGCGCTGAAGACCGGCACCGACGGCAAGGTGACGATCCGCACCTATATGGGCGGTGAACTGGGCGCCGGTCCGACCGAACAGTACAGCCGCGCCCTGGACGGCATCACCGACATTGCCTTTGGTCTGCCCGGCTATACGGCGTCGAATTTCCCCAAGACCCTGCTGACCGAACTGCCGGGCGTGCTGGACCCTGACACCGGGACAGAGGCCGAGATGGCCCACCTGGACCTGCTGGCCAAGGAATACCGCCGGGTCAAGCTGCTGGCGCTGTGGACCAATGCGCCGAACCTGATCTTCACCGCCTCCAAGCCGGTGCACAGCCCCGAGGACCTGAAGGGCCTGAAGATCCGCGTGCCCTCGCGCAATGCCGGGCTGGTGGTGCAGGCCTGGGGCGGCACGCCGGTCTCGATGCCCGCGCCCGAGATCTACAACGCCATGCAGACCGGCGTTCTGGATGGCGCGATGACGGATGCGACGACGCTGGGGGCCTTCAAGCTGGCCGAGGTGACCAAGTACATCACCACGGGGATGCAGACGACGATCTCCAGCTTCTTCCTGGTGATGAACAACGACAGCTTCAAGGGCCTGACCTCCAGCCAGCAGAAGGTGATCGAGGCCGCCGGTCGCCAGGCGGCAACCGATGGCCATGCGGCCTGGGCCGCCAAGGCTGATGCCGCGCTGAAGGACTTTGCCGCGCAGCCCGGCAAGGAGGTGATCACCCTCACCCCCGATCAGGCCAAGGCCTTCGACACGATCAGCGCGACCACCGTCAAGGCCGCCCTGGCCGAGGCCGACAAGCAGGGCCTTGAGGCCACGGCCTACGTTTACGCCCTTCAGGGCAAATGATCCCGGGCGTCTGACCCCTTCGGGCAGGCCCCCTTGCGGGCCTGCCCCCATGGCCCGGGTGTACTTTCACGAAAGGACTGGACCATGCAGTATCACATGAACGGCTTCCGCCCCGGCGACCCGGAACTGGCCCCCGCCGCCCCGGGCCGCGCGCTGGACGCGCCCCTGCCCGACTGCGTCGACGTGCTGATCGTCGGCTGCGGCCCCGCCGGGCTGACGCTGGCCGCGCAGCTGGCGGCCTTTCCCGACATCACCACCCGCATCGTCGAACGCAAGTCCGGGCCCATGGAAAAGGGTCAGGCTGACGGGATCTCGTGCCGCTCGATGGAGATGTTCAATGCCTTCGGCTTTGCCGAGAAGGTGCTGAAGCAATCCTGCTGGGTGAACGAAACCACCTTCTGGAAGCCCGACCCGGCCGATCCCGCGCAGATCACCCGCAACGGCCGCATCCGCGATGTCGAAGAGGGGCTGTCGGAAATGCCCCACGTCATTCTGAACCAGGCGCGTGTCCATGACATGTATCTGGAAAGCATGGCGAAATCTCCCTCGCGGCTGGTGCCGGACTATAACCTTGCCCTGCTGGACCTGAGCGTTGCACCCACGGGCGACTACCCGGTCACGGTGACGCTGGAACGCCTGCAGGACGAGGCCCCCACCGGCGAGACGCTGACCCTGCGCGCCCGCTACGTGGTGGGTTGCGACGGCGCGCGCAGCAACGTGCGCCGCGCCATCGGCCGAGAGCTGATAGGTGACAGCGCCAATTCCGCCTGGGGCGTGATGGATGTGCTGCCGGTGACGGATTACCCCGACATTCGCTGCAAGTCGCTGATCCAGTCGGCCTCGGAAGGCAATATCATCATCATCCCGCGCGAAGGCGGCTATCTGGTGCGCCTCTACATCGAGATCGACAAGCTGGCCGAGGGCGAGCGCGTCCGCGACCGCCACCTGAGCGTCGATCACCTGATCGCCGCCGCGCAGCGCATTCTGAACCCCTTCACCTTCGAGGTGAAGCAGGTCGCCTGGTGGTCGGTCTATGAAATCGGCCAGCGCCTGACCGACCGCTTCGACGATGTGGCCGAAGGGGACGCCAGCCGCACCCCCCGCGTCTTCATCTGCGGCGATGCCTGCCACACCCACAGCCCGAAGGCGGGTCAGGGGATGAACGTGTCGATGGGGGATGCGTTCAACCTGGGCTGGAAGCTGGCCAATGTGCTGCGGGGCCTCTCGGCGCCCGAACTGCTGCACAGCTACTCGGCCGAGCGTCAGGCGGTGGCGCAGGACCTGATCGACTTTGACCGCGAATGGTCCCGGATCATGACCGAACGCCCCAGGGCCGAGGAAGAGGAAGGCGGTGCGCCGCGCTTCCAGCGCTATTTCATCCAGCATGGGCGCTACACGGCGGGCATGTCGGTGACCTACCAGCCCTCGGCGCTGACCGGCACGGGCGACCATCAGGACCTGGCCACCGGGTTCGAGATCGGCACCCGTTTCCATTCCGCCCCCGTGGTGCGCCTGGCCGATGCCAAGCCCGGCCATCTGGGCCATGTGGTTCAGGCCGATGGACGCTGGCGTCTGTTCGCCTTCGCACCGCAGGGCGATCCGATGGCCGGGGATGCCGCGCTGCGGGACCTGTGCCGCTGGCTGGAGGGGCCTTCGTCTCCGCTGACGGCCTATCTGGCGCCCGGGCAGGATGTGGATGCGGTGATCGACCTGCGTGTCGTGCTGCAGCAGCCCAGTCGCGCCATCGCGCTGGAAAAGCTGCCGAAGATGCTGTTCCCGGCCAAGGGCGCCCTGGGCCTGCGCGATTACGAGAAGGTCTTCTGCGCTGATCCCGCCGCCGACATCTTCGATCTGCGCGGCATCGACCGCGCCCGGGGCTGTCTGGTGCTGGTGCGGCCCGATCAATACGTGGGCCATGTGCTGCCCTTCGACGCCCATGCCGAGGTCGAGGCCTTCTTTGCCGGTTTCCTGAGAGCGCCGAAGGTCACCACCCCGGAACCGGCATGACGCAAAAGGCCCCCCTTTCGGGGGGCCTGACGCCGGGGAGCGGCGGGGCTCAGAAAGGATAGGGCTGCTTTGGGTCTTCGACGGTGATCCAGCGCAGTTCGGTGAATTCGGCCATGCCGGCCTTGCCGCCGAAGCGCCCGAAGCCGCTTGATTTGACGCCGCCGAAGGGCATCTGCGCCTCGTCCGAAACGGTGGGGCCGTTGATGTGGCAGATGCCGCTTTGCAGACGGTTCGCCAGGTCGAAGGCGCGGGTGATGTCTTGGGTGAAGATCGCCGAGGACAGCCCGTATTCGGTGTCGTTGGCGACCCGCAGCGCGGCCTCGGCATCGGGCACGCGGATGATGGATTTCACCGGGCCAAAGCTTTCCTCGGCATAGATGCGCATCTCGGGGGTGACGCCATCCAGCAGCGTTGCCGCGTGAATGGCGCCCGCGCGCGTGCCGCCTGCGACCAGGCGCGCGCCCCTGGCGGTGGCATCGGCGATCAGCGCATCCATCTTCTGGGCCGCGGCCTCGGTCACCAGCGATCCCAGCACCACCTTGTCGCGCGGATTGCCATGGGGCAGCGCCGCCGCCCGTTCCGCCAGCCGCGCGACGAAGGCATCGGCCACCGCATCGACCACGATGATGCGCTCGGTCGACATGCAGATCTGGCCCTGGTTCATGAAGGCGCCGAAGATCGCGGCGTTGACCGCGCCCTCCAGATCGGCGTCTTCCAGCACGATGAAGGGCGCCTTGCCGCCCAGTTCCAGCAGCGCGGGTTTCAGGTTCTCGCCCGCCAGGCGGCCGATGATGCGCCCCACCCCGGTCGAGCCGGTAAAGTTGACGTGCCGTACCGCGGGGGCCTCGATCAGCGCCTGGACGACGGCGGCGGCGTCCTCGGGGGCGTTGAAGATGACGTTGCAGGCGCCTTCGGGCAGCCCGGCCTGGGTCAGGCAGTCGCCGATCAGGCGATGGGTGCGCGGGCACAGCTCGGAGGCCTTCAGCACGGTGGTGTTGCCGCAGGCCAGCGCCATGGCGACGGCGCGGGTGCCCAGGATCACCGGCGCGTTCCAGGGCGCGATGCCAAGGCAGACGCCTCGGGGTTTCGCCACCGCCATCGCCAGGGTGCCGGGCTTGTTCGAGGGGATGACCTCGCCGCCGATCTGGGTGGTCATGGCGCCGGCTTCGCGCAGGATGCCGGCCGCCAGATGCACGTTGAAGCCCGCCCAGATCGCGGTGGCGCCGGTTTCCTCGACCATGGCCTCGACGAATTCGGGGGCGCGGGCCTCCATGATGTCGCCGGCGCGCAGCAGGATGGCGCGGCGTGCCTCGGGGCCCATGGCCGACCAGGCGGGAAGGGCGGCTTCGGCGCTGGCGACGGCCTTCAGCGCATCGGCGACGGTGGCGGCGGCGGCGCGGGTGGCGACGGCCCCGGTGACGGGGTCGTGGCGGTCATAGGTGCGGCCACCCTCGGCCGCGACCGGCTGGCCGCCGATCAGGAAATCAAGGGACATGCTGTCCTCCTCCTCAGGAAAGTCCGTTGCTCGTGGCCTCGATATGGGCGCGCATTCCGCCGTCGCAGGCAATGTTGACGCCACGGAGCCAGCCGGATCCCGCCGACAGCAGGAAGGCCACGACCGGCGCGATGTCCTGCGGCGTGCCGGGACGGTCCATGATGCGGGCGTCTTCCTCGGCCCGCGCGCCCAGGGTTGCCAGGAAATCCCCCAGGATCGGCGTGTCCACCGGGCCGGGGCTGACGGCATTCATGCGGATCCCGCGATCACGCCAGCTCCAGCGGTTCTGGTGGGTCCAGGCGACCAGCGCCTGCTTGGTGAAGAAATAGCTGTTCTGGTCGGTGATGCCGTGGGCTGCGCAGAAATCCGCGACACCGGCATATCCCAGCCCCTCGGCCGCCTTGATTTTCGGGACCTCGCCCTCCCAGCCGATCCCGGCCAGAGAGGCCAGGTTCACGATCGAGGCGCCATCGGCCAGGCTGTCGACCAGCCCCAGCGTCAGCGCCTTCAGCGCCACCAGGTTCACCGTCACCACGACCTCTTTCGGGGCGGTGGGCGGCACGCCCGCGATATTGGCGATGCCATCGGCCTTCAGCGGCTTCAGCGCCTCGATCAGGGCGTTCAGAGCGGCTTCGTCCATCAGGTCGACTTGGTGGAAGCCGTCCAGATCCAGCGCGGGGGCGTTGCGGTCGATGCCGATCACCTTCGCGCCTGCGGCCTTCAGCTGTTTCGCGGTCTCGGCCCCGATGCCCGAGGCCACGCCGGTGACGATGAGGGTCTTGTCATTCAGCATTTCAGGTCCTTACTCGGCGGCCACGGGGGCGGTCTGCAGGGCATAGCCCTCGGGGTGGAAATGGCCGTTCTCGTCGCGGAAGGAATGCGCGAAATCGGGCCAGATCAGCGTCAGGCGGCCCGAGCGGTCGTCGACGTACCAGCTCTTGCAGCCGCCCGCCAGCCAGACGGTGCCCTGGGACATGGTGTCGATCTTCTCCATGTAGGCGTCTTCGGCGGTGGTCGTGACCTCGATCACCTGGGCGTTTTCGGCCTCGATATGGGCCAGCGCCTCGAGGATGTAATCGACCTGGGCCTCGATGATGTAGACGACCGAGTTGTGGCCCAGCCCGGTGTTCGGCCCGTTGATGATGAAGAGGTTCGGATAGCCATGCACCGCGATGCTGTCATAGGCCTGCATCCCCCGCGCCCAATGGGCATCCAGGCTTTCGCCGGCACTGCCGAAGATCCGCTTGGCGAAGGGCGGGCGGACGGCCTCGAAACCGGTGGCGAAGATCAGCACGTCCAGTTCATAGGCCGTGCCCGAGGCGCCGATCACCTTGTCGCCCTCGATACGCTTCAGCGCCGAGGCCTCAAGCGTGGTGTTGCTGGCCGACATCGCCGGATAGTAGCTGTTCGAGATCAGCAGCCGCTTGCAGCCGATCTCGTAATCAGGCGTCAGCTTGGCGCGCAGTTCGGGATCGGTGATGTTGCTTTCCAGGTTGCCAAGGGCCATCGCCTTGGCCTCGTTCAGGAAACGGGGGATGTTGCGGCGCTGCGCAAAGTTGTTCTCGCCCGACCAGAAGATATCTGAGCGCATCTCCTCGAGGATCGAGGGATCGCGGCGCATCATCCGGCGTTCGCCGTCGGTAAAGGCACGGTCCCAGCGGGGGACCATGTAGGGGGCCGAGCGCTGGAAGACCACCAGTTCGCCCGCGACCTTCTGCATCTCGGGGATGATCTGGATCGCCGAGGCGCCCGATCCCACCACGCCGATGCGCTTGCCCGCCAGATCGGCGGAATGGTCCCAGTCGGCGGAATGGAAGGCCTGGCCGGTGAAGGTTTCCAGCCCCTCGACCTCGGGCATCCGGCTGTCGGCCAGATGGCCCGTGCCGGTGATCAGGATCTTGGCGCTGTAGGTGCCCTTGTCGGTCTCGACGATCCAGCGGCCCTGGTCCGCGTCCCAGCGGCTTTCCAGCATGTCGGTGCCGAAGTGGATATGCGGCAAGATCCCCTCATCCTCGGCACATTTGCGGATATAGCCCTGGATCTCGGGGCCGGGAGAGAACACGCGGCTCCAGTCGGGATTTGGCAGGAAGCTGTAGGAATAAAGGTGGCTGGGGACATCGCAGGCGACGCCCGGATAGTGGTTGTCGCGCCAGGTGCCGCCGACGTCACCGGCCCGTTCGATGATCAGGAAATCGTCGCGGCCCTGGCGTTTCAGGCGGATCGCCATGCCAAGCCCGGCAAAGCCCGCGCCGATGATGAGGATGGGGGTTTCGGTCGTCATTCTGGGCTCCTCAGGGTTTCTGGGCGGGGATCAGGGCACCGGCGGGGAATTCGCCGGGGTTGCGGGTGAAGCGGTCGACATAGTGGAACAGCTCGGCCGGGCGTTCATGGACGACGGCATGGCCGGTCGGGATCTCGGCATAGCGGGCATCGTCGATGGTGCCGAACAGCAGCTTGGAATGGTGTTTCGGCACCATCACGTCATGGGTGCAGCCGATCACCAGCGTCTTGGCGGTGATCGTGGCGCAGGCCGCGGCAATGTCGATACGGGTGTTCAGCTCCATCTGGCGGTCGACGAAGGGGCTCATCTTCAGCATCTTCGCGGCGGCGATCATGTCCTCGGGGGTGCGGAAGTTCATGAAGGCGGGCGAGAAGGCGCAGAAGGTCATGTATTCGGTGATCGAGGCCGACCCCTGATCGCGCAGGCCCTTCCAGACATGGTTGCGGACCTTCTGGTGGCTGTCGGTCTTCAGCCAGCCGGCGGCCAGGATCAGGTTGGCGATCTTGTCGCCCATCTCGGCCGCGGTCTGGGCGGCGACGACCGCGCCCAGCGAATAGCCCATCAGGGTGACGGGGCCTTCGGGGACCTCGGCCTCGATCACGGCGCGGACCTGGGCCACCAGATCCGACAGCTCCAGCGTGGGGCCATCGGTGTCGGACCAGTCGAGCGCGATCACACGCTGCCGGTAGGCCATCATCGGGAAGATGTAGCCATAGTGGCCGTCGATGGATCCGGCGGTGCCATGCACCAGCACCAGCGGCAGGCGGTCGTTCAGGGGTCCGGCGGTGCGGTAGCGGACGGCGATGCCGTTCACCTCCACCTCGCCCTCGCGGAAGGACGGATTGTCGAGCATCTTGAGGTCTCCCTAAGCTCATGCGCCTGCCGTGCCCGCAGGCCAAGGGGCCGCGGTGCCGTGCCGGAAGGTCCCGGACGGAAGGCTTTCAGGATTGCGGTGAACCGAAGGCCGGGCCTTCGGGGGGGTCTTCAGGCGGTGGGGATGTGATACCCACCGTCGACGTAGATCGGCTGGCCGGTGACGTAAGGCAGCGCGCCCGAGGCCAGCGCCGCGGCCACGGCGCCGATGTCGGCGGACTGGCCCCAGCGTTTCTGCGGCACGGCGCCGGTTTCCATGTAGGCGTCGATCTTGGCCACGGGCGCGGAACCGGTCATCTCGGTGCGGATGAAGCCGGGGCGGATCTCGTGCACGGCGATGCCATGGGGGCCGAGGCGGTCGGCGTAAAGCTGGGCCACCATCGACAGCCCCGCCTTCGAGACGCAGTAGGGGCTGCGATCCCAGGACACGTGGCTGGCGGCGATTGAGGTGATGAAGGTGATCGAGCGGTAGCTGTCGCTGTCGCGCGCGATCATCCGCCGCGCCATCGCCTGGGTCAGGAAGAAATTGCCGCGCAGGTTGATCCCGAGATTGCGGTCGAAGGCCTCGGCCTCCAGATCCAGGATGTCGGTCAGCGGGCGGGCGGCGATGCCGGCGTTGTTGACCAGCGCGTCGATCGGGCCCAGGGCGGCCTCGGCGGCATCCAGGGCTGCCTCGTGGGTGTCGATCTGCGCCAGATCCATGGCGCCGAACCAGGCGCGGGCACCCAGGGCCTGCAGTTCGGCCACGACGGCATCGGTCTTGTCGTCCAGCACCAGGTCCAGCCCGGCCACGTCGAAACCGGCGCCCGCCAGCGCCAGCGCGATCCCCCGGCCCAGCCCCTGCCGGGCCCCTGTCACCAGGGCAACGGGTCTTGTCATTGTCATACCTCCAGCCATTCCGCGCGCACTTCGGGGGCAGCCTGCAGATCCGCAGGGGTCCCCTCAAAGACGATCTCTCCGTGGCCCATGACGTAGAGCCTGTGAGAGATGTCGAGCGCGATGACAAGTTTCTGTTCCACCAGCAGGATCGAGACGCCGCGCGCGGCGATCCGTTCCAGCAGGTCCGCAATGGCGGCGACCATCTTGGGGGCCAGCCCCTCGGTTGGTTCGTCCACCATGATCAGGTCGGGATCCCCCATCAGGGTGCGGCATATGGTCAGCATCTGCTGTTCGCCCCCCGACAGCGATCCGGCATTGGTGTCGGCCCGGGTGCGCAGCACCGGGAAAAGATCGTAGATGTCGTCCAGGCTCCAACGGCCGGGGCCGGTTTTCTTCAGGCCCAGCATCAGGTTCTCGCGCACCGTCAGGTCGGGAAAGACATCGCGGCTTTCGGGGACATAGCCGATGCCGGCATAGGCGATGCGGTGCGGCTTCAGCCCGCCCACCGCCTGGCCCCTGAACTGCACGGCACCCTTCACGGTCACCGCCCCCATGATCGCCTTCAGCAGGGTCGAGCGCCCCGCCCCGTTGCGCCCCAGAAGCGAGACGATTTCCCCCTGCCCGACGCTCAGGTGGACGCCATGCAGGATGTGGCTCTTGCCGTACCAGGCCTCCAGGCCCTCGACCTGCAGAAGCGGGGCGGTGATGGCGGGATCGTGGCGCGTCATGCGGCGTCCTCCTCGGCGGTGCCCAGATAGGCCTCCTGGACGGCGGGGTTGCGGCGGATCTCCTCGGGGGTGCCGGTGGCGATGATCTGGCCGTAGACCAGCACGCTGATCCGGTCGGCCATCTCGAAGATCACGCCCATGTCGTGTTCGACCATCAGCAGCGTCTTGCCCTCGGTCACCTTCATGATCAGTTGCAGGGCGGCGGCGGTTTCCGAATGGCTCATGCCGGCCATCGGTTCATCCAGCAGCAGCGTATGCGCCCCCGATGCCACCGCCAGCCCCAGTTCCAGCGCCCGCTGTTCGGGATAGGTCAGGTTCTCGGCCGCGTCATGGGCGCGGTGGGCCAGGCCAAGGTCCTGCAGCAGGCGGTCGCATTCCTGCGCCACGTCCTGCAGCCCCGACACCGGGCGCCACACCGAATAGCGGTGCCCCAGCTTCCACAGCACGGCGCAGCGCAGGTTTTCCAGCACGCTCATCTGCGGAAAGATGTTGGTGATCTGAAAGCTGCGCGACAGCCCCGCCCGCACGATCTGCGCAGGCGGCTTGCCGGCGATGTCGTGGCCTTCGAACAGGATCTGCCCAGAGGTCGGCGTGATCCGCCCCGAGATCAGGTGGAACAGCGTCGACTTGCCCGCCCCGTTCGGGCCGATCAGCGCGTGACGCTCGCCCTTCTTCAGGGTCAGGTTGACGCCTCGGATGATCTCGACCGGGCCGAAGGCCTTCTTGAGGTTGCGGATTTCAAGGGCGTTTGTCATGCGCGGGCCTCCTTGCCCAGGGCGTGGCGCAGGGTGGCCAGACGATCCAGCTGCGGCCGCATGGCAAGGATCCCGCCCGCAGCCAGCGCCAGCCCCAGCCCCCAGCTGGTGATCGAGGTGGTCGCCAGCGGCAGCCACAGCACGCGGATCTCGGGGCCCATGGCGGCATCGAGCCCGGCGCGATAGGCCAGTTCCACCAGCATGATGACCCCGGCCAGCGTTGCCAGACCCGCGATGGCGATCCCGGCCAGCAGCGGCGCCTGACGGCCCAGCGTCCCCGATCGCACCAGCGCCGCGCCATCGGCCACCATCCCCGCCAGACCGCGGGGGGCGACCATGACCACGAAGATGAACAGCAGGCCGAAATACAGCATCCACGCGGGCGACACATCCGACAGCCAGACCTTCATCAGCCCGATCACCACGGCGCCCAGCACGGGGCCGAAGAAATGCCGCGTGCCGCCGATATAGGTCATCAGCAGAACCAGCGTCGAGGTCGCGGCGCCCAGCTCGTTCACGGTCATGATCTCGAAGTTGAGGGCGGCAAGCGATCCGGCGATGCCCGCGATGCCGGCCGCGACCGCGTAGGAGGCCATGCGGACCCGGCGGGCGGAAAAGCCCAGGAATTCAACCCGTTCGGCATTGTCGCGCACGGCATTGGCCAGCAGGCCCAGGGGCGTGCGGGTGAAGAAATAAAGGATGCCCGCGCAGATCACCAGCCAGACGGCGACGATGGCGTAGATGTCGACATTGGCCGCGTAATCCATCCCGAAGGAGGCGCCCAGATCCATGCGGTCGATGCTGACGCCTTCCTCGGATCCGTAGATCGAGGGAAAGAGCGAGGCCGCCGCATAGACCAGTTCCGACAGGCCCAGCGTGATCATGGCAAAGGGCATCCCGCCCCGCCCCGAGGCCAGCCAGCCGCCGAAGATCCCCAGCACGAAGGCGCCAAGGCCGCCGATCAGCGGGATCAGGGGCAGCGGAAAGGCGATCCCGGCCGCGCCAAGGTCCAGCACCGCATGGGTGGCGATGAAGCCGCCCAGCCCGAAGAAGGTCGCGTGGCCCAGCGACAGCAGACCGGTCTGGCCCAGCAGCACGTTGTAGGACAGCGCAAAGATCGCCATCGTGCCAAGGTAGCTGAGGGTCGAGACCATGGCCGATCCGGTGAACACCACCGGCAGCACCGCCAGCACGGCGATCAGCCCGGCCCAGGGGGCGATCTTGGCAAAGGCCGCCGGGCGCTGCGCCGGAGAGGAAGAGAGAGCGTCGTAAGTCATGGGGATCCTTTCCGGTCAGGCACGCTTGCCGATCAGCCCCATGGGGCGGAAGATCAGCATGGCGACAAGCAGCAGGTAGGGGATGACCGGGCCCACCTGGGACACGCTCACGTTCCAGATGTCGGTGACGAGGGCCCCAAGGGCGGCGGGCGGCTCGGTCACGCCGACCAGGGCGAAGACGTCGTGCACCGACAGGTCGATGGCCACGGCGAAGGTCTGGATGAAGCCCACGATCAGCGAGGCGATGAAGGCCCCGGTCAGGGATCCAAGCCCCCCCACCACGACGATCACGAACAGGATCGGCCCCAGCGACGCCGCCATCGAGGGCTGGGTGATCAGGATCGGGCCGCCGATGACGCCCGCGATCCCCGCCAGCGCCGATCCGACGCCGAAGACGCCCATGAACACCAGCGGCACGTCATGGCCCAGCATCGAGACCATCTCGGGGTGCGAGAGCGAGGCCTTGACGATCAGCCCGACCCGGGTGCGCATCAGCAGCAGCGCCAGCGCGCCGAAGATCACCACCGACATCACCAGCATGAACAGCCGGAAGGCGGGATAGCCGGTGCCGAACAGCTCGAATGCGGTGAAATCCAGCGCCGCGGGCACCTGGTAATCCATCGGGCTGCGGCCCCAGATCATCTGCACGGCCTCCTCGATCACGAAGGCCAGGCCGAAGGTGAACAGCAGTTCCCCCAGATGGCCAAAGCGGTGCACCCGGCGCAGGCCGAAGCGTTCCACCAGCGCCCCGATCAGCCCGACGGCCACGGGCGCCAGCACCAGCGCCGGGAAGAACCCCAGCCGGCGCGAGATTTCATAGCCGAAATAGGCGCCCACCATGAAGAAACTGGCATGGGCAAAGTTCAGCACGCCCATCATCGAAAAGATCAGCGTCAGCCCGGAGGCCAGCAGGAACAGCAGCATCCCATAAAGAAGGCCGTTCAGAAGCGAGAATGCGATAACCTCGGTGCTCATGTCACAGCCCCGAGAAATTGGGTTTCAGACCGGCGCGGGGCCAGACCATGGCGATCAGCCGCCCCGAGCCCGACAGGGTGATGTAGGCGGTCTGCATGTCCGGCCCCCCGAAGGCGATGTTGGTGGCGAAGGCGTCGGGCATCTCGACGGTTTCGACCAGGCGGCCATCGGGTGCGATGACGGTGATGCAGCCGGGCGTCAGGCCCGCGCAGCAGATGTTGCCGCAGGCCTCGACGGCCAGGCTGTCGTAGCGGCGGAACCCCTCGACCTGCGACAGCACGGCCTGGCCGGGCTGGAAGGGATCGGGGCGGCGGATCTGGCCGGGGCCGGTGATGTCATAGGCATAAAGGCGGCCCGTTTCGGTATCGGCCACGTAGACGCGGCTTTCGTCGGGCGACAGGCCCACGCCATTGGCGGTGGTGATCGGATAGGCGACCTCGCAGGCAAACGAGCCGTCGGGCGCGCCGTAATACAGCCCGCCATGCACGAAGCTGCGGGCGGTGCGGGTGCCGTGATCGGTGAACCACAGCCCGCCCGCGCGGTCGACGACGATGTCGTTGGGCATCAGCAGGGGGTGGCCGCCGATCTCTCGGTACAGTTCGGTCACGGTGCCGGTCGCCAGGTCGACCTTCTCGATCCGGCCGCCGCTGTAGGCGGGGTTGCCGCCCACCGGCTGGGTGATGCCGCCGGGTGCGCCCCATTCGAAGCCGTCACCGTTGTTGCAGATGTAAAGCGCGCCATCGGGCCCCATCGCGGCGCCGTTCGGGGCGCCGTCCAGCTGCGCCACCACTGTCTTGCTGCCATCGGGGGCAACGCGGGTCAGGCAGCGGCTGCGGATCTCGCAGACGATGACCGAGCCGTCGGGCAGAACGACGGGGCCTTCGGGAAAGCCCAGGCCATCGGTCACCTCGCGAAAGGCGTAGTCCTTCTGGGAATGCAGAGTCATGTTCTCCTCCTCGGCCTGCCGAGAGCGGGCAGGCAGTTGCCGGGCCGCCTCATGCGGCCCGGCCTCCTCCGCCGCTCAGGGGCGGTCCATCTTGCAGGTTGACGGCAGTGTGATCACATCCGCCGGGATCGTGGCCACATCATGCCAGCCCCAGCCGGTGCCTTCCTCGTCAAAGCCGCCGTCGGTGACGGGACCGAAGGTGGCAATCGACATCTGCGTCAGCAGCTGGTGGTTTTCCGGCCGCACCGTGGCATCGGCGCCGTAGACGGTCTGGAACTGGGTGCCCTCCAGCGCGGTGACCAGCGCATCGACCTGGTTGCTGCCAGCCTTCCTGGCGGCAATCGCAAGCGCGCGCATCGCCGAGGTGTCCCCCGGGAAGCTGCTGGCCGAGACCCCGCCCGAGGCGCGGAAGGCGGCTTCATAGGCCTTGTAGTCGTCATTCTGGGTGCCGCCGTCGCCGTCGAAGACCGAATAGACCTTGCCCGCCAGCCCCGACTGCGCCATCGCCGTCGGCGCCCCCGGCCCGGTCGAGAAGAAGGTGAACCATTCCGCCGGCAGGCCCGCCTCTCCGGCGGCCTTCAGTTCCAGCGACAGGTCCGCGCCCCAGTCCGAGGTCAGCACCGCCTGCGCCCCCGAGGCCTTGATCTTGGCGATATAGGGGGTGAAATCGGTGATCTTCTGCAGCGGGTGGGTGTCATCGCCGACCCACTGGATATCGGGGCGGGCCTCGGTCACCATGTCCAGGATCGACTTGCGCGAGGTCTGGCCCGAAGACCCTTCCGCATTCAGCAGGAAGACCTTGGTGATATCGGGGCGGCTTTCCAGGTAATGCGCCAGCCCGGCAGTCTTCATGTCCGCATCCAGCACCCAGGAGAAGCTGTAGAAGCTGCATTTCGCTCCGGTGATCGCGGGATCATGCGAGGCGCCGTCAAAGACGATGACCTTGTCGTCGGGGTTGCGGCGGTTGTGCTTCTTGACGAAATCGACCAGCGCGAAAGTGTTCGACGACGACACCGAGGTCTGCAGGATCCGGGCGCCCGCATCAATCGCCTTCTGCGCCTGGATGGCGGTTTCCTGGGCGCTCATCTTGTTGTCGAAGGTCAGGATCTCGATCTTCTGGCCGTTCAGGCCGCCTTCGGCATTCACCTTGTCGGCGGCAAAGCGCAGCACCTGTTCGATGCGCTCCGAGACCACTGCGGCCGGCCCCGAGAACGGGTCGATCATGGCGAATTTGAACGTGTCATCTGCCAGGGCGCCGGTGGCCATCATGGCGAACACGGACGCGCAGAGAATTCTTTTCATCGTCTTCCTCCCTGGACGCAGAACACTGGCCCGCAGCCGGGCTGCAGGGGGTCTGGGGCGTTCTGTCGTCAGTTTCTCCTCTTGGCCGAAGCCCGGGGCGACGGACCCGCTCCTCTGGTCCGGGTGTCGCTCGTCCTCCGTGGGCTTATGCTGGAAATTTTGCGGCCCGGGGTCAATCGACAAGGTCCGATATGCGGACGTCTTGGAATATTTTTGATGGATTCAGGGCAAATCTTTTCCGATGGAATTTTTTAAACATCAGAATTTACGAAATAAAATGTAGATCTGTTCTGCGAATTTTTTTGGACTTTGCGGACCCTGGCGGGTCCGCTCTGTCCGGCATGTGGACCTAGTAGGTGGCCCGTCCCCCGGACATATCGAAGACCGCGCCCGAATTGAACGAACATTCGCCGCTCGCCATAAAGGCGATCATGGCGGCGGCTTCCTCGACCGTGCCGAAGCGGCCCTGCGGGATTCGCGACAACGAGAACTGCACCTGTTCGGGCGGCAGCTGGTCCATCAGGGGTGTGCGGATCAGCCCGGGGGCAAAGCAGTTGGCGCGCACGCCGCTGGTTGCCAGCTCCTTGCCCAGCGACTTGGTAAAGCCGATGATCCCCGCCTTTGCGGCCGAATAGCACGAAGCATTGGCATTGCCTTCCTTGCCAGCCACCGAGGCGACGGTGACGATGCGCCCGTAGTCGCGCGCCAGCATCCCGTCCAGCACCGCGCGGGTGCACAGAAAGACCCCGCCCAGGTGGATGTCGATGACCTGCCGCCAGGGCGCATAGGGCTGGCCCTGCACCGGATGGGTGGGGCCGGTGATGCCGGCGGCGGTGACCAGGATGTCGATCCGCCCGAAGGCGGCTTCGGTCTGGGCGGCGGCCGCCACGACCGAAGCCTCGTCCGAGATATCGACGGCAAAGCCGCGGGTGTCGCCGCCCATTTCCGCCGCGGCCTGGGTGGCATCCTTCAGGTCCCACAGGGCGATGGTGGCGCCCTCGGCCTGCAGGCGGGTGGCGGCGGCGCGGCCGATGCCGCGGGCGCCGCCGGTGATCACGGCCACCTGGCCAGCAAAACGATTGTGCATGGAATCCTCCCTGAGTCCAAAATGGTCCGTCATGTGAACGGATCGTCGCGCAATATGGCTTGAGAATTTCAGGGCAATTTGCAAGTCTGCCGAAAAGATGCGGCGAAAATTCTGAATAATAGTCCGCATGATGAACTATCGGAGGCGCCATGGACGCGGCCCAGGACGACGACATCCGCGATCGCGGCAATCGCAGCCAGGTGGTGGAACGCACCTGCCTGATTCTGAAGGAGCTGGGGCGTCACGGTCCGGCCGGGGCGCGGCTGATCGACCTGACGGCGCGCTCGGGCCTCAGTCGGCCGACGGTGCACCGGATCCTGGCGACGCTGACGACGGAACGGTTCGTCGAGCGGACGCAGGACCGGCGCTATCGCCTGGCGCCGCTGATGCATGAACTGGGCCTGAATGCGCCAAGCCCCGTGGGCGATCCGGCGCGGCTGCGTCCGGTGGTGCAGGCGCTGGCCGACAGCTGCGGCGACACGGTCTATCTGGCGATGCGCACCGGCGATCTGGCGCATTACCTGCTGCGCTGCGAGGGCGCCTATCCGATCCGCACCCATTTCGTCACCGCCAATGAATCCGTGCCGCTGGTGGCCAGCCATTGCGGCCGCTCGCTGTTGTCGGCCATGCCCGAGGACGAGGTCGACGACCTGATCCGCCGGGCCGCCCGCGACCGCCGCCAGTTCAAGGAGGCCACCCCCGACGGGCTGCACGAAGAGGTCGAGCGCATCCGCCGCGACGGGTTCGGCTGGGCGCGCGATGTCACCTTCATCGGCGTGGCCGGGCTGACGGTGCCGGTGCCCAATCCGCGCGGCGCCTCCTATCTGGCGATGAGCATCTCGTCGATCTCGCAGCGGCTGACGCGCGAGCGGGCGCTGCAGCTCTTGCCCGAGCTGAAAGAGACCGCAGCGCGCATCGGCGCCATGGTGGGCTGAGCGGCGCAAGGGCCCCCAGGGGCAACATCCGATCAATGCGGGCTGGCAATGGCCCCTCAGACCGCCAGAGGGGGGCGGCTGCTAGCGCGGCAGCGCCGCCAGGATCTGCTGCACAAGGACCTCGGGCGGGCGGGTGGCATCAAGGGTACAGCCGGTCTCGTCCGGGCCCAGGGGTTCCAGCGTGGCGATCTGGCTGTCGGCCAGTGCGGGGTTCATGAAATGGCCCTGCCGGCGGGCCAGACGGTCGCGGACCTGGGCCAGATCCAGCGCCAGATGGGCAAAGAACACCGGCCCGCCGCTGCGCAGCTGGTCGCGGTAGGACCGCTTCAGCGCCGAGCAGGCGGTGACCGATCCCACCGTCATCGCCGCCGCCACCGCCGAAAGCCAGGGCGCGCGCATGGCATCATCCAGCGCGATGCCGCGGGTCATGGCGTCGATGTTCTGAGGCGGATGCAGCAGGTCGGCTTCGATGAAGGCATAGCCCAGCCGCTGCGCCAGCGCCTGGGCTATGGTGGATTTGCCGCAGGTGGTGACACCCATGACGACGATGCGGGCGGGCTGGGACATGGGGCCTCCGGGATGAACGCCCCTGCCCTAGCATGGCGGCCCGGCCGCGGCCACCGGCCTAGGCCAGCGCCGCCAGCCCGTGAAAGCCTGCCCGCGCATAGATCAGCGCCGCGCCGTCCGACAGGGCTGCGGCCTCGATCCGGCCGACGAAGATCATGTGCGTCCCCGAAGCCGTGGCGCTGGCAAGGGCGCAGGACAGGCTGGCGCAGGCGTCCTGCAGCCGGGGCTGGCCGAAGGCATCCTGGGTCCAGGGACCCTGGCGGAACTTGTCGGCGCCGCGCTCTGCCCCCGCCCCGCCAAAGGCCAGGGCCAGATCGGCATGGCCGGGCCCCAGCAGCTGCACCGAGAACCGCCCCGAGGTCTCGATCGCGGCGCAGGTGGCGTTGCGGCGGTTGACGCAGACCAGCAGGCTGGGCGGCGCATCCGAGACCGAGCAGACCGCAGTGGCGGTCAGGCCCTGGCGTGCCGCGCCCGCGCCGGTGGTGATCAGGGTGACGGCGCCGGGAAACAGCGCCATCGCCTGGCGGAAGGTATCGACCGCGATCGTCATCGCTCAGGCCGCCTGCAGGCGTTGCAGATAGGCGCGGGCGGCCATGTCTTCGGCGAACCAGGGGAAAAAGTCGCGTGGATCGTCGAAGCCGTTGGCGATGCGGCGGGCGAGTTCAGGCAGGGCCTGGGCGGCGCCCATCAGTTCCAGCACATGGGGCGGCGGCGGCTGCAGCATCATGTTGGTCCAGCGCACCACCCATTGCGCCTGGTCCCAGAAGCGTTCGAACGTGGCCTGCATCCAGGGCGCATCGAAGGGCGCCGTGCCGCGTTCGGCGATGGCCCGAAGGTAGACCGCTGCGGCCCGGACGGCATTGTTGGCCCCCTGCCCGGTGATCGGATCGTTCAGGCAGACCGCATCGCCCATCCCCAGCACCACCGCGCCCGAGGGCAGCCGGCCGACCGGATGGCGCACCGTCGGCGCGAAACGCCCCGCCAGGGTGCCGTTGCCATCCGTCAGTTCGATGTCGCGGCAGCGCTCGGCCTCCCAGGGCAGGTAGGTCTGAAGGATCTCGCGCGACATCGCCAGATGCTCGGCCGGGGTGCGCGCGCCTGACCAGCGGTCCATCGGGCCGCCGGGCAGGCCCTCGAAGACCATGATCTCGCAGGGGCCCGAGGTGGTCAGGGCGGGGAAGACGAAATATTCGCCCACCCCCGGGATCAGATTGAAATTCACCGCCGTGAAGTCGGGCCGTGGCGCCATGCCGTGGACATAGGTCAATGCCAGCGCGCGTTGCGGCACGTCGAAGGCCGAGCGCTCGGCATCGCGGGTGAACAGCTGCCCGATCTCGCCCTTGCCAGAGGCCACGATGACCAGATCGTCGGTGCGCGCGCGGGCCTCCAGCAGGGCGATGTCGGCGGTGCGGATCTCGATCCGGCCGCCCTGGGATTCGAAAATCTCCATCCAGCGGGGCATCTTCACCCGCTGGTCGACCGAACGCGCCGGGGCATCCAGACGGGCCGACCATGCCATGGCCTTGTCGCCCCCGGGGGTCGGCACGGTGAAGGAGATGCCCTGCACCGGCGGGCAGCTTTCGGCCCACAGATCAAGGCCAAGGGTCGCTTCCTCGGCCAGGGCGGTGGCGAACTGGCATTGCGAGGACAGCACCTTGCCAGAGGCGATCTGCGCGGGGGTGCGATCCTGGATCAGGGTGACGGCATGGCCCGCCTGCAGCAGGCCGATGCCCAGTTGCAGGCCGCTCTGGCCGCCGCCGATCAGGGTGATACGTGCCATGGGGATTACTCCTGCAGAAGGGGGATGGCGGCCAGGGCCTGTTCGGGGCCCATGGCGGTGTAGCCGCCATCGACGCGCAGGTCGGTGCCGGTGATGAAGCTGGCCTCGTCCGAGAGCAGGAAGAGGATGGCATTGGCGATCTCTTCGGGATCGGCGATGCGGCCGGGCAAGTGGAAGGGGGCCGCGACGCGGTCGGTACGGGCGCGGTCGCCGCCCGACAGCCCGTCGAGGATGTTCGACCAGGTCCAGCCCGGCGAGACGGCGTTGACGCGGATGCCCTCGCCCGCCAGATCCATCGCCTGGTTGCGCGTCAGCTGCAGGATCGCGGCCTTCGACACCGGGTACAGCCAGCGGCCGCTTTGCGCGACCCGCGCCGAGATCGAGCCGAAATTGACGATGGCGCCCCGGTTGCGGGCCAGTTCCGCCCGCGCCGCCTGCATCAGCATGACCGAGCCCACGACATTGACGTTGAACGCGTCCAGCCATTCGTCGCGGCTGGAGGCGCTGCCGTTATCGGCATAGCTGGCGGCGACGTTGACCAGGAAATCGATCCGGCCGTAGGTCTGGATCGTGCGGTCGACCAGCGCCGCGATCTGGGCATCGTCGCGCAGGTCGCAGGGCTGGAAGGCGACGCCTTCGGCCTGCAGGGCGCGGCCGCCGGCGATGTCGATATCGGCCACCATGGCCAGGGCGCCACGGGCCCGCAGCCCCTGCACCACCGCCGCGCCGATCTTGGTTGCCCCGCCCGGGACGATGGCCACCCGGCCCTCGAAACTGCGCATCTTACCCTCCGCTTCTGTTGGTTGCGGGGGTATCTTGCGGGCCCGGGGGCCGGGGCCGCTATCCGGGAAGGGAAAGCCCTATCCGGATCGCGAAAATCTTTTACAGATCCGCCGTGGTCTTGCCGCCGATGCGCGGCAGCGGGCGGCCGCCATCGGTGACAGCCACCGCGACCAGGATCTCGTTGCGGCGGGGGGCATCGGGGATATGGGCCTCGATCGCGTCGAAATGGCTGCGGATATAGGCATCATCCTTGTGCCCCAGCGGGATGTCGATCGCCGTGCCGGCCCGGCCGCGCTTCTTGGCCGAGGGGATCAGCGCCGGCCCGCCCCCCAGCACCGCGCGGAAGGGCGCGCCCAGCTTCGGGTGCAGGATGGCGCCGGCATGTTCCAGCTCTCCGTCGGTGCCGACGATGGCGGCCTTGCCAAAGCTTTCCGCCTGCGCATCGGGCCCAAGGGCGGCCAGCGCCCGGCGCGGCAGCAGATCACCCAGAGCCTCGCCCATGGCGATCAGATCGGACAGATCGGCCTGGAACCGGCCGGCAAAGGGGTTCTCGATCACCGCCATGGCGACCGCGCGGCGCACCGGGGTGGCGAGCGCGATGTCCTGTTCCGACAGGGTGTCCTCGACAAAGGTCACAAGGCGCCGGATCTTCACCGCAGGCCGTCCTTCTTGCTGATCTCGGCCGCCTTCAGGCCACCCACGCGGGCGTGCACGCGCGGCCCGGTGGTCATCGCCAGCGCCACGACGATCTCGTCCGGCTTCGGCGCATCGGCAATGCCCGCTGTCACCGTGTCGAAATGGCTGCGCACGTAAGAGGCGTTCACATGGGTAATCGGCAGGTCGATCTCGGTGCCGGCGGGGGCGACCTTCTTGGTCGAGGGGACGATCGCCAGCGCCTCGCCCAGGGCGCCGCGCATCGCGTAGCCGCCCGGCACATGCCACAGCGCGCCATGTTCCAGCTCGCCCTCGACACCAACGATGGCGCCCTTGCCGTAGCCCTCGATCAGCTGCGCATCCCCGCCCATGGCGGCGACCAGACGGTCGGCCAGCTCGGCGCCCAGGGGTTCCAGCGCGGTCATCATCGGGGTGATGTCTTCGACATAGCGGCCGGCATAGGGGTTGGCGATCACCGCCATGATCACGCCCTTCTTCTGCGGCACCTCGGCCACGGGGCCGCCTTCGTGCAGGATCTCGTCCACCCGGCACATGATCTTGCGAACCTTGATCTCCATCGCTCTTTCCTTCCACCGGATGCGCATATACCGTTTGAGTACATCCAAATTTTGCGGCTGGCGAGCTTTCCCTGCATCGGTCGTGCAAATGGCGCCGCCCCGAAGCCCGGAGCGGCGCAGAGTTCAGCGCAATGGCGTCCAGGCGCCGTCCGCCGTGGCCGATCCCTGAACGGCCCGGATGAAGGCCATGCCCTCGACCCCATCGTCGATTCCGGGCAGCACGATCCCCGGCTCCTGCCCCCGGATCTGCCTGGCAAAGCCGGTGTAAAGGGCGGCAAAGGCGCCGACATAGCCCTCCGGGTGGCCCGAGGGCACGCGGGCGGGCGCGCTGGTGCCATGGCCGGCGCGGGTCAGCGTGACCACCGGTTCCCCCAGCCGCGCGACCCGCAGCGTGTTCGGCTGTTCCTGGTGGAATTCGACCGAGCCGTCTTCGCCGTAAAGCCGCAGCACCAGGCCGTTTTCGCGCCCCGCCGCGACCTGGCTGGCCCACAGCATCCCGCGCGCGCCGCCTTCAAGCTGCAGCAGGGCCTGCACGTCGTCGTCGATCTGGCGGCCGGGCACGAAGGCGGTCAGCTGTGCCGAGACCTGCGTCACCGCCGCCCCCGAGACATAGCGCAGCATCTGGAAGGCATGGGTCGCGATATCGCCAAGCGCCCCGGCGCCCGCCAGCGCCGGATCGGCGCGCCAGGAGGCCTGCTTGTTGCCCGGAAGCTCTCGGGCCAGCCAGTCCTGGGCATATTCGACCTGCGCCACGCGCAGCCGGCCGATGTCGCCACGGGCGACGATGGCGCGGGCCTCCTGGGCCATGGGATAGGCGATGTAGGGATGGGTCAGCAGGAACTGCACGCCGCGCGCGGCCGCATCCCGAACCACCTTTTCCAGCGCCAGCGCATCCTCCAGCGTGGTGGTCAGGGGCTTGTCGAGGATGACGTGGATGCCCGCCTGCAGGAAGGCCTCGGCCATGGGGCGGTGCAGGTGGTTGGGGGTGACGATGGCCACGGCCTCGATCCCGTCGGGACGGGCGGCCTCGGCCCGGGCCATCTCCTGCCAGTCGGCATAGCTGCGCGCGATGTTGAGGGCGGCGGCGCTTTCGGCGGCGCGCGCGGGATCCGAGGACAGCGCGCCCGCCACCAGATCATAGGCGCCATCCAGCCGTGCGGCCATGCGGTGGACCTTGCCGATATTGCCGCCGATGCCGCCACCGACCATGCCAAGACGTACAGGTTTCATGCCGGGATCCCCATCAGGGTTTTCAAGGTGGCCGCATCGACGCCGCTATCCGCGAAATCGTCGAAGGCGCGGTCGGTCAGCGGGATGATGTGCCGGGCGATGAAGGGGGCGCCTTCGGCGGCGCCGACCTCGGGGTGCTTGAGCGCGCATTCCCATTCCAGCACCGCCCAGCCGTCATATCCGGCCGTCGCCAGCCGCGAGAAGACGCCCGAGAAATCGACCTGTCCGTCGCCCAGAGAGCGGAAGCGCCCGGCCCGGTCCTTCCAGTCGGCATAGCCGCCATAGACGCCCTGCGCGGCGGTCGGGTTGAATTCGGCATCCTTGACATGGAAGGCGCGGATGCGGTCGCCGTAGCGGTCGATGAAGCCCAGGTAATCCAGCTGCTGCAGCACGAAGTGGCTGGGATCATACAGGATATTGGCGCGGGGGTGGTGGTCCACCACCTCCAGGAAACGGTCGAACGTGGTGCCGTCGTGCAGGTCTTCGCCGGGGTGGAGTTCATAGCACAGATCGACGCCCGCGGCATCGAAAGCGTCCAGGATCGGGCGCCAGCGACGGCCGAGTTCAGCAAAGGCGGCCTCGACCAGGCCTGCGGGGCGTTGCGGCCAGGGGTAGACATAGGGCCAGGCCAGCGCGCCGGAAAACGTCGCATGGGCCTTCAGCCCCAGCCGGGTCGAGGCCCGCGCCGCCAGCATCAGTTGTTCGGCCGCCCAGGCGGTGCGGGCGGCGGGGTTGCCCTGCACCGCTTTCGGCGCGAAGGCGTCGAACAGCGTGTCATAGGCCGGGTGCACCGCCACCAGCTGGCCCTGGGTATGGGTCGAAAGCTCGGTGATCTCGATCCCCTTGTCGGCCAGAAGGCCACGGATGTCGTCGCAATAGGTCTGGCTCTCGGCGGCCCGGGCCAGATCGAAGATCGCCGGATCCCCGGTCGGCACCTGCACACCGCGATAGCCATGCCCCGCGGCCCAGCCCGCGATCCCCTTCAGGCTGTCAAAGGGCGCGCTGTCACCCAGG
This sequence comes from Pseudooceanicola sp. NS-SX9, assembly GCF_057380705.1. Taxonomy (NCBI): domain Bacteria; kingdom Pseudomonadati; phylum Pseudomonadota; class Alphaproteobacteria; order Rhodobacterales; family Paracoccaceae; genus Pseudooceanicola; species Pseudooceanicola sp. NS-SX9. The sequence goes on along the minus strand of NZ_JBXXRN010000004.1, from coordinate 157,445 downwards.
AATTGCGCCAGGAAAATCGCTGGCCCTTTCATCGTCTGCATCGTCCGTCTCCGTCCTTCGGGCGTCGAAGTGACAATGCAAACGTTTTCAAAAATATGCAACGGCTATTGTAATTCCGTTTATCGGATCACGCAGCCTGCGGGCAGGTGCTGTCGCGACAGATCAGTTCGGGGGGCAGCAGCAGGTCGCCTTCAGGGGGGGCGGCGGCCATCAGCGACAGGACGCGGCGGGCGGCCTCTTCGCCAATGCGGCGGCGGGGCTGGCGCAGGGTGGTCAGCGGCACCGGACCGTGGGCGGCCAGCGGCAGGTCGTCGAAGCCCACCAGCGACAGCGCCTCTGGGAGCACCAGCCCCGCACGCTGCAGCGCCCAGCCAAAGCCGCAGGCCAGCTGGTCCGAGGCACAGATCAGCGCGGTTTCGGCCCGCGGCCCCCGCAGCCAGTCCCGGGCGGCATCGCGCCCGGCGGTCAGGGTAAAGTCTCCGGCTTCGATCACCACGGGTTCGGCGCCGCGCCGGGCCAGCCCCGCCCGGAACGCCTGGCTGCGCAGGCCGGTCACCACGTTGTCGGCCGGTCCCGCCAGATGCGCGATGCGCCGGTGCCCGGCCTGCCACAGATGCGCGATCGCCTGTTCGATCCCGCCGGCATTGTCGCACAGCACCTGCTGCAGGGGCGACCCCGCGACCGGTTCGAAGGCCAGGACGGCGGGCGGCAGGATGTCGTGCATCTCGGCCAGGGCGGCCCCCATCGAGCCGTCCATCACGATCACCCCGTCGCAGCGCCCCGGCGCCAGAAAGCCGCGCATCGCCTCGGGGCCGTTGGCGGCCAGGGCGGTATCGGCGATCACCAGTTCCAGCCCCGAGGCCTCGAGCACATCGGCAATGCCTTCCAGCGCCTCGGAAAAGAACGGGTTCGACAGGCCGCGCACCAGCGCCATCACGGCGCCCGCCCGCTGCAGCCGCAGGTTCCGCGCTCCGGCATGGACCTGGTAGCCGATGCGGGCGGCGGCCTCCAGCACCCGGGTGCGGGTGCGCTCGGACACCATGTCGGGGCGCGACAGGGCCCGGCTGACGGTCGCTACCGACACATTCGCGGCAGCGGCGACCTCGGCCAGACCGGGCCTGTTGAGCGGGCGTTCCTGGGACATCGGGGGCCTTCCTGTAAGCGGGGTTACGGTACCGGGACGGAAACGGCTTGAAAAGGGGCCAGGGCGACCGCTAAGCGGACAGAAAGCCCCGCGTCCCGGAAGGAACATGCCCTGACCACCGCCCGCCTCGAGGACGTCGCCCGCATTGCGGGGGTCTCCATCTCGACCGTCAGCCGCACCTTGCAGCACCCCGACATGGTGGCCGAGGCGACCCGCGTCGCGGTGCTGAACGCGGTGCGTGAAACCGGCTACCGGGTGAATGTGGCTGCGCGCAACCTGCGGATCGGGCGGACCGGGGCGATCCTGGCGGTGCTGCCGCACCTGTCGAACCGCTACCACGCCGAAATCCTGGCCGGCATGTCCGAGGCGCTGGCAGGCGCCGGGCTGTCGCTGCTGGTGCGCGACCTGCGCCAGCCGCAGGGGCTGGACCCACGGCGGTGCGACGGCATGGTGGTGCTGGACCAAAGCTGTTGCGCGGCGGTGCAGGCGGCGATGGACCAGCTGGGCCGGGTGCCGGCGGTGCTGGTCGATGACGACACGCCGCCGCCGGGCTGGCCGGTGGTGCATTCCGACAACCACGGTGCCGCGCGGGCGGCGACGCGCCACCTGCTGGCGCGCGGCTGCCGGCGGCTGGCGCATATCGCGGGCCCCGGGATCAGCGGCCCGGCCCGCCTGCGCGAGGCCGCCTTCCTTGAGGTCCTGGCCGAGGCCGGGCTGACCCCCGCCTGGCGCTGGCAGGGCCCCTATTCGCTGCAATCGGGCGCCGAGGCCGCCGAGGCGCTGCTGGCCCAGCGGGTGCAGATCGACGGCGTATTCAGCGCCTCGGACACGGCCGCGGTCAGCTTTGCCGCGCGGATGCTGCGCGCCGGGCGCCGCATCCCCCAGGACATCGCCCTGGTGGGCTTTGACGATCTGGACATGGCCGAAACCTTCCGCGTGCCGCTGACCACCGTGCACCAGCAGCGTACCGAGCTGGGCCGCAGCGCCGTCGCCGTCCTGCAGCGGCTGATCGCGGGCGAGGCGGCGGCGCCGGTCACGGTGCTGCCGGCGCCGCTGGTGATCCGCGACAGCGCCTGATCCACGCAAAAGGGCGGCCCCCTGCGGAGCCGCCCTTTCCTGTCCTGGCGCCGGAACGCCCGTGTCAGTTCTTTGCCGGAGCCGGTTTTTCCTCGGGGATCTCGGCATAGCCTGCGCCCGCGCCGATGGCGATCTGCAGCGTCGCCCATTCCTGTGCCGCCTGGTTCCGGGCCGAGGCCGCCGAAATCCGCGCCGAGGCTTCGGAACGGTCGGTGTCCAGCAGGTCCAGCAGCGTCATCGCGCCGTTGCGGTAGGTTGTCTGCCCCAGTTCCAGCGCCTTCGAGTACGAATCCGCCGCCCGTTGCAGCTGCACCGCCTGCAGGCGGTACTGCTTCAGGTTCGATTGCGCGGTCTGCACATCGCCCACGGCACTGGTGATCGCCGAGCGGTAGTCGATCTCGGCCTGCTTGGCGGTCGAGACCTGGGCATCGCGCGTAGCCCGCAGCGCGCCCTGGTTGAAGATCGCCTGGCTGATCGAGGGGCCGAAGCTCCAGCTGGTGGCGTTGCTGGTCCCCGAGACCGTGCCCGACAGGCTGATCGAGGGGTAAAGCGCCGCGGTATCGACGCCCACCTTGGCCACCTGCTGGTGCAGCACGGCCTCGTAATAGCGGATGTCGGGACGGTTGCGCAGCAGGTCCGCCGGCACGCCGGTGGCGATGGTGCCGGGGATGCGCAGCTGGCTGGCACCCTTTTCCATCTGGGTCATCAGCGGGCCTGCCGGCACGTTCAGCAGCGTCGCGATGGCAAAGACCTGGGCCCGGAACTGCGCCAGGTAGCTGGGCAGGTCGGCCTGGGCCGATTGCAGCGCGGCCTGGGCCTCGGCCTCGTCCAGGGTGGTCGAGGCGCCGGCGTTCAGTTCCTGCTGGGTGATGTCCAGGGTTTCCTGGCGGGTCTCGATGGTCTTGCGCGTCAGCTCCAGCGCCTGCTGGTAGTAGCGCGCATTGCCGTAATCCGCGATCAGCTCGGCCAGCCAGGCCAGCCGTTCGGTGCCGACATCGGCCTGGGCGGCCGCCAGGTTGGCCTTGGCGGCCTCCTGCTCGCGGCGCACCCCACCGAAGAGGTCGATCACGAAATCAGCCGACAGCGACGAAGAGGTGTCGCCCCAGGCCGCGCTTTGGCCACGCACGCCCGAGCGGGTCTTCGACACTTCGGCCGAGCCGCTCAGCGCCGAGTTGATGCCGGTTTCCCGCAGGCTGGCGCGGGCTTCGCGGATCCGCTCCTGAGCCTGCAGCAGGCTCAGGTTCTGTTTCATGCCGGTTTCCACCAGCTGGTCCAGCATCGGGTCCTTGTAGTCCTTCCACCAGGCCCGGTAGGCGACCTGCGCCAGCGGGCTGGTGTCACCGCCGACGAACTGCGTCGTCAGCGGGACTGCGGGGGTCTTGTAGTTCGGCCCCACGGCCGCACAGCCCGCCACCAGCATCAGAGGGGCCAGTTTCATCAATTGCATTATGCGGTCTCCTTGCGGCCCGGGCCGCGCTTGGACGTACGGACGATGCGGCGCACCGCAACGTAAAGGACAGGCACCATCACGATACCGAACACGGCCGAGAAGGCGATGCCACCCAGCATGCCGATCCCGATGGAGTTCTGCGCATTGGCACCGGTTCCGCTGGCAACTGCAAGCGGCAAGACGCCCAGCCCGAAGGCAAAGGTGGTCATCAGAATCGGGCGCAGACGCATCCGGGCGGCGGTCTTGACCGCCTCGAACAGCTCCATGCCCTCTTCGCGCAGCTTCTCGGCGAATTCCACGATCAGGATGGCGTTCCTGGCCGCAAGACCGATTGTCGTCAGCATGCCCACCTTGAAGTAGACGTCATTCGACTGGCCGAACCACCAGGCCGCGACCAGCGCGCCCAGCAGGCCGACCGGCACCGCCAGCATCACCGCGAAGGGCACCGACCAGCTTTCGTAAAGCGCCGCCAGCGCCAGGAAGACCACCACCGCCGACAGCGTGTAGAGGATCGGTTCCTGGTTGCCCGACAGTTGCTCCTGATAGCTGAGGCCGGTCCAGGCCAACGTATAGTTGCCGTCCATGCCATCGACGATCGACTGCATCTCGTTCATCGCATCGCCCGAGCTGACGCCCGACGCCGCCGAGCCCTGCAGCTCGATCGCGTTGACGCCACCGTAGCGGGCGACCGTGGTGAAGGTCGTGCCCCATTTCTGGGTCGAGAACGCCTTCAGCGGCACCATCTCGTCATCCGAGTTGCGCATGTACCACTTGTCGATGTCCGAGGGCTGCATCCGGTAGGGTTCGTCGCCCATGACGCGGACGTCGCGCAGCTTGCCGTTCAGGGTGAAGTCGTTGACATAGCTGCCGGCAAAGATCGTCGACAGGTTCGAGTTGATGTCCGAGATGGTCAGGCCCATCGCCTGCGCCTTCTGCGGATCCAGGTCGATCTGCAGCTGGGTCTTGGTATTGGCCTCATAGCCGCGCACCGAGGTGATCTTGCCCGAGGCAGTGGCCTTCTGCGCCACTTCGGCGGCCGCGGCCTGCAGCTTGTCCAGACCCTGGTTGCCCTGGTCGATCAGGTACATGCTGAACCCGTCGGAAGAGCCCATGCCCTGGATCGGCGGCGGTTGCAGGAAGAACACCTGGCCATAGCGCCCCGAGCCGAAATGCGCATTCGCGGCCATGGCGATCTGTCCGGCGGTCAGGCCGGGGCGCTCCTCGATCGAGCTCAACTTGGCGAACATCAGGGCGTTGTTCTGGCCCTTGCCGTCAAAGCCGAAACCGATGGCGGCAAAGACGCTCTTGGTCTGATCGGGGAACTTCTGCTGCAGGAAGTCGGTGACCGCGGTCACCGTCTTCTCGGTCTGGGCGCGGGTGGCGTTCTGCGGCAGCGAGATCGAGGCCATCAGCACGCCCTGGTCTTCCGTCGGCACGAAGGACGACGGCAGCTTTTCATAGACGGCATAGATGCCGAAACCGACGGCGACGACGACGACGACCATGCGGAAGGGCCGCTTGATCAGCCGGGCGACGGTGCCGGTGTAGCCGTTGTTCAGACGATCCATGCCGCCGTTGAACTTGCGCGCTGGCCAGATCTTCTTCTTGCCGTGCTGGGGTTTCAGCAGGCTTGCGCACATGGCGGGGGTCAGGATCAGCGCCACCAGCAGCGACAGCACCATGGCCGAGATGATGGTGATCGAGAATTGCCGGTAGATCACCCCGGTCGAGCCCGACATGAAGGCCATCGGCAGGAAGACCGAGGACAGCACCACCACGATGCCGACCAGCGCCGAGGAGATCTCCTTCATGGATTTCTCGGTGGCGGTGACGGCATCCAGCTTTTCTTCCTCCATCACCCGTTCGACGTTTTCCACCACCACGATGGCGTCATCGACCAGCAGGCCGATGGCCAGCACCAGGGCGAACATCGTCAATGTGTTGATCGACAGCCCCGTGACCGCCAGGACCCCGAAGGTCCCCAGCAGAACCACAGGCACAGCGATGCAGGGGATGATCGTCGCCCGCCAGCTTTGCAGGAAGACCAGGATCACCACGAAGACCAGGACGATGGCTTCGAACAGGGTGTGGTAGATCTGCTGGATGGATTCCTGGATGAACGGTGTGGTGTCGTAGGGATAGACCACCGACACGCCTTCCGGCAGCGCCTTCTTCAGCTTGTCGATCGCCGCGTGGACGCGTTCCGACGTGGCAACCGCGTTGGCGCCGTTCTGCAGGTTGATGCCGAAGCCGGTGGCGTTATGGCCGTTGTAAAGGCCCTGGACGGTATAGTCGTCATCCGCCAGTTCCACCCGCGCGACATCGCCCAGATAGACCGAAGAGCCGTCGTCATTGGTCTTCAGCACGATCTTGCGGAAGTCGTCGACGGTGCTCAGCTGCGACTGCGCCTTCAGCGAGATGGTCACCTGCTGGCCCTTCGAGGCCGGGATGGCGCCCAGGGTCCCGACGGTGACGTTGCTGTTCTGCTCGGACACGGCATCGGTCACATCCGAGGGCGTCAGGGCATATTTGTAAAGCTTGTCCGGATCCAGCCAGATCCGCATCGCATATTCCGAGCCGAACACCTGGATCGAGCCGACGCCCTCCAGGCGCTGCACCGAATCCTCCATCAGGTTCGAGAACATGTCGCCCAGCTGGACGTTGGAATAGCTGTTGTCGTCCGAGACCAGCGCGCCCACCATCAGGATCGAACTGGTCGAGCGCGTGACCGAGACACCCGCGGTGGTCACCGCGGATGGCAGCGTACTTTCAACAAGTTGCAGCTTGTTCTGAACCTGCACCTGCGCCATGTCCGGATCGGTGCTGGAGTTGAACACCAGCGAGATCGAGGAGCTGCCCTCGGACGAGCTGGAGGTCATGTAGAGCAGCCCGTCGAGGCCCGTCATGCCGTCCTCGATGACCGATGTCACCGAATCCTTCACGATGGCCGCCGAGGCGCCGGTATAGGTGGCGCTGATGCGCACCGTGGTGGGCGCCACCTCTGGATATTGCGAGATGGCGAGGGAGTTCAGGCCGAAGGCCCCGGCGATCATCAGGATGATCGCGAGGACCCAGGCGAACACCGGTCGGTGAATGAAAAACTGAGCCATGTCGCGTTATTCCGATGCGGCCTTCGTGCCGTCCGAAGCCGCAGCCGGCGTCACATCCGTGGTGTTGCCGTCATCGGCAATCGTCACGGCGGTGGCCTTGACGGCTGCGCCGTCCTGCAGGTTCTTCTGGCCGTCGACGATCACCTTGACGCCGTCCTCCAGCCCCGAGGTCACGATCCAGGCATTGTCCTGGCTGCCCTCGGTCGGCACGGTGACCTTCTTGGCCTTGCCGTCGGCACCGATGGTGAAGAAGCTGAAGCTGCCGTCGGCATCATGCTCGCCGGCACGCTGGGGAACCAGGAAGGCCTTTAGCGTCCCAATCTGCACGGTACCGCGCAGGAACATACCCGGCAGGATCACGTGTTCGGGGTTGTCGAAGCGGAAGCGCACGGTGACCGAACCGGTGGTGGTCGACACGGTGGGCGAGGGGGTGACCAGCTCGCCGGTGGCCTCGTAGGTATCGCCGCCCTCGACGACCAGGGTGGCCTGGATCTTGTCCGACAGGGTCAGCGCGCCGCTTTTCACCTTCTTGCGCAGCGCCAGGATGTCGGCGGCGGGCTCCAGCAGCTCGACGTCGATCGGATCGAGGGTCGTCACGGTGGTCAGCGCGGTATCCTGCGCCGAGGTCACCAGGTCGCCCGTCGATACGGCCGCGACGTCGACGATGCCGTCGATGGGCGAGCGGATCGTGGTCCAGCCCAGCTGGACCTGAGCATATTTCAGCGCGGCCTTCGCGGATTGCAGCGTCGCCTTGGCCGAGGCCAGGTCCGATTTCGCCGTATCCACATCCGCGGCCGTGTAGCCCGACCCCTCCAGCTTGGCGGCGCGGTCATAGGCCGCCTGCTTCACGGGCAGGTCGGCCTCGGCCTCGGCCACGCTGGCCTCGTCCGCATCCACCGTCGCCTGGTAGCTGGCATCATCGAGCTGGAACAGCGGATCGCCCGCCTTCACCTCAGAGCCGGGCTTGTAGAGCTTTTGCATCACGATCCCGTCAACGCGGGGACGGATGTCGGCCTGCTCATAGGCAACGGCCCGGCCCGGAAGCTCGACCGTCTGGGTGACGTCTGTCTGGTGCAGGGTCACGTAGCCAACTTCCGGCGTCACCTGCCAGCCCTGTGCCAGCAGCGCGTTGGGGGCCATCAGGGCAACTGCCAGCGTCAGCGTCCGGCGGCCCTGGCCGTCATATCTCATCATCGAATGTCCGTTCCTGATCATGCTTTCCGGCAACACTTCGCCGGGTCCCTGGGAGGATGACTTGGCGAATCTTTGCAGAGTGTGCAAGGTTTGCCCAGTATGTAAATCAAGAACGGCCTGACAACTAGTTGAATGGACGTTCAACGGCGGGCTTTCACTCATCCCTCGTGGGAGTGCGGCAGTTTCGGACGCCTGGTTGCACCCAGGGGCGTGTTTTGCCCTTCAGGCGCAACCCGGGGGTCTTGCCGTGCCTGAAGGCCCCGTCGAACCGGGAGAGAGGAGACACATGGCCGATCTGAGGGCGCGGCGCCGGGCCGAGACCGCGCGGGTGATTCAGCAGGCCGCCGTGGCGCTGACCCGCGAGGAAGGATTCGAGGCCGTCACGGCCGAGGCCATCAGCCGGCGGGCGGGCGTCAGCCCGCGGACGTTCTTCAACTATTACCCGAACAAGGAAGCGGCGCTGTTTGGCGACCACCCCGCCTTCCCCGAGGAGGCCCGCGCGGCCTTCCTTGCGGCGCAGGGGCCGGCGCGGAGCGATATCCATGACATGCTGCGCACCTCGACCCTGGCCGCCCGGCAGCACCGGGACGAGCTGGAGGTCATCGTGCCGCTGCTGCGCTGCCAGCCGCGCATCCTGGAAATCTACATGGCCCGGCGGGAACTGATCAGCGGTGAAATGGCCGATATCCTGGGCCGGCGCTTTCCCGGCCGCTCGGCCTTTTTCCTGGTGATCCTGTCGCATGCCCTGCTGACCGCCTCCTGGACGGCGATCGAACATTGGCTGGAGCAGCAGACCCCCCTGGAAGTGGCGTTCGAAACCGCCTGGGAGGCGCTCAGCGGCGTGTCCGGGCTGATCCTCGACGGCTGAGGCCTCAGCCGCGGCCGCAGGTCCGCAGCCCCACCAGCCGGTAAAGCGGGCAAAATCCCATCACCGCGGTCAGCGCGAAGACCAGTGCCACCAGCAGCGTCAGCCAGTGCAGACCGCCTGCCTCAGCCAGCGGCCCGGACAGGGCCAGCCAGGCCAGCACCAGGGCCGCGACCATGCGCAGGGCCCTGTCGATCCATCCCATGTTGCGTTTCATCCCGGATCTCCCTTTTGTGGATGACCCGATGCTACCTCTCCAGCCCCCACAGGCTCGGTGACCTGGGTCACCAAGCCGGCCAGGTCGCTCAGCCGTCGGGCTGCGACGCACCGCCGCGCCCCATGTCCGCCAGCAGCGCATCGGCATAGTCCCGGCTCAGCCGCACCAGCGCCGAGACATCCTCGGGCGCCCAGTCCGCCAGCGTCCGGCGCATGATCTGTTCGCGCGCGGCATCGATCCGGTCGGTCATTGTCCGGCCGGCCTCGGTGACGCGCGCCTCGCGCACCCGCCGGTCCTTTTGTCCGGGGCGACGCTCGATCAGCCCCAGCTCCTCCAGCCGCGCGGCCTGGCGACTGATCGTCGTGTGATCACGCCCCACCCGGTCCGCCAGCTCGCCCAGAGCGACCGGCCCCAGCCGTTCCACCAGCACCAGCAACGGGAACAGGGCCCGGTCCAGCCGGATGCCTGCGGCCGCGACGATCTGCGAATCGCGCTGCGGCCGGTTCATAACCGCCACAATATCCAGGATCGCCCCGTGAAGCTGCCGCATATCGGCTGACATATGTGCATTTTGCAGGTTTTTCATTGACACATCGGTTGCTGTTATTTATCTGCATTATGCACACAACATACTTCTTTGAAAAGATCGATGCCATGAAGGCTGCCGTTGTCACCGGGGCAGGCGCTGCCCCCGTCTGTGCCGATTTCCCACCCCCCGTCGCCCAGGGCGACGAACAGATCATCCGCGTCCGCGCGTCCGCCGTCAGCCAGCTGGTGCGCGCCCGCGCCTCGGGGCGCCACTATTCCTTTGACGGCACCTACCCCTTCGTCGCCGGCGTCGATGGCACCGGAGAGCTGCCGGATGGGCAACGTGTCTACTTCGCCCTGCCACGCGCGCCCTATGGCGCCCTGGCCGAACTGGCGCCGGTGCGTCCGGCCTTCTGCGTGCCCCTGCCCGAGGGGCTCGACGATGTGCGCGCCGCCGCGCTCGCCAATCCCGGCATGTCGTCCTGGATGGCGCTGCGCGAACGCGCCCGGATGCAGCCAGGCGAAACCGTACTGATCAATGGCGCCACCGGGGTCTCGGGCCAGCTCGCCGTGCAGATCGCCCGGCACATGGGCGCCGCTCACATCATCGCCACCGGCCGCGATCCTCAGGCCCTGGAACAGCTGCGCGCGCTCGGCGCCGACACGGTCCTGTCGCTCGCCGACCCGGCCGCTGTCCAGGACGGCCTTCAGGCCTGCTTCGCCGCCGGCGTCGACGTCATCCTCGATTATCTCTGGGGCCCCTCGGCCGAGGCGATCCTGCAGGCTGCCAGCCATGCCCGCCCCGCCGACCGACGTCGCCGCTTCGTCCAGATCGGCGCCATCGCCGGAGCCGAGATCACCCTGCCCGGCGCCTGGCTCCGCTCCGCCGCGATCGAGCTCATGGGCAGTGGCATCGGCAGCGTCTCGATGCCGGGTATGATTCAGTCGATCCGCGACTTGCTTGCCGCCGCCGATGCCGCACAGCTGCAGATCGCCACGCAGACCGCGCCTCTCACCCGGATCGCCGAGGCCTGGCAGGCCGACACCGGCCGTGATCGCCTTGTGGTGCAACCCGCCGCCTGAGCCTGCATTTTCTTGTTCCGAAATACCTCGGGGGAGTCTCCGCAGGAGACGGGGGCAGAGCCCCCGCCCCGGGTGCCGCCGCGCGCGACAGCCAAGGCGGCACCCTCATCCGGCCAGACGGTCAGGATTTCGGCCCTCTCCCCCCATCCCCGGATGCGGCACACCCGCAGCAGCTCTGCCGCCTCTATCGCCGCACCGGTCCACGGCGTCGGATCGGGGGCCAGGCGGCACCTGGGTCCCGGGGCTGCGAAGGCGCAGAAGCCCCGCAACAATCGGTTCCTCAGCCGCACCCGGCCCCCAATCCGGCGCTGCAGGCGGCCCCGCTTCGCCACATGGAACGGCGATATCCGCCGCTTGGTCTTGACCAGGGTGTCGCTCTGCGGGTCTTCGGTGGGCATCAGGCTCCGTGCCGGTTCTCGATGGCATGCGGCGCGAGTCCGGGCGGCGGCGGCAGACCGACGCCCCTCGCAGATCCCGACGGATTTCCATGCAGAAGCGCCGCGGCAGCGGCGGCAGACAGGCCTGACGGAACCGAACGGTACATTCGGACCCCTTATTTTTCTGCCAAACATGAAAATTTTCCCGTCAAGGATAACCTAGGGGCATCCATGGCGCGTTAGCGCACGCGGTCGTGAACAGTGGTCATTGATTGTGCGTTCATGTCGAAAAGTGTAAACGAAAAATGACATCTAATGCTTCCGGGCATTGAGGCCTATCTCCTCCTCACAAGACGCGATCAACCGCGCCACATAAGAAACGAAGGAAAAAACAATGAAACTCGCAGCAACTGCCTTCACCGCACTGATCGTCGCAACCTCCGCCGGCGCCGCTTTCGCAAACACCGCGCCGACCTCGACGACCGTCCTGGTCCCGACCGACAGCTTCTATGCTTCCGCCGACGAAACCGGCATCGCGACCTCGAAAGTGCCGCTGACCTCGGGCACCGCCGTTTCGGTTCCCGCCTCGGTCCTGCCGCACACCACCGCCCAGGCCGAAAACCTGGCTTCGAACGACACCTTCACCGTGACGGCCTTCCCGCGCGCTGACGTGCCGCTCAGCAACGGCCGCTAAGCCGAAAGAATCGCGCCGTCCGGTCAACGCTCCCTGAGACCGCCGCGGCACGTCGGGCCCCGGTCCTCCGCCTTCTGCCTGTCCACCCAGGCAGAAAAGCGCAGGCCCGGGGCCTGTTCATTTTCACGAAATGTTTCAACTCCCAACACACAAGCGTGAAGCCACGTGCCGCTGTGCAGAAAGACGGAGTTCAAACCCGCCGCCGTTTATCCTATCTAGACAGTCCCTTCGCACGATCGTCATGCGGTCGTCATACCAGTGAGACGGTTTCGATGGATACTATCGCGTTGCGCACCTATGCCCTCATCGTGGAAGAGGGTTCCTTTTCGGCTGCGGCGGACCGGCTGGGGATCTCCCGCAGCATGTGCTCCAAGCATATCAACGATATCGAGGCCAACCTTGGTGCCCGGCTGCTGACGCGCACGACGCGCTCGGTCAAGCCCACGGGCATCGGGCTCGATTACTACGCCAAGGTCCGGCGCATCCTCGACCTGCTGGACGAGGCCAACGAAAGCGTCAAGACCGAGGTCAACACCGCCGCCGGCCGGCTGAAGATCGGCGCGCCGGTCTCCTACACGCTGAAGACCCTGCGCCCGCACCTGATCCGCTTCATGCGCGAATACCCCGCCATCCAGCTCGAGGTCTCGCTGGACGACAAGGTGCATGACATGATCTCTGACGGCTACGACGCGGTGATCCGCGTGGGCGAGCTCGAGGACACCTCGATGCATGCCCGCCAGTTCCACCAGGTGAAAACCCATGTGGTCGCCTCGCCCGCCTATCTGGCCGAACACGGCATCCCCCAGCAACCTTCGGACTTGGCGCATCACCGCACGCTCTATTACGCCAACATGCGCGGCGCCGGCACCTGGCCCTTCAAGCGCGGCGAGGAACTGCTGTACCAGAAGATCCACCCGGTCTTCTCGGCCAACAATGGCGAACTGATCGCCACTGCGGCGCTGGATGGGATGGGCATCGCCTTCATGCCCGATTTCCTGGTGCGCGACTACCTCGAGGCCGGCCAGCTGGAGGTGATCCTGTGCGAATATTCGCTGCCCGACATCCCGATCAGCGTGGTCTATCCGTCGCGGCGCAATGCCTCAGCGGCGCTGAAAGCCTTCGTCGATTTCTGCGCGCCGCGCGCCAAGAACAGCTGATCCCGGTCAGGACGCCGCAACGATCCGCGGGCGCAGGGCCTGTGGCGCGGGCCCTGCGCCCGCGGCACGGTGCAGGCCGTCCAGAAACAGCCCATGCGCCCGGGTCGGCAGCCATCCGGTCCGGGTGATCACCCCGCGGGGTGGCGGGGCCTCCAGGGCCGGACAGGGCAGCGCCTCCAGCAGTCCCATCCGCAGGTCCGGCCCGATCTCGCCATGATCGAGGACGCTGACCATATCGGTCTCCAGCAGCATCGCCCGGGTACATGCAAGCGAGTTGGTCTCCAGCCGACGCGCCGGCGGATGCGGCAGCCCGGCCAAAATCCGGTCGATCTGTCCGCGGCGAGGGCTGTCGGTGGGCGGCAGGATCCAGTCGCAGCGCGCCAGCGCCGCGGCCGGAACCTCGGCCAGCCGGGTCAACGGATGGCCGCGCCGCGCCACCAGGCGGACCTCCTCGGCGCACAGCTCCGCCTCATCCAGACCGGGCTGCGGCCCCTGCAGCGGCGCCAGCAGCAGGTCGATGCGGCAGTCCAGCAGGGCCTGGCGCAATGTCCCCGCCTCGCCCTCGATCACCGTGACCCGCGCCCTGGGACATTGCGCGGCGAAGGCCGTCAACGCCTGCGTCAGTTCCGGGCTGCCGGCGGTGGGCGCAGCGCCCAGCACGATCTCTGCCTGGCCATCGGCCCGGATCTCGGCAAAGCCCAGGGTGATTTCGCTCAGGGCCCGTCGCACCTCGCGCACCAGCGCCTCGCCGGTCCGGTTGCAGGCAGGCCCCTGGGCCGAGCGGTCGAACAGCGGCCGGCCCAGCGTGCGTTCCAGCGTCCGGGCCGAACGGTAAAGCGTCGCCGGGGCCACATCCAGCCGTGCCGCTTCGGCCGCCACGCCGGCCGGATCCGCCGCCGCGATCAACGCCCGCAGCTGGGTTCCCGTCACCAGGCGCTCGGCCGGTGGGTAGGGGCCGCCGGTCTCGGCCGCCCCCAGCACATCGTGCAGCGCCGCCTCCAGGATCTCGAAGAACCGGCCGATGCGGCGCAGGAACAGCCGCCCTGCGGCGGTTGGCCGGGTGCCGGTGGCATGGCGTTCGAACAACGGCGCCCCCAGCTGGCATTCCAGGTTCAGGATCGCCTGTGTCACCGCCGGCTGCGAAGTATTCAGCGCCCGCGACGTACAGCTGACCCCGCCCAGGCGGCCGATGGTCTGCGCCATCCGCAGATGCCGCAGGTTCGGCAATTGAATGCTCTGTCCCAAAGTGTCTCCTCCCTCGGACCTGCCCGGTGCTCTGGCGCGGGGCCAGGCCTCCTCCCGGAAGGTCAACATGTTCCGAGATCCGCAACGGATCTCCCCCGGTCTCCCCTCCGGTCCGATCACTGGACCCCATTCCGCATGAAGGAACAAATTCTTTCGACAGGCAGACCCATAAGAAATCGTCCCGGGTCCCGCCTACCCACCGCTCCCCTGCCCTTGCAGGCCACCCCGTGCCATCAGATTGCCCTCGCCCGGCGCCCCGCCATCACGCCAAGGTGATCGGGGCCCGCCCCCCGGATCTGCCGGAGAGCGGTTCTTCATCATCTGACCCGAAATACTCCGGGGGAGTCCCCGCAGGGGACGGGGGCATCGCCCCCCGCCTCACAGGTCCCGCGCAAACGCCTCCTCGGGGCCCGCCAGCACCCTGGCGGTTTCCTCGGCCGGCAGCGCCGATTTCAGCGCGAAGCGCACGACGATCAGGCTCCAGACCGCGGTCAGCACGACGCCCGGCCAGAACGGCAGCACCGCCCAGCCGCCGCCCACATCCGACAGCGCCGACAGGATCCACATGCCGCCGAACCACGGCAGCAACCAGCCGATCTGCTTCCAGCCAAAGCTTTCCGCATCATCCTTGCGGATCCCGTGGTGATAGACCGCATAGGCCGCGAACAGCACGATCATCAGCACGAACAGCACGGAATTGGTCTCGAAACCGGTCCAGTAGATGATCAGGTTCGAGCAGATGAAGGCCAGCGGCGCCAGCACGCCCGCGAAGGGCAGGCGGAACGACCGCGGCGCCTCGGGCTGGTTCCGGCGCAGCACCAGCAGTACGATCGGACCCAGGCCATAGGTGATCACCGTGACCGAGGTGATATAGCCCACCAGCTTCTGCCAGGCCGGGAAGGGCAGCAGGAAGAAGACGCCGGTGATCCACATG
Organism: Pseudooceanicola sp. NS-SX9; assembly: GCF_057380705.1. Lineage (NCBI taxonomy): Bacteria > Pseudomonadati > Pseudomonadota > Alphaproteobacteria > Rhodobacterales > Paracoccaceae > Pseudooceanicola > Pseudooceanicola sp. NS-SX9. Next base: position 142,370 of record NZ_JBXXRN010000004.1, on the reverse strand, counting down.
ACCGCGATGGCAACCCACGGCACGCCATTCTTCGACAGCTTGGCAAAGGCCTGCGGGGCCGCGCCCGTCTCGCCCGCCGCATAAAGGATGCGTGAGCCGCCGGTCAGGTAGATCAGCCCCGTGCCGCCGGGCGACACATAGGCATCGACGTAAAGCAGCGCCGCCACCCAGCCAAAGCCAAGCGCCGCTGCCAGACCCGCAAAGGGACCCGCATCGCCGGCAAAGCTCAGGCCCGCCCAGCCATGCGCCAGGTCATCGGGCTTCAGCGCCAGGATAAAGCCCACCTGCAGCAGCACGTACAGCACCGCCGCCAGCAGCACAGATCCGATCACCGCCATCGGGATCGCCCGGCCCGGGTTCGCGGCCTCGCCGCCCATGTCGATGGCACTGCGGAAGCCCAGGAAAGAGAACACGATGCCCGCCGCCGGCAGGGCCGTGAAGATGCCGTTGAACTGGCCGGGCTGCGGATCGGCCTGCCAGACGGCCCAGTGGCTGGATCCCAGGATCAGCGCCGCCACCGTCACCAGCGGCACGGCGATCTTCCACCAGGTGATCGCGGTGTTGAACTTCATCAGCTTGCCGACCGCCATCAGGTTCAGCAGCGCGATCACCAGCAGCAGCACCGCACAGACCAGAAAGCCCGCCAGGCTCAGCGTGCCGGACCCGTCGCCCTTCAGAAGCCAGGGCAGGTAGTTGTTGGCATAGGTCACCACGGCCTCGGTTTCCACCGCGGCGACGGGCGCATAGGCCAGATAGAGCATCCAGCTCCAGATCCGGCCCAGGCCCGCGCCATGGCTGGCGTGGCTCATGTGCACCAGCGCGCCAGAGCGCGGGAACAGCGCCGCCAGCTCGGCAAAGCACAGCGCGATCAGCAGCACGATCGCGGCGCCGACGACCCAGCTCCAGACGGCATAGGGTCCGGCGATCTTGGCGGCGTGGAAGGCGCCGAACAGCCACCCCGACCCCACCATCGACGTGGTCGAAACGAACAGCAGGGCAAGCCGGCCGGCATCGCGCCGCAGCCCCCCTTCGCCTTGCTGTGACATGGACATATCGGCCATGTGCAGTCTCCCGTTTTGTTTTTTGTCTCCCCGTCCATTGAAATCTCAACGGACGGGCGACAAGGGGGGCGACGGGAGGCGCCGAAACGGATCCCCCCAGGGAAGGGATCCATCAAAATCAGTGATTCCAGACATTTAGAACCGGAAACAGTCATTATCACGTGATTTCATATTGCATCACATGGCGGTGACTGCCGGGTGACATGGGCCCCGAACGGGCAGGTCCGGCGCCCTGCCCCTCAGCCCGAGCCGATCAGGATCCCCGCGCCCAGCACCAGCGCGCCACCCAGCACCACCTGCAGCGCGGCGCGGAAGAAGGGCGTGTCCATGTAGCGCTTCTGGATCCAGGCAATCGCCCAAAGCTCGCAGAAGACCACGACGAAGGCGATCGAGGTGGCGATCCAGAAATGCGGGATCAGGTAGGGCAGCGCATGGCCCAGGCCCCCAAGCGCCGTCATCACCCCCGAGGCGATGCCGCGTTTCAGCGGCGACCCCCGCCCCGAGATCTGCCCGTCATCCGAGGCGGCCTCGGTGAAGCCCATCGAGATCCCCGCCCCCACCGAGGCTGCAAGCCCCACCAGGAAGGTCGTCCAGGGGTTCTGGGTGGCGAAAGCGGTGGCAAAGATCGGCGCCAGCGTCGAGACAGAGCCATCCATCAGCCCCGCCAGCCCCGGCTGCACCCAGGTCAGGACGAACTGGCGGTGCTCGGTCTCGGCCTCGGCGGTGCGGGCATCGGGGGTCAGCTCCTGCTCGGTCAGCTCGCTGGCGCGGCGTTCGTGGCCGGCCTCGGCCGCGGCCAGCTCGTGCAGCAGGGTGCGGGTGTCGGCATCCGAACAGCGCTGCGCGGCAGTGACGTAGAAGCGGTGCGCGTCATGTTCCATGATCTCGGCCTGGGCGCGCATGTCCTCCAGGCCCAGGTTCGTCGTCAGCCACAGCGGCTTGCGGTGATAGTAGTCCGAGACATGCTCTCGCCGGATCAGCGGGATGGTGTCGCCGAAGCGGACCTTGTGGCGGTGGATGAGGCGCTGCATATGCGTCTCTTCCTCTTCGGCCATGGCATCGAAGACCCGCGCCGTGGCCGGGTAGTCGGTGCGCAGGCGGGCGGCAAAACCGCGGTAGATCCGGCTGTCATCCTCTTCGGAGGAGATCGCCAGGGCCAGGACTTCCTGCTCGGACAAGTCCGAGAACCGTCGCTTGGAGGAGAGGAATTGCAACACGGGGAAACATACCTTGGAATCATTCTAATCTAAATCCGCAGTACCCGGCTGCGCGCGCCCGATCAAGCGGTTTCGCTGTCCTCGCCGGGCACCATCTGGGTGATCAGGGCGGGATCGGGCAGCTCGGCCACCAGGCCGAACATCTCGGTCACCGAAACCACGGCCAGCTTTTCCAGGATACGGGCGCGGTGATGGTCGACGGTGCGCGGGCTGATATCGAGCCTGCGGGCAATGTCCTTGCTGCTGATCTCGGCCGGGTGGGTCAGCATATGGCGCACGATCTGCCCCTCGCGGCCGGTCAGGCGGGCAAAGCGGCCGGCGATGGCGGCGGTGCGTTCACAGGCCTCCTGCAGGGCCAGGGCACGGGCGCGGGCGGTCTCGAGGCGTTCCATCAGCGTCGCCTGGCGGAACGGCTTTTCCAGAAAGTCGATGGCGCCGCCCTGGATGGCCATCACCGCCTCGGGGACGCCGCCATGGCCGGTGATGAAGATGATCGGCAGGCCATGGCCGCGGCGGACGATTTCGGCCTGCAGATCCAGCCCCGACATGCCCGGCAGGCCATAGTCCAGGATCAGGCAGGCGCTGAGACCCGGATCATAGGCGGCCAGGAAGGCTTCGGCGCTGGCGAAATCCTGTACCGCCATGCCGCGGATCGCGATGGCGCGGGTCAGGGCGCGGCGCACGTCGCTGTCGTCATCGACCAGGTAGACGGTGAAGATCTCGTCGCTCATGCCTGATCCTCCGGGGATGGCGGGCAGGCGGGCAGGGTCAGGCAGAACCGGGCGCCGCCACCTGCGGGCGCCTCGTGCCACAGAAGGCCACCGTTCAGCTTGACCAGCGAACGGCAGATCGACAGCCCCAGGCCCAGGCCCTGCGGCTTGGTGGTTTCGAACTGGGTGAACAGCGCCAGCCCCTCGGCGACGCCGGGACCGTTGTCCTGCACCACCAGACGCAGCCTGTCGCCCTCTTGCCGAATCTGCAAGGCCACGGCGCGGTCGGCAATGGCCGAGCCCTGGAAGGCCTCGATGGCATTGCGCAGCAGGTTCACCAGCACCTGCGCCACCTGTACCCGGTTGGCACGCGCCAGCGGATCGCCCGTGCACTCCAGCCGCAGGGCGACGCCCGCCTCTTCGGCCTCGTGCTGGACGATGCGCAGCACCTGCCCCGCCAGATCGGCCACCCGGAAGGGCGCCTGGTCGTGGTCATCGGGCGTCAGCAGGCCCCGCAAGGCATTGATGATCTCTCCGGCGCGCAGGGCCTGGCCCTCGATCTCGGTCAGGGTTTCCTGAAGCGGCCCCTGCAGATCGCCGCCCTGCTGCAGCAGATAGAGGCCCGAGCCCGCATTCTGCGCGATCGCCACAAGGGGCTGGTTCAGCTCGTGCGCCAGGCCGTTGGCCAGCTGGCTCATGGTGTTGTCGCGCACCAATGCGGTCATCTCGAGGCTCAGCTGGGTCAGCTGGGCCTCCTGCTCGTGGGTGCTGGTGACATCCTCGACGGTCATCACCGCATGCAGCGTGCGCCCGTCGCCGTCGCGGATATTGATCGCGTTCAGCCGCACCCAGATCACCGCCCCGTCGGCACGCCGCATCCGCAGTTCGCGGTTGGTCGAGAATTCCGCATCCGAACGCCGGTCCCCCAGCGGCAGGAAGCGGTGGTCGGCCGGCAGCACCAGCCCGGCCAGGGTCATCTGCTGCAGCGCCCCGGCGGAATGGCCGGTGATATCGCAAAGCCGGCCGTTGACGCGCAGGAACCGGCCGCTGCGCGGATCGATCTGCGCCATCCCGCGCGAGGCCATTTCGAAGGTCATGCCATATTCGCGCTCGGCATCGTGACGGGCGCGGATCTGCTGCATCAGGGTATGGTTGACGGCCTCCAGCTCCAGATAGGTGCGCGGCATCGGGGCGTCGGGGGCCAGTTCCCCCTGCGCCACCAGCGCCGAGCGCACGGCAAAGGCGCGCACGGGGCGGTGGATCCGGTTCGCCAGCAACAGCCCCGCGATCCCCGTCACCAGCGCCACCGCCACGGCGATCCAGATGTTGTGGCTGCGGTTCGACTTGATTTCCGAGATGAAGTCATCCTCGGGGGCATAGACGGCGATGGTCCAGGGCAGGGTCTCGCTGAGGATGGGCATCGCCAGCGCCACATAATCGCGACCGCCATAGCTGACGCGGCGCTCGACCTCGCGGGTGACGGGGGGCTGGCCGTCGGCGAAAAGGTCGGCGAAAGCGGCGCGGGCGATCGGATCGCCATATTCGCCGATCCGGTAAAAGCGCAGGCTGCCGTCGGCGGCGCGCGCCTTCAGCTTTTCCGCGCTCTCGCCGGCGATGACGTCGCCGTTGCGGTTGATCACGAGCGCCAGGCCGGTCTTGCCGATGGTCAACCGGGAAATGAACTCCGAGATCTCGTCGATCTCGATATCCACCCCCACGACGCCGGTGATGCCACGGCCCTGCCCGCGCACCGGGCTGGCCAGCGTCACCCCGCGCGGCGCGTCAAAGACCGGGGCCGCCAGGGTGATGCCCGGCGCCTGGGACGAGAAGAAGATATAGGGATCGGCCCAGATCGTGTGGCGCTCCATCGTGGCGCGCTTGTACCAGGCGCGGGTACGCGGGTCGAAATCGTCGCTGTCGTCCCAGGCTTCGCGCAGGACCTGAAAATCCGCCGACCGCCAGATCAGGTGGACCTGCCGCCGGCCGCCCCGCCGGCTGATGATCTTGGAGCGGAATACCCCCGGGGCACCATCGCGCATCACGAAGACGAAGCTGCCGTCGGCGCCGCCGAAATACATCCCCGAGATCTGCGTGGCCAACTGCAGCTGCTGGAACAGCAGCTGCTCCATCAGCACCGGATCGTCGCTGGCGATGATGCGGTTTTGCGCCAGCCGCACCGCCAGATCGGCGGCATCATGGGCGGGTTTCAGGAACCCCCGGGAATGTTCCATCGTGTTCAGCCCGACGTTGCGCAGCAGGCTGCGGGCATGGAACATCAGCACCTTCTCGGAGGTCACGTAGGACGAGAACACGATCGCCAGCACCGCCAGCAGCTGCAATCCCGCAAACCCCAGAAACAGGGGCACCCCCAATGTTTTCGTCACCGCAGCCCCCTGCCCGCCGGTCTGCCCGGCCCTTGCCCCTCGTAGGAGGAGCGGACCTGCTGGACAACCGCTCCGGTGGCCCGGACGAAATAAATCCGTACACGTGTCGAAAACGCCGCTCAGGACTTTGGTCGTAGGCATAATTGCCTAGGCAACCGCACGCATGGCCTCGCCGGGCCTGCTCCGCTAGCTTGCGCCCTGTCGTATTTGACAGTCCCGACCCGGTCCTTGTCCCCAACGTTGGCCCGGGTGTGTACATGTAAATGGTAACGCTTTTTATCGGCGTGATTTCTACCCTGTACCGGTGCCCGGCCGTTCGCCGGGTGCCGGTTTTTTCGTGGCGGGGCCACTTGGGGGATCAGTTCGCCGGCAGGTCGAAATCCACCGCACAGCGGGTGCCGGCGGGGATGGTGCCGCCCGGGTTCGGCAGCTCCAGCTGCACCCCGAACGTCCCCGAGGCCGCATCAAAGACCTGATCCACCGTGCGCACCCGCGCCATGAACCGCCCCGACAGCGGCTCTGCCTGCACCACCTCATAGCTGTCGCCCGTGCGGATGCGGTCGTGGTAATCCAGCGGCACGAAGACCTCGACCATCAGCGGGTCCATCTCGGCCAGGCGCATCATCTCGGCAGTGTCCGAGGCATATTCGCCCGCCGCCGCATCGACCGACAGCACCACCCCGTCGGCCGGGCTGGTGATCGTGCGCCGCGCCAGCATCGCCGCCGCCAGCCGCTGTTCCAGCTGGGCGCGGGCATGGCTGGCCTGGGCCTCTTCCAGGGCCAGCTGGCTTAGTGTCACCTCGATCCGCTTGTCCTGCACCGACGAGGCAGTCACGGCATTGCGGGCGAACAGTTCCTGCGCGCGGTCCAGTTCCTCCTGGCGGAAGCGCAGCCGGGCCTCGGCGGCGCGCAGATCGACATCCGAGGCAGCCTTGGCCTGCGCCATCTCCAGCTGCAGGCGCTGCACGCTGTCCTCCAGCCGCAGCAGGGGCTGACCGGCACCGACATGATCGCCCCGGCGCACCAGCACCGCCTCGATGCGGCCCTGCTCGGTCGAGCTGAGCGAGACGGTGGCCAGCGGTTCGATCACACAATCCTGCGGCAGGGCGCGCGCGGTGGCAGGCAGCAGGGCCAGCAGCGCCAGCCCCAGGCGGTTCAGCGACATCCGGTTTCCTCCCCCGACAGATGCACGGCCATGTTGCACGGCCCGATTGCATATCGCAAGATCGCACAATCAAGGGGAGGGGGCACATGGACGATCCGCAGGTCCGACAGCTGGAGACCGCACTGCTGGACGATCTGCCGGCGCTTGCCGCCCTGCGTGCGGCGCTGAAGGGGGGGCTGTTCGCGGCACTGCCCGGCCCCCTGACGCCGCCTGCCGACTGGGGCCTGCCGATCCTGGCGTCCCTGGGCGCGTTAGAACCCTGCCCCGAAGGCTGGCGCCCCACCGCCGCCATGCAGCGCCTGCTGGCCGATGACACGCTGGAAACGCGCGTCGATTTCATCGCCCTGGCCGCCTGCGACATGCTGCGTGCGGGGCCCGCCCTGTCGCAGGGCCCCGAGGCCTTCCTGGCGCGGGCCGAAACCTTTGCCTTCTTCCGTTACGACCGTGCCCGCAGCACCAGTGCCGCAGCGCTGCAGGACACCGCGCCCTGGGTCGCCTATGTCACCGCCCTGTCGCGGCGCGAGGCCCCGGCGCTGGCGCCGCTGATGCCGCTGCAGGGCTGCGTGTCGCTGCTGGAAATCGGCGGCAATACCGGCGTCATGGCCGAGGCGCTGCTGGCCCTGCACCCCACGCTGCGCGCCACCGTCCTGGACCTGCCGGCGGTCTGCCACCTGGGGCGGCAGCGGATGCGGGACCGCCCGCTGCGGGACCGCCTGCAGTTCCTGCCCGGCGATGCCCGCACCACCCCCTGGCCCGAGGCAGAGGCGATCCTGTTCAAATCCGTCCTGCACGACTGGTCCCTCCCCGAGGTCCGCCTGCTGCTGGCGCGCGCCGCAGCCCGCCTGCCCTCCGGTGGCCGGATCGTGATCTGCGAACGCGGTGCGCTGGCCGGTGATCCGCCGCCCCGGGGCCTGGCCGCCGCCGCCAACCTGGTCTTCGCCCCTTTCTACCGGGCCCCGGATCTTTATTGCGAAATCCTTGCAGCCGAAGGCCTGCGCCCCCTGCCCCCGGCCCGGATCATGCTTGACATGACCTTTCACATCACAGCGTTCGAACGCCCCGCATGACGCCGCTGCTGATCACCGTCTCGGGGCCGCCCGGCAGCGGCAAGACCACCCTGGCACGGGCCCTGGCGGGGCAGCTGAGCGCCCGCATCCTGCACCACGACGATCACGAGACCTTCACCCGCACCCCGCCCGAGGGGGTGCGCGACTGGCTGGACCGCGGCGCCCCCGATCACGAGCTTGCCGCCCCCGGTCTGGCCCGGGCGCTGCGCCCGCTGCTGGCCGGGCCAGACCCGGTGGTGATCGACACGCCCCTTGGCCCGCAGGACCCTGCGCTGTCGGGCCACCCTGCCCTATCCTTCTGGATCGACCTGCCATCCGACATCGCGCTGGCCCGGAAACTGCGGCAACTGAACGATTCGGTTCAGCCGGGCCAGCAGGCCGCCTTCTGCCACTGGCTGAATGGCTACCTGCGCGCCCATGAAGAGATCGTCCATCCCGCCGTCACCCTGCAGCAGGCACGGCTGGCGCCGCTGTGCCGTTTTCGGATCGACGGCCGGGCACCGCCCGATACCTGCCTGGCAAGTGCGATGCGGCAAATCACTCACAGCCAATACTAAACCATAGGAAGAATGGTTAATAATAAAACGCGCTTAGGCCGCATGGTTTTGGTTGCCCATAGGCTGCATCCCCCACATAGTCAGCTTGCGTTCATTGCAAGTCATGGGTGTGTCCGGGCACGTTTTCCAACGTGCACTCTGGGAGGAGCCGGGCACCTCGCGCTCAGGATTGGAAATCTGCCATGTCTTTTCCGTTCGCTCAGCAGAGCCCCGGCCAGCTGCCGCACATCCCCTACAACCGTCGCGTGCGGTCGCGTCTGCGTGGGCGGGACAAACGGCGCTTTGCCGCGCTGGAGCGCGCCGCCCGCCGCCTGATGCTGGAGCCGCTGGAACAGCGGGTGCTGATGAACGCCGACGTGCTGGCGCTGGATCTGGCGGCCTATTACCAGGACAACCGCGACACCGACCTGCTGGTGCAGCTGCACCAGGACATCGAGGGCGAGGGCGAGGCCGCAACCCAGGTCCAGCGGGTGCAGATCCTGGACCGCACCGGCGGCACGATCCTGAGCTTTGGTGATCTGTCCGAGATCTCGGGCGTGTCGATCACCGGGGGGGCGGGGCGCGACCTGATCACCTTCGACGGGCTGAGTTTCGGCGAGGACCAGCCCTTCAGCTTCCAGTTCGACGGTGGCGCGGGCGAGGACCGGCTGACCTTCGATACCGCGCGCGATACCCGCTGGACCATCGGCCAGCCCGATGCCGGGGTGGCAACGGATGGCTTCATCGACCTGTCGTTCTCGGGCGTGGAATGGCTGGAAGGGGCGGCGGACACCCACGACACCTTCACCCTGGCAGAGGGTGGATCGCTGTCGGGGGGCCTGGATGGCGGCGCGGCGGGCTTTGACACGCTGGTGATCGAGGGCGCCCATGACACTGTCATCTACCGCCCCGAGGACCCCAGCAGCGGCAGCTTCGAACTGGACGGAGAGCTGTTGCGCTTTGCGGGCCTTGAACCCACCTTCCTGACCAACACCGCCGCCAATGTCGCGGTGGACATGAGCACCCTTGCCCTGGGTCCCCAGACCGCAACGCTCAGCGTCGATGGCCTGACCGGGCATTTCCTGCTGGACGGGCCGGGGCTGGAAAGCGTCGATTTCGCCGCCCCCACCGCCAGCCTGACCATCACCAGCGACAATGGCGTGCTGAATTCGGACGTGGCGCTGACCATTACGGATTGGGACAGCACCGCCACCGACGGCATGGACCTGACCGTGCAGACCGAGGCGATCACCCTTGATGCGGGCGTGTCGCTGGGCACGCTGGTCAATCCGCTGGGCAATGTCACCCTGCAGGCGGCCAACAGCGCCTCGGGGGCGGGGCTGAGCTTCCTGCAGCTGTCGGGGATCGGCAGCGTCGGGGCATCGGTCGATGTGCAGGGCAGCATCATCGCGGATGGTGCCATCGACATTTCCGCCCATGCGGAACGGGTCCTGGATGCGACAGGCGATTTCTCGGACTTCGCCTTCAGCGAGGGCAGTCCGCTGCAGATGCCCAGCCTTGGCGCCCATGCCACCATCGGGGGCGCTTCGGTCATTTCGGGGGGCGCGTTCCGCCTGCAGGCGACGACGCTGCTGGATGTCAGCATCGACGGCAGCCAGTCCGTATTGGGAACGATCGCCAATGCGGTGATCGCCGATATCACCACCCATGCCACGATCGCCTCGGGGGCGCAGGTCAGCCTCGGCAGCGATATCCTGTCGGGCGAAACCGTCTCTGGTCTGGTGCGCGCCAGCGATGCCTCCAGCATCGTGCTGGATGTGACGCCCGATGAAGCGGGCACCGAAGGCACGGATTCCACCGGCATCCTGGGCGGCGCCCTCAGCAGTTTCGAGGTCTCGGTCGGGATCCTGACGATCAGTCGCGACACCCAGGCGGTGGTTGCGGGATCGGTCATGGCGGGCGGCGCCTTCGCGGTCGAGGCCAGCAACACCGGCACCTTCGAAAACAAGGTCAGCGCTTCGCTGATCGGGGCCACCTACCTGAATGCCACCGACAGCGTCCTGGCGCAGGTCTCCGGCGATGTCACCGGCACCGATCTGTCGGTCACGGCCACGAATACGTCCACGTATGACGTCATGGCCAAGATCGCCGTGCACACGATTTCCGGCAGCACCCGCGCGCTGGTCGACACCGGCACGATCACCCTGTCGGGCGCGCTGACGGTGCAGGCGCTGGACGCCACGACGCTGACGGCGCTGTCGGGCGAATTCGACGCCTATCTGGACGAGCTGACCGAAATCACCCTGAGCGAGGCGAGCGGCAGCAAGATCTCGGTTGCCGCCGCGATCTCTCAGATGGACAAGGATGTCGAGGCCGCCATCGACGGCGCCGACGTGACCGCCGCGGGCGATGTCACGGTCGAGGCCTCGAACGAACAGGTGCTGGTGTCGCGTGCGGCGGCGCTCAGCCTGCGGGACACCCGCAGCGGGCCCTCGAAGGCGACGCTGATTGCCTCGACCAAGACCGTGGGCTTTGGCGGCACCCTCGCCTTCAACGAGATGCGCGGCACGACCGAGGCCGCGATCCGCAATGGCGCCAGCGTGTCCGGCGACACGATCGCGGTGGGCGCCACCAATGCGGCGATCCTCGACAGCCTGTCCGAGGCCTCGACCAAGGTCACCAGCGGCAACAATTCCGCCGTGGGCGTGGGGATTTCCTTCAACCTGATCGGCTTTGACATCGACGTTCTGGATGCCTTCGCCCTTGGCCTTGATACGCTGATCGGCATCAACCAGTACCTCGGCAACGAGGACCCCTCCAACGCCCATGCCCATGTCACCTCGGCCGAGGTGGCAGCGGCAGGGGCGCTGAGCGTCACCGCCAAGAACCAGAGCCTGATCGACGCCACGGTGCTGAATTCCGCGACCTCGCAGGCCTCGGACAGCGCCACGGCGAACCCCCTTTATGATGCGCGGGGCATGGGCTTTGCGATGATCCTGGCGAACAACAAGATCGCCTCGGATGCGCTGGCCGAGATCGTCAATGCCACCGGCCAGGGCGCCATCGCCGGCACCACGCTGAGCGTGCGGGCCGAGGACACCACCACCATCGCCTCGAATGCCAAGGTCACGTCTTCCTCCGTCACCACCAATGACGGCGGGCTTTCGGGGGTCGATGCGGCGCTTGGCACCATCCTGCCGTCGGATCTGAACACCGATGGCGCCCATGTCTATGACGGCAATGGCGACGAGGTTGCAGGCCCCACCTGGCAGGTCGATTTCGGTGACCGGATCGCGCTGAACTACGACTGGCTGGCGTTCAACGATGCCAATGGCCAGGCCGGCACGATCTATCGCTACATGGGCGGCAGCCCGGTCCAGATCGACCTGCGCGACACCGATTTCGAGGACACCGACTATTGGCAGCGCGTCCCCGAGACCGAGCTGATCCCCACCGGCACCAACCTGTCCGACAGCGACAGCGTCGGCGTGGGCGGCATGGCGGTGCGCAACACCTTCGACGCCCAGGCGATTGCGCGGGTGATCGGATCGGCACTGCAGGCGGGTGGCGATGTCACCATCAAGGCCCTTGAAAACGCATCGCTTTCCGCGACGGGGAACATGGCGGTGTCGTCCTCGGGCGGGGGATCGGTGCAGGGCGACAAGGGCGACAGCCTGGCGGTTGGCGCGCTGATCGTGGTCAATACGGCGAATGCCGGGGCGCTGGCCTCGATCGAGCAGGGATCGGACGTGACCTCGACCGCCGGATCGGTCGCGGTCGAAGCGCAGAGCATCGCGAAACTGAAGGCGCAGCTCGATACCGCGATCAGCGCGGCGGGCGACAGCGTCGGCGTGATCATCGCCTTCAACACCCTGGGCTACGAGGCCGAGAACCTGCTGTTCCAGACGGTCGATGCGCTGATCGGCACCGATATCGGCGATCAGACGCCTTCAGATGCAGTGGCGCGGATCATCGACAGCGATGTCGCGGGGCAGACCGGCGTCAGCGTCACGGCGATGAACGCAGCCCAGCTGGAGGCGCGCATCGGCACCTCGGTCAGCACCGATACGGCGGCGATGCAGGGGGCATCCGCCATGGCCGCGCAGGGGGTTCTGGCCTCGAACATGCTGGCGGGTCAGGCGGCGGCCTATATCGACGATACCGACGACACGCCCTCGGATGAAACCATCCTGGCGGCGGCGGGCCTGGTGCGGGTCAGCGCCCGCGACGACACCGTGCTGCACAGCCAGACGGCGCTGGATACCGGGGCCTCGCGCACCAACGACCTGGGGCTGGGGATGCTGAACGCCCTGGCGCAGGAACTGATGGATGCCTACCAGTACACCACCCTGTCGGGCAGCCAGACGCTGGCCTTTGGCGACCGGGTGCTGATCGGCAGCGACCAGGACGCGGATCTGCAGGGCAAGGTCTTCCAGTACATGGGATCGGGCGCCACGGTCGATCTGGCCACGGCGACCTACACCGACATGGATCTGTGGAAAGAGCTGGACGAGACCAACATCATCCCCCCTGCCCTGATCGGCGTCGCCGCCAAGGGCGCCCAGATCGACACCGGTTCCGCCAAGGCCTATTACGTCATGGTCAGCCGGAACGAGGCTCAGGGCGGCGCCACTGCCTTTATCGACGACTACGACGTGACCGCCCAAGGGATTTCCGTCACCGCCCGCGAGGCCGCGACGATGCAGGCGGTCGATGCCAGCACGATCAGCGCCACCCAGACCTATGGCGGGCTGATGGTCACGAACGAGCTGAATTCGCGCGCCTCGGCCCGGATCACCGACAGCAGCGTCACCGCCACCGCAGGCGATGTCGCGGTCGAGGCGCTGAACCTGTCGGTTCTGGATGCGGTGACGCTGTCGTCGATGACGGGCGTGTCGGATGCGATCAACGTGGTCGTGGCCTTCAACGCGGTGGGCTTTGACGGCTCGAACGTGCTGTTCCAGGCGGTCGATGCGCTGCTGGGATCGGATTACCTGATCGAGGCCGAACCCGTCGGCGCCGAAGCCTATGTCGAGGATTCGGTGCTCACCGCCAGCGGCGACGTGACCGTCACCGCCGAGACCAGCGAAGACAACACCGACATCACCTTCACCGACACCACCGCCCAGCTGCTGGACGACATGGCCGAGGCGAAGGCGCTGGACGAAGAGGACGCCTCCGGTGACGCCGCGGCCCTGGCCGATCTGCAGGCCGAATTCGACGCCGCCGGCATCACCTACGAGGGCGATCTGTCGGTCGAGACGGTAGAGGTGCAGCTGCGCTGGTATGTCTCGGACGAGGTCGGCCGCACCTGGATCATCGAGAACCGCTCGGGCACGCTGGTGCTGCTGAACGCCAACCTGCTGGATGCGCGGGTGGGCAATGAAAGCTCGGCCGTGGCGACGAACAACCGCGCGCTCTTCGATGCCTATGTGACCGGCTCAAAGGAGGACAACCAGGGCAAGGGCATCAAAGATCTGAAATACGGTGCCGATGGCACGGCGGGCGGCGGGATCCTGGCGACCAACCGCGTGGCATCCTCGACCGCCGCGTGGATCGCCAATTCCACCACCACCGACCATGCCGCGACCGATACGGTCGAAACCCTTGCCACAGGTGCGACCGTCACCGTTGGTACGGATGTGTATGAATACATCGGCGCGGATCTGGGGGCCGATCATGGCTTCCTCTACACCACCGACAGCGACGTGCAGCGGCTGGAGGCCGGGGATCGCATCCTGGTGCAGGAAGATCACGGTGCCTGGGTCCGGGGCGACATTCTGGTCTATTCCGGTGCCACGCTGCAGGCCGCGCAGACCGATCCGCGGGCGGTGGATTACGCGCTGATCACGCTTTTCGACGTCATTGATACCCAGCCCGGCGATTTCGCCCTGGGCAATGCGGCGCTGTCGATCGACCTGTCGGATGCGGTGCAAAACTACGCCGCCAATGCCGACTGGCAGTTGCGCGACGCGACCCTGCCGCAGGGGTCCGTCACCGCGGGCGGCAGCGTCACCGTCAGCGCCCATGACAATGCCCATCTGCGCGCCGACAGCAATATAGAGGTCTCGGCCGTCGTCACCAACAACATGGATGCCTTCACCGCGCTGGCGAACCAGGCGCTGCAGAAGGAATATGCCTATACCTCGTTCTCGGGCACGCAGGATCTGGTGCAGGGCGACGTGATCTACATCGGCTCGAACGGGGGGACCGAGGCGGGCAAGTATTACCAATATGCGGGCGACGGCGGCAGCTTTGATCTGGGCAATGTCGCGGGGCTGGGTCTGGGCAATGCCGAGACCTGGACCCTGCTGAACGGCCAGATCGAGCCTCAGGACGTCTTCCCCAACTTCGGCAACCTGGCCGAGAGCAATGCGCGTTCGGTGGGTGGGATCGTCGTCACCAATGACGTGCGGGCCGAGGCCACCGCGCGCGTCACCGACATTGCCATCACCGCCACGTCGGGCGATATTTCCGTTTCCTCGCAATCGGATGCGACTATTCTGGCGCGGCTCACCTCGAATGTCACCTCGTCGGGCGGCAGCGCCTGGGGCACGGGGGAATCGCTTGCGGTCAATGCCACCATCGCCACCAACATGGTCCGCGCCAGCGCCGAGACGCTGGTCGCAGACAGCACCCTGACCGCGGGCGGCGACATCGCCGTCACCGCCGACAACAGCGCCATCCTGGACGCCACCACCCAGACCGAGACCAATACCGGCGATACCGGCGTGGGCGTCACGCTGGCCTTCAACACGCTGGGCTGGAAGGCCTCGAACCTGCTGTTCAACACGGTCGATGCGCTGCTAGGCGATCCGCTGATTTCCGAGGCCATGGGCGGCGAGGATCCCTCGATGGCCCGGGCCTGGGTGCTGGACAGCACGCTGGATGCGGGCGGCGACATCGGTGTCGATGCCACCTCGCGCGAGCGGCTGAATGCCACCGTGTCGAATTCCACCGTATCCGCGGCCTCGGCCCAGACCGATGCCAGCGGCAAGAGCATCGGCGTCGTGCTGGCCTCGAACAAGGTCAGCGGCCGGGCCTATGCGCAGATCGACGGGACAGGTGCGCCTGCCGCCACGATCACCGCGGGGGGCGATGTTTCGGTCAATGCGCAGGACCAGATCGGCCTGTGGTCGAATTCGAAACTGGTCAGTTCCTCGACCACCACCAATGACGGCGGCCAGGCCGTCGCAGCCGAGACGCTGAATGACGAACAGCAGGCCGACTGGCTGGCCCTGGGCGCCGGCACGCAACCGGTCACGGTCAAGTTCGGCGATCTGGTGCGGCTTGACGACAGCTATGGCAACGGCGGCACGGCGGGCGGGGTCTATGAATACCTCGGCACCGAAAGCATCATTGATATCAATGATGTGGACTACGAGGACCTGAATTTCTGGCGCCCCACCCTGACCACTCAGGGCATCCCCAGCTTTGGCAATGTCAGCGAAAGCGACTCGGTCGGCGTGGGCGCGCTGGTGGTGCTGAACGACCTGCGCTCGGACGTGCAGGCGCGGATCCTTGCCGCCGATGTGACCGCCGGCGACATCACCGTCACCGCGACCGAGGACGCCACGATGGAGGCGCTGGTGGATGCTGCGACCTCCTCCTCGGGCGGGTCGAACCAGGGCCAGGGCACCTCGGTCGCGGTGGGCGGCGTGATTGCCACCAACGTGTTGCAGGGGGGCGCGCGCGCCGCGGTGATCGACAGCGCCCTGACCGGCGCCGATATCCGGGTCGAGGCCACCAACACCGCTGATCTGACCGCAGAAAACACCGCCATGGTCGCCACCGGCGACACCGGCGTCGGCATCATTCTGGCCTTCAACTCGGTCGGATGGGAGCCCTCCAACATCCTCTTCAACACGATCGACGGCATCCTCGGCGATCCGCTGATCTCGGGCGCCTTCAATGGCGAGGCCCCGGTGGATGCCGAGGCCTATGTGCTGTCCAGCAGCCTCACCGCCTCGGGCGGGGTCGAGGTCCTGGCCAGCAACGATGCGACGATCACGGCCACCACCTCGAACGAGACGACGTCGGCAGCTTCGGCGCTGAAGGATGCCTCGGGGACGGCGGTGGGGGCGATTGTTGCCACCAACAAGCTGTCGGGCAGCGCCCGGGCCTTTGTCGACGTGGCGAACCACAAGCAGTCCGACGGGTCCCAACGGATCCGGACCGGCGACCGGGTGCTGGCCAATTCCGGCACGGTCTATGCCTATTCCGGCCCCGAGGCGGTGCTGGACCTGTCCGCCCAGACCTTCACCGGTGCAGATTGGACGTCCCATGGCAACAATGCGGGCTATCCCACTGACATCACGTCACAAAGCCTGACCATCGCCGCCGATGACAACAATGCCATCGACGCCACCAACACCCTTTCCGTCACCACCACCGTCACCAATGACGCGGGCCTTGGGGTGATCTTCACCAGCCTGGAAAACGTCGCCAACGACTATGCCTACACGACGAAATCCGGCGTCCAACGGGAACTGACCTTCGGCCAGAAGATCCGCATCGCCGATGATTACGACGAGGCCAAGGGCGAACGCGGCGCTCTTTATATCTATTTCGGCGACAATCGCTGGGGTGAGGACGTGGATCTGTCCACGCTCGATTTCGAGGCCGACAGCGATTGGGTCAAGATCGACCCGCTGGATATCGAAAGCCTGCTGCCGCCGGGGATCAACCTGAACTTCTCTGAATCCGACGCCACTGCGGGCGGCGGCATGGTGGCGATGAACGACCTGCGCGGCACCGTCATCGCCCGCCTGGCCGAGGCCACCGCCACCACCACCGCCGACATCGCCGTCACCGCGACCGAAGACGCCCGGATCGACGCCCACAACATCGGCGACGTGGCGGCCGACGGCGGTTCGGCCTTCGGCGAGGGCGGCACGACGCTGGCCGTCAACGCGCTGATCGCCACCAACGTGGTCCTGGCCACCGCGCAGGCCACGGTCGAGGATGCCGATCTGCAGGCCTCGGGCGCGGTGGCGGTTCAGGCCACCAACAGCGCGGTGCTGGACAGCGATATCGACATGTCCACGGTCGCCGAGGGCGGCGGCGAAAGCTATGCCATCGGCGTGACGCTGGCCTTCAACTCGGTCGGGGTCAGCAGCCAGAACGTGCTGTTCAACACCATCGACGCGCTCTTCGGCCTGCTGCCCGCGGACGAGGATCCGGCCATGGCCACGGCGGCGATCCTGCGTTCGGACGTGACGGCGCAGGACGGGGTTGCGGTGCTGGCGACCAACGACATGGTGCTGACCGCCGATATCGTGAACGCAGCGCTGGCGACATCCATTGCGCTGGATGACAACACCTCGATCACGGTGGCCCCCATCGTGGCGCTGAACCGCGGCAGCGCCGGCGCGCAGGCCGAGATCCTGTCGTCGAGCGTCGCCACCGCAACCGGTGACATCAGCGTCGCCGCGCTGGATGACAGCCTGATCCATGCGGAAAACATCGCCTCTTCGGTCTCGATCGCCGTGGGCACGGGCAAGTCGCTGTCGGTGGCGGTGGCCACCTCGATCGCGCGCAACACCCTGCGCAGCGTGGTCGATGCGGGCATCCTGGCCTCTTCGGCCGAGGCCACGACCGGCACGATCCAGGTCACCGCCAGCCGCGCGGGCGTCATCGAAAGCACCGCCGCCGCCGTTGCCGCCAGCGTCTCTGGCGCGGCCGATGGCAATGCGGTGGGCGTTTCGGTGGGCGGCGCCGTTGCCGTCAACCGCCTCTTCGGCGCGGCCGAGGCCAGCATCGAGGACAGCAGCCTGATCGCGGACGAGGTGGTGATCCAGGCAGAGTCCGTCTCGCGCATTGATGCGACGGTGGCGGCGGTTGCCGCCTCCGTGTCGGTCTCGGCCTCGGGCGACAGCACGGCGGTCGCCATCGGGGCCTCGGTTTCCGACAACCAGATCGGCTGGCAGGATGCGGCGGTGTCTGCGGATTACACCAGCGTCCAGTCGGTGACGCTGGCCACCGGCGACATCATCGCCGTGACCGAAGGCGCCTATCGCGGCCGCAGCTTTGAATATGTCGGCACCAGCCAGACCGCCGCCACGGACCTTTCGATTGCCGATTACGGCGATGTGCAGGCCTGGAAAGAGGTCGGCCTGTCGCGTGAAGGCGCGCTGACCGCCGCCCATCTGGACAATTCCACGATCACCACCGGCCTTGGCGGCGATGCCGGCCTGCAGATCGAGGCGCTGACCGAACAGACCATCACCTCGCTGGTGCTGGCCGGGGCGGTGGCGGTCGCGGTGGGCAAGTCGGGCACCGCCGTGGGCGGCACCGGCAGCTTCTCCCGCAACCGGATCGCTTCGGATGCGGCGGCCTATGTGCTGGGCGACGGCGGCGCGGCGCTGCAGCTGGCCCATGGCCGCATCCAGGCCTTCGACCGCTCGACCATCGACAGCGTGACGGGGGCGGCATCGGTCGCGGTGGGGGTGGGCAGCTCCTCGACGGCGGTGTCGGTCGCCATCGGCATCGCGGCCTCGCTGAACGAGGTTTCGAACCGGGCCGAAGCTTCGGTCCTGGACGCCGATCTTGTGATCACAGGCAGCGACAATGGCACCTCGCTGATCGTCTCGGCCGAGACCTCGGCCGGAGACAGCTTTACCGTCGCCGCCCCCGGCTTTGACGGCGAGGATCTGGACGATGCCGCCCAGGTCGACATGCTGAACGACGACATGGGAACCGAGGAGACCTCGGACGATGTGATCACACCAGATGCCACCGATGCGGCGGCCGATGCGGCGATCCTCGCGGCACTGCGCAGCGCGCTGAACGCGCATCTGGACCCGCAGGACCAGGTCTCGGCCACGGATACAATCCGGGTGTCGAAGGCGGGCTTCGGCCAGTGGCTGGCAGTGGTCGAGGACACCAATGGCGACGGAGAGGGCTCGGGCCGCAGCTTTGCCCTGTCCTTCGACGGCAACGTTCTGAAGGTCGACAGCTCCACCATCAATGCCATTTCGGCGGCGGCAGCGGTCAGCGTTTCCGTCAGCTCTTCCAGTGCCATAGCGGTCAGCGGCGCGGGGGCTGTCGCGCAGAACAGCGTGACGGCCTCGGCCCTGGCGATGATCGACGGATCGACCCTCAGCGCGCCCGGCGACGTGGTGGTCGAGGCCTTCGGCGACAGCCGGATCAACGCCGCGGTGCTGGCGGCTTCGGCGGCCGTTGCGGTTTCGGGATCGACCGGCGTGGGGGTCTCGATCGGGGCGGCCATCGCGCGCAACCTGCTGGGCGCGGACGGCCCGATGCAGGTCATGGCCCGCGTCACCGACAGCCAGATCACCAGCGGCGGAGACCTTGTGATCACAGCCGAGGCCAGCCAGCAGATCCAGGCCCTGACCTTTGCCGGATCGGTCGCGGTGGCGGGCGGATCGACGGGCGTGGCGGTCTCGGGCTCGGGCGTGTGGAACGAGAACCTGATCGACGTGGACGTGCTGGCCGCCATCGACGGCGCGGCGGGCCAGACGACGGCCGACACGATCACGGTCGAGGCCATGAATGCCTCTGAAATCAACGCCTTCGCAGGCGCCGCCTCGGTCGGGGTGGCGTTCGGCAGCACCGGTGTCGCGGTCTCGATCGGGCTGGGACTGGCGCAGAACGAGATCGCCGGAACCGTCATCGCACGGGTGAGCGACGCAGAGCTCGCCGCGACCAGCGGCGATCTGTCGGTCACGGCGGAAAATGCGTCCCAGATCAGTGCCTTCGCGGGCGCGGCCTCGATCGCGGCGGGCTTTGGCAGCACCGGGATCGCGGTCAGCGGCGCGGGTGCCGAGGCGACCAACCGGATCACCTCCCAGACCCTTGCGCTGATCGACGACAGCACCGTCAGCGCCAGCGGCGATGTGGATGTCGCAGCCGAATCCTCGGGCGATATCAATGCCATCGTACTGGCGGCCTCGGCCGCGGTCGCGGTGGGGCAGACCGGCGTCGGGGCCTCGATCGGGGTGGCCGTGTCGCGCAACCTGATTGGCTATGCCCAGGGCAATGCCGCCCATACCAACACCACCGCCGACAGCGTGACCCAGCTGACGCAGAACACGACGACCGTGCTGATCGAGGCAGGTGCCCGCGCCGGCGACATCTATCGCTACATCGGCGAGACCGTGACCCAGGCCGACAACGTGATCGACGCGGGCGGCACCACGGCACCCTTCGCGCTGAATGCGCAGGATTATGGCAATACCGACCTGTGGGAACTGGTGAACCTGACCGACAGCGCTGCGGTGGTCGATGCGGCCATCCTCGACAGCGACGTGACCGCCACGGGCGGCGTCAATGTCGATGCCCGCAGCCTGCAGGCCATCAAGGCCGCCAGCCTGGCCGGATCCGTCGCCGTTGCCGGAGGGCAGACGGGAGTTGCGGTTTCGGGCAGCGGCTCGGCTGTGGAAAACCGCATCAATACAGATGTTTCCGCCCGGATCGCCGGGGCTGCCAGCAACGTGCAGGCGGATCACGTCGTGGTCAATGCAGATGACGTTTCCAGCATCGACGCGGTGTCGGCGGCGATGGCCGTGTCGGTGGCCTTCGGTCAGGCCGGTGTCGCGGTGTCGCTGGGCGTTTCCATCGCCCTGAACGAGGTCGCGGGCGATGTCAGCGCCACGATCAGCGAGGCCAGCGTGACGACGACGGGCGCCGAGGGCATCACCGTCAGCGCCTCGACCCCCGAACTGCCGCTGGGCAGCGGGGCGTCGGACGCGGTGGTCTCGGTCTCGGCCGGAGTGCTGAACGATCTGGCCGTGGCCGACATGATCGACAGCGACACCCCCGATGCGACGGATCTTGCGGGGGATGCGGCGCTGGCCGTGTCGCTGGCCACCGCCCTGCAGACCGCGGGCTTCGAGGTCGTGGGCAAGCTCAAGGTCGCCGCCCTGGAAGAGGGCCAGAGCTGGACCGTGGTCGACGAAGAGGGCTCCTCGATCGCGCTGCGCCTGGAGGCGGGCCAGATCCGCGCGGCCAAGGCCGCGATCAACGCGGTGTCGGGCGCGGCGGCGCTGTCGGTTGCGGTGGGCCAGGTGGGCGTCGGCATCGCGGGCGCAGGCGCGGTGGCTCTGAATTCCATCCAGTCCTCGGTCGAGGCGGCGGTCATTGATGCCGATCTGACAACGATCAATGGCGGAGATCTGGTGATTGACGCCCGTTCGGATACGGAAATCAACGCGGCGGTGCTGGCGGTCTCGGCCGCGGTGGCGGCGGGCCAGGTGGGCGTGGGCGTCGGCATCGGCGTTTCGGTGGCGCGGAACTTTATCGGGCGGGATCTGACGGGCGATCTGGTGGCCGGGCGCGGCGTCGTGCAGGCCTATGCCGAAGACAGCAGCATGGACCTGTCGGGCGATCTGACCATCGGCGCGCAAAGCGCCCAAGGCATTCGCGCGCTGACCTTCGCGGGTGCCGCGGCGGTCGCCGCTGGCCAGGTCGGCGTCGGCGTCGCGGGTTCGGGCGCCTATGCGGAAAACCTCATCGACGCCACCACCGGCGCCTGGATCGACGGCGATGGCACCGGCATCAGCGCGGATGTGATCACAGTCGAGGCCAGCGATACCTCGAGGATCGACGCCTTCGGCGGATCGGTCGCCGTGGCCGCGGGCTTTGGCATGGTGGGCGTGGCGGTCTCGGCCGGGGTGGGCATCGGCTTCAACGCCATCGGCAGCGACGTTCTGGCCGAGATCCGCAATGCCGACAGCGGCGTCACCAGCACGACCGGCGATATCGAGGTCCTGGCCAGCAACAGCGCCCAGATCCGTGCCGCCACCGCTGCCGCCGCGCTGGCGGTGTCCGGCGGGCTGGTGGGCGTCAGCTTTGCCGGCGCCGGTGCCTATGCCGAAAACGAGATCACCGGATCCACCACCGCGCGCATCGCGGATGCCATTATCACTGCCGCCGATGACCTGCTGGTCAGCGCCGAGGGCGACGCGCAGATCGATGCCATTGTTCTGGCGGCCTCGGCCGCGATCGGAGTCGGTGCCGGGGGCTTTGGCGCCTCGATCGGGGTCAGCCTGGCGGAAAACCGTATCGGAAACGGGGACAGTTCCGGCGTCTTTGCCACGATTGACGACAGCGCGGTAACGGCTGGCGGCGATGTCGATGTGCTGGCGGCGATGGACCAGGCGCGGATTGACGCGACCGTGGTTGCACTGTCGGTGGCCATCGCCGGGGGCGCGGTGGCGGGGGCGGCCGCGGGCAGCGGCTCGGATGCGGTGAATGCCATTGATTACGCGGTGATCGCGCAGATCGACGACAGCCAGGTGACCGCAACCGGAGATACGGTCACGGTCGAGGCCACCGACAGCTCGGTCATCGACAGCTTCGTCGGCGCGGCCAGCGTCGCGGGGTCGGCCGGGCTGGTGGGCGGGTCGGTCTCGATCGCCGTGGGCCTGTCCGAAAACAGCGTCGACAACACGATCCGGGCGCAGGTCGACAATACAGACGTCACCGCCGGCGCGATGGTCGTCAATGCCCAGGACGACAGCGACACCTATGCGGCAGCCGCCGCGGCAGCAGTGTCGGCGTCGGTTTCGCTGGGCTTCTCGGTTGCGGGGGCCGGAACGCGGGTCGTGGCGTCGAACACGTCGCGGACCCAGGCGCTGGTCAGCGGCACCGGCAACAACGATGTGATCACATTGACCGGCGACCTGGACGTCACCGCCGAGGCCCGCCCCCGGCTGGAGGCCGAAACCGTCGCCGCCTCGCTTTCCTTGGGCTATTTTGCCTTTGGCGCCGCTGGCAGCAGCGTCGAGGTTCAGGCCCTGCCCGAGGTCACGGCCTCGGTCACCGGTGTGATCACATATGCGCAGGATGTCTCGGTCGAGGCCACCAGCCGCAGCCGGGCCTCGGGTCTCGCGGTGGGGCTGTCGCTGGCCTCGGGCTTTGCGGCCTCGGCCAATGTGGTCGATGTGACGGTGGCCGGTGACGTCAGCGCCACGGCCGGCGGCACAATGGCTGTCGACACGCTGAACGTGACCGCGCGGACGGCGGAATATCATAACAATACCAACGCTCTGGCCACGACCTACGCGGCGGCGGGCGGGCTGATCGGGGCGACCTCGACGCTGGCCACAACCCATGTGGGTGACAGCGTCAGCGCCCAGATCGCCAGCGGCGCGCAGATCGACGCGCTGGTCGATGTGAACATCGCCAGCATCGCCGACAGTTCCCAATATGCCGATGCGCTGGCGGCGGCGGTGGGCTTTGTCGGCATCGGTGCGGCAGTGGCCGAGGCCACGGCCGACGTGACCTCTCATGCCACGGTCGGGACCAATGCCGATGTGAGCGCCGCGCTGGTCAACATCAGCGCCGGTGGCACGGCCGAGGCGGTGGCCGATACCACCGCCGGTTCGGGCGGTGCGGTGGCCGGTGCGGGCGCCGCACCGACGGTTACAATCGACGCCGACGTGCGCGCGCAGATCAGCGACGGCGCGCACATCGAGGTCGCCACGAACAATGCCTCGATCATCGACTACTATGCTGGAACCATTGACGAAATCCCGGGCTTCTTGAACATCACGGCGGCCTTCACCTCGCGGCCCAATGCCTTTGTCACCGCCTCCAGCTATGGGCTGATCGCGGGCAACGGGGCGGTGTCGAACATCGATGTCAATGCGGATGTGACCGTGCGCATCGGCAGCCAGGACGGTGACAATACCGGCGCCGAGGTCATTGCCGAAAGCCTCTATGCCGCCGCCACCAACACCGTGATCAAGGCCGCCACCAGCGGCAACCACTTGGAGGGCAACGCCGGCGGGCTGGCCAGCGGGGCGCTGTCGTCCTCGGATATCGAGATCGCTCTGCAGACCCGGATCGACGTGGATGATCACAGCCAGATCACCACCACCGACACCGCCGGCAGCTTTACCGCGCGGGCCTTCAACGCGCTCGACATCAGCGACGACGTGGCGCTGTTCACCGCCGGGGCGCTGTCGGGGGCTGGGGCCTTCACCGATCTGACCGCCGACACGCTGCTGGCCGAAGTGAGCGTCGGCAGCGGTGCGACCATCGACGCGGCAGGGCGCCTGATCTTTGAGGCGAACGGCCAGCACACCGCCAATCTGCATTCGAAATCAGAGACCTACGGCCTGGGCACCGTGGCCGTGGGCCATGCGAAGATCGACCTTGCCCCCGATAACCGCATCACCATCGCGGGCCATGTCACCGCCGGGCGCGACATCTACCTGACCGCGGGCACCGATGCGGATCGCAATCTCTATGTCCATCAGCTGACCGCCTATGTGGACAATTTCGCGGGCTCACTGATCCCGATCGACGATCTGGAAACCCGGGCCGTCGTGATCACGGACAACACGGTCGAGGTCACCTCGGGCGCCGTGCTGGAGGGCTTTGCCAACATCAACCTCTATGCCGACGAGATCGGCCTGGGCAACATGGACGTCAAGGCCAAGGCGGTGAACTGGACCTCGGCCGTGACCGATGCCATCGACAGCGCCCTGGGCGGCAACAATGCCAATCTGGGCCCGGGTTTTGGCCAGATCGCGGCGCGCGGCAGCGTCATCAACGACGGGCTGATCCGCACCGGGGCCGAGCGGCACAAGGATCTGACGATCACCTTCGATGCCGCCACCAACAGCTTTGTCGGCACCTCGACCACCAGCGCGGGGGTGCAGACCTGGACCTTCGATGCGGCCTCGGCCGGCGATCCCAGCAACCCGGGCACCTATGTCCTGACCACCAACGGCCAGGACAGCGACATCACCTTCACCGTCACGGTCGAACAGGTGGAAAGCAACCGGTCCGCCCAGCTGGCCATCGCGCGGGAAAACCTGGCGCTTTACAACGTCAAGGATGACAGCGGCAATCTGGTGAACCCCGATCTGGTGCAGTTCTACAAGGACCAGATCAACCGCATCCTGGCCGAGATGCTGGCCGCGGGCGAAGCGGTCTGGAACGATCTGAACCACAACGGCGTCGTCGATTTCGACAACAACGAACTGGGCGCCCTGCTGCCCACCGTGCAGATCATCGACGTGGATGCGGTCTTTGCCCAGGCCGGCCTGGTCGAGGTCCTGGCCGATCAGCTGTCGGGCTCGGGCACGTTCGACACGCCGCGCGACAGTTCGATCAGCATCCTGAACCAGACCGCCGCCTATCTGCGCGTCAATGGCGCCGAGATCCCCGAGGTCAATGGCGGCGTCTATTTCAACGGCAATGACGTGTCGCTGGCCGCCGATCCCACCGCCGCCATCCTGACCGAAAACGCCGATGTGCTGCAGGATGATCCGGGCCTCTGGGGTGTGATCACACCCGGTTTCACCTTCAGCGCCGCCTCGACCACGCCCTCGGGCGGGGTGCCCGAGATCACCATCGCCATCGATTACGACGCCCTTGGCGCGGTGCTGAACGACGGCAATCCGAACACCAACACCGCCATCTGGCCGGATCTGATCGTCGACGGCGCGGTGCTGAACCTGCGCGGCGACATCACCATCGACAACAATTCGAACTATGGCTCTTCCAACGGCTCGGTGCTGATCTATGCCGATGTGAACGGGCAGAATGTCTATG
Organism: Pseudooceanicola sp. NS-SX9; assembly: GCF_057380705.1. Taxonomy (NCBI): domain Bacteria; kingdom Pseudomonadati; phylum Pseudomonadota; class Alphaproteobacteria; order Rhodobacterales; family Paracoccaceae; genus Pseudooceanicola; species Pseudooceanicola sp. NS-SX9. The sequence goes on along the minus strand of NZ_JBXXRN010000004.1, from coordinate 116,740 downwards.
TGCGCTCGAACGGGACGACGATCCTGGACACCGGCGCCACCCAGGACCATCTGGCGGGCGAACCCTATTCCAAGTGGAAGACCGCGGATCTGACCGGCAACAACTATGCCGACCGCACCGCCGGGATGCTGAACGCCGAGCGGATCTCTCAGGCCGCCATCGACGCCTTCCTGTCGGTCCAGCCGGTGACGCCCTCGATCACCGGCGACCGGATCTATATCGAAAGCCAGTATCTGAACGTCAACGGCATCATCCAGTCGGGCGAGGACACCTTCAAGGTGGTGCTGAACGATGCCACCCGCGACAAGATCGCGGCGCATCTGGCCAGCGGATCCTCGACCGTGATCCTGCTGCCGACGACGAATTCCGACTTCCAGATCTATTTCGATCCGACCGCCAATGCCGGACAGGGCGCCGTGCTGGTCACGCCGCTGACCCCGGGCGGCGGCTATGTCGACATCACGGCGCGGGTGATGAACACCCGCAACGGCGAGATCATCGTCTATGGCGGCTACCCCGAGATCGAGATCGTCAACCAGATGACCTTTACCGGCGCCTATGCCGGCTACACCCCCGAGATCATCGTCCAGGAACTGGACGCCACCACCCGCGGCACCGGCGAGCTGATCATCAAGGATCTGGCGAAACAGGCCACCAACGGCGTGCCCTACACCACGATCTACCGCGTCAATGCCGCAGGCGAGGTCGAGGTCAGCGACAATGGCGGCGGCTACGTGGGCCAGGGCGCGGCCCGCGATTTCACCTACAATCCGCAGTCGGGCTACCGCTACGGCTGGATGCTGGCGCAGGGCAGCCGCGAGGTCCTGGTCGAAGAATATACCGAGGGCGACTGGCTGGGCATCGACGCCTTCGTGCCCGACACCCGCGAGCCCGACAAGACCGACACCACCGTATTCGCGGGCGAATTGATCCCGGATTCCAATTACTTCTACCTCGATGTCTCGCATGATGGCGACGCCTATACATTTGACAGCGTGACCGTGACCGGCAATGTCAACGGGCCGAACCAGACCGGCTACAACAGCTGGTCCACCTGGTACGGCACCAATTACGCCTGGTTCCAGTTCACCACCGTCACCGATACCGTCGAATACGTCACCCACACGATCGAGGCCGACCGGCCCATCGGCATCAGCTTCATCGGCAATGCGGCCGGGTCCATCGTGATCGACGGCGGCGCCTCGGACATCACCATCGACGGGCCGCTGCGCAATGCCTACGGGGCGACCTCGATCACCACGACGGGTGTGATCACAACCACCAACGGCGGCGCCATCCTGGGCGAGATCGGCGGCCGCACCGTGTCGCTGACGGCCCAGGCCGTGGGCAGCGTCTATGACGCCGTGCGGATCAACCTGTCGGATGCGGCCGGGGTCTCGGGGCAGCGGCTGGATGTGATCACAAGCGCCGGGATCATCAACTTAACCGAGGTCTCGGGCGATCTGACGCTGGGCACGATCCAGGCGGCAGCGGGCGGTTATGACGCTGTGATCACATCCGCGGGCAGCATCCTTGCGGCGGCCACCGGCCACCTGATCACCGGCGAAGCGGTGACGCTTTCCGCGACCGACGGCGATATCGGCAGCGCCGCGCGGGTCATCCAGATCGACACCGGCACCCGCGACCGCGCGCTTCTGACGGCAACGGCGCTGCAGGGCGGGGTCTATGTGTCTGAAACCGATGGCGATCTGCGGCTCTACCAGATTCACGCCCGGGACGATGTCTACGTGGGCGTGCAATCGGGCGACCTGGTGGATGGCAACCAGACCGAGGAAACCGACGAGCGCGCCGTGTCGGAACTGCGTGCGGGCGTCTGGGGCGCCCTCAGCCTGACCGACTATGAAACCGACGCGAACGGCAATCAGGTCTATACCGGCGCGGCCAGCCAGAAGGTGCAGGACGCCAAGGACACCCTGGCCAATGCCAAGACGCAGGAATACCGCAGCTACTGGCAGACCCGCATCGCCCAAGGCGAAGAATACGCGCTGGAACTGGCCGATCTGCACCCTGACTGGGACCAGGCCACGATCGACGCCGCGGCGGCGGACTATTACCTGACCTTCCGCCCCTCGGCAGCCCAATACGACCCCGCCGCCCTGCTGCTGCTGACCGCGGACGAGGAAACCTATTACCAGGCCTTCTACACCGCTCAGGCCACGGCCGAGGGCGCGGCCGATGTCAGCGCCTATGTGGCCAATGCGATCCTGACCCTGCGGACCTCTCGGACAGAACAGTACCGCAACCTCGATACGATCTGGGGCAGCTACGCAGGGACGCCGGGCAATGCGCTGACGCCGGGTGTCTATGATGCCGACTGGACCTATCAGCTGACCGCCGAAGAGGCCGCGGCCATCGAGGGGTCGATCAAGATCTGGACGGAAGAAGAGCTGATCAACGCCATCGGTGCCGGCCTTCTGGTGCCGGTGACCGACACCGACACGGTGATCGAAGAGGCCAACATCATCGGTGACACGGTGACGCTGGATGTCTCGGGGCAGATCGGCGCCACCGACGGGTTCGAGATCATCGCCATCGACCCCAACACCGACCTGACCCCGGATGAGCGCGTGCTGCTGTCCTCGGCCGAGCGTGACGACCTGTTCTTCCTGACCACCGACCGCTTTGCCGCCACGGTGAATTTCGACGCCGCCGCCGGCACCATCACCCGCACCTCGGGGATCTGGGACAGCAGCCTGGCCGGGCAGGTCATCCAGGTCGAGGGCAATTCCGCCAACGCCACCGAGGAAGGCCCCTTCTATACCGTCGATCATATCTCGGCCGACGGGCTGACGCTGGTGCTGGACACCAGCCGCGTTGCCCTGACGCTGTCCGAGGTCAACATCAGCGTCCATGTCTCGGGGCTGGCGCTGGATCCGCGGGGGCTCGATCTGTCGGACATGGTGGTCGACGTTGCGGGCAGCACGCTGACGCTGGTGGGCGGCACGGGCGATTTCGCGGGCTACCGGGCGGGGATGAAGCTGCTGCTGGCGGGCGATACCGCCAATGCCAATGACGCCGACAGCCTTTACACCGTGGTTTCGGCCACCGCGACGACGCTGGTGCTGGACCGCGCCCTGACGGCCGAGACCGGCGTCACCCTTGACGTCAACCAGTTCGTCGAGCTGACCATGGTGCAGGTCCAGCTGCGCGAGGATCTGGACATCACCGTTTCGGGCCAGCTGAACGTGATCGCGGGGGGCCAGGCCTATCTGGGCTCGGAATCCGCGATCGAACTGGGCGTGCTGGACGTGGCGGGCGATCTGCGCCTGCGCGCTCAGGGCAACCTGACCAATGGCGGCGGCAATGGCGCCACCAACATCACCTCTCAGGATCTGGTGCTTGAGGCCGGGGATGGCGGCGTGGGCGGCACCGGCACGATCTATGTCGATCAGCAGGCGGGCTACAAGCTGACCGCGCGCGGCACCGGCGACATCAGCGTGACCGAGCGCGATGGCGACATGAATGTCTCGACCATCTATTCGGCGGGGGGCGATGTGTATCTGGTGGCGCAGGGGTCGATCCTGGATGCCAATGCCACCGAATACGTGAATATCGAGGCCAAGGACATCACCCTGACCGCCCAGACGGGCAGCATCGGGACCAAGGCCAACGCGATGGAGATCGAGGCCCGCGGCGACGGGCTGAGCGATCCCGATGCGCTTGGCCTGGTGACCCTGACCGCCGCCGGAGACGTCATCGTCTATGAGCAGGAAGGCGACATGAACATCCGCAACGTGCTGTCGCGCGGCGGGGATGTGGTGCTTTATGCGCAGCTGTCGATCTTTGATGCCCTCGATCTGGCGGATCCCGCCGCGCCCGAAACCAGCGCCGATGGCAATACCACCGGATCGCGTCTGGCGGCCGATGTGCTGGCGGCGGGCAGCATCACCCTGACGGCCGAGTTCGGCTATATCGGCGCCTTCGGAAATGAGCTCGACATCGACAGCCATCGCGGCGGCACGGGCGTGGTGACGGTGACCTCGAAGGAAAACACCTTCCTGATCGAACAGGCGGGCGATCTGTACCTGAACACCGTCGAGGTGACGCAGGCCAATCCGGCGCTGGCCACCGCCTATCTGACGGCGACCACGGGCAGCATCTGGAACGCGCTTTTGCCGGATCAGACCTCGAACGTGCTGGGGGGCCGGGCCTATCTGATCGCCCAGGGGGATATCGGTGCGGCCGACAACCGGCTTTACACGCAGATCGGATCGCTGCAGTCGCGCTCGACCACCGGATCGACCTATGTGACCAATGACGGCGCGCTGACGGTCCAGACGATGGATGGCGGCGCGGGGGCGGGCCAGTATGCGGGCGGCGATGTGCAGACCACCGCCACCAGCCCGATCACGGTCGCCAACACGATCACCGCGGGCGGCAACATCACCTATCTGTCGACCGAGACGGCCCTGGCCGATTACGACAGCTTCTCCGTGCTGGACGGGATCAGCGTCACCGCGGGCGGCAGCATCTACATCACTGCAGGCGATCACGTGACCCTGGGCACCGGCGCCCTGCTGCAGGCGGGCGGCGACGTGGTGATCAGCGGCGATCTGGCCAGCCTGGATGGCGAGGGCAGCCATGTCACGATCAACGGTGTGATCACGGCGGGCGGCAGCCTGTGGATCACCACCGGCGCCAATTCCGACACCCTGGTCCTGAGCGAGACCGGACAGATCACCGCCTTTGGCGCGATCACTCTGGCGACCGGCGCCGGGGATGACGCGATCACCCTGCGCTCGGACCTGACCGCGCAGACCGGCGATCTGACGATCGAACTGGGAGAGGGCACGAACAGCCTGACCCAGGACCTGGGCCAGATCAGCGCCGGCGGCGCCCTACGGCTGAGCGCGGGCGCGGGCCGGGACGACGTGGTGCTGACTGGCACCACCTGGGTCGGCGGCGATCTGTGGATCTCGCTTGGCGGCGGCAATGACGACCTGCTGGTGCAGGGGCAGCTGGATGTGGGCGGCGATGCCGCGATCCTGATGGGCGCAGGCGACGACACGCTGACGCTGGGCCCCGATCCGCTGCAACCGCTGGTGCCTGTCTCGGTCGCGGGGGATCTGCTGATCGACATGGGCGACGGCGCCAATACCGTGGTCATCGCCGATGACATCACCGTCGGCGGCGACATGACCCTGCTGGGCGGCGACGGCACCGACGACATCCTGACCACCGGCACCGTGCTGGTCGGCGGCGACACGGCGATCGAGACCGGCGCCGGGCAGGACACGATCCAGATGCAGGGGGTCCATCGCGGGCTGGGCCAGGTCTTCATCGACACCGGCGCGGCCGAGGACGCGCTGGAGATCACCGGCATCCTGGAAGGCATGATCGAGGTGCTGATCGACACCGGCACTGCCGACGACCTGTTCACCCTGACCGGACTGATTGGCACCATCGGCGATGCCACCCTGATCACCGGAGAGGGCAGCGACGGCATCGACATCTCGGGGCAGGTGCAGGCGGGGGATGACCTGCTGTTCGACACCGGCACCGGCATCGACCTGGTGGCGATCACCGGCGTTCTGCTGGCGGGCAGCAGCCTGATCCTGCGCACCGACGAGGGCGAGGACCGCGTCGCGGTCTCGGGGCGGATGCAGGCGGGCAGCACACTGCGGATCGACACCGGGGCGACGCGCGACTTCCTGACCGTGACCGGGATCCTGTCCGCCGGGACGGGCCTGACGGTCAGCCTGGGGGCGGGCGATGACCAGATGGTGTTCAACGGCGCCGATGTTTCGGCCGGGACGACCCTGGTGATCCATGGCGACGAGGGGCGCGACCAGATCCGCATCCTGGATCCGCAGGCCTTCGACGGCACGGCGGCGATCTACGGTGACCTTGGCGATGACCTGATCGAGATCGTCCGGCTGGACGACCAGGGCGCCTCGGACAGCCTGCTGGTGGATGGCGGCGCGGGCTCTGACGACCTGACGGTGCAGACCCATGGATCCGTCAGCGGGATCGCGGTGAACTACGTGATCGACGTCGAGGACACGGGCGGGCCGACCGATGTCGACACGATGATCGTGCTGGGCACGACCGAGGATGACGTCTTCCTCAGCCGGACGACCTTCTTTGCGCTGCTGCATGGCGATATCGACCAGATGCGCGGCGAGGATCCGACCCGCCCCCAGACGCTGGAGCGGATCAACTACGACCGCGCCATCAATGGCCGCGTCACCCTGCTGGGGCAGGCGGGCGACGATACCTTCATCGCCGACGACAATGCCGCGATCATGACGCTGGACGGCGGCCTCGGCGACGACAGCTTCCAGTTCGGCCAGCTGTTCGGCAATGATCCCAACGTGGCAAGCGGAGAAAACGGCATTGCGGCGGGGGATCAGATCAACGCCGTGCTGACCACCCGCGGCTGGCTCTCGGACGGGATCAGCTTTGCCACCGTGGCCTTTGGCGGCGAGGGGCAGGACAGTTTCACCGTCTACGCCAACCGCGCCCAGCTGAAGCTGGAGGGCGAGGCCGGCAATGACGACTTCACCGTGCGGGCCTTCCTGCTGGCGGATGACGGGTCTTCGTCTCTGCAGGACGACACCCAGCTGAACGCGGGCGAAGGCGACGACCTGATCCGCTACAACATCAACGCGCCGCTCGATATCGACGGGGGCGCGGGCTTTGACAAGGTGATCGTGCTGGGGACCGAGGGCGACGATGCCTTTGTGATCACAGAGGATGGCGTCTTTGGCGCCGGTCTGAACGTCAGCCTTTCGAACACCGAGGAACTGCTGGAGGTCGACGGGCTGGAGGGCGACGACAGCTTCTTCATCCTCTCGACCGCCGCCAATGCGGTGACGCGGATCATCGGCGGGCTGGGCTCGGACACGTTCGACGTGACGGGGGATGTGACCGAAACCATCATCTCGGCCGATCTGGCCGGGCGGTCGGGGCTGATCAACCACCAGGCCGCCAGCACCGATGACGCCTATGACCAGACCTTTATCGAGGGGCTGGGCACCACGGTTGCCGATGCCAACCAGGGCGCCGTGATCATCAGCCAGGGGGCTGCGGGCGACACCACCCCCGGGGTCACGCAACTGTCTGAAAATGAAGGGGAACGGACGGATATCTACACGATCCGGCTGACCGATATTCCGACCGGCGTGGTCTATGTGACCGTCTCGGCCAACCGGGCCTCCAGCGCTGATCGCAACCTGGCGCTGCCGGGGATGGCGGCGGGCACGGCGATCAGCTTTGCCGCCGGGGGCAGCACCATCACCCGCGCCAGCGGCAGTTTCCTGGATGACGGGTTCGACGTCACCCAGTCGATCCGCCTTGGCGGCACCACCGATGGCGATGCCGACGGGATCTACAAGATCGTCTCGGTCTCGGCGACGCAGATCGTGGTCGAGGGGGCCTTTGACATCACCCAGACCGACGCCACCGACATCACCCTGACCGGACAGGAGGCGGATTCGGTCCGTGTCAGCGCCGATGGCACCACCTTCGCCGATGCCATCGTCCTCAGCTTCGATGCCACGAACTGGGATCAGGCGCAGACCGTCACGATCCGCGCCGAGGATGACGCCGCCGCCGAAGGCACCCGCAACGTGGTGATCAGCCACTCGGTGCGCTCCAGCGACGCGGCCTTTGACGGCGCGCAGGTGCAGAACCTGGTGGCCGAGGTCCGCGACAATGATCTGGCCGAACTGCAAATCACCCAGTCGGGCGCCGATACCTTCGTGCTGGAAGGCGCGCAGGGGATCACGGACACCTATGATCTGGTCCTGTCGCGGGCGCCCGGCCTGGGCGAAACCGTGACCATCACCCTGACGGACAACGCAAATTCCGGGGATCTGGCCTATAGCCAGACGGTCTTTACCTTCGATGCCACGAATTGGGATCAGGTCCAGACCGTGACCGTCACCGCCCTGGCCGATGGGCTGGTCGAAAACGCCGAGCGCATCACCCTGACCCATCAGGTCAGCAGCGACGGCCCGGTCTATGCCACCGCCAGCGCGCAGGAGCTGACGCTGACCGCCATCGACGGCGATGATGCGGGCGTGGTGATCCGCGAAAGCGATGGCGACACCGTGGTCATCGACAGCAGCGACGATGCCTATGACCAGACCGACAGCTACTCTGTCAGGCTGACGAAGGCGCCGACGGCGGATGTGACGATCTCGATCTTCGACGACGGCCAGACCCGTATCGTGGAAAGCGCCCGCGTGACGCGGGTGACGCTGGCCGATCAGACGCTGGCCGTCAGCTTTGTCCATGTCAGCGACGGCGCCGATTACATCGAGCGTTCGGATGGGGTGAACTGGGCGGCGCAGGGCTTTGCCTCGGGTCAGACGCTGGATATCTCGGGCGCGGGCAGCAATGACGGCGCGGTGATGATCGGCGCGGTTTCCGCCGATGGTACAAGGCTTTACCTCTCGGGCGGGAAATCCCTGACCGACGCCACCGGCCCCGCCACGCTGACCGTGACGGCGGCGCAGATCACCTTCACCACCGCCAACTGGTTCGAGGCGGTCGAGGTCACGCTGGAGGCCGATCCCGGCTATACCCCGGCAGCAACGGACTACATCACCAAGGTCTTCCCCGCGGAAGAGCACACCAGCGCCAAGGTCTACGGCCCCCTGATCCTTGAGGGCGGCCCGACCGAGGACCGCACCCTGCTGGCCCCGGTGATGCTGCCCACCGAAAGCGATCCCGGCCCCATCGCCCTTGATATCGTCATCGACGAGACCGCGCAGAACGACCGCGTCAACATCTTCAACGACACGGATGTGACCGGCGAGGCGGGCTTCATGACCACCACCACCCTGCCCGACGGCACCGAGCGGCTGCTGGTCAACGGTCTGGGCATGGGCACCGGCACCGTCGATTTCGACGAGAGCATCGCTCAGGACGGGTCTCAGATCGTCAGCTATGCGCAGGGCATCACCATGAACCGGATGGAGATCATCGACGTCCTGCTGGGCGATGCCGATGACAGTTTCACCGTTCTGGCGACCAACACCCTGTCCGACAACACTGTTGATCTGCCGATCACGGCGATCCACGGCGGCGGCGGCGCGGATGTGATCACAGTGCTGGGCGGCGGCGGGCCCGACAGCCTGCTGGTGATCTACGGCGACACCGACACCTACGGCGCGCGCTATGATTACCTGGGCGGCGCGGCCACCGGCGGCGGTCTGGTCTTTGACGGCCACGAAAACCCCGACCTGCAAGGGGATTACATCGACGCCTCGGCCATCGGCACGGCCGGCCAGCTGGGCCTGGTGATCTATGGCGGGATCGGCAATGACACGATCATCGGCTCGATGGGGGATGACCATATCGCGGGCGGCGCCGGGGATGACGTGATCTATGGCCTCTCGGGCAGTGATCACATCTATGGCGACAATGGTTTCAGCGTCGATCTGGTGGCGCGGGATCTGGTGGTCTCGGATGATATCATCCTGGATCCGGCGCTCGACAGTGCCGATACGCGCAGCCCGGGTAGCGACTGGATCGATGCGGGGACGGGCGACGATATCGTGCTGGCCGATCTGGGTGTGATCACACAGGTCGCGGGCACGCAGCGCATCACCACCACCGGTTTCGTCACTGCAGTCTACACCACCAACCCGGGCGAGGGCGGCAATGATACCGTTTTCGCCGGGATGGGCGACGATATCGTGCTGGGCGGCATGGGCGATGACAGCCTGACCGACATTGGCGGCGCCAATATCCTGTTCGGCGACAACGGCAATATCGACAAGGTGATCCTGGACGGGGACGAGGGCGATTTCGACGTGATCGAAACCACTTACGCCTCGGATGCGGGGAATGACTCGATCACCGCGGCAGGCGGCACCGACCTGATACTGGGCGGCTTCGGCGATGACGTGATTGACGCGGGCAGTGGCGCGAACATCGTCTTCGGCGATCTGGGCGAGGTCTTGGCCTATGCGACCCTGAACGCCCCGCAGCTGACCGGTTTCGCGATGACCATCGCCGCGATCCGCAGCCAGGAGACGCTTCTGGGCGGCGCCGACACGATCCTGAGCGGCGCGGGCAGCGACGTGATCCTGGGGGGCCTTGGCGCCGATCAGATCGACGCGGGCCAGGGCGCGAACCTTGTCTTCGGTGACAATGGCGCGGTGACGACGGGCACGGGGGCTGTGAACCTTGGCACCCTGCCGCTGGAACTGCTGAGCGCCCTCACCACGCAGGAGGCCCATGGCGGCGCGGATGTGATCACGACCGGACTGGGCGAGGATATCGTTCTGGGCGGCGCCGCAGGCGATGTGATCACGACCAATGCGGGCGACGGCCCCGACGCGGCGGATATCGTGCTGGGCGATGTGGGCCAGATCCTTTGGGTCAATGCGCAGGACGGCTCGACCGATCTTGCGCAGCTGATCGAGACCACCGACTGGCGTCATGGCGGCGATGACGTGATTTCCACGGGCGATGCCAATGATCTGGTGATCGGCGGCACCGGCGCGGATGTGATCCGGGCGGGCGCGGGCAACGATCTGGTGATGGGCGACCATGCCACCCTTGCGGGCGACATTGACGAAACCGCCCTGCCCCTTGTCACCGGCCTCAGGCCCTTCGATGTCTGGGCCACCTATACGGGCGGCGACCGGATGGGCGGCGCCGACACGATCTTTGGCGGTGCGGGCGATGATCTGGTCATGGGCCAGCAGGGCGCCGATGTGATCTTTGGCGAGGACGGCGACGACGATCTGATCGGCGGCCACAATGTCGATACCGACAACGAGGGCGCACTGGCCTTCGACACGGGCGATGCCATCGACGGCGGCGCGGGCGATGACGTGATCCTGGGCGACAACGGGCGGATCTACCGCTCGGGTCAGTCGGCCGATGCAAGGATGCGTGCCCTGGCCGAGGGGATCCTGTACGACACCGATGGCGTGGCGCAGATCACGGGCGCGGCGATGACCAGCCCCGACGGCATCCAGCAGCGTGATATCACCCTATTCGATCATTCGGATACCGAGGATGCGGCCGAATACGGCGACGATTACATCGCAGGCGGCGCCGAGGATGACCTGATCTTTGGCCAGCTGGGCAATGACGTGATCCAGGGCGATGGCTCGATCGATCTGGATGGCGACGGCATCGCCGATCCGGGCGCGGTCTTTGCCTCAAGGATCAACGGGTTGCTGGAAACCGGGCCTTCGGTCGATGACTTTGCCGGCACGGGCCGCGATGGTGATGACTATATCGAGGGCAATGGCGGCGACGACGTGATCTTTGGCAACCTTGGCCAGGACGATATCGTCGGCGGCAGCTCGACCCTCTTCAGCCTGGAGGGAGACGAGAGCCTGCGGCCCGATGGCGCCGACCTGATCTTTGGCGGCTCCGGCACGGCGGCCAGCCGCAACGATCTGGGGGATGAAAGCGCCGACGGCCATGCCCGCGACGCCGACACGATCCTGGGCGACAACGGCAATATCTACCGGATTGTGGGCACTTACGGCACCGACAGCGGCGCCTACCTGACCTTTGCCTACGACAGCTATGGGGGCGAACGCATCATCCCCCGCGCGGTCGAGCTGCTGGATTACACCGAGGGCGGCCCGGATTACGACCCGACCGCGCTGAACGACAACGGCGCCGGAGACGAGATCCACGGCGAGGCGGGCGATGACGTGATCTATGCGCAGATCGGGTCCGACGTGATCTTTGGCGATGGTCAGAACGACGATCTGATCGGCGGCTGGGGCAATGACTGGATCTCGGGCGGGACGGGATCGGACGGGGTGCTGGGCGACGATGGCCGCATCATGACCAGCCGCAATTCCACCAGCTATGGCGAGGATCTTTATGGCATTGCCGCGCTTTCCAGCGTGAATGACCTGATCACCGCGCCCAACAGCTTCAACTTCCGCTACGTGATCAACGTCGATCAGCAGCTGAAGAAGACGGTGAACCTGACGCCCTTCAACCTGGATCCCGCGGCCACGCAGGATACGGCCTTCGACCCGCAATATGCCGATGACGTGATCTTTGGCGGCTGGGGCGATGATTTCCTGCATGGCGGTGCGGGCGATGATGCGATCAGCGGCGCCGAGGCCCTGCCGCTCGCGCTGGCCCCGCAGGCGATGGATGGCACCATTGTGTCCTGGGAGACGCCGGTGAACCCCGGCGACCTGCTGGCCTATGACGCGACGACCCAGGAATTCGCCCATTACGACGAAAACGACCCGAGGGCGAAAATCACTCCGAATGGCGGCACCTTCTTCCTCAACCACATCGCCGAGGAAGGCCCGGTGGATGCCCGCAGCAGCAACGGGGTCAGCACCGACGGCGACGACGTGATCTTTGGCGATCTGGGCAATGACGCGATCTCCGGCGGCACCGGGCGCGACCGGATCTATGGCGGTTACGGCGACGACTGGCTGAATGCCGATGACGTGCTGGAAACCGCCGACACCACCGATACCGACGAAAGCTACGAGGATTACGTGCTGGGCGGTGCCGGGCGCGACGTGCTGATCGCCAATACCGGCGGCGACCGGCTGCATGACTGGACCGGCGAATACAACAGCTTCATCGTGCCCTTCAAACCCTTCGGGGCGCCCACGGTGAACCGCCTGATGGCGCCTTCCGCGATCGAGTTCTGGTATCTGCTGGGCGCCTCCGACGGGGCCGATCCGACCCGGGCGATGGATACCGGATCCGATCCGGCGCGCCATGGCGAACCCGAGGGAGAGATGGGCATCGTCACCCAATCCGATGCCGACTGGGCCGACACCCACGGCGCCCCCGCCGATCCGCAGCCCGGCAACGGCCCGGCACAGCGCGATGTGCGGGTAACGGCGGCGGGCGGCGACGGCAATGATGCGCCCTCGCCCACGGCGGATTACGGCACGGTGACGACAACCACCGTGGCGGAACCGACGCCCGCGCCGGTCGTCACCCCCACCACGGCGCAGCGTTCCAGCGTGGCGCAGATCCAGAACGCCATCGCCGCCTCGGAGATCGTGATCAGCTTCCACCCGAAGCAGGCCGCGAAGAACGAAGGCACCGCCTCTTATGTCTATGACGCGGAGCTGGGCGAATTCGTCAAGGATGTCAGCTACAAGGCCCCCGCCGGCACACCCGCCGACAGCGCCTATACGCTGCTGGACGAAGACGGCGCGCTCTTTGCCTATATCGACAGCAAGGGCGGCCTGTGGGTGATCGACGATTTGCTTGAGAATGACGGCGGATTTGCCGATGATGATCCCGACGACTGGATCTTTGTCAGCGATTACAACAGCGCCTACTAGGCGCCCGCTGATCTGACCACAGTCGGCGGCCCCTTCGGGAGGGGGGCCGCCGCCATCATGACCGGGGAGGGCCACATGGCGAAAGACGAAACCGAGGCACAGGGCGACCGCAAGTCGATGGTGGTCTGGAATGACGAGGCGATGGCGACCAGTTTCGCCAATGTCGTCAACGTTCAGGGCACCCGCGAACAGGTCGAGGTCTTCTTCGGCACCAACCGCAGCTGGAACCCCGCCGATGCGGGGCCCCTGCGGGTCGATCTGACCAACCGGGTGATCATGACGCCCTTTGCCGCCAAGCGGCTGCATCAGATCCTGACCGGCGTGCTGCGCGAATACGAGGCCCGGCACGGGATCCTGAAGGTCGACGACTGATGGAGGACGGGCTGGGGATCCCCGGCGCGGCAGAGGTTCCAACGCGCGGCACGCCGCACCCCTGGCGCGCCCTTGGCCGCACGCAGGACCTGCCCGAGGCCGCCCGCGCCTGGGCGCCTCTGATGGCCGCCCAGGTCGAGGGGGCCGAGGGCGCCAGCGTCTTCCTGACCGACCCAGAGGGCGGCCGCCCCCGCGCCGCCGCCCATTGGCCCGAGGCCCGCATCCCCTCGGGGCTGGTGCTGGCCGCGGCCGAGGATGCGATGACGGGCGATCGTGGCGTGGTGCGCGGCGCGGTGGGCGATGACGGGCGGCCCTCGGGCGGGCTGGTGGCCTTGGCCTGTCCACTGACGATCGAGGGGCAGGTGCAGGGCGCCGTGACGCTGGAAATCCTGCCCGAGGACGCGGCCGAACTGCGCGAGGCGATGCGTCGCCTGCAATGGGGCGCGGCCTGGATGCGTGATCTGGCGCGGCGGCAGGTCATGCTGGCGGACCGCCACCGCCATGACCATGCCATTGCCGCGCTGAACGCGGTCATTGCCGTGGCCGAACGCGACGACATCGCCACCGCCGCCCGGGCCGCCGCGACCGATCTGGCGACGCGCTTTGGCTGCGACCGGGTCTCGGTCGGGTTCCGGCGGCTGGGGTCGTGCCGGGTGGTGGCGATTTCCCATTCGGCGCAGTTTTCCCGGCAGATGAACCTGATCCGCCTGCTGGGCGCCGCCATGGACGAGGCCATCGACCAGCGCGGCCCCGTCCTGTGGCCCGCCGAGGACAGCGCCGATCCCGTTGCCGCCCACCGTCACGAGGCGCTGGCGCGGGCACAGGGCACCGGCCATGTGATCACGGTGCCGCTTTATGCGCTTGGCCATTTCATCGGCGCCATCACCTTCGAACGCCCCCAGGATACCCCCTTCACCCAGGACGAGCTTGAGATCCTCGAGGCCGTCACCACCGTCCTTGCCCCCGTGCTGGACGAAAAGCGCCGGGGCGACCGCTGGCTGCTGACCAAGCTGGCCGAGGCCGGCGCGCGCCAGTTCACCCGCGTCTTCGGGCCGGGCTATCCGGGGCGCAAGATCGCGCTGCTGGTACTACTGGCGGGGGCCGGGTTCTGCTGGTTTGCTGTGGGGCCGGACCGGGTGTCGGCGCAGGCGCAGGTCTCGGGGCGGATCCAGCGCACCATCGCCGCCCCCTATGACGGCTTCATCGCCGAGGCCCGCGCGCGGGCGGGCGATCCGGTGCGTGCCGGGCAGCTTCTGGTGCAACTGGATGACCGGGAGATGGCGCTGGAACGGCTGCGGCTGGTCACCGAACGCCAGCGCCAGCAGATCGAATACGACCGCGCGTTGGCCGCCCGGGACCGCTCGGAAACCCAGGCCCGCCGGGCCGAGATCGCCCAGGCCGAGGCCGAAATCGCGCTGATCGACAAGCAGCTGGCACGCGCCCGGCTGAGCGCGCCCTTCGACGGGCTGGTGATCTCGGGCGATCTGAGCCAGAGCATCGGCGCCTCGGTGGCGCGGGGCGATGCGCTGCTGACGGTGGCGCCCACGGGGGAATACCGGCTGGTGCTGGATGTCGATGAACGCCGCATCGCCGATGTGCATCCCGGCCAGACCGGCACGCTGGTCGCGACCGCCCTGCCCGAAAGCAGCTTTGCCTTCGCCGTCACCCAGATCACGCCGGTCGCGGATTATGCCGATGGCGCCACGACCTTCCGGGTCGAGGCCGCGTTTTCCGGCGACACTGCCGCGCTGCAGCCCGGGATGGAGGGGGTGGCCAAGATCGACGCCGGGCAGCGCCGCCTGATCGCCATCTGGACGCAGCCGATGACCGACTGGGCGCGGCTCTGGGCCTGGCGCTGGCTGGGGGGGTAGGCTGTGGCGCAAGGGTTTCTCAGCCAGGACTGGTACCGCGTCGCGCCGCTGAAACCGCGGCTGCGCAGCCATGTCCAGATCCACCGGCAACGCTTTCGCGGTGCCACATGGTTCGTCGTGCAGGACAGCCATTCGGGCCGCTACCACCGCCTGAGCCCCGCCGCCAACCTGATGCTGTCGCTGATGGACGGCCGCCGCACCGTCCAGAGCCTGTGGGAAGCCGCCTGCAGCCGCTTTGACGACGATCCCCCCACCCAGTCCGAGGTCATCCGCCTGCTGGCGCAGCTGCACGGATCCGACCTGATCGCGGGCGACATGGCCCCCGACATCGCCGAACTGGGCCGCCGCCATCACGACCAGAGCCGCAGCGCGATGATCGCGCGGCTGAGGAACCCTCTGGCGTTGCGGCTGCCGCTGTTCGACCCCGATGCCTTTCTGGACCGGACGGTGGGGCTGGTGCGGCCGCTTTTCACGATCTGGGGGTTCCTGGGCTGGCTGGCGCTTGTGATCACAGGCGTGACGCTGGCCGTGCTGCATGGGCCGGAACTGCTGGGCGGGGTCATCGACCGGGTGCTGACGGCGGAAAACCTGGTGCTGATCGCGCTGGCCTTCCCATTGGTCAAGGCCATCCACGAGATGGGCCATGCCTATGCCACCAAGGTCTGGGGCGGCGAGGTGCACGAGATCGGCACCATGTTCCTGGTCTTCGTGCCGGTGCCTTATGTCGATGCCTCGGCCTCGGCCGCCTTCCCGGAGAAATGGCGCCGCGCGGTGGTGGGGGGCGCGGGCATCATGGTGGAACTGGCGCTGGCCGCCATCGCGATGATCGTCTGGATCAATGTCGAACCGGGGCTGGTGCGGGCCTTTGCCTTCAACGTGATGCTGATCGGGGGCGTCTCGACGCTGCTGTTCAACGGCAATCCGCTGCTGCGCTTCGACGGCTATTTCGTGCTGACCGACGTGGTGGAAATCCCCAATCTGGGCCAGCGGGCCTCGGGCTATTTCTGGTATCTGGTGCAGCGCTACCTGCTGGGGGCGCAGGGCGTCGAAAGCCCCGTGACCGCGCCGGGAGAACGCGGCTGGTTCCTGTTCTACGCCATTGCCGGGTTCTGCTACCGGATGTCGATCTCGGTCACGATCGCGCTGGTGGTGGCGTCGAAATTCTTCTTCATCGGGGTGCTGCTGGCGGCCTGGGCACTGTCGAACGTGTTCCTGTTCCCGGCCTGGAAGGGGCTGAAATTCCTGCTGACCAGCGGATCCTTGCGGGGCCGCAGGCTGCGGGCGCTGGCGGTCAGCGGGGCGGCCGTGGCGGGGGCGCTGGCGCTGGTCTTTGCCCTGCCGCTGCCGCACCGGACGCTGGCCACCGGCGTGCTGTGGCTGGAAGAGGACCAGATCCTGCGCGCCGCCACCGATGGGTTCGTGGCCGAAGCCCCCGTGTCCGAGGCCGCCGTCACCGCCGGCACCACCCTGCTGCGGATGGAGGACCCGATCCTGTCGTCGGAACGCCGCCTGGCCCGCGCCCGGCTGGAGGAAGTCCGGCTGAAGCTGGCGGGTGTCGCCGGATCGGACGCGGTGCAGGCCAAGCTGCTGCGTGAACAGGTGCTGCATCTGGAAGGCCGGCTGAGGCTTTATGACCAGCGCGCCGCCGCCCTGACGGTGAGCGCGCCGCGCGATGGCCAGGCGGTGATCCCCGGCGCTGCCGATCTGACGGGGCGGATGCTGCACAAGGGCGCCGTGCTGGGCTATCTGGTGCCCGAAGACGCCCGCCGCTACCGCGTGGCGGTGCCGCAGCAGACCGCGGAACTGGTGCGCGCCACCGACCGCATCAGCCTGCGGCTGGAACGCGCGCCGCAGACCCAGATCCCCGCCCGCATCGCCGGCCTGTCGCCCGAGGGGGTGATGCAGTTGCCCTCGCGCGCGCTCTCGACCGCGGCGGGGGGGCCCTTTGCCCCCGATCCCGCCGACCCCGAGGGGCGCCGCACCGTGCAGCGGCTGTTCCTGTTCGATCTGGCGCCGCTGGAGCCCACCGGCCTGCCCTATGTGGGCGAACGGGTGCAGGTGCGCTTTGACCATGGCGACGAACCGGTGGGCCGCCGCATGGGGCGCGCCCTGCGGCAACTGTTCCTGAAGCGCTTCCATGTCTGAGCTGGGCCTGATCCCCCCGCGACGCCTGTCGCTGCCGCGCATCGCCACCTATGCCGAACGCCCCGATGCCGAGGACAGCCGCCTTGATCGCGTCACGCGGCGGCTGGCGGGTCTGGCGATGGCGCGTGCGGCCGGGCTGCGGGGGCAGGCGCTGCGGGCGATCCTGCCCGCGACGCAGGCCCATGGCGATCGTATGGCCGCGCTGTCGGATGCCGAACTGCAGGCGCTGGCGCAGACCCTGCGCGCCCCCCTGCGGCAGGCGATGGCGCAGGGCGTGCCGCGTGCCCGGGACCTGGGCCCGGTCTTTGCCCTGCTGCGCGAGGCCGCCCACCGGACGCTTGGGATGCGCCACTACGACGTGCAGCTGCTGGGCGGCTATGCCCTGCTGCGCGGCACCATCGCCGAGATGCGCACCGGCGAGGGCAAGACACTCTGCGCCACGCTGGCCGCCTGCACGATGGCGCTGGCGGGGGTGCCGGTGCATGTGATCACGGTGAACGACTATCTGGCGCAGCGCGACCGCGACCTGATGCGGCCGCTCTATGATCTGCTGGGGCTGTCGAGCGCCGTCGTGCAGGCGGGCCAGTCCGGGGACGAGCGCCGCGCCCTTTACCGCGCCGATATCGTCTTTGCCGCCAACAAGGAAATCGCCTTCGACTACCTGCGCGACCGCATGGTGCTGCGCCGCACCCCCGGCAACCTGCGCCGCAAGCTGGAGCGGATCTCCGGCCAGCGGGACACCGGGCTGCGGATGCGCGGCCTGCATTTCGCCCTGATCGACGAGGCGGATTCGGTCCTGATCGACGAGGCGCGCACGCCGCTGATCATCTCGGGCCAGGCAGAGGGGGCGGGCAACCAGGACCCGGCCTTTCTGGCGCGCGCGCTAAAGGCCGCGCGGGCGCTGGAGCAGGGGCGCGATTACCGCATCCACAGCAACGAACGCCGGATCGAGATCACCCCCGAAGGTGCCGAACGCCTCGAGATCATGGGCCAATACGCCTCCGGCCCGTTCCGCGTCGCGGTGATCCGGGACCATGCGGTGGTGCAGGCGCTGTCGGCGCTGCATCTGTTCCGGGCCGACAATGATTTCGTCATCCGCGACGGCAAGGTGCAGATCGTCGACGAGAACACCGGCCGCATCCAGCCCGACCGCAGCTGGTCCGAGGGCCTGCACCAGATGATCGAACTGGTCCACGGGGCCCGGCCGACGGATCCGCGCGAAACCCTGTCGCGCATCACCTACCAGCGGTTCTTTCGGCGCTATCAACGGGTTGGCGGGATGACGGGCACGGGCCTCGATGCCGCATGGGAGCTCTATTCGGTCTATGGGCTGGGCGTGGTGCGGATCCCGCCGCACCGCGGCGACCGGCGCAGCTTTGGCGCCGACCGGGTCTTTGCCACCGGGGCCGAGAAATGGCAGGCGCTGGCCGCGCGCACCGCCGCGTTGCAGGCAAGCGGCGCGCCGGTGCTGATCGGCACGCGCTCGGTCGCGGCCTCGGGGCAGGTCAGCGCGGCGCTGCGGGCCCGTGGCATCGCGCATCAGGTGCTGAACGCGGTGCAGGATGCCGACGAGGCGCAGATCGTCGCCCGGGCCGGGCAGCGCGGCGCGGTGACGGTGGCCACCAACATGGCCGGGCGCGGCACCGACATCAAGCTGGCCCCGGGCATTGCCGATCTGGGCGGGCTGCATGTGCTGCTGAGCGAACGCCACGACAGCCGCCGCGTCGATCGCCAGCTGGAGGGGCGCTGCGGCCGGCAGGGCGATCCGGGCCGGGTCGAGCGCTTTCTCTCGCTGGAGGACGAGCTGATGGCCCATCAGGGCGCCCGCTGGAGCCGCCGCGCCGCGCGCCTGCTGCGCCATCTGGGCCCCGGCGCCGCGGCGCTGGCCTTTCGCGCCCGTCAGCGCCGGGTAGAACGGATGCACGGGCGGATGCGCCATGACCTGCTGGCCTCGGACCGCGGCCTCGGCACGCTGCTGGCCCTGTCGGGAGAGGCCGAATGACCCTGGCCCGCCCCTTGCTGGACGCCCTTGAAGGCATCGAACGCCCGCTGCTGCGGGAATATTCCGTGAAGGTCATCGGGGACGAGCTGCGCGACGGCCGCTTTCTGGTCAGCTTTCCGCGCGGGGCGCTTGGTCCCGGGCCGTCGCGGGTGCTGGCGGGGCTGCTGAACCGCCTCGAGGCGCCGCCCCGGGGGCTGGCGCAGATCCTGCCGTTGCAGAGCCGCGCCAGTGCGATCCATTTCGGCTATGAACCCGAGGCCCGCGCCGAGGTGCTGAAATGCTACCTGGAATTCCCGCCCCCCGACCGGCCAGAGCCTGGGCTGGCCTTCCTGGCGCTGAAATGGATCCCCGGCGGCGCCCATGCGATCAGCCGCTACCACGATCCCGGGCCGCTGGACGGGCCGGGACTGCACCGCCGGATCACCTCTGCCCTGCCCGAAGGCCCCGTCCGGCAGGCGCTGCTGATGCTCGCCACCCTGCCCGGCCCCCTGCCCCTGCTGGAGGTGACAGAGCCCGGGTCTGTGCGCTGTTCGCTGGATCTGAACCTGACGGCGCTGCAGGCGCGGGTCGGCGATCATCGGGCGGCACTGTCGGGGCTGCTGGGCCCTGCCGCCCGCGACTGGCTGCGGGATCACGCCGGATCGCGGCTGGATCACGTGGCCGCCGGCACCGCCCGCGACGGGCGCGCCTTTGCCACGCTCTATCACGGGGTCGAACGTGTCACCGGCCCCTTGGGGGAACCCTCATGCACCTGACCGCCCCCGACTGGTCGCTGGCCGACCGCCTGCACCCGGCCCGCCGGGCGGATCCGACGCGCGACTTCTGCCTTTGGCCCTATGACCCGCCGCGCCTGCCGGGGGCGGACAGCTGGCAATCCTCGGCGCTGCTCTATCACTCGTTCGCCGCCGCCGGACTGTCTGCGAAGATGCTGGCGGTCTGCGACGCGCTGATCGCCGCCAATGGCCCGTTCAACACCGTCTGGGGCCTGAAACACGTCGCAGGCCGCCTGAGTTGGGAGTTCTATTTCTACGATTACGCCCGGCTGGAGCGCCGCTTTGACACCCGCGCCCTGGCCCGGGCGCTGCAGGGGCTGATCCGCATCGACGCCCCCCTGAGCGGCGACGACCGGCCCTATTTCATGTTCTCGATCGAGATCGGCGCCGAGGAACTGGCGGGCAAGCCGGTCGATCAGCTGGACCTCTATATCGGCAATCCTGGCAGCAGCGTGTCTTCGGGGATCTGCTACGGGCTGACCCGCGCGGGCTGGGAAATGCGAAATTTCTACTTTTTCTTCAATGCCCTGACCGAGGCCCCCGCGATCCGCCAAAAGCTGGCGGAAACCGCCCATGCCGGCCAGCCGCTGGGCGATCTGTCGCCCTGGCTCTGGCCCGGGATCACGCCACAGACGCTGGTTGTCGCCAACAAGCGCGCGGCCGACGGGATCTATTTCTCGCGCATAGCGGCGGGGCAGACGGCGGATTGTCTGGACCGGCTGGGCTATCCTGACGCCATCCGGGGGTTCTTCCGCGACAACCTGGCGCGGTTCTCGCATCTGCTGTTCGACATCGGCTATGACTGGCACTGCCGCGACGGTCGGATCCTTGCCACGAAAGGCAGCGTCTATGGCCTCGTCTGAGCCCCGCGACCCCGCCCTTGCCGCCCGCCGGGCGCTGGATCTGCCCGGCGTGCGCGCCGGCGTCACCACCCCCGGGCCGCTGCAGGGCCCGAAGCTGTCGCTGCGCGATCACGCTGATTACGTCAGCGTCACGATGGAGTTCCGCTGCAACCTGAAATGCGTCCATTGCATGATCGAGGGCACGATGGACCGCCTGCAGGCGACGCCGCCGCCATTGTTCGACAAGGTGCTGCAGGAACAGCGCGACCACCACCGCTGGAAGGGGCTGATCCTGACCGGATCCGAGATCACCCTGCGCGCCGACCTGCCCCGGCTGGCCGAACGCGCCCGCGCCGCGGGCTTTGCCCGCGTCCGCATCCAGACCCACGGGATGCACCTGGGGCGGCCGGGCTATGCGGCGCGGCTGCGCAGTGCCGGGGTGAACGAATTCTTCGTCTCGGTCGCGGGGGCAGACGCCGCGCAGCATGACGCGATCACCCAGGTGCCCGGTTCCTGGGAAAAGATGATGCACGGCCTGGCGCTGCTGGATGACGACCCCGAGGTCCGGCTGCTGACCAATACCGTGGTCACAAGCCTTTGCTATCAGGACCTTCCGGCGCTGGTCGCGGCGCTGTCGCATCTGAAGCGCCTGGTGCAGATGGAGTTCTGGAACTTCTTCCCCATGGCCGAGACCGACCCTCGCGGGCTGATCGTGCCGCTGTCCGACCTGCTGCCGCCGCTGCGCCGGGCGATCCGCGAGGCCCGCGCCCTGGGCCGCCATGTCGAGGTCAAGAATGTCCCCGAATGCCTGATGGGCGATCAGCGCGACGCGCTGGTCAATGCCCAGCCGCTGCTGATGATCGACCCGGCCTTCTGGCAGGAATTCGACCGCAACGGCTTTTACCAGTGCCCGCACCGCGCCGCCTGCGGCGCCACCGAATGCCTGGGCCTGACCCATGCCTATATCGCCGCCCATGGCGACGAGGCCGCGCGGCTGCATCCCTTGCCAAAAGGTTGAATTTGACTGGTCACGCACAGCTTTCGCGGTTAGCCTTTCCGCAGGGACAACCCAGAATGGCATTTCCGAGGGAGGATTTTCCGTGGCCAAGCAGCTGATGATCTACGAACGCGCCGTGCCGGTCTCGTCCGAGCGGCACCGCGACTGGTCGCTCCAGGCGGGGCGCTCCTACAGCTTTGCGCGCGAGGTCAATTCCGTGCCGCTGCTGGCGGCCGAATTCATCTCGGCCGCGACGGATTACGCCATCGTCTTTGCGGGCGACGCGCAGAACATCTTTCCCACGGTGATCCTGGGGATGCGCGCCAATGAAAACGCCAATGTCGCCGCCGATGGCAGCTGGACCGGCGGCTATGTTCCGGCCTTCCTGCGCCGCTATCCCTTCGTCTTTGCCCGCGCCCAGGACGGCAAGACCTTCACCCTGTGCATCGACGAGGAATTCGAGGGCTTCAACAAGGACGGCCGCGGCGAGCGCCTGTTTGATGCCGATGGCAACCGGACCCGCTATCTGGAAACCATGCTGACCTTCACCCGCGAATACCAGGGCCTGTTCGACCGCACGCAGCTGTTCTGCAAGCGCCTGAAGGACAACGATCTTCTGAAACCCGCCCAGGCCCAGTTCAGCCTGCCGGGGGGCGAGCAGACGCAGCTGGGCGGCTTCTTCACCATCGACCGCGACAAGCTGAAGGCGCTGCCACCCGAGACGCTTGCCGCGATGGCGCAGACGGACGAGCTGGAGCTGTGCTACATCCACATGCAATCGCTCAACAATCTGACGCCGATGGCCCGACGGGCCGCCGCCGCGCAGGCCGCAGCACCCGCCCCCGAGGCCGAGACCGAAGACGCCTGATGCGCGTGACCGTGGTGGGCGGCGGCTCGGCCGGCTGGATCGCCGCCGCCACCCTGCAGGTGCATCTGAACGGGACCGGCCCCGGGCCGGTCCTGATCAGCGTGGTCGAAAGCCCCGAAACGCCCCGCATCGGCGTCGGAGAGGCGACCATCCCCACCTTTCGCGACATGCTGCGCCGCTTCGGCCTGGCCGAGGCCGATGTGCTGCGCGGCTGCGATGCCAGTTTCAAGCACGCCATCGCCTTCGACGACTGGTCCGGCCCCGGCAGCCGCTGCCTGCATCCCTTTCACCGCCACGCCCTGCCGCGCGACATTGTCGCGCGCTGGCTGGCGGGCGACGGCCAGATCCCCTTTGCCCGGATCGCCAGCGCCCAGCCCGACCTGATCGCCGCCGACCGTGCCCCCCGCGCGGCCGAGGGGCGCGATTACACCGGCCCGGTGCCCTATGGCTATCACCTCGATGCCGAGAAATTCGCCGGGCTTCTGGCGCGGCACCTGCAGGGGCAGGGCGTGCGGCACATCGAGGCCCATGTGACCCAGGTCGAACGCGCGGCCTCGGGCGATGTCCTTGCCCTGCAGACCCGCGACGCCGGGCGGCTGGAGGCCGACCTGTGGATCGACTGCACCGGTTTCCGCGCCCGGCTGCTGGGTGATCGCGGCTGGGTGGGCTATGGCGACCGACTGCTGTGCGACCGCGCCGTGGTGATGCGCATCCCCGAGCCCGACCCCGCCTTCACCCCCCGCCCCTACACCCGCGCCCGGGCGCTGGATGCGGGCTGGAGCTGGGACATCGGCCTGCGCGCGCGGCGGGGGCGCGGCTATGTCTATTCCTCGGCGCATCTGGACGATACAGCGGCCGAAGCGGCGTTGCGCGCCAGCGAAGGCCATCCCGACCTGCCCGTGCGGATGATCCCCTTTGCCCCCGGCCGCCGCCCCGCGCCCTGGCAGGGCAATGTCGTGGCGCTTGGCCTGGCCGCGGGGTTCCTGGAGCCGCTGGAAAGCACCGGCCTGTATCTGGCCGATTACGCCGCCCGCGTCCTGTGCGAGATGTTCCCCCCCGCGCCGCATCTGCCGATGGCCCCGCTGGCGCTGCGCTACAACCAGCTGCTGGCCGAGATGCACGACGACCTGGCGGATTTCCTGGCGCTGCATTACGCGGTGGCGCAGCGCCGCTACACGGCATTCTGGCGCGATGCCGCGGCAGCCGCGCAACGCACCGAACGCCTGGCGCATCTGCTGGCGCTGTGGGAGCTTCGGCCGCCTTCCTTCGCGGATTTCTCGGCGCGGTTTTCGCCCTTCAGCCCCGCCGCTTACGAGTTCATCCTGCTGGGCATGGGCTGGCGCCCCAAGGCTGCGGCTCCTGGCCCCGCGCCCTTCGCGCCGCCCATGCAGGCGCTGACCCGGCAGATCCTGTCGCAGCTGCCTGACCATGGCCAGGCGCTGCGCCGCCTCGCCCCCGAACCCGCCTGAACGCGGGGCAGATTTCTGCCAGACCCCGGGCAGAACGCCGCGACGAAATCCGCACCCCGGCGCAAAAACCCATTGCATACAAGCGAGTCCACCCCAACAATACCCGCACGACGTGCGCCCTGACGCACCGTAACGGGAGGACATCATGATCAGAACCCTTGGGCTCGGCGCCTTGCTCGCCGGCAGCCTTGCCATTGCTGCACCCGCCGCTCAGGCAACCGAATTCATCAACATCCTGACCGGGGGCACCTCGGGCGTGTATTATCCGCTGGGCGTCGCCCTGTCGGAAATCTATGCCCAGAACATCCCCGACGCGAAGGCACAGGTGCAATCCACCAAGGCCTCGGTCGAGAACCTGAACCTGCTGCAGCAGGGCCGCGGAGAGATCGGCTTTGCCCTCGGGGATTCGGTCAAGGATGCCTATGAGGGCAATGCCGACGTGGGCTTTAGCAAGCCGCTGACCAAGCTGCGCGCCATTGCCGCGATCTATCCGAACTACATCCAGATCGCCGCCACCGCGGCCTCGGGCGCCAAGACGGTGGCGGATCTGAAGGGGATGAAAGTGTCGGTCGGCGCGGCGAAATCCGGCACCGAGGTCAACGCCCGCAAGATCCTGGGCGCCATGGACATGACCTACAAGGATCTGGGCAAGGTCGAATACCTGCCCTTCGCGGAATCCGTCGAGCTGATGAAGAACCGCCAGCTGGATGCGACGCTGCAATCCTCGGGGCTGGGCTCGGCGGCGCTGAAGGACCTCAGCTCGACCCAGGACGTGACCTATGTCTCGGTCCCGCCCGAAGTGGCCGAGAAGCTGGGCGCGCCCTATGCCTCGGGGATCATCCCGGCGGGCACCTATCCGGGGCAGGATGCCGACATTCCGACGCTGACCATCACCAACATCCTGGTCACCTCGTCGGATGTCTCGGACGAACTGGCCTACCAGATGACCAAGCTGCTGTTCGAGCACCTCGACCAGATGAAGGCGGCCCATGCGGCAGCGGCGGCGATCGACATCAAGGATGCGGTCAAGAACTCGCCCATCCCGCTGCATCCCGGCGCGATCAAGTACTACAAGGAAATGGGCCTGATGTAAGGCCCGCGCAGGCGGCCCCTGCGGGGGCCGTCTTCCGCCCTGGGAGAGTATCCACATGACCGAACAATCACAGACCTCTGCCGCGGCGGAGACCGCCGATCTGCACGATCCCCTCGCCGAGAGCTTTCCGGCCGGGACCGTGGGCCGGTTCCTGTTCTGGCTGGCCGTGGTGTTTTCGGCCTATCAGATCGCCATCGCGGCGCACGTGATCGACCTGCCCAGCCAGGTGATGCGGGCGGTGCACGTGGGCTTCCTGATGGCCATCGGCTTTCCGCTGCTGGCCATCGCCAAGAAGATGGGCCCGGTGTCGAAGGCGCTGTGCTGGGTGCTGGCGGCCGCCGGTGTCGCCGTCGCGGCCTACCAGTGGGTCGAATACACGCCGCTGCTGTTCCGGGCGGGCGATCCGAACCTGCCGGACCTGATCATCGGCTGCATCGCGATCTTCTGCGTCTTTGCCGCCGCCTGGATGCTGATGGGCCCGGCCCTGCCGATCATCTGCGCCTTCTTCCTGGCCTATGCCTTCCTGGGGCAATATGCCCCCGGCCCCTTCCAGACCCGCGGCTATGCCTTCGAACAGGTGGTCGAGCAGATCGCCTATGGCACCGAAGGCATCTACGGTATTCCGACCTATGTGTCGGCCACCTACATCTTCCTGTTCATCCTGTTTGGATCCTTCCTGGAAAAGGCCGGGATGATCAAGCTGTTCACCGATGTCTCGCTGGGGCTGGTGGGGCACCGGATGGGGGGCGCGGCCAAGGTTTCGGTACTGTCGTCGGGGCTGATGGGCACGATCTCGGGGTCCGGGGTGGCGAATGTCGTGACCACCGGCCAGTTCACCATCCCGCTGATGAAGCGCTTCGGCTACCGTTCGGCCTTCGCCGGGGGCGTCGAGGCCACGGCCTCGATGGGTGGGCAGCTGATGCCGCCGGTGATGGGCGCGGTGGCCTTCATCATGGCCGAGACCCTGGGCGTGCAATACATCGAGGTCGTCAAGGCGGCGCTGGTGCCGGCGATCCTGTATTTCGCCGCGACCTTCTGGATGGTGCATCTTGAGGCCGGCAAGCAGGACCTGCGGGGCCTCGCACCCGACCAGATGCCCTCGGCGCGCAAGGCGCTGCGGGAAGGCTGGTACCTGATCCTGCCGCTGGCGGTGCTGGTGTGGTTGCTGTTCTCGGGCTACACGCCGCTTTTCGCGGGCACCATCGGGCTGGCGATGACCGGCCTGCTGATCCTGGGCACGGCGGTCGCGATGGGCATGTCGTCGATGGTGATCCGGGTGGTGTTCTGGATCGCGCTTGGCCTGTGCGCGGCAGCGTTCTTCAAGGTGGGGATCAATGCGCTGCTGCTGATCCTGGCGGTGCTGGTGGTGGTCAATGCCTTCTCGAAGGGCGGCCGCGAGACGCTGGCGATCTGCCGCGACAGCCTGGCGGATGGCGCCAAGACCGCGCTGCCGGTGGGGATCGCCTGCGCGCTGGTGGGCGTGATCATCGGCGTGATGACCCTGACGGGGGCGGCGAACACCTTTGGTCAGTTCATCGTCAGCGTCGGCCAGAACAGCCTGTTCCTGTCGCTGATCCTGACCATGATCACCTGCATCATCCTTGGCATGGGGATCCCGACGATCCCGAACTACATCATCACCTCGTCCATCGCGGGCCCGGCGCTGCTGGCCCTGGGCGTGCCGCTGATCGTCAGCCACATGTTCGTCTTCTACTTCGGCATCCTGGCGGACCTGACACCGCCGGTGGCGCTGGCGTGCTTTGCCGCCGCCCCCATCGCCAAGGAAAGCGGACTGAAAATCAGCATGGAGGCCATCAAGGTCGCCGCCGCGGGCTTTGTCGTGCCCTTCATGGCGGTCTATACCCCCGCCCTGATGCTGCAGGACGGCGGTGCTCTGGCCACGGACATCGGCTACTGGCCCGCCGTCGCCTATGTCGTCGTCAAGGCGCTGGTGGCGCTCGGCCTCTGGGGCGTTACCGTGATCGGCTGGCTGGGACGCCCGCTGAAACTGTGGGAACGCGCGCTGGCCATGGTCGCGGCCTTCACCCTGGTCGCCGCCCTGCCCGTCACGGACGAGCTGGGCTTTGCCCTGGCGATCCTCTTCGGGGTCAACCTGTGGTGGCGGCGCAAGCCCCCGGTGGCGGCGTGACCGGCTGCCTGATGGCGGGGGCGATGGTGATCGCCCTCGGGGGCTCGGGGCAATTCACGCTCGACTGGACCCATTCGGTCGAGCGTGAAGACTGGCGCGAGACCTGGGAAGTCACCGAAACCCACCGCCTGCACCTGGTCGAGGCGGCGGTGAAGGGATCGGGCGCCGGGATGGAGCCCGGCCCGGGCGGCCATTTCGCCGACGGCTGGTGGATCTGGACGCCGACGCTGAAACCCGTGCCCTCGCTGACGCTGGCGGCTTCGGGGGATACGCCTTCGGCCTGGCACCTGTGCACGGCGCAGGGCTGCACCGATCTGGGCGCCACCGCCCAGGCCCCGATCCACCTGGCGCCCTGTACGGATCGTGCGGGGAACTAGGCTGCACCGGCCCCGGCGCCGCTCGTTGCTGCGCCGGATGCGACCTGCCTGGCGGGCCCGGCTGGTGATGGTGACGCTGTGTGCGCTGCTGGCGGGCGCCATCGCCTGGCAGGTGGGCCTTGGCACCCTGCGCGAGCGCCTGGCCCAGACCCAGCTGCTGACCCACCGCGCCATCCAGACCGAGATCGGCCGCTTTCGCTACCTGCCCCGCGTCGCCGGAGAGGACGCCCGCGTGCGCGCCGTGCTGGCCCGCCCCGCCGATCCCGCCACGGTCGAGGCCGCCAACCGCTATCTGCAGACCATCACCACCCATGCCGGATCGGACCGGCTGTACCTGCTGAACACGAAGGGCGTCACCATCGCCTCGTCGAACTGGCAGGATCCCGACAGCTATGTCGGCCACAATTACGCCTTCCGCCCCTATTTCCGCGATGCCATGGCGCGGGGTCAGGGCGGCGTCTATGCGGTGGGCATCACCACCGGCGAGCCGGGCTATTTCATCTCGGCCCGGATCGACGGGGCGGGGGGGCAGCCGCTGGGCGTGATGGTGGTCAAGATCGACCTGCGGCCGCTGGAACGCGCCTGGACCGAGGCCGGCCAGCATGTCGCGCTGGTCGATGCCGATGGCGTGGTCTTTCTGGCGGGCCTGCCGGACTGGCGCTATCGCCCACTGCATCCGCTGGATGCGCAGGTGAAGGCGCAGCTGGCGGCCTCGAGGCTTTATGCCGGATCGCCGCTGCCCTACACGACGCCGCTGCTGGGCCCTGATGACAGCATCGCCATTCCCGCCGAGGGCCGCGCCACCACCCTGCAGGGCCCTGCGTTCGAAGACGGCTGGCAGCTGCTGGCCGCAGCCCCCCTGTGGCCTGCGCGCGCCGGCGCCGGGCTGACCTTTGCGCTGGTGCTGCTGGCGGGGGGGCTGGCCCTGGGCCTTGCGGACATGCGCCGCCACCGCCGCCGCCTGATCGCCCTGCGCCTGCGCCAGAGCGAGGTGATGGAGCGCAAGGTCACCGAACGCACCGCCGCCCTGAAACGCGAGATCGAGGCCCGCACCCGCGCCGAGGCCGATCTGCGCGCCACCCAGGCGACCCTTGTGCAATCGGAAAAGATGGCGGCGCTCGGGCGCATGTCAGCCGCCATCGTGCACGAGGTCAGCCAGCCCCTGGCGGCGATGGAGGCGACGCTGACGGCGGCCGAATTCAGCCTGTCGGGCGCGCCGGAAAAGACCGCCGCGCGGCTGCAATCGGCGCGCGGGCTGATCAGGCGGATGCAGCGGATGACGAAACACCTCAAGAACTTCTCGCGGCAGGAGGTGGCGCCGCTGCAACCGGTGTCGGTGCTGCCGGTGGCGCGCTCGGCGCTGCAGCTGGTGCAGCCGCGGGCCGACCGCAAGGGGTTGCAGCCGCGGCTGGTGGCGCAGGGCGATGCGGTGGTGCGGGCGGGTCAGGTACGGCTGGAACAGGTGCTGATCAACCTGCTGCACAACGCCATCGATGCCGTCGATCCCGACACCGGAGAGGTCACGCTGACCCTCGAGGGCGACGCCCACGCGCTGCACCTGATCGTCACCGACAACGGCCCCGGCATCCCCGAAGACCTGCTGCCGCGCATCACCGAGCCGTTCTTTTCCACCAAGATCGGCGCCGAGGGGATGGGGCTGGGCCTTGCGATCTCCTCGGAGGTGGTCCAGCAATTCGGCGGGCGGATGCGCATCCGCACCCGGGCGCAGGGCGGTGCCGAGGTCCGCGTCACCCTGCCCCGCCTGAAGACCCAGACGGAGGCCGCCGAATGAGCACCCTGATCCATGTCGTCGAGGATGACCGCGACCACCGCGAGGCGCTCTGCGATCTGATCGAGGCGGCGGGCCATGCCGCGCAGGGCTTCCCGGACGGGCTGGCCGCGATGGCCGCGACCGAGCGCCCGGCGCTGATCGTCACCGACCTCAGGATGCCCGGGATGGATGGCCAGGCGCTGCTGGAGGCCGCCCGGGCGCGCGATCCCGATTGTCCGGTGATCCTGATCTCAGGCCATGGGGATCTGCCGCAGGCGGTGGCGGCGATGCGCGCGGGCGCCGAGGATTTCCTGGAAAAGCCCTATGACGGGATGCATCTGATGATGGTGATCGAGCGCGCCCTGCGCGCCCGCGCCACCCGCACCGAACTGGGCCGCCTGCAGGACCGCATCACCGCCCGGGACGAGGGCGGCCTGCTGGGCCAGTCCGCCGCCATGACCGCGCTGCGCGCCCGCATCCAGGCGCTGGCCGCCACCGATCTGGACATCGTGATCACAGGCGAAACCGGCACCGGCAAGGAACTGGTCGCCCGCGCCCTGCACGCCGCCAGCCCCCGCGCGTCAGGCCCCTTCGTGGCGCTGAACTGCGCCGCCCTGCCCGAAAGCCTGTTCGAGATCGAGATCTTCGGCCATGTCGCCGGCGCCTTCCCCGGCGCCCAGGACAAGCCCGGCAAGCTGGAGGCCGCATCGGGCGGCACCCTGATGCTGGACGAGGTCGAGGCCATGCCCGCCTCCATCCAGCCCAAGCTGCTGCGCGCGCTGCAGGAACGCGCGGTGGAACGGCTGGGGGAAAACCGGCTGCGGCCGCTCGACCTGCGGATCATCGCGACCTCGAAGACGGATCTGAAACCGCTGACGCTGGATGGGTCCTTCCGGGCCGATCTGTTCTGGCGGCTGGCGGGGGCCGAGGTCTCGGTCGAGCCGCTGCGCGCCCTGGGCGAGGATATCGTGCTGCTGTTCGGCCATTACGCGGGCCTGGCGGCGGCGCGCTATGGCCGGCCGCTGCCACAGATCGACTATGCGCTGAAACAGCAGCTGCTGCGCCGCCCCTGGCCCGGCAACGTGCGCGAACTGAAGGCCCAGGCCGAGCGCTTTGCCCTGGGGCTGGACCTGCCCGAGGCGCCCGTCGCCGCAATTGCCGACGACAGCCTGGCGGACCGCGTGGCCGCCTTCGAGGCGCGGGAAATCCTGAGCACCCTGGAACGCTGCCGCGGCAATACCGAACGCGCGGCCAGGGCCCTTGGCATGGCGCGGCGGACGCTGAACGACAAGATCAGCCGCTACGGCATCCGCCTTTAGGCACCCGATCACGGCCCCCACGGGCGTTTTCCCCGCCCGGCAGGATCGGACGGGGTTCCAGGGGCGCTCCGATGGCAGGACCGGGCGGGGTTCCGGGGGCGCTCCGATGGCAGGACCGGGCGCAGATGAAAACGGGGCGGCATCCGAACATGCCGCCCCCCCTTCGTTGCCGTTTATGCCGCGCTTACCTTGCGCGGTATTCGCCATGTTCCGGGGTCATCAGGCTGACCACCAGGATGGCGATGAACGAGGCGATGAAGCCGGGGATGATCTCGTACAGGCCCGGGCCGCCCAGGAAGCTGGCGTTCAGCCCCAGGCTGATCCAGCCGATCACCACCACGGCGCCGGTGATCAGCCCCGCGACAGCGCCGCTGCCGGTCATCCGCGGCCAGGTCAGCGCCAGGATGATCAGCGGCCCGAAGGCCGCGCCAAAGCCCGCCCAGGCATTCGACACCAGCCCCAGCACGTTGCTGTCGGGATTGCCCGCGATGATCGCCGCGATCACCCCCACCAGCACCACCGCCAGCCGGCCAATGCGCACCACCTCGGCTTCCGAGGCGCTCTTGCGCAGGAACAGGCGGTAGAAATCCTCGGTCAGCGAGGAGGAGGCGACCAGCAGCTGGCTGGAGACCGTCGACATCACCGCCGCCAGCAGCGCCGCGAACAGGAAACCCGTCACCAGCGGATGGAACAGCAGGTCCGCCAGCACGATGAAGATGGTTTCCGCATCATGCACCTCCAGGCCGTTGCGGATCGCATAGGCGCGGCCGAAGATGCCGACGCCTACGGCGCCGATCAGCGACACGGCCATCCAGCCCATGCCGATGTTGCGCGCCGTCCCGACCGAGCGCACGTCGCGGATCGCCATGAAGCGCACGATGATATGCGGCTGGCCGAAATAGCCCAGGCCCCAGGTCACCGCCGACAGGAAGCCCACCAGCGTCAGCCCATGGGTCAGCGACAGGAAATGCGGATCGGCCTGCGACAGCGTCTGCGCCGCCTGCCCCAGCCCATGCCCCTTGCCCGAATACAGCACCACCAGCGGCATGATCACCAGCGCCAGCATCATGATGCAGCCCTGCACGAAATCGGTCAGGCTGACCGCCAGAAAGCCGCCGATGACCGTATAGGCCAGCACCACGCCCAGCGTCACCCAGACGCCGGTCATGTAGCCGCCATCGAAGACGCTGGTGAACAGCTTGCCGCCCGCCACCAGCCCCGAGGCCGTGTAGACCGCGAAGAACACCACGATGATGATCGCCGAGACCAGCCTCAGCGCCGTTGCCGCAGTCGGAAAGCGGTTCGCCAGGAAGGCGGGGATGGTCAGGGCATTGTCGTAACGCTCGGTCTGCTCGCGCAGGCGGGGGGCGACGATGATCCAGTTGACCAGCGCGCCGACGAACAGGCCGATGCCGATCCAGGCCTGGCCCAGCCCCGACAGATACAGCGCCCCCGGCAGGCCCAGCAGCAGCCAGCCGCTCATGTCCGAGGCCCCGGCCGACAACGCCGCCACCGCCGGCGGCAGGTTGCGCCCGCCCAGCAGGTAGTCCTCGGATGCGGTGTTGGATTTCAGATAGGCATAGATGCCGATCCCCAGCATCGCGATGAAATAGACGATCAGGCTGATCCAGACGCCAAGGGTCATGTGCTCTCCTTCTTGCAGTGACCGGAAGGGGCACCCTCCGCGCCCCTGCGAAAAGACGCTTAACAGATGATCATCTGAGGTAAATAAAGCTTATTTAGTGACCATTATTGATCACGATTTGCAGCAATACGCATCCTTTACTGGCCCCTGCGCAACATTCGAAATCCCGAATCAAAAAGGCCCCCACCCAAAGGCGGAGGCCCTGTCGGATCGGCGAAATCCGGCCCGCTAGCCGCGCGCGATCAGCGATGGGATCCAGGTCGCCAGGCCCGGCATCAGGATCAGCAGGAAGATCAGCACGAAGACGCAGGCGATATAGGGCATCGCGGCGCGCGCCACCTGCGGCAGCGTCGTGCCCTCAGGCGCCACGCCCTGCATGACGAACAGCAGCAGGCCGAAGGGCGGGGTGGTGAAGCTGACCTCGAGCATCAGCAGCATGATCAGGCCCCACCAGATCATGTCGAAATGGTGCCCCGTCGCCAGCGGCACGAAGATCGGCAGGGTGATCAGCATCATCGACACCTGGTCCATGAACATGCCCAGCACCAGCAGGATCAGCATCATGACGATCAGCGTCTCGGTGCCGTTCATCTGCATGCTGGTGGCCCAGCGGACCATCCCCGACGACGCCCCCGAGAACGCCAGCAGCTGCGCGAAGGTCGACGACGCCGTGATCAGCAGGAACGTCATCCCCGAAACCCGCGCGGCCTCGTTGAAGGCCTTCATCACCGAATCCCAGGTCAGCGCCTTGAAGCACAGCGCCAGCACCACCACCGCAATGATCCCGAGCGCGCCGCTTTCCGTCGGTGTCGCAAAGCCCGTCAGGATCGAACCCACCACCGCAATGATGATCACCAGCATCGGCATCACGTCGCGGCCGAAGATCCCCAGCCGGGTCATCAGCGGCAGCGGCGTCACCTCGTAAGAGGGCGCGGCATCCTTGTCGACCTTGGACTGGATGAAGATCAGCACCGCGTAAAGGCAGGCCAGAACCGCCCCCGGCAGCAGCCCCGCGACCAGCAGACCGCCAATGTCGATCCGCGCCAGCGAACCGAACAGCACCGCCAGCGTCGAGGGCGGGATGATCACCGCAAGCCCGCCCGACCCCAGGATCGGCCCAAGCGCCATGTGGCGCTTGTAGCCGCGCTTCATCATCTCGGGCACCATCAGGCTGCCCAGCATGCCGGTATTGGCCAGCGAAGACCCCGACAGCGCCGCAAAGACGGTGCCGGTGGTCACGGTCAGGTAGCTCAGCCGGGCCGGCAGGCGGCCGATCAGCACGTCGATCGCGTCCAGCACGCGCCGCGCCAGGCCGGAATGGAAGAACAGCGCCCCCATGATCAGGAACAAAGGCACCGGCGCCAGCGAATAGGTCGAGACCGCCGTGGTGGCATTGGCGATCATCTGGTCGATCCCGCGCGAGCCACCCATGAACAGGAAGACGCCGACGACGTTGATCAGGAAAAAGCCAAGCGCCACCGGCAGGCCGATCCCCATCGACAGGATCAGCCCGCCGATCAGGATCAGGGTAGAGAGGGTCCAGTCCATCATGATGCGTTACCTCTCTCTCAGAAACCGGCGCTGTCTTCGGGCTTGCCGCCGAAGAAGCTTTGCCCGCGCAGCGGGAAGGACAGGAATTGCAGGCCGCCCAGCAGGAAGCCCACCGGCAGGGTGGAATAGACCATCCACATCGGCGCATCGAACGAGCGGACCTCGTAATCGCCCGAATGCAGCGCGCCCAGGAACATCAGCCAGCAGCGATAGGCCAGGTAGAAGCAGATGAGGGCCGACAGGATGTGCAGGAAGACCTCCCACATCTTGCGGACATTGGGCGACATGTAGGTCAGGGCGATCTCGACGCAGACATGGCCGCGGGTGCGCACCAGCCAGGGCAGGGTCAGGAAGGTGATGTGCAGCATCGCATATTCGACCGAGCTGACGGCCCAGGACAACGTCGGCAGACCGAGGTTGCGCGAGAAGACGTCATAGCTGACCAGACAGACGATGGCGAACACCATCAGCGCCGCCAGCACGAAGAGCAGCCTGGAAAGTCCGTCCAGGGCGGAAAGAATGATAGTCATGGGGGGTTCCCGGCATCAGGGGCGTTGACCGGAGCGGCCGCAGCAGGGCGCGGCATCTGGGAAAGGGCCCGGCCAGGATGGCCAGGCCCCGGGGCCGGATCACTCGATCGGCTGGAAGAACACCTTGCGGAGTTCCTCGTAATGGGTGGCGTCGCGGCTTTTCAGGCGCTCCCATGCGATGTCATAGGCGGTCTTCAGGAAGAAGTTGGCCTGGTCGCCCTTCAGCTCGATCGTCTGGATGCCTTCGTCGGCCAGCGCCTTGTCCTCGGATTTGGTGAGGGCGATATTGGCCTCGTACGAGGATTTCTCGTGGTCGATGGCGGCCTGCTGGACGATCTTCTTGGCCTCGGGCGACAGCTTGTTCCAGCTGTCGAGGTTCATCGAGATCAGCACGTCGGTCTGGAAGAAGCCCGGTTCGATCTTGTATTTCAGGAACTTGTCCCAGCCGTAGTCGCGCAGGCCGGTGACCGGATAGCCGGTGCCGTTGACGACGCCGCGTTCAAGCGAGGTATAGACTTCGGAGGCGGGTTGCACGACCAGCGTCGCGCCCAGCTTTTCAAAGAACGAACGGTAAAGCGGCGAGGACCGCAGACGCAGCCCCTCCATCGACAGATTGCCGTTGGCGTCGAACTTGGGCTTGTCGGTGGTCCAGATGTTGAACGGGGCGCCGCCGTCCACGTGGGCCAGCACGATCGCGTTGCCCTTCTCGGCATAGACCTTGTTGATCAGGTCGATGCCGCCGGCCGCGCGCAGCTCCATCGGGTTCAGGTCGGAGCCGGCAAAGGCCTCGCCCTCGGGGACCATGTTCAGATAGAGACCGGCAGGCGCCAGCATCATGTCGACGATGCCCGACTTCTGCGCATCGCCCAGACGGTCATTCGGCACGGCCTCGGGGCCACCGATGACCTGGATCTGCACGACACCCTTGCCGCGCTCGTTCACCAGATCGACGAATTTCTGGAAGTTCTGTGCGAAGGACACCTGGGCGGGCACGAAGGTGACGGCGCGGATCACGTCCTCGGCATGGGCGGCGGCGCCCATCAGGCCGAACGCCGCGGCGGCCGCGAGCCCGCGGAGGGCGGTTAGCTTGGACATCTGGCATTTCCTCTCTGTCATGTGGCTGGGTTGCCGGAACCGGTTCCAGTCCTGGACCTGCCCGCGACGGGACCGGCTTTCTTCGGGGACAACTGAATTAATGTTTAGACGTGAAATAAACATGCACAAAGGAAATCCCTCTGGCAACTTCCTCTCTGCGGTGGACTGCCCGAATTTCAGGCGGAAACCTGTGAAAAAAGCGGATCTGGAATATTTCTTACGCCCCACCGAAGCGCGACCATTTCCAGCGAAAAGATCCCGTGCATAGTGCGGATGCAGGGAATTTATGTGATATACCCAGATTCTCTCGCGGCCCGATCACTGCGGAAGGGGGCAAACGCCGCCTTCTGGACAGGTGATCCATCCCGCATCTCGACGCCAGACCAAAGGCGCAAGGCCCTTCCAGCCAAAAACAGATGCAGGGGAAGTTTCCCTTATTTTCTGGGACATGTATCTTTAGGATTAAAATATTACACCCAGAAGGGCCGCGCCCCATCCCGCATCAAGCACGAGGGTCAGCCCGTTCGGGGGTCAGGTAGCCCGCCCAGATTTTATCTTCCTTTTCACTGATTCTAATTTCCAAAATTCACCTCGAAGAGGCCCAAAAATCAGCAAAACTCCCTTCAAGGCGCGAAGGCGGAAACGGATTGATGAAAATTTAATCTCATTCATCTAATTGATTTTATTTGATTTATATAAATTCCTCAGTTCCCGCCGCATATTTTCGCAGGGAAGTCCCTGACACCTCTAGCCTCGGCCACGAGCATACCGTAACTTTCACATAGTTTACCAAGCGCGCCGCGGCCCTCGCCGCCAGCGCCCGCCAACCCTTTCACACCAGGGACCGCCAGCCATGCCCCTAGAAACCTTTCCGACCGGGCCCGCCCCCGATTACAGCGATCTTGCGAAGGGCGACCGCGTTGCGACGCCGCTTTATGAGGATCCGGCGATCTTCGACGAGGAGATGACGAAGATCTTCCAGTCGACCTGGGTCTGGGTCGGCCACGAAAGCGAGGTCCCCGGCAAGGGCAACTTCAAGCTCTCCTGGGTGGGCCAGCAGCCCGTCATCATCTCGCGCGACCGCAAGGGCGAGGTCCACGTCTTCGTCAACCGCTGCCGCCACCGCGCCGCCACCGTCTGCGAGGTGAAGAAGGGCAAGACCTCGTCCTTCCAGTGCCCCTACCACGGCTGGGGCTATGCGCTTGATGGCAGCCTGCGCGCCATCCCCTACCCCGAGGGCTACTCGGGCGAGTTCGACAAGTCCCAGATGGGCCTGAAACCCCTGAAGGTCGGCATCTTCTGCGGCATGATCTTTGCCTCGTTCAACTTCGACGTCGAACCGCTGGAAGACTTCCTGGGCAACGCGAAACCCTGGATCGAGCTGTTCATGAAACAGGGCGGCGGCTTCCCGGTGAAGGTGCTGGGCGAGCATCAGTTCAAGGTGCCGATGAACTGGAAGATCCAGCTGGAAAACACCACCGACGCCTACCACTTCCCGATCGTCCACAAGTCCTTCCTGCAGTCCCTCGATGGCGAGGCGAAC
Organism: Pseudooceanicola sp. NS-SX9; assembly: GCF_057380705.1. NCBI lineage: Bacteria > Pseudomonadati > Pseudomonadota > Alphaproteobacteria > Rhodobacterales > Paracoccaceae > Pseudooceanicola > Pseudooceanicola sp. NS-SX9. The sequence goes on along the minus strand of NZ_JBXXRN010000004.1, from coordinate 79,051 downwards.
GAGACGTTCTCCTTCATGGATGACGACGACGGCTATGTCGAGGATCTGGGCAATGGCCATTCGGTCATGGTGATGATGCCGGAACTGATTGATCTGGATGAAAATCTTGATGCGCCGATCCCCGAACGCTTCAGGGATCTGGCCGAAAGCATCGCGGCCCAGGGCTATGACGACGCGCAGGTGCGCAAGATCGTCCGCGCGGTCGGCGGCTGCGGCTTCAACCTGAACCTCTTCCCCAATGTCGGCTGCTCGCTGTCGTTCTTCCGCGTGCTGCGCCCCGTCTCCGTCACCGAGACCGAGATCCGCCACGTCGCCCTCGGCATGGACGGCGGCCCGGCCGAGGCCAACCAGATGCGGATGCGCCTGCACGAGCATTTCCAGGGCCCGATGGGCTTTGGCAGCCCCGATGATGCCGAGGTCTGGGAACGCGTGCAGCGCGGCTCGGCCGGCGGCGGCGATCTGGACGTCATGGTCCACCGCGGCCTGGGCCTGGAAAAGGACAGCAAGAACGGCCTGCCCGTGGGCGATATCTCGGCCGAGACCGGGATGCGCGCGGCCTATGCCAAGTGGAAGGAGATGATGGCATGAAGGACGTCATGACCGATACCGAGATCACCCTGGACCAGGCGGTACAGTTCCTGTGGGCCGAGGCCGACATCCTGGATCGCCACGACTACCAGGCCTGGCTGCCGCTGTGGACCGAGGACGGCATGTACGTCATCCCCACCGACGTGCAGACCGAGGATTTCGCCAATTCCCTCAACATCGTCTACGACAATGCCGAGATGCGGAAGATGCGCGCGGCACGCCTGTCGGGGGGCTTTTCGATCTCGGCCGCGCCGCCCGCGCAATGCATCCGCACCCTGTCGCGCTTCGTGATCACCGACCAGGCGCCGGGCCGCATCACCCTGCGCCACGCCATGCACGTGGTCGAGGACAAGTTCGGCCGCCAGCGCCTGTTTGCCGCCAATGTCACCCATGATCTGGTGGCCACCGAAGACGGGCTGAAGATCGCCGGCAAGGTGGTGCGGCTGCTCAATGCCGATGGGATGCTGACCTCGATCAGCTACCTGTTCTGATGGCCGCGCCGCTTCCGCTGCAGACCCAGACGGCCGTGATCACCGGCGCCGGCAACGGCGTCGGGGCCGAGATCGCCCGCGCGCTGCATGGCGCGGGCTTCCGGGTCATCCTGACCGACATCGACAGCGATGCCACCTACCGCCTGGCCGAAGAGCTGGACCTGGCGTCCGAACTGGCGCTGACGGCGACGCTCGACGTGTCGAAACCTTCGGATTTCCAGGAGGTTCTGGACAAGGTCGTGGATCGCTGGGGCTCGGTCGAGGTGCTGGTCAACAATGCCGCCGTCACCCGCGCCCAGCCGCTGATGCAGATCGATCCGGCGGATTTCAACGCCGTCATGGGGATCAATGCGGGCGGCGTCTTTGCCGGCAGCCAGATCTTTGCCCGCCACTTCATCGAACGGGGCTACGGGCGGATCATCAACATGGCCAGCCTTGCCGGCCAGAACGGCGGCACCACCACGGGGGCGCATTACGCGGCCTCGAAAGGCGCCATCATGACCCTGACCAAGGTCTTTGCCCGCGATCTGGCGCAATACGGCATCACCTGCAACTGCCTCTCTCCCGGGCCGCTCGACAGCCCGATGGTGCATGCGCTGGTGGGCGAGAACATGCCGCAGATGCTGAAGAACATCCCCGTCGGGCGGCTGGGCGATCCGGGCTTTGTCGGGCAGATGGTGGCGATGCTGGCCTCGCCCGCCGCGGCCTTCGTCAACGGCGCCTGCTGGGATTACAACGGCGGCCTCTACATGCGCTGAAGGGATCCATACGGGGGCGAATGCCTCGGCCCCGTCCCGCGGGCGTGACGACCCTGCCCGCCCTGCCCCCTGCGGGTGTGACGACCCAGGGCGCCTCCGGCGGTCCGACCCACGCGTCGCTTCGGAGGCAGCTGACACTTGCGCCCTCCCGGCGTGCCCAAACACCGCGCCCCCGGCGCGCCCGAACATTGCGCCTCCGGCGCGCCCGAAAATTGCGCCCTCCGGGCGCGAAGGACCAAGATGACCGAGACCCCTCTCTCTCTCACCGTCAGCGCGCGCCGGGACGACCGCGGCGACATCCTGCAGCTGACCCTGGCCGACCCCACGGGCGCGCCCCTGCCCGCCGTCACCGCCGGTGCCCATATCGACATCCTGGTGCCCGGCACCGACGCGCTGTGGCGGCAATATTCCCTGGCGGGCGATCCCGCCGACCGGTCCGCCTGGCAGCTGGGGATCCTGAAGGACCCGGCCTCGCGCGGCGGATCCGAGGCGCTGCATGCCCGGCTGAAGGTTGGCGACAAGGTGCAGATCACCGGCCCGCGCAACCACTTTGCCCTTGTTCCGGCGGCGAAAACCGTGCTGCTGGGCGGCGGCGTGGGGGTCACGCCGATGCTGGCCATGGCGCATGAGCTGTCGGCCTCCGGCGCCGACTGGGAGCTGCACTATTGCACCCGCGCGCCCGACTGCACCGCCTTCACCGATCTGCTGGACAAGCCGCCCTTCGCCGGTCACGTGCATCTGCACCACGGCGTCCGCAGCCTGGACCCGGCGGCGCTGCTGCCCGCCCCGGCCGCCGGCACCCATCTTTACATCTGCGGCCCCGAGGGCTTTATGGAGCACTTCATCGCCGCCGCCACCGCCATGGGCCATACGGGCGCGAATGTGCACCGCGAATACTTCTCGGCCGAGGTCGACGTGACCGGCGCCAGCTTCCAGGTCGAATGCGCGCAATCCGGCGTCACGGTGACGGTCGCCCCCGAGGAAACCATCGTCGCGGCCCTGGCCCGCGAGGGTATCAAGATCGAGGTCAAATGCGAGGAAGGCATCTGCGGCACCTGCGTGACCGACGTGCTGGAGGGCACCCCCGATCACCGAGACCACTTCCTGACTGACGAAGAAAAGGCCGACAACACCGAGATGTGCCTGTGCTGCTCGCGTGCCTGTTCCGCAAAACTGGTGCTGGACCTGTGACCATGACCCAGGATCTTTCCCCCGACATCGCCACCTTCCGCGAAGGCATGGCGCGCCTTGGCGCCGCAATCACGGTGCTGACCACCGACGGGCCCGCCGGGCGCTTCGGAATGACGGCTTCGGCGGTCAGTTCGGTCACCGACCAGCCGCCGACGCTGCTGGTCTGCGTCAACCGCGCGGCGCGCGCGCATGGCGCTTTCCTGGAAAATGGCCGCATCGCGGTGAACCTGCTGGCCGAGCGCCACCAGCCCCTGTCGACAGCCTTCGCCAAGGGCGAGATGGACGCCCGCTTTGCCGCCGCCCGCTGGAAGACGCTGGCCACCGGCGCCCCGGTCCTCGACGATGCCCCCGTCGCCTTCGACTGCGAGATCACCGAAACCGCCGAGGTCGGATCCCACACCGTCATCTTCTGCCAGGTCCGCGCCATGGACCTCCAAAACGGCGCCGCGGAAACACTCATTTGGTTCGGAAGGGCATGCCATCCCCTGAAGGTCTAGCGCAGCTTGCCCACCAGCTTTTCCAGCAGCAGATTCAGCATCATCCGCTCTTCGCGGGTGAAGCCGTCAAAGGCCTGCCGGAAGACCTCGGTGGCGACATCGCGGGCCTGATGGCACAGCGCCTCGCCCGCCTCGGTCAGCGTCACCTCGGTCACGCGGCCGTCGGTTTCGCGCGGCCGCGTCGCCACCAGCCCATCGCCCGCCATCCGCTGCACGATCTTCGTCGCGGTATTGGGCTTGATGATGCAATAGCCTGAAATCTCGGAAATCGACAGCGCCGCGCCCTCGCCCAGCGACATCAGCACACGCCAGTAGGCCACATCCATACCGACGGTCTTCAGCCGCGTCTCCATCGCCTGCATGTAGCTGGCCGAGGCCTGAACCACCCAGTAGAACGGCCAGTCCTGACCGTTGAAGCCGTTGCCTTTGGGCACAAGTTCGTCTGACTGCATGGGCCGTTCCGCAATTTCCATGCGCGGACTATACCACCCTGCCCGCCCGTGCAAAGGCAGGGTGGCGCAACGTTTCCTTAGCCGAGGACCTCCTGCATCAGCATCGGGAAGTGGAAGACGGCGCCTTCATAGGGCGGGAACTGCTGGAAATCGGCGCGCATCTCGTGGCGGACGGGGGATTGCAGCGCGGCCTCCAGCGCGTCGCGGCTGTCGAAGATCAGGCGGTTGCGCTGGACATGCTGCACCCGCGTCCAGTCGAGCGCATCGCGCCAGTCGGCCCGGGTATAGACCTCGACCTCGCGGATGCGGGGGAAGCGGTGCATGATTTGCGGATGGTGATCCAGGTAGTGGCTGATCCAGGCGTTGTAGTCCTGCGGATGGCCCGCGTAATGGACCAGGTAGGCGCAGGGGCGTTCGCCTTCGGGGGTGTCGTAGGTGGCATCCGCCAGCGGATAGGGCCGCACCGCCATCAGCTGATGTTCGACCTCGACCTCGCCCAGCAGGGTGCGCAACATCTGCAGCGCCCCTCCCGCCGCCATGGCGGCTTCGGCGGTTTCGATATCGTCGTAGTAAAGCTGGATCGCCATCGCCGGCGATGGCCCGTCGTCATGGTAGAGGTCGCGCGCCTCGGAGGGCGCATAAAGCAGACCGCGCCGCAGGCCCGCGATCCCGGCCAGCAGGCTGCGGGTGGCGGCAAAGGCCGCCTCGGGGATCGGGGCGGGGGCGGCGACGTGGATGAAGTGCACGAAACGCATGGGGGCTCCTGTCAGACATGCAAAAGGATCCGGCGCGGATCGGTCCGGCCGGAGGAAAGCGGGGGAACGGAAGGGGTCAGCCCGGCAGATCGGCCTCGGCGCGCAGGGCGGCGACCAGCGCATCGCGCAGCCATAAGATCCCGGGATCCTTGTCGAAATGGGCGTGCATATGGACGTGGATGTCGATCTCGGGCAGGTCGTGCGGCAGCGGCAGGGCGGCGAAATCCTCGGGCTGGGCCAGCCGTTCGGCACCGCAGGCCGAAAAGATCGTCGCCAGCCGCGAGCGGCGCACGATCTCGGGGGCGGCGTTGAAATGCTCGATCCGGACCATGGTGCGGCGGATGACCCCCAGCTGCTCCAGCGCGGCTTCGATGCGCTTGTAGCCGGTCGCGTGCACCGAGACATCGACGAAGGACAGATCGGCCATCGCCTGCACCGTCAGCGGCTGTTGCGCGGCCGGATGGTCCGCCGCCAGCAGACACAGGAAGCGGTCGCGCAGGATCCAGGACGAGATATAGTCGGGCGCCTGCAGATCCGGCAGATAGCCGATCGCCAGATCCGCCCGCCCCGTGCGCAGATCCGAGGCGACGGTGGCGGCATCCATCGGCAGGGTCTCGATCCGCAGGTCGGGCGCCAGCGGGTCCAGATGCGCCAGGATCTGCGGCAGGATGTAGAATTCCGAGAAATCCGACAGCGCCAGCCGGAACACCCGGTCCGAGGCGCCGGGATCGAAGCTGCCCTGGCTGCGCATCGTCGCCGAAATCACCCGCAGCGCCTGGGCAAAGGGTTCGTGCAGGCGCCGCGCGGCCTCGGTCGGCTTCATCTGCGGTCCGACGCGCAGGAACAGCGGGTCGTCGAAGCTTTCGCGCAGGCGTTTCAGGGCATGGCTGACGGCGGGCTGGGTCAGCCCCAGCCGATCCGCCGCCCCGGTGACCGAGCGCATCTCCCAGATGGCCAGGAACACCCGCACGAGGTTCAGATCGAAAGAGCGTGGATCGAGGGGCTTCATGCCACCGAGTATCACCATGAATGGGGCTGATGGAAAGGGGGCATCCCGCGACCGCGACAGGCGCGCACCCCCCGCCCGCCGGGCAGGGGGACAGAGGCCGCCGGGGCCTCAAGGCTTCATCAGCACAGAGGCGCTCGGGTAATCCGAGGCCCAGCCGGGCGAGAGCGGCGCGATGAAGACGTTTTCCGTGCGGGTGCGGGTGATCTTCCACGCCCCGTCGGCCTCGCGCCGGAAGGCGTTGTTCAGCCGCGAGGACCGCAGGAGCGCCTTGCCGTCGGAAAACAGCCAGGGCTGCATATGCACCCACTGGCCTTCGGCGGTGTCGCCGGTCACCCGGATCTGCTCGCTGGTCAGATAGTGGCAGTTCAACAGCAGCTCCGGGTCCTTCTTTTCGCCCCAGAAGCGGTTGAAATGGGCGCGGATGGCATCGGCGCCCTCGGCCCGGCCGAACTGGCCGTCGTAATATTCGCCGACCCCCTCCCAGACCGCATCGGGGGCATAAAGCGCCATGATCAGATCGATGCGTTCGGCATCGCTGGTGACGCCGTATTCCGGCATCGGCGTGTCGCACAGGAACATGTAGCGGGCCTGGATGCGGCGGATCTCGGCCTCGGCCTCCAGGGTTTCAACGCGGGTTTCCAGCGCCGCCAGGCGCGCCTCCAGCGCGCTCACGGGAAGGCCACCGGGGCGGGCAGACCGGCCAGAACCTGACCGGCCTTCTCGAAGGTCCAGCCGTTCAGCGCGGCGTGCTGGGTCACCACGATGGCGTCGCGCAGGATGCGGTGCATGCGGTTGGAATTGGCGATGCCCACCATGCCGACGATCTGCTGGCAGGTCTGGATCGCCTCGAGCGAGGCCTTGGCGGCGTGGCTTGCCGACAGGCGCAGGTCGTTGTGCAGATCAAGCGGCAGGTCATCGCCGGCATCCAGCACGTCCCAGGCGGCCTCGGCGGCCTCGTAATACCAGGCGCGGGCGGCGCGCAGCTTGGCCTCGGCCTCGGCCAGGCCGGTCTGGAAATAGGCGCGGTCGGCCAGGCGCGGGGCGCCGGGCATCAGCTTGGCCCCGCCCGCCAGGCTGATCGCCAGGTCGATGGCCCCGCGCGCAAGCCCCAGCGAACAGGCCGAGTGCACCTGCGCCTGGAAGGCCAGCGCCGGGTAACGATACAGCGTTTCCTCCTGGAAGATCCCCGGCGCACCGCGGTCGCAGGTCCACAGATCGGCATAGTACTTGTCGGTGACGGTGGTGTCGTGGCTGCCGGTGGCCTGCATCCCCATGGTGTCCCAGGTCTCGATGATCTCGACCTCGGAGGCGGGGGCGACGGCCATCAGCGGCACTGCCAGCACGCCCGGGCCCGGCGGGTTGGCGCGGTCATAGATGCCGACGCCGATCCAGTCCGCGCCCATGCAGCCGCTGGCGAATTTCCACCGCCCCGAGACCTTCCAGCCGCCTTCGACACGATCGGCCGCATGCAGCGGATAAAGACCGCCCGCAAAGGCCTGGTCAGGCCCCGAGGCATACATGATCTCTTGCGCGCCAAGCGGCAGCGCCGCGGTATAGGTATTGGCCGAGCCGAAGGCCGCGACCCAGGCGGCGGATCCGTCCACCGTGCCGATCTTGTCGACCATCTTCAGGAAGTGGTGCGGCGCCATGGCATCGCCACCAAAGCGCTTCGGCGTCGAGGACCGGAAAATGCGCGCCTGCTTCATCAGCCCCACGACATCGCGGGGGATATGGCGTTTTTCGTGGAATTCGTCGCGGCGGGCCTCGATCTCGGCCAGCAGGGTCAGGAATTCCGGGGTCTCGGTCAGGGTGCTGAAATCAGGCACCGGGATATCGTGATGGGTCATCGGCTACTCCGTCGGTTCCGGACCATACGGGGGGGCCGACAAGACATTCGTCCAATGTATTCTTCGCATTTCCTTCATGAAGAATATTTATTCTCAGGACCAAAAGGCGCCCTTCGGCCTTGTTCCAAAGGGGTTTTCGCGTCTCCGCCGACCCGGGCTGCCAAAGGACGGTCAGGCCCCGTCAAAACCGACTGCTCATATTTCAAGCACATAGGACCTGACCGTTCTCCATCTGCCTTACCCGTCGAGCGGCGGTGCGGAAACTGCCTATGGAACAGGGGTTAGCCCGAAAAATGGCCCGGTTCGGCCGGGATGCGACAATCTGGGCCTCCCGCCATTTATTTTAGGCTTGAAGTAAATTCCCGGACCCCCTACCTTCGACTCAACCATAGACAGGAGGCCTTGGCGATGAAGATCGCAGTTCTTGGCGGGGGTCCGGCCGGGCTCTATTTTGCCATCTCGATGAAGCTGCGCGACGCAGCCCATGACATCACGGTGTTCGAACGCAACAAGGCCGACGACACGTTTGGCTGGGGCGTCGTGCTGTCGGACGAGACGATGTCGAACTTCGACCGCAACGATCCGGTCAGCGAAAAGATGATCCGCGATCACTTCGCCTATTGGGACGACGTCAAGGTGGTGCGCGGCGCCGAGGCGATGACCTCGGGCGGGCACGGGTTCTGCGGCATCGGGCGCAAGCAGATGCTGCTGCTGCTGCAGGAGCGCTGCCGCCAGCTGGGCGTGACGCTGGCCTTCCAGACCGACCTCAGCGACGAGAAGATCGAGGCGATGCGCGCCGAATACGATCTGGTGGTCGCCGCCGATGGTCTGAACTCGCGCACACGGGCGCTGTATCAGGCCGACTTCCAGCCCGAAATCGACATGCGCCGCAACCATTTCGTCTGGCTTGGCACGCATCAGAAATTCGACGACGCCTTCACCTTCATTTTCGAGAAGACCGAGCACGGCTGGATCTGGGCCCATGCCTACCAGTTCGATGACGACACCGCGACCTTCATCGTCGAATGCGGCCCCGAGGTCTTCACCGCCTTCGGCTTTGACAAGCTGAACCAGGCCGACAGCATCGCGCTGTGCGAAAAGATCTTTGCCAAGCATCTGGGCGGCCATCCCCTGATGACCAACGCCAATCACATCCGCGGTTCCGCCTGGATCCGGTTCCCCCGAGTGACCTGTGAAAACTGGTTCACCGGCAACGTGGTGCTGCTGGGCGATGCCTCGGCGACGGCGCATTTCTCGATCGGGTCGGGGTCCAAGCTGGGCATGGAAAGCGCCATTGCCCTGGCGGACGAGCTGAACTCGGGCAAGCCGCTGCAACAGGCGCTGACCGATTACCAGGACGAGCGCAAGCTGCAGGTGATCCGCGTCACCTCGGCCGCGCGCAACTCGACCCAGTGGTTCGAGGAGGTCGAGCGGTACCTCGATCTCGACATGATGCAGTTCAACTACTCGCTGCTGACGCGGTCCCAGCGGATCAGCCACGAGAACCTGCGCCTGCGCGACCCGGAATGGCTGGCCTCGGCCGAAAGCTGGTTCCAGAAGCAGGCCGGCAGCAATGCACAGCGCCGCCCGATGTTCGCCCCCTACAAGATGCGCGGGATGGAACTGGTGAACCGTGTCGTGCTGTCGCCCATGGCACAGTACAAAGCCCAGGACGGCATGCCCAACGACTGGCATTTCGTGCATTACGCCGAACGCGCCAAGGGCGGGGCGGGCCTGATCTATACGGAAATGCTGTGTGTCAGCATGGAAGGCCGCATCACCCCCGGCTGCCCCTGCATCGGCCCGGCGCAGATCCCCGCCTGGACCCGGCTGACCGATTTCGTCCATGCCGAAACGCCTGCCAAGGTCTGCGCCCAGATCGGGCATGCGGGCCGCAAGGGCTCGACCCGGCTGGCCTGGGATGGCATCGACAAGCCGCTGAAGGATGGCAACTGGGCGCTACTGGCCCCCTCGGCCATTCCGCTGATGGAAGGCAACGTGGTGCCCAAGGCCATGGACCGCGCCGACATGGATCTGGTCAAGCAGCAGCATGTCGATGCGGTGAAGGCCGCGCTGGCTGCGGGCTTTGACATGATCGAGATGCACGCCGCCCACGGCTACCTGCTGGCCTCGTTCATCTCGCCCGTCACCAACAAGCGCGAAGACGAATACGGCGGCAGCCTGGAAAACCGCATGCGCTACCCGCTGGAGGTCTTTGCCGCCATGCGCGCCGCCTGGCCCCAGGACAAGCCCATGACGGTGCGGATCTCGGCCCATGACTGGATGGGCGAGGCGGGCGTGACCCCCGATGAGGCGGTCGAGATTTCCCGCCTGTTCATCGCCGCAGGTGCCGATGCGATCAACGCCTCGTCCGGGCAGACCGACAAGGCCGAGCAACCGGTCTATGGCCGGATGTTCCAGGTGCCGTTCTCGGACCAGATCCGCAACGACCTGAAGGTGCCCACCATGGTTGCGGGCAATATCTACGAACCCGACCACGTGAACTCGATCCTGATGGCGGGGCGCGCGGATCTGGTGCTGCTGGCGCGGCCGCATCTGGCTGATCCCTACTGGACGCTGCACGCCGCCGTGGCCCTTGGCGATACCGAGCAGGCCTGGCCCGCCCCCTACGAGGGCGGCCGCCGTCAGGCCATTACGCTGGCCGAACGCGCGAAGGCCATGGCATGACGCTGATGGGCCGGACAGCACTGGTCACGGGGGGCGGCACCGGGGTCGGGGCCGCCATCGCCCGGGCCCTGGCCGCGGCTGGCGCGCAGGTGGTGATCTGCGGCCGCCGGCCCGAACCGCTGGCCCAGATCGCGCAGACCCCGGGCATCCGTGCCGAAACCTGCGACATCACGGACGAAGCCGCCATCGCCGCCCTGATGGCGGCAGTCCGGCCCGATATCGTCATCGCCAATGCCGGCGCCAGCGAGACCGCGCCCTTTGAGCGCACCTCGCTGGAGGCGTTCAACCGCATGGTCTCGGTCAACCTGACGGGCACCTTCCTGACCCTGCGCGAAGGCGCGCGGGTGATGAAGGGCCGCGAGGGGCGGCTGATCGCCATTGCCTCGACCGCCGCGCTGAAGGGCTATGGCTATGTCAGCGCCTATGCGGCCGCCAAGCACGGGGTGCTGGGGCTGGTGCGCTCGGCGGCGCTGGAATATGCCCGCAAGGGGATCACGGTGAACGCGATCTGTCCCGGTTTTCTTGATACCGAGATGACCGAAAGATCCATCGCCAACATCGTCGAAAAGACCGGCCGCACCCCCGAAGAGGCCCGCGCGACGCTGGAGGCCACCAACCCGATGCACCGCCTTGTCCCCCCCGAAGAGGTGGCGCAGACGGTGCTGTGGCTGTGCTCGCCCGCCGCGTCCATGGTGACGGGCCAGGCGATTTCCGTTTCGGGGGGCGAGACATGAGCCAGACCTTCAGCATAAGCCGCCAGGTGGAATTCAACCATTGCGACCCGGCCGGCATCGTCTTCTATCCCCGCTATTTCGAGATGATCTCGGCGCTGATCGAACGCTTCTTCACCGATGCCATCGCCTTTTCCTTCGCGCAGCTGCACCTGGAGGGGAAGATGGGCGTGCCCATGGGCCATATCGAGGTCGATTTCCGCGCCCCCTCGATGCTCGAGGACTGGCTGGAGCTGTCGCTGCAAGTGGCGCGCCTGGGCACCTCTTCGGCCACTTTCGCGATCCGCTGCGCCTGTGGCGATCAGACCCGTTTCGAGGCATCGGCCACGGTGGTCCATGCCGATACCCGCAAGGGCCGTTCGGCCCCCTGGCCGGACGATGTCCGCGCCGCCATGATCCGCTTTCTGGCGGACGAGACCACACAGAAAGGCCCCCTCGCATGAGTCTCCTGACCCCCCACATGTTCCTGCAGCCCGACGGCTGGATGCCCGCCAAGGGCTATGCCAACGGGGTGATGGCCGAGGGCCGGATGATCTTTACCGGTGGCCTTGTCGGCTGGAACGACCAGCAGGTCTTCGAGGAAACCACCATGGCCGGGCAGTTCGCCCAGACGCTGCGCAACATCGTGGCGGTGCTGGACAAGGGCGGCGCCCGCCCCGAACATCTGGTGCGGCTGACCTGGTACATCACCGACAAGCAGGAATACCTGGCGAACCTGCGCGCCTTCGGTGCCGCCTACCGCGAGATCATCGGCCGCCACTTCCCCGCCATGGCCGTGGTGCAGGTCTGCGCGCTGATGGAGGACGCCGCCCGGATCGAGATCGAAGCCACCGCGGTGATCCCCCATGACTGACACCGACCTGCCCCAGGGCGCCCCGGTCCTGCAGACCCTGACCCTGCCCGCCCAGGGCAACCTGCATGGCGGGGTCTTCGGCGGCTGGATCCTGATGCAGTTCGACCTGGCCGCGGGCATGGCCGGCAACCGCTTTGCCGGTGCCTGCCTGACGCGCTCGGTCAAGGAGGTGAACTTTCTTGCCCCGCTGATGGTCGGTCAGGAATTCGCCATCCATGCCGAGGTCATCCGCCAGGGCCGGACCTCGTTCACGCTGGCGCTGACGGGCTGGGCCGATCCGGTCACCGCGCCGCGCCGCGTCGTCACCGCCGAATTCGTCATGGTTGCCATCGACGATCAGGGCCGCCCGCGCGCCTTCGGCTGAACTCCCCCGCCTTTCCTGTCCGCAGGAAGGCTCTGCCCGGCATCCAGGTGCCGGGCCTTTTTCATGTCCGCTGCAGCGTGGTGGCCTCGTAGGCCTTGCGCATCGCCGCCACGAAGGCCCGCACCACCCGGCGTTCGGGGCGATTGGCCATCTGGATCACCGCCAGTTCCAGCGTCAGATCGGTGGTCAGCGGGATCACCCGCATGTCACCGCCCTGCGCCATCGCCGAAACCCGGTCCACCACCGTGCACAGCCGCGCCTCGCGCGCCAGCCCCACGGCGAAGGGAATGCCAAGCGCCGTCAGCCGCCGCCGGGGCGCGATGCCACGCCGGTTCAGCTCGGTCTCGACCAGTCGGCCGAGCGGCGCATGGGCATTGTGGCAAACCAGGTCGCTGCCCTCCAGCCAGGCCAGGTCAAAGGCCTCTTCCCGGGCGCGCGGATGTTCCTTCGGCACCACCGCCACCAGCGGCATCCGCCCGATGATCCACTGCCTGAGTTCCGGCCGGTCGCCCCAGGCGCCGCCCACGCCCAGATCCGCCGCGCCCTCGTGCAGGGCCGGGATCTGGTTGTTCTGGCGGCCGCCATCGACGACGATCTCGACCTCGGGGAAATCGCGGTAGATCCGCCCCACGGCCGCCGGCAGCACGGAACCCGCCAGCGCCGCGGTCGACATGATGCGCAGCGCCTCCTGCTTGCCGCGCCGGATCGAGTCGACCGACTGTTCGACCTGGCCCAGCCGGTCGAACAGTCCGCCACTTTCCGCATATAGCCTCTGCGCCTCCCAGGTCGGCTCCAGCCGCCCCGAGACCGTGCGGAACAGCACCAGCGCAAGTTCGTCCTCGAAGATCTGCAGATGGCGGCTGACGGTCGGCTGCGACAGCCGCATGGCCCGGGCGGCGGCGCTGACGCTGCCGGTTTCGAAGACCCGGCGGAACACCTCCAGCCGGTGCAGGTTGATACGGTCCATCGCCCCTCGCAAAGCGCCTGTTTTTTCATCACGGCGCCGTGACCGGCCCCGGTCGGGCAGCCCTATCCGCTTTGCGGCCCCTCCCGGCCAACCGGGGTGAAGCGGCGAATTCGGCCGTGTCCTCAGACCAAGCCATAGTCGTTATGCATGGATGATCCAATATTTATCGTATTGCCTATATGACGCCGGTTGCCTTGTCTCCGCTTCAAAGGAGACCCAGATGCCGATCCTACCCTTCCTCTTCCTCTTCGCGACGCTGCTTTCGGGCTCGGCCATTGCCTATTTCGTGGGCGGGGCCACCATCGTCGGCTTCTTCACCCTGGACCAGGCGCGCTATCTGGCGGCGCTGCCGCAGCGCGCCATGAGCCAGCTTGACGTCTTTGCCTTCCTGGCGATGCCGCTGTTCATCCTGACCGGAGAGCTAATGAACCGCGGCGGCGTGACCGAGGCGCTGATCCGCTTTTCCATGTCGATGCTGGGCCGCTTCAAGGGCGGCATGGCGCATGTGAACATCCTCACCTCGGTGTTCTTCGCGGGCATCTCGGGCTCGGCCACGGCGGATGCGGCGGCACTTGGCAACACGCTGGTCCCGGCGATGGAAAAGCAGGGCTACAGCCGTGACTACGCGGCCGCCATCACCGCGGCCTCCTCGATCATCGGGCCGATCATCCCGCCGTCGATCATCCTGATCTTCTACGGGGCGCTGCTGAACACCTCGGTGGTGGCGCTGTTTGCCGCGGGCGTGGTGCCGGGGCTGCTGCTGGCGGCCGTGCTGATGGTGGTGAACGCGATCATGGCGCATCGCCACGACCACCCCGGCGGCAAGGGCACCGAGATCCCGCCCTTCTGGCCCTCGCTGCTGCAGGCGCTGCCCGCGCTGACGCTGCCGGTGATCATCCTGTCGGGGATCCTCTTTGGCTTCATGACCCCGGCCGAGGCCGCAGGCGTGGCCTCGATCGCGGCGCTGGCGGTGGGGGTGTTCTACGGCCGGATGACCTGGAAACACCTGCACGAGGCGCTGGTGCGCACGATCATGCTGTCGGGGGCGGTCTTCATCATCCTGGTGGCCGTGGCGACCTTCGGCTACCTGACCTCGGTCGAGCAGCTGCCGCGCAAGCTGGCCGAGCTGATCGGCGATATCGGCCTGGATGCCACCGGCTACATGATCGTGCTGAACCTGGTGTTCCTGGCGGCCGGCATGGTGATGGATGTCAAGGCGGCCGTGGCGCTGCTGGGGCCGCTGCTGATCCCGCCCGCCATCGCCCTGGGCGTCGATCCGGTGCACATGGGCATCCTGATCGGCTTCAACCTGACCGTCGGGCTGCTGACGCCCCCGCTGGGCGGCGTGCTGCTGATCCTGTCGACGGTGGTCGACATCGGCTACTGGCGACTGGTGCGCGCCACCCTGCCCTTCCTTCTGGTCGAGCTGATCCTGCTGGGCGTGCTGATCTACGTCCCCGCGATCTCGCTGACCCTGCCGCGATACCTTGGCCTGATCCAATAAGGCCTGAACCACTGATCCCCCAACAGGAGAAACCGATGAAAAAGACCCTTCTTGCCGCGGGCCTGGGGCTGGCGGTGCTGGCCGCCGCCCCCGCAGCCCAGGCCATGGACGATGTCGTCATTGCCTTCGCCGGCACCGAGGACCTGCAAAACGACGCCGAATACGTCTTTATCCATGCCTTTGCCGAAAGCCTGAAGACCCATGGCGTCAATGTCGTGGTGCACCCTTCGGACACGATGGGCAAGGAAAGCGACCGCTTCGACCAGACCTCGCAGGGGCTGATCGACGTCAACATCGCCAATGGCGGCTCGCTGATGAAGGCCTCGAAATGGTCCTCGGCGCTGTTCCTGCCGTTCCTGACCTCGGACGAGGCCTCCTTCGACCGGCTGGTGGCCGACAGCCACGGGCTGGAGCGCATCAATGACGAAGCCGGCCGCCTGGGCATCCGGGTCGCGGGCTTTGCGATGCGCGGCGGCACGCTGGGCCTGTTCAACACCGAAAAGCCGGTGACGAAGCTGGCGGATGTGGCCGACATGCGTCTGCGGGCCCAGAACGGCGACCAGGTGACCTTCATGGCGGCCTGGGGCGCGAAACCCACCGTCGTCAGCTGGGCCGAGACCCCGAACGCGCTGCAGACCGGCGTGGCGGTGGGCCATTTCAACCCGCCCTCGACCGTGGTGGCGGCAGGCCAGGTGACGCTGCTGAAATACTTCACCCCGCTCGATGCGGGCCCGGTGCCGAAGGTCATCATGATGTCGGACGACTGGTACGAAGGCCTCTCGGACACGGAAAAGGGCTGGGTCGATGCGGCCGTGGCGCAGGGCGTGGCCACCAACCGCGCCTGGGCACTGCAGCAGGCCCCCTATTTCGAGAAGGTCATCCAGGACGGCGGCATCCAGATCACCCCGCTGGAGCCCGGCGAGCGTGACAAGTTCGTCGCCGCCTCGCGGTCTGTCTGGAACCAGATCGTGCCGCAGAAGGATGTCGACGACATCGAGGCCGCGCTGGAGTGATCCCCGGCCGGCGGGGTGCCTGCCCCGCCGGCCGCAACCGGAGGTTTCCATGACCAAGATTGCCCATGTCCTTGAGCGGATCAGCTACTGGACAGACCAGATCCTGCGCGCCCTGGCGCTGATCGGGCTGGTGCTGATGATCGCCTTCATCGCCCTGCAGGTCGTTGCCCGCTACGGCTTTTCAGCGCCCCCCGCCTGGACCGAGGAGGCCGCGCGCTATGCCATGGTCTGGGTCGGGCTGCTGGGCGCTTCGGTGTCCTATCGCGCGGGGTTCGACCCCAAGCTGGTGCGCCTGCCCGCCCGCCTGCCGCGCCCCCTTTCGGCGCTTGCCGCCCTGCTGCGCGGCGCCGCCGTGCTGGTCTTTCTGGGACCGATCCTGTTCTACTGCTTCTACGGGCCCGGACTGAACCCCGCGCGTTCGTTCCTGGCGCGCAACCTCTACACCACGGCCGAGACCTTCGGGATGCCCTCGATCTTCGTGGCCGTGACCGTGCCGATCTTCATCCTTGCCATCTTCCTGCACGGGATCGCCTTTTGCGCCCAGGGCCTTGCCCGGCTGAGCGCCCCCGAGAAAGACCTGCCCCATGTCCCCGATCACGCCTGAGGCGATCCGCGCCGACACCGCCTTTCTGGAGCGCCTGACCGCCCTGCGCCACGACATCCACCGCCATCCCGAAACCGCCTTCGAGGAACACCGGACCTCGGATCTGGTGGCGGCGCGGCTGGGTGCACTGGGCCTGCCGGTGCACCGCGGCCTGGGCGGCACCGGGGTGGTGGCCACGCTGAAGGGCCGTCGCCCCGGCCAGCGCGTCATCGCGCTGCGCGCCGACATGGACGCGCTTTTCATCGAGGAACAGACCGGGCTGCCCTATGCCTCGGCCGTCCCCGGCAAGATGCATGCCTGCGGCCATGACGGCCACACCACCATGCTGCTGGGCGCCGCCGAAAAGCTGGCCGCCGATCCCGATTTCGCCGGCACCGTGCATTTCATCTTCCAGCCCGCCGAAGAGGGGCTGGGCGGCGCCCGGGTGATGATCGAGGACGGGCTGTTCGAGCTTTTCCCCTGCGATGCCGTTTATGGCGTCCACAACGCCCCGAAAGAACCCCTGGGCCGCGTGCAGACCCGCCCCGGCGCCTTCATGTCCGCCGGCGACACCTGGGAGGTGATCTTTGAGGGGTCGGGCGGCCATGGCGCCATGCCCCATGCCGCGACCGATCCCACGGTGCCCGCAGGCCAGTTCATCGCCGCCCTGGCCCAGATCATCGCCCGCAAGGTGCCCGCGACGGATTCCGCCGTGATCTCGGTCGGGCATATGTCGGCGGGGGATTACAACAGCCCCAACATCATCCCCGCGCAGGTTGTGGTGCGTGGCACCGCGCGTTCTTACCGCCCGGAAATCCGGGACCTGCTGGAACAGGCGATCGGGGCCTTCGCCCAGGGCTGCGCGGCGCCGCATGGCGTCTCGGCCCGGCTGATCTATACCCGCCGCTATCCGCCGCTGGTCAATACCGCCGCCGAAACCGCCCGGGCCGTCACCGCAGCCGCAGCCGTGGTGGGGGCTGATCTGGTCGACCCCGAGGCCCCCTTTGCCGGCGGGTCCGAGGATTTTGCCTTCATGCTGGAAAAGATCCCCGGCGCCTATGTCATGATCGGCAATGGCGACGGCCCCGAAGCCGCCTTCGTGCACACGCCGAAATATGACTTCAACGATGCGCTGATCCCGATCGGCGTGGCCTACTGGATGTCGGTCGTCGCCACCGAACTGGGCGACTGACCCCGGCGCCCGGGGCCGGTGACGGCCCCGGGACAGATATCATTCCGCCGCCGCCCCGGCCTGGGGACGCACCTCGCCCGGGACCGCCGCCAGCAGACGCTGCGTGTAGGGGTGCTGCGGATCGGCAAAGACCTCTTCGGTCCAGCCGCTCTCGACGATCTCGCCCTGGTACATGACCACGACGCGCTCGCAGATATAGCGCACCACCGCCAGGTCATGGGAAATCAGCAGCAGGCCAAAGCCCATCTCCTCGCGCAGCTTCGACAGCAGGTTCAGCAGCTGCGCCTGCACCGAGACATCCAGCCCCGAGACGATCTCGTCCGCGACCAGAAGCTGCGGCATGACGCAAAGCGCGCGGGCGATGTTGACCCGCTGCTTCTGCCCGCCCGACATCTGGCTGGGATAGCGCAGCGCCATCTCGGCCGACAGGCCCACCTCCTGCAACAGCTGGGTGGCGCGGACCATGCGATCCTGCAGGGGGGCGCCCTGGGCCTCCATCGCCTGCGACACCAGACTGCCGACGCGACGACGCGGGTTCAGCGCCGAATGCGGATCCTGGAACACCATCTGGCCATTCCTGACCCGGCGCCTGTGGACCTCGGGGGTGCGGTCGGTGACATTGTCGCCGCACAGGATCATGTTGCCCGAGGTCGGCAGATCCATCCCCACCGCCATCCGCGCCAGCGTCGACTTGCCCGACCCGGATTCCCCCACGATGCCGACGAATTCGCCGTGCCGCATCTGGAAGTTGATGTTGCGCGCCGCCTCGAAGACCTTCTTCTTCATCCGCAGCCCGTGACGCGAGACATAGCGCTTGCCCACGTTCTGCGCGATCAGCAGCGCATCGCCGGTCTCGATCCGGCCAAGGGCGGGCAGCGGCAGCCCCTCGGTCGAGATCGTGCCCACCTGATCGGAGCGGATGCAGCGGCTCATCTGGGCGCCGGTCGGGGCCAGGGGCGGCTCCTCGCGCTCGCAGGCGGGGGTGCGCAGCGGGCAGCGGGGGGCAAAGGCACAGCCGGGGATCGCCTTCAGCTCGACCAGGCCGGGCATCCGGTCTGGCATGGTGAACAACGGCCGCCTGGGCCCGTAAAGTTCGGGGTTCGACAGTTGCAGGCAGCGCGTATAGGCGTGCCGGGGTGCCCCGAAGACCGCCGCCGCCGGGCCCTTTTCGACGATCCGCCCACCATAGAGCACCATCAGGTCGTCACAGACCTGGGTGGCCAGCTTCAGGTCATGGGTGATGAAGATCACGGCGGTGTTGTATAGCCGCTGCATTTCGCCGATCAGCGCCACCACCTTGCCCTGGATCGACACGTCCAGCGCCGTCGTCGGTTCATCCGCGATCACCAGCCGCGGCCGCGAAGAAAACGCCATGGCGATCAGGATCCGCTGCAACTGCCCGCCCGAGAACTGGTGCGGATATTTGCGCAGCATCAGATCGTCGGCTTCAAGTCCCACGGCCGCGAACATCTCCAGCGCGCGGGCGCGGCGTTCGGGGGCGGTACCGAAACCAATGAGGCGCAGGTGCTCGTCGATCTGGTGGCCGACGGTGTAGACCGGGTTGAGCGCGGTCAGCGGTTCCTGCGGGATAAAGGCGATCTCGCGGCCCAGAAGGCGGCGGTGCTCGGCCGCAGGCAGGGTCGTGATGTCGCGCCCGTCATAGTCCAGCCGGCCCTCCATGATGCCCACGCCCTCGGGCAGCAGCCGGGCGATGGTCTTGGCGATCATGGATTTTCCGGCGCCGGATTCCCCGATCAGCCCCAGCACGCGGCCCTCTTGCAGCTCAAAGCTGACACGGTGGTTGATCGGCAGGCCCGCCTTCAGCACGCCCACGGACAGATCGGTTGCCTTCAGAAGTGCCATGCTCATGCCCCCCGGCTGGTGTTCTGCCGTGCGTCCAGGCCCTTGCGCAGCCCGTCCCCCAGCAGGTTGAAGCCCGCGACCGTCAGGAAGACGGCGGCAATGGGCAGCATCAGGCCCCAGGGCGATTCATAGATGTTGGTGCGCGCATCGGCGATCATCTGGCCCCAGGCGGCGGTGTCGGAACTGACGCCCATGCCGACGAACGACAGGATCGCCTCGACGGTGACGGCAATGCCCATCTCGAGGCTAAGAAGCGTGATCAGCAGCGGCACGACGGCGGGAAGGACCTCGCGCGTCAGGGTCATGACATGGCTTTGCCCCAGCATCCGCGCGGCCGAGACATAGGCCTGCTGGCGCACCACCACCACCTCGGCCCGCAGGACGCGGCAGAAGCGGGTCCAGTCGACCAGCACGATCGCCAGGATCACCTTGTCGAGGCCCACGCCCAGGCCCACGATCAGGATCAGCGACAGCACCACCGGCGGAAAGCTGATCCAGATGTCGACGATCCGGGAAATCACCGCATCCACCCAGCCGCCGAAATAGCCCGACACCAGCGCCGCCACCGCCCCGATCACCATCGCCCCGAAGGCCGACACGATGGCCACGATCATCGCGACCCGGGCGGAATAGATCAGCCGCGACAGCGTATCGCGCCCCAGGCTGTCGGTGCCCAGCAGATGCGCCGGATCGCCGTCGGGCGACCAGCCCGGCGGCAGCAGGACCGAGATCAGGTCCTGTTCGTTCGGATCATGCGGCGCCAGCAGCGGCGCCAGCACGGCGGTGACGAAGACCACGGTCACGATGACCAGGCCGATCAGGGTGCGCGCGTCGCGCAGGGGTCTGGGGATCGTCATCTCAGGCGCTCGCTTTCGGGTTCAGCGCCACGCAGAGCGCGTCGATGAAGGTGTTGATCAGCAAGGTGACGGCGCAATAGGTCAGCCCCACCATCTGGATCACCGGCAGGTCGGCATTGCGCACCGAACTGACCATCAGGTTGCCGATGCCGGGGTAGGAGCAGATGACCTCGACCAGCAGCGTGCCGCCGAACAGAAAGCCGAACTGCACCCCCATCAGCGTCAGCGTCGGCAGGATGGCGTTCTTCAGCGCGTGACGGACCAGGATCCGCCTTTCGCTGACGCCGCGCATCCGGGCCTGGGCGATATAGCCCTCCTGGTAGACATCCAGCAGCGAGGACCGCAGCACCCGCATGATGATCGGGGCAAAGCTGATGCCAAGCGCCAGCGCCGGGATCAGCATATGCACGATGGCGGACCAGAAGATGTCCAGCCGCCCCGCCAGCAGCGCGTCGATCAGCAGGAAACCGGTGCCGCCGGGCTGCACCATGCCGCCATCAAGGCGCCCGATGAAGGGCAGCACCGGCCAGAACACCCCCAGCAGGAAGATCAGGATCAGCCCCCACAGGAAATCCGGCAGCGACAGCATCAGCAGCGATCCGACATCGCCCGCCGCCTCGCCCACCGTGCCGCGGACGCGAAAGATCAGCAGGCCGCCCCCCAGCCCCACCACGGTCGCGATGATCGCGGCCATGACCGCAAGCTCGATCGTGGCGGGAAGGGTGCCCAGGATCAGCTGGGCGACGGGCTGACGATACTGGATCGAAGTCCCGAACTGCCCCAGCAGCGTGTCGTGCAGCCAGATCAGGTACTGCTGCGGGATCGGCAGGTTCAGCCCCATGGCCGTCCGCATCGCCTCGATTTCCGTCTTGGTGGCGGTGGGTGGCAGCGACATGGCGGCCGGATCCACCGGCAGCAGGCGCAGCACCGCGAACAGCAGGATCGAGACGCACAGCAGGATCGGGATCACGACAAGCAGGCGCTTGCCGATCACCTTCGACATCGTCAGCAACATCGCCCGGCCTCCTTACGACCAGTGCATCGTCTGGCCGAGGATCCAGCCGTTCGGATAGGTCGTGTAATCAAGCCCGGGCTTGGTCGCGACGGTCTGCACCGCCTGCAGCAGCGGGATGATCGCGCCCTCTTCGATGGCGTCGATGTTCAGCTGCTTGTAGGCCGCGATGCGCTTGTCGTAATCGGCCACGCCGAACAGTTCCGCCGCGCGCTGCGGGATCGGGCCGTTGCCGAAGGTGTTGAAGGGCATGTTGGGGTTCATCAGGTAGCCGATGAAGATCTCCGGGTCGCCCGTGGCATTGTCCCAAGAATAAAGCGAGGTGTCCTGCAGCTTGCCCGAGCGGTTCAGGTCGAACCACTTGGCATATTCGATCACCTCGATATTGGCCTTGATGCCGACCTTCTCCCACATCTGGGCGATGGCGCGGGTGATGTCGTAATCCGAGGGGAAGTTGCCGTTGAAGGTGGCAAAGGAGACCTCGACCGGGTTCTCGGGGCTGAAGCCCGAAGCCTTCAGCAGCTCTTTCGCCTTCTCGACATCATAGGGAAAGTCGAAATTGTCGGGCACGCCGGGGGTCCCGGGGGTGGCAACAACGCTGAGCGGCGTGGCGGCGCCGCCGTAGAAGGCCTTCGACAGCGCCTGCTTGTTGATCGCGTGATGCGCGGCCAGGCGCACGTTCTTGTCGGCAAACGGCCCGTCCGAGCGGATCGTCAGCAGGATCACCCGGGTCAGCGGATCAAGATGTGCCTTGAACTTGGGATCCTTGGTCAGCCGCACCGTGTCGCGCACCGGCAACGAGATCGCCAGATCCACCTGCCCCGACTGCAGTGCCGCCAGGCGGGCCGAGGGGTCCTTGATGATCTCGATCACCACCTCGGAGATGGCGGGCTTGTCGCCCCAGTAGTTCGGGTTGGCCTCCAGCACGATGCGGCTTTCGGCGGTATAGTCCTTCATCATGTAGGGGCCCGATCCCAAGGGGGCTGCCTGCAGCGCCGCCAGGCCCTTGCCCTCGACATAGGCCTTCGAGACGATGAACGAACCCAGGAAGCCCAGCCATTGCGGCGCGGTGACCATGGGCGACTTGAACTTGAACGTGGCCTCGGTGGGCGAGGCGATCTCGACCGTGTCGACCACCGCCCAGGTCGAGGCGGTGTCGATCACGTGCCCCGCAAGGTTGCGGCCATGGAAGGTATAGGCGATGTCATCGGCGGTCAGCGGGCTGCCGTCCGAGAACACGACGTCATCGCGCATCTTGAAATGCAGGCTCAGCGCGTCATCGGCCAGCTGCCATTCGGTGATGACATTGGGCACCAGCTTCAGCTCGGTCGAGTAGTTCAGCGGCTGGTCGTAGACCATCTTGAAGATCGACTGGATGTCGGGGGAAAAGCGCTGGTTCGGATCCCAGGACGGCAGGCCCGCGGGCCAGGCGATGGTGACGCGGCCGCTGGCGGCGGATTGCGCGAAGGCGGGCCCCTCGCTGATCATCGCGGCCCCGGCGGCGGCGCCGAGGATCTGCAGGAAACGACGGCGATCGGTTTCGAACATGTTTCTACCTTACCTGTTGGATGCGGGCGGCTCTGAGGCCGCCTCGGGGGCGGGAGGGTGCCGTAACAAAGGGCAATTTGGACCCATTTACTTTAAGCTTGAATGTTTGCATTTGAATATAACGAGTTCCAATGCCAAGTTCGGAAGGCATCAATGCCGCTGGGGTATCAGTCGATGGAACTGCGCCAGATCCGCTATTTCGTGGCCGTGGCCGAAGAAGAGAACTTTCGCCGGGCCTCCGAGCGCCTGCGCATTGCGCAACCGGCATTAAGCCGCCAGATCAGTGCCTTGGAGGCACAGATGCAGGTGCTTTTGTTCGAACGCCTGCCCCGTGGCGTGCGCCTAACCGAGGCCGGGCGGCATTTCCTGACCCGCAGCCGCCGCATCCTCTCCGAGATCGAGGCCGCCGTGGTCGAGACCCGGGGCCTCGACCGCTGGGACGCCGGGCGGCTGCGGCTGGGCTTTCCGGCGGTGGCGGCCTGGTCGGGGGCGATTCCCCGGCTGGTGACGCGCTATCGCCTGGCCGCCCCCGCCACCCGGCTGGAGCTGCACGAGACCCATAGCCTGCGCCAGCTGGAGTTGATCCGAAGTGGCGATCTGGAGGGCGGCTTTGTCTATAACCCGCCCCCTACACGCCCTGATTTCCAAGACTTTTTCCTGGAGGAACACGGGGTCCTTCTGGCCCTGCCCGGGACCTTCGGCAAGGCTCCCTGCCCGCCGGTGACCCTGGCGGATCTGGCTGGCAAACCGATGATCTGGCCGCATCGCGCGGCATTTCCCAGCCTCTATGATGCCATGGTGCAGTCCTTTGCCACATACGGCATCCGCCCGGAAATTGTGCACCATGCCGAGAACGAGGCCGAAATGATGGCAATGGTCCTGGCCGGTCTGGGGCTGGCAGTGGTCAATGACCGCAACGCCTTCCGATGCCCGGCCGGCATCACCCTGCGGCCCATCGAAGGGCTGCGGGCGCCGCTGGCCCTGCATTTCCTGCTGCCCAGCCGTGGCGCCACGCCCCAGGCCCTGAAAATGGCCGAACTGCTGCAGGCGGATGCCGAAATTTCCAGCAACCGCCCCACAGAGAAACATCAAACCTAAAGCATTTCCTTGACAGCGCCGGCGTCAGCTTCCGCGCGACAGCCGCTCGGCCTCTTTGGGGTTGCGCGACAGGCGGATGTGCAGCTCCTCGGCCTCGGGGCCCAGGTGCAGCTCCTCCAGCCCCTCGCGCAGCATCCGCACGACCCCCGAGGCCAGCCCCCCCGGCTGCAGCTTGGGCGGCGGCAGGGCGGCGAAGGCGGGATCCTCGAGCGCGCCGTGGAACAGCGTCATCACCCGTCCCCCGCCCTGCGCCAGATCGCCCCGCAGCGCCTGCAGCAGCGACAGCTCGGCCGCCTGGGCCGCGGCATGGATCGCCCGACCGGGGGCCGAGACCTGCGCCCAGGCCCCCAGCACCCCCACCCAGGCCAGCGCCCCCTCGCCGCCGCGTGCACGCATCTGCGGCGCGAAGGCCTGGATCAGATGCGCCAGCCCCAGCGGCCCCGCCGCCAGCGCCGTCGCCAGATCGGCGGGCGCCGCCGGGGCCATCAGACCGCCGGCGGCAAAGTACCAGGGGGTATGGACGAAGATGTCGATCCGATCCGCCAGCGCCTGCGACAGCGCCGCGACCGAGGCCGGATCGCCGGGATCAAGCGGGTGCAGCACCGCGCCTGCGGCCTCAAGCGCCGCGGCATCAAAGGGGCCGCGATGACCGACATGGACTTCGGCCGCGCCCGCCTTGAACAGCGCCCGCACCAGCGGCCCCGCCGCCGGATGCCCCCCGTCCGAGATCAGCACCCGCCGCCCCTTCGGCTGCACGGTCAGATCCTGCCAGGTGGGGTCTGTGTCCATGTCGGGGCCTCCGCCGGTTTCGGGATGGGCGAACAGCACCGGCTGGCCGCCCCGGTCCAGCTTCAGCGACAGCCGCACCCGGCCGCGCGTCTCGCAATCGCGGTGCAGCATCACCACCAGGCGTGGCCCGCAATCGGCCTGCACCAGCCCCTGCCGCACCGACGGCCGGCTGCGAAAAAACGGATCGCCCGAGATTGCGATGGTCGTCTCGGCCAGCAGCTGGCCCCCGCGCGGCGCCTCGGTGAACGGCAGATCGCCCGACAGGCAGGCCGGGCAGGCATCGCGGGCAGGATAGGTGAAGGCGTGGCAGTCGGCACAGCATTGCAGGGCGAACTGCCCAAGCGCGGCGGCCCGGGTCAGCCCCAGGGCGGCCAGGCTGCGGGGCTGCGGCGGCAGCAGGGCGGGGGGACGTGTCATGCGCGCTCCAGGATGAGGGCGCCGGATGCCAGCCCCCTGTCATAGTTGATCATGCCAAAGCCCGCCGCCAGCCCGCGCCGGACGCCCGGCACCTGAGTGGGCCCGGCGCAGCCGATGACCTGGCGCAGGGTTTCCACCACGCCGATATGGCCCCCCGCCGCCCCCGCCTGCCCCGCCGAAAGCTGGCCCCCGGTGGTGTTCTGGGGAAAGGTCCCGTCGATGGTCAGATCATGGGCCCGCACGAACTCCGGCCCCTCGCCCTTGGCGCAAAAGCCCAGGTCCTCGAACTGCATCATAACGATCACCGGGTAGTCGTCATAGGTCTGCAGCACATCGATGCCTTCGGGCGTGCAGCCGGCCATGGCGTAAAGCTCGTCCACCTCCATCGCCCAGCCGCCACGCAGCTGCACGGGGTCCTCGGGGAAGGCATGGTGGCGCTCGATGGCCGAGGTCAGATGCGCGTAGGGCAGGCCCTGGGCCCGGGCGTCGTCTTCATGCATGACCAGAAAGGCCTCGGCGCCGGCGCAGGGCATCACGCAGTCGAACAGGTGCACCGGATCGGCGACCGGACGCGCGGCCAGGTAGGCCTCCAGTGTCAGCGGAGCCTTCAGCAGCGCGCCGGGATAGCGCCCGGCATTGGCCCGCTGGGCGATGCAGATGCGGCCAAAGTCCTCTCGGGTGGCGCCAAAGCGGTCCATGTAGGCGCGCGTCAGCAGGGCAAAGCTGGCATTCGGCCCGCCCGCCCCCATCGGATAGGTGGCATCCTGGGCAAACCGAGAGAATTGCGCCAGCGAGTGCCGGAAAGTGTCGGTCTGGTTGGTGTCGGCGGCAACGCAGGCCACGACGCGCGCGTCGCCCGCCTGCACCGCCCGTGCCGCCCTGCGGACCGAGGCCACCCCCGCCGCGCCCCCCAGCGGCACGGTATCCAGCCAGCGCAGCGACAGCCCCAGATGCTGGGCAAAGGCGATGCCGCTGTCGGGGGCCGCGGTGAAGGACGACAGGCTGAAGCCATCCATGTCGCGATGCGAGATCCCCGAAGCCTGCACCAGCCCGCGCAGCGCGCGCCCCGCCCAGGCATGGGCCGCATCGGGAGAGTAACGCGCATAGGGCACGCTGACCGGCGCCGCCAGGACCACGCCGTCATAGGATTGTCTGCGCCTGCTCACGGAAATCCCCTTCTTTATTCATTATAGGTTTAAAGTATTTTTCCAGAGTGTTGTAAATGCGGGTTCGTGTCGGAACCGGCATTTTTCAGCCCCGGCACAGACCCGGCAACATAAGAATTCAGACCCAACAGGCGGTTCGGACCAGCTAATCCGGCCTTGCGCAGATGATGCCCGACGCGTCCAGGTGATGCCTTTTCAGACAGCCGGGCAATCGCCCCAACGGAACATGTATTTTTAGTTTGAATTTTTCATATCCGGTGTTTCTGGTGATGGGAAAGGAAAGATCAACGCCCGGCCTCGCGGCCCCTGTCCCTGACGCGCCGCGCCAGACCGCACCACACCAGCCCCGTCACCTGCTTCACATCTAAATCATATCCCCCGATCCACCACCGGATCGATCCCCGGAGGCCCCATGGACGGCACCCCCTTACTTGCCGGCAGCCCGGCGCCCGAGCAAGCCGAGCTGGCCCGCCAAAGGCTGCGCCTATGGCTGCAAATGCTGAAATCGGCCCGCTACGTCGAGACCGAGCTGCGCGAACGCCTGCGCACCGGCTACGACACCACCCTGCCGCGCTTTGACGTGCTGGCGCTGCTGCATCGCACCCCCGAGGGGATGAAGATGTCGGTGCTGTCGCAGCAGCTGATGGTGTCGAACGGCAATGTCACCGGCATTGTCGATCGGCTGACGGCGGACGGCCTGTGCGAGCGTCATGCGGTCGAAGGCGACCGCCGTGCCAGCCTGGTCAAGATCACCGAGGCCGGACGCATTCTGATGGCCGAAATGAGCATGACCCACCTGGGTTGGATCGACAGCCTTTTCGCCGATCTGAACGAAGCCGAGGTGGCGCGCGCCATTGCCATCATGCTCGATCTGCGCCACCGGGCGCATTGAGGTCCCGATGATCCTGAACGAAGGTCTCGATTTCCCCGAAGCCCCCCTGGTCGCCCCCGACGGCACGCTGTGGTTCACCGAAGTGCTGGGCGGCTGCGTCACCCGCCGCGCGCCCGACGGCACGCTGACACGGTTCCCGACCGGTGGCGGGCCGAACGGGCTGGCACTGCGCCCCGATGGCTGCCTGCTGATCGCCAACAACGGCGGTTTCACCTATGTCGAAGAGGGCGGCATCCGGCACCCCTCGATCGCGCCTGCGGATTACACCGGCGGCAGCCTGCAGTTGCTGGATCCGGGTAGCGGGCAGGTCAGCCTGCTGGCCGACCGGATCGGCGACCGCCGCCTGCAGGCGCCGAACGATCTGGTGCGGGATGCAGCGGGCGGCACCTACATGACCGACACCGGCAAAAGCTTTGCCGATCACCGCACCCATGGCGGCGTCCTGTACCTGCCCCCCGATGGCGGCCCGCTGCAGCAGGTCGTCTGGCCGATGGCCACGCCGAACGGCATCGGCCTGTCGCCCGATGGCGGCACGCTCTATGTTGCGGAAACCGAGACCGCGCGGCTGTGGGCCTTTGCGCTGGAGGCCCCGGGCCGGATCGCCCGGCAGCCCTCGATCAACGGCGGGCCGCTGCTGGCGCAGCTGGGCGGGCGCGATGCCCACCGGATGATCGACAGCCTGGCGGTGACGCGGGCCGGGCAAATTTGTCTGGCGACGCTGCTGGGCCATTGCATCACCGTAGTCGAACCCGACGGGCGCGTCTCGGCCCGGATCCCGGTGCCGGACCTTTACCCGACCAACATCGCCTTTTCCGAAGACGAGGCCACGGCCTATGTGACGCTGGCGGCGACGGGGCGCCTGATGGCCCTCGACTGGCCCGCAGCGTTGGCGGACCACGGCTGCCCCTGACCGGGGCAGCCGGTCCGGGTCACTTGCCGAAGGCCAGCCGCGCGGCCGCCCCCAGGAACATCGCGTCGGACCCTTGGATGATCAGCGGAATGCGCGCCTGACGGGCCTTCGCCGTGGCCAGATCCGGGGCAAAGATCCCCAGCGTCCGCCCCGCCTTCGCGCCCGCGGCAATGATCGTATCGATGGCCTCTTCCAGCGCCGGCCCCTGCCGCGCCATCAGGTCAAGCCCCAGATCCCCCGGCCCGATGAAGGCCAGGTCGATGCCCGGAACCGAGAGGATCTCGTCCAGCTGCGACAGCGCCTGAAGCGTCTCGATCTGGATGGCGACGACGGTTTCCGCCTTGGCCCTCTGGATCGCGGGCATTATGTCATAGCCATAGCCCGCCGCACGCCCCGGCCCGGCGCCGCGCTGCCCTTCGGGGGCAAAGCGGGCGGCGGCCACCACCGCCTCGGCACGTTCGGGCGTCGAGACATGCGGCACCAGCACCCCGGTCGCCCCGGAATCAAGCGCCGTCGGCAGGACCTCGTTGAAGGCCACGGGCGTGCGCACCAGCGCCGGTACGCCATGGATCGCGGCGGCGCGCAGCATGTCCTCCAGCACGGGGCCGCGCAGGGGGGCGTGTTCACCATCCAGACAGATGAAATCGGGCCCAGCGGCGCACAGCACCTCGGTTGCGGTGGGGGACGGGATGCCCGCGAAGGCCCCCATCAGGGGCTTGCCCGCCCGGATGTCGTCTCTGAGTGTCATTGCGCCTCCACGCCGTCGAAGCTCTTCTTCGGATTGAGGATTCCCTTGGGATCCAGCGCGGCCTTGACGGCCTGCATGGTGGCAATCTCGGCCGGGGTGCGGGAATAGGCAAGGTAGTCGCGCTTGATCGCGCCGATGCCATGTTCGGCCGAGATGGTGCCGCCGACCTCTCGGGTGATCTGGTAGACGATGGCCTTGACGTCCTTTTCCGGCTGCGTGTCGCCGGGGACATGGACCACGAAATGCAGGTTCTGGTCGCCGATATGGCCATAGGTCAGGGCGATGGCGGTGGGGAAGGCCGCGTGCACGGCGGTCTCGATCCGCTCGATCGCCTCGGCCATGCGGGCGATGGGAATGCCGCAGTCGAAGGGGATGATCGGCCCGATGACGGTGGCATATTCGGCGGGGCTTTCGCGGACCTCCCAGAAGGCGCGCTGATCCCTGATCGAGGAGGCCACCACGCCATCCTCGATCAGACCCTTTTCAAAGGCCTGTTCCAGCAGGGTTTCCAGCGCCCCCTGGGTGGTTGCGGCATCAAAGCCCGTGGCCTCGATGATGACATAGGCAGCGTGCTGGCTGTCGAGCGGCGATTTCAGGTGGCAGCGTTCCGCCATGGTGTGGAAGAAGCTGGGCCACATCACCTCGAAGGACGACAGCGACGGCCCAAGGGTGGCCCGAGCGGTTTCCAGCAGCCCGATGGCGGCGGCGGTCGAGGGCACGCCCAGGAAGGCGGCGGCGCTTTGCGGCGGCAGCGGCTGCAGGCGCAGGACGCATCCGGTGATGATGCCCAAAAGCCCCTCGGAGCCGATGAAAAGCTGTTTCAGATCAAGGCCCGCATTGTTCTTCAGCAGGGTGTTCATGCCATCCAGCACGGTGCCGTCGGCCAGCACCACCTGCAGCCCCAGCACATGGTCGCGCGCCATGCCATAGCGGATCACGTTGTTGCCGCCGGCATTGGTGGCGATGACCCCGCCCAGCTGGCAGGTGCCACGGGCGCCAATGTCGATGCCCAGCATCATGCCCACGTCCAGCGCCGCCTTTTGCGCGGTTTCCAGCACCACACCGGGCTCCGCGATCATCACGCCCGCCGCCGGATCGACCTTCTGGATCGCATTCATCCGGTCCAGCGACAGCGCCACGCTATCCGCCCGCGGATGGGCCGCCCCCGAGATCCCCGTCAGCCCCCCCTGGGGCACCACGGGCACCCCCGCCGCATGGCACATCGCCATGATCCGCGACACCTGTTCCACCGTGCGCGGCCGGGCCAGCGCCAGGGGCAGGACCTCGGGCAGGCCCGCCCAGTCACGGCAATAAAGCGGCGCGATGGCATCGCCCAGCGTGATGATGTCGGGGCCAAGCGCAGCCTCAAGCGTGGTTGCGAAATCGCTCATCTTCGGGTCCTTTCTCAGCCGCGCAGGCCGGCATCGCGCAGGCGCGGCAGCACCTCGGCGCAGAAATAGGGCAGTTCCTCGGCGAAGTTGACGAAGCTGACCGTGGTGCCGGCGAAACCGGCGCGGGACATGCGGATCATCTCTTCGGCGATGTGATCGGGGGTGCCGACCAGCGGATAAGTCCCGGCGCCACCGGCAAAACGCTGGCGATGCAGGCGATAGGTCTCGTCGTCATGGGACTGGGCATTGGCGCGCTGCTTGGCGGTGAAATGATCCAGCGCGGCGTCATCGGCCATCTCGACCGTATAGCGGTGATAATAGGCCTGGGCCTCGGCCATCGTCGGACGGCAGACCACGTGGGTGGTGGTATAGGTGCCGACATCGCGGCCCTTCGCGCTGGCGCGGGCGGCGACATCGGCGATGGTCTCCTGCCCGGCCTCGATCGACTTGAAGGTGGTGAACAGGAAATCGGCATGGGCCGCCGCGAAATCGCGCCCGGGGGCCGAGAAGGCCGCGTTCAGCACCACCGGACGGGGCGATTGCTGGGTCTTCGGCAGGGTCTCGGCACCTTTCAGCTGGAAATAGGTGCCATCGAAATCGAAGGGCCCGTCGGATTGGTAAAGACGGTCCAGGATGGTCACCCATTCGGCGGCGTGATCATAGGGCGCATCGACCTTTTCATAGCCGAACATGGCGAATTCGTCGGGGTTCCAGCCCGCCACGATGTTCAGCCCCGCGCGCCCGCCCGAAGCCTGGTCGATGGTCGCCAGCGCCTTCGCGGCAAAGACCGGGTGCACCATCGGCACATGCACGGTCGAGAACAGCGCGATCCGTTCCGTGATGCCCGCCAGCGCCGCCGCCCAGGTCAGGGTTTCATAGGACAGCGCACGGGAATTCGTCTCGCCGCCGAACCCCTTCCAGCGGGCGATCGGCAGGATGAAATCCAGCCCCGCCTGATCGGCGATCCGCGCGGCCTTCGCCACCGACGGCCAGTCCGCCTGCCAGCGTTCCGGCACCCGCGTCAGCGTCAGGCCGCCATCCGCATTCATCGAGAAGACCCCGATCTTGAACCGGGCGGGGCCGTGCAGGGGATGGGTCATGGGAAACTCCGGGAAAAGGGGGAGCGCCGGAAAGGCATCAGCGCGCTGCCATATACTTCAAGCATAAAATACATTCACGCAAGGTCTAATGTCTATCGGCGTCAGATTAGCCTGGATGAGTCGCCCTGACCCGCCGAATCCGCAAGCCGTGCCGCATCGGAAACCGGCTCTCTGCACCGCAGAAAAGGGATATTTTCGTCAAATACATTTTCTGATCGCCCATTTCGAAGGCATCCGCCCATCGTGGCGACCGAAATTGCGCCAGATCTCCAAAAAGCTATCAATCTAAAACTTTGAGCTTGAAGAAACTGCAGTACATGCATTTGCATATAAATCAGCTACCGAACGCTGACAGCACGAAAGGGACTGCCATGACTTCCTCTGATACGCTGGCACTGCTGGCCACCAGCCTGCTGGACGGATCGATCCAGGTGATCGACTGCGCCGCCACGCTGGGCCCGGACACGCCGCTGCTGAAACTGCCGCCCGAGATCGCCGACGACACCCCCCAGATCGAGATCCACAAGATCTCGGAATATGGTGACCGCGGTCCCTGGTGGGCCTGGAACTGGCTGAAGCTGGGCGAGCATTCCGGCACCCATTTCGACGCGCCGCACCACTGGATCACCGGCCGCGACTATCCCGATGGCTCGACCGACACGATCGCGCCGCAAAACTTCGTCGCCCCCGCCAACGTGCTGGATTTCTCGAAGGAAGCCGCCGAGAACGCCGATTTCCTGCTGACGGTCGAGCACATCAAGGCCTGGGAGGCCGAGCATGGCGAGATCAAGGAAGGCGAATGGGTGCTGTTCCGCACCGACTGGGACCAGTATGCCGAGGATGCCGACAAGTTCCTGAACGCCAAGGAAGACGGCCCCCACACCCCCGGCCCGACCGCCGAGGCCATCATCTATCTGATGGAAGAGAAAAAGGCGCTTGGCTGGGGCAGCCAGTGTGTGGGCACCGATGCGGGCTGCGCCGGCGGCTTCGAAATCCCCTTCCCCGCCCATAACCTGCTGCACAAGCACAACCGTTACGGGCTGGCCTCGCTGACCAACCTCAGCAAGCTGCCGCCGAAGGGCGCCGTCTTCATCACCGCACCGCTGAAGATCCAGAAGGGCACCGGTTCGCCCATCCGCGCGCTGGCGCTGGTTCCGGCGGCGTAAGGCCGGCAAGAAGGAAGATCGACATGACGTCTCCTGCGCTCGACTTTGCGATCATCGGATCGGGTATCAACGCCCTTGTGGCCGGGGCCCTGCTGGCCCGGGCCGGCAAGCGGGTGGCCCTTTATGAACGCGAGGCGAGCGCGGGCGGCTGCATGAAGACCGCCGAAATTGCCCCCGGCACCCTGCATGACCCCCTGGCCACGACCTTCGTGCTGTGGGTGACGGGCGCCGCCCATGGCGCGCTTGGCGCCGATCTGGCGCGTCACGGGGTGGAATTCTGCGCCACCGACACGCCCACGGGCGTGCTGCTGCCGGACGGGCGGGCGATGGTCTATCGCATGGACCGCGCCGCCAATGTCGCGGCGTTTGACGCGGCCCATCCCGGCGATGGCGCGCAACTGGCCGCCGATCTGGACGCCTTCGGCGCCGATGCGGGCCTGATCTTTGGCCTGATGGGCGGCGATCCATGGTCCCGCAAGACACTGAAACTGATGGCGAAAGAGGCCTGGAAGCGCGGCCCCCACGGATTAACGGCCACCATGGGCGGCGCCTTGCAATCCATGCGCGGCTGGCTTGAGACCTCGTTCCAGTCGGAACTGTCCCGGGCCCTCTGGGCGCCCTGGTGCCTGCACGCGGGGCTGGGCCCCGAGGCCGCGTTCTCGGGTCAGATGGGTCAGGTCATCGGCTTTGCGCTGGAGGCCGCCGGTGCCCCCATCGTCAAGGGCGGCGCGGCGCAGATGGTGCGCGGACTGACCGCCATCATCGAAGAGCACGGCGGCGCGGTGCATTGCAACGCCGAAGTGGCCGAGATCACCATCGCGAAGGGTCGCGCCAGCGGCCTGCGGCTGGCCGATGGCCGGCAGGTCACGGCCGGGGGCGTTCTGGCCTCGGTCACGCCGCATCAGCTCTACGGCACCCTCGCGCCGCAGCCGAAGCAGGCGGAAAACCTGCGCAAATACCGATATGGCAAGGGCAATTTCCAGCTGCATTTCGTGCTGGACCGGCCCGTTCGCTGGAAGACCCCGGGGCTGGAGAAGGTCCAGCTGCTGCATCTGACGCCGGGCCTTGATGCGGTGTCG
The DNA here is from genome assembly GCF_057380705.1 of Pseudooceanicola sp. NS-SX9. NCBI lineage: Bacteria > Pseudomonadati > Pseudomonadota > Alphaproteobacteria > Rhodobacterales > Paracoccaceae > Pseudooceanicola > Pseudooceanicola sp. NS-SX9. The sequence goes on along the minus strand of NZ_JBXXRN010000004.1, from coordinate 45,532 downwards.
AAGGCCGGAAACGAGGCCGAGCGCGGCCTGCTGCCCGAGGTCCCCACGATCTGCGTCGGCCAGCCGCTGGCGGCCGATCCCTCGCGCGCGCCGGAAGGCGCGGGCCTGCTGTGGCTGCAACTGCCCGAGGCGCCCCGCCACCTGAAGGGCGATGCTGCGGGCCTGATCGACACGTCGGATGGCTGGACCGATGCGGTCCGCGAAGCCTATGCCGACCGCATCCAGGCGATCCTGTCGCGCCATATCGAGGATTTCGATGCCTCGGTCACGCGGCGCCAGGCGATCTCTCCGGCGGATCTGGCCGGGATGAACTGCAACCTGGTGGGCGGCGATCCCTATGGCGGGGTCTGCTCGATCGAGCAGTTCTTTGCCTGGCGCCCCTTCCCCGACAGCAAGCGTCACGACACCGGCCTTCCCGGGCTCTGGCATATCGGCGCCTCGACCCATCCGGGGCCGGGGCTGTCGGGGGGCTCGGGCTACCTTGCCGCGACCGAGATCCTGTCATGACCGACACTGCAGACGAGCTTGAGGTCTTCACCCCCTACCTGATGAACCGCATCATGGCGCGCTACAACAAGGGGGTCGAAACGGCACTGAAGGCCGTGGGCATCAGCGTCGCGCAGATGCGCGCCCTGGCCGTTCTGATCGAGGGCGGCCCCTGCACCATCAACCAGCTGTCGGTGCTGACCGTCATCAAGCAATCCACCCTGTCGCGCACCCTCGACGGGATGGAGGCCGCGGGCCTTATCCGCCGCGAGGCGGGCGAGACCGACAACCGCATCCGCACCATTCACCTGACCGAGGCCGGCCGCGCCGCGCATGAACGCGCCTGGCCCTCGATGGAGACGATGCAGGACACCATGCTGGCCACGCTTTCGGGCGCGGAACGGCAGATGCTGAACGGGCTTCTGACCCGCGTCCTGCACGACATCCGCCACCACGATTACTGAGGGAGACCACCGATGGCCGAACGTTCGTTTGCCAAGGAAGTCAAGAAACTGAAGATGGGGGCCGGAGAGACATTCTCGGGCGAGGGCATCCTGGCCGTCACCAAGGCCCTTCTGGAAAACGGCGTGGGCTATGTGGGGGGCTATCAGGGCTCGCCCATCTCTCACCTGATGGACGTGCTGGCCGATGCGCAGGAGATCCTGGGCGAGCTGGGCGTGCATTTCGAGGCCTCGGCATCCGAGGCCACCGCCACCGCCATGCTGGCCGCCAGCGTCCACTATCCGATCCGGGGCGCGGTGACCTACAAGTCGACCGTGGGCACCAACGTGGCCTCGGACGCGCTGGCGAACCTTGCGTCCGGCGGCGTCACGGGCGGCGCGCTGATCATCGTGGGCGAGGATTACGGCGAAGGTTCCTCGATCATGCAGGAGCGCACCCATGCCTTCGCGATGAAAAGCCAGGTCTGGCTGATGGATCCGCGGCCGAACCTGCCGTCCATCGTCAAGACCGTGGGCGATGCGTTCGAGCTGTCCGAAGTGTCGAACACCCCCGTGATGATGCAGATGCGCATCAAGTCCTGCCACGTCCACGGCCATTTCACCGCATCCGACAACAAGGCCCCTGCCCTGACCGTGTCGCAGGCGCTGGAAAACCCGAAACGCGACCTGAACCGCATCGTGCTGCCGCCGGCGACCTATCTGCACGAAGACGAGAAGATCACCAAGCGCTGGCCCGCCGCCGAGAAATTCCTGCTGGACCGCCAGATCAACGAACGCTTCGGCAATCCCGGCGGCAAGGTCGGGCTGATCCTGCAGGGCGGCATGTACAACACCGTCATCCGGGCGCTGAACCGGCTGGGGCTGGCCGATATCTACGGCGAGACCCAGATCGACATGCTGGTGCTGAACTGCGTCTATCCGATGGTCGAAAGCCAGATCCTTGAATTCTGCGAGGGCAAGGACAGCGTCCTGCTGATCGAGGAAGGCCAGCCCAACTACATGGAGCAGGGCATTGCCCATATGCTCTACAAGGCAGGCAGCCGGGTCAAGCTGGAGGGCAAGGGCATGCTGCCCGCCTTCGGTGAATATTCCGGCCAGGTCATGGTCGATGGCCTGGGCGCCTATTTCGAGGCCCACGCCCCGGGGCTGCTGCCCGTCGCCAAGGTGGCGGTGAACGAGGAACCGCTGGCCATTCCCGACCTGTCGAAGACCGTGCCGGGCCGTCCGCCGGGCTTCTGCACCGGCTGCCCGGAACGCCCGATCTTCGCCGCGACCAAGCTGGTGGAACAGGAACTGGGCGAACACCACATCGCCTCGGACATCGGCTGCCACCTGTTTTCGATCATGCCGCCCTTCGATCTGGGCGCGACGACCATGGGCTATGGGCTGGGTCCGGCATCCGCCGCCGCCTTCCACAACGAGGACAAGAAGAACGGCCGCCGCTCGATCAGCTTTGTCGGGGATGGCGGGTTCTGGCACAACGGGCTGTCGTCCTCGATCGGCAACGCGGTCTTCAACAAGAACGACAACGTCATCATCATCGTCGACAACTACTATTCGGCGGCGACCGGCGGGCAGGACATCCTGTCGTCGCGGGCCAGCAACAAGACCAAGCAGACGCAGAATTCCATCGTCGATGCCTGCAAGGGGATCGGGGTCAAGTGGATCCGTCAGATCGACCGCACCTATGACGTGACCAAGGTCCGCGACACGCTGAAAGAGGCCCTGACCACCCCCGAGGAAGGCCCCAAGGTCATCGTCGCCTCCTCGGAATGCATGCTGAACAAGCAGCGCCGCATCAAGCCCGAGATCGCCAAGGCGATCAAGGAGGGCCAGCGCGTCATCAAGCCCCGCTTCGGCGTGGACGAAGACATCTGCACCGGCGATCACGCCTGCATGCGGCTGTCGGGCTGCCCGTCGCTGTCTGTGAAAGACACCGGCGATCCGCTGCGCGACGATCCGGTCGCCGCCATCGACCAGACCTGCGTCGGCTGCGGCAACTGCGGCGAGGTCGCGGATGCGGCCGTGCTGTGCCCCAGCTTCTACCAGGCCGAGGTGATCTCGAACCCGACGCCCGCCGATCTGAAACGCCGCGACCGCGCCGGCCGCCTGATCTCCTGGCTGCAAAGCCGCCGCGACGCCAAGCGCATCGCCTTCGCCTGAGGAGCCTTTCATGAGCATCCATGACACCCCGATCATCGCCCGCCGCTCTCCTGGTCCCGATGGCGAAAAGATCATCACCCTGGCGGCGCTGGCTGTCGGCGGCCAGGGCGGCGGCGTGCTGACCGACTGGATCGTCGGCGTGGCCGAGGCAAACGGCTATCTGGCGCAATCGACCTCGGTCGCGGGGGTGGCGCAGCGCACCGGCGCCACCGTCTATTACGTCGAGATGTGCCGCGACACCGGCCGTCAGCCGGTCTTTGCGCTGTCGCCCAGCCAGGGCGATGTCGATATCATGCTGGCGGCCGAGCTGATGGAGGCCGGCCGCGCCGTGATCCGCGGCTTTGTCACGCCGGGGCGCACGACGCTGGTCGCCTCGACCCACCGGATCCCGGCGGTGTCGGAAAAGGTGGTCCCGGGCGACGGCCGCGCCGATGCGAAGACCGTGATCGAGGCCATGGGCATCGCCGCCGACCATGTCGTGGCCTTCGACATGGAGACGGTCGCGAAGGAAGCGGGCTCGGTCATCTCGTCCTCGTTGCTGGGGGGGCTTGCGGGCTCGGGGGCGCTGCCCTTCCCGCGTGAAAGCTACGAAGAGGTGATCCGCAAGTCGGGCCGCGGCGTCGAGGCATCCCTGCGCAGCTTCGCGCGTGCCTATGACATCGCCACCGGCCGCGCCCCCGCGCCCGAGGCCGAAGCCGAGGCGCCGAAACCCGTGCCGGTCCTGGCCATCCCCGAGGCGCTGAAGACCCAGTGGGGCCAGATCGAGGCCCGCCTTACCGCCCTGCCCCCCGAGGTGCAGGAGATGGCCGCGCTTGGCCTGAAGAAGGTCGTCGATTACCAGGACGTGAAATACGGCGCCCAGTACCTGGAGATGGTCGAGAAGATCCGCGCCCTTGATGCCGCCCCCTACGAGATGACCATCGCCGCCGCGAAATACTGCGCCCGGGCGCTGTGCTACGATGACATCCTGCGGGTCGCCGATCTGAAGACCCGCGCCAGCCGCATCGCCCGCGTCCGCGACGAGGTTTCAGTCCGGGATGACCAGGTGCTGATGCTGACGGAATATTTCCACCCCCGGTTCGAGGAATTCGCCACCACCCTGCCCACCGCCCTGGGCCGGGCGCTGCGCCGCTCGGACGGGTTCGCGGCCTTCTATGCGAAACGCTTTGACAAGGGCCGCCGGATCCGCACCGACAGCATCCGCGGCTTTGGCCTGCTGTGGCTGGTCTCGGCGCTGCGGCCCTATCGCCGCCGCCTGCTGCGCCACCAGGAAGAGATGGCCCAGGTCGATGCCTGGTTCGCGACCGCGACCCGTGTGGCGGCGACCGACCGCGCACTTGCTGCGGAAGTTCTGGCGAATTATCGCCTCATCAAGGGCTATTCCGACACCCATGCCCGGGGATTGTCCAAATTTTCCCGCGTCATGTCTGGTCTTTCGATGCTGGAAGGCCGACAAGACGGCGCCGACTGGATGCGCCGTCTGCGCCAGGCGGCACTGAAGGATGAGAAGGGCAAGGATCTGGATGGCGCGCTGGCGACCATTGCCTCCTTTGCCAAACCGGAGGCCACTGCGGCATGAGTGAACGGATCGTCGTCATCGGATCGGGTATCAACGGGCTGGTTGCCGCGGCGGATCTGGCCGCCAATGGCAAGCATGTGCTGGTGCTGGAGCGGGGCCCGACCCCCGGTGGCGCGGTCCGCACCGAGGAGCTGACCCTGCCGGGCTTCCGCCATGACGTGGCGGCGATGAACCTGTCGATGTTCGCGGGCTCGGCCTTCCTGAAGCGCCACGGCGCGGTGATGGCGCGCAACGGGCTGGAATTCGTCCCCGTCGACCGCCCCTTCGCCCAGGCGCTGGAACCGGGCGACCATCTGGGCGTCACCACCACCCTGGACGAGACGCTTGCCACCTTCGCCAGCCGCGCCGACAAGACCACCTGGCGCGAGATGGCACAGGCTTTCCCGAAACGCGCCGCGATCCTGGGGGGGCTTTTGTCCGCGCCCATCGCGCCGCGGGCGCTGTCGTGCCTGGCATGGAAGGCCTGGCGGCTGCTGGGCTGCAAGGGATCGCTGGATCTGGGCAAGTTCCTGATGACCTCGCCCCGCGCCTGGCTTGATCAGACCTTCGAGGATCCCCGCCTGCGCACCGCGCTGTCGACCTGGGGGATGCATCTGGACTTTGCCCCCGACATCGCCGGCGGCGCCATCTTTCCCTACCTCGAGGGGATGGCGGCGCAGACCATGGGCATGGTGATCGGCAAGGGCGGCGCCGACACGGTGACGAAGGCGCTGGTGGCCACGATCCTCGACCACGGCAGCGAGGTGCGCTGCAATGCCGAGGTGACGGCGATCCGCTCCAGCCATGGGCGCGTCACCGGCGTGGTCGTCAATGGCGAAGAGATCGCGGCAGGCCACGTTCTGGCAAACCTGGCGCCCAAGCACCTGGCACGGCTGACCGGCGGCACCGGCAGCGCGCGCTATGACCGGGGGCTGGCGAAATTCGCCCATGCGCCCGGCACGATGATGATCCACCTGGCGCTGGATGCGCAGGTGCCCTGGCAGGCCGAGGCGCTGAAGAAATTCGCCTATGTCCATGTCGGGCGCAGCATGGATGACACCGCGCTGGTCTATGCCCAGGCCAAGGCCGGGCTGCTGCCGGCGCGTCCCGCGCTGGTGGTGGGCCAGCCCACCGTCTTCGACCCCTCGCGCGCGCCCGCGGGCAAGCATACCCTGTGGGTGCAGGTCCGCATGGTCCCGGCCGAGGTCCGCGGCGATGCCGCAGGCCAGATCACCGGCACCGACTGGGCCGAGATCAAGGAGGCCTATGCCGAGCGTGCCCTCGACCTGATCGAGGAACAGGCGCCCGGCTTCCGCGACCTGATCCTGGCGCGCACCGTCGTCTCGCCGCTGGATCTTGAGGCCGGAAACCCCAACCTGGTGGGCGGCGACCAGATCTGCGGCTCGCATCACCTGAACCAGAACTTCGCCTTCCGCCCGGTGCCCGGCTATGCCGGCGGGCGCACCCCGGTGAAGGGGCTGCACCTGATCGGCGCCGCCTGCTGGCCGGGCGCGGGCACGGGGGCGGGATCGGGCTTCCTGACGGCGCAGCGGATCTGAGCCGATCCTTTCACACAGGATATTTCGGGCCTCGACCATTCGGGGCCCGTTTATCGTTTCGCCCGTCCGTTTCTGACCCCGCAGCGTCGTTTCGGCAGGTTCCCTCTGGCGGGAACATTCTTTATACATGAATGACAAAGAGGTGTTTCGGCAGAGGGCGCGGATGGATCTGGCAGCAGCAAGCGGGGAAGACGACAGGGTGATCGAGGATCCGGACCTGGCACGCCAGCGACTGCGGCTGTGGCTGCAGATGCTGAAATCGGTCCGCTACGTCGAGACCGAGCTGCGCGAGCGCCTGCGCACCCGCTACGACACGACGCTGCCGCGCTTCGACGTGCTGGCGATGCTGCACCGCTTTCCCGATGGTATGAAGATGTCGGTGCTGTCGCAGCAGCTGATGGTGTCGAACGGCAATGTCACCGGCATCGTCGATCGGCTGGTCAAGGAAGGCCTGTGCGAACGCCACCCGGTGGAAAACGACCGCCGTGCCAGCCTGGTCAAGATCACCGCCCATGGCCGCGAGGTCATGGACGAGATGAGCGCCACCCATCTGGGCTGGATCGACGAACTGTTCGCGGACCTGTCGGAAACCGACGTGGCCCGCGCCATCGCCGTGATGCTGGAGATCCGCCACAAGGGCTGAGACCTCAGACCAGCTGCCGCTTCTTCAGCCGCCGCAGATCGGTGAAGCCGCCCGCCTCGGCACGCGCGGCAACCTCGGCCTTCAACGCGCCGCGCAGGATCTTCTGGGTGGCCGAAACCGGCAGGGCCTCGGTCACGGCCAGCCAGCCCGGGACCTTGTAATAGGCCATCTGCTGCAGCGCCCAGGCGGCGATCTCGGCCGGCTCCACAGCGTCATGCAGCACCACCAGCGCACAAACCTCCTCGCCGCGGATCTCGTCCGGCAGGGCGGCCACGGCGCTTGCGGCAATGGCGGGGTGACGGTTCAGGATGGTCTCGACCTCGACGGCCGAGATGTTCTCTCCCGAGCGGCGGATGACGTTCTTCTTGCGGTCGACGAAGCGCAGGTTGCCGCCCGCGTCGCGGCGCACGATGTCGCCAGTGTGCAGCCAGCCGTCCTGCAGCGCCTCGGCCGTCGCCTCGGGCTTGTTCAGATAGCCCGAGAAGAAGCCTTCGAACGGATCGGGCCCGGCACCGCGCACCAGCATTTCGCCCGGCACATCGGCGGGGCAGTCGCGACCCGCATCATCGACGATCCGCAGCGCCACACCGGCGGCGGGACGACCAAAGCAGGCGGTGCCCACATGGCGGGGCTCTTCATTGGCGATAACGCAGCCTGCCACGCCACTTTCGGTCATTGCCCAGGCCTCGATCAGGGGAAAGCCGAAGCGGTCCTCGAAGGGGGCATGCAGCCGGGTGTCGACGCCCGCGCCGAAGCCGAAGCGCAGCTTGTGGTCGCGGTCCTGCGGCGACGCCGGGGCGGCCATCAGGATCGAGGGCATCACGCCCAAGTAATGCACCACCGTCGCGCCGCTGTCGCGCACCAGCTGCCACCAGCTGCGCGGGTGGAAGCGGTCGGTCAGCACCAGACAGCCGCCTGTCTCGATCATCGCCATGACCGAACACGCCAGGGCATTCATGTGGAACAGCGGCAGCGGCGTCAGCATACGCTCGACATCACGGCGCAGGCTGACATGGCCGCCCAGGCCCGCGTACCATTCACCGGCAAAGGTAAAGTAGCGGTTCGACAGGATGCAGCCCTTGGGCTGGCCGGTCGTCCCCGAGGTGTACATCAGCGCGCATTCCCGGTCGCGGTCCGGCGCCTGCACCGGCTGTGCGGCGGGGGCGGCAGGCAGCGGGGCCTCGGCGGTGATCACCGGCAGGCCCGTCGCCCGGGCCAGATCCGGGATACGGGCGGCCACAGCGATGATCAGGACCATGCCGCTGTCCTGGGCCAGGTAGGACAGTTCGGCCTGGCGCAGATCCGGGTTGATCGGCACGATCGACAGGCCAAGGCTGTTGAGCGCCAGCCAGCAGGCCAGGAAGGCGGGACGGTTTTCCAGCAACAGACCGACGCGCTGCCCGGCCACGTAACCTGCCGCCGACAGCGCGGCGGCACGCTGGCGCACGTCCTGCAGCAGCGCCGCATAAGAGGTCTCGCCCGCGGCAATGCCGTAGACGGCCGCGGCTTCGTCGGGGATGTGCAGGAAGGGGGCCTGGCCTCGTCGCTGCGCGGTCTGTTCGAAACGGTCGAAGACGGTCTGCATGGGAACTCCGGGAAAATCTTGTTATGACCTGCCCTTTTTCCCGCATGAAGGCGATTGGGCATGCATGTTTTGCATGGGGATAGTGATCATTTGCATTACTCTTGCCGTCACGCCATGCTGGGCGCGCAGCAGGAGACCCAGATGGAGCTGAGACAGATCCGCCATTTCGAGACCGTCGCGCGCTTTGCCAGTTTTGGCGCTGCGGCACGGGCGCTGAACCTCAGCCAGCCGGCCCTGTCGCGCAGCATCCGCGCGCTGGAGGATGACCTGGGCGCGCCCCTGTTCGAACGCGGCGCCACCGGCGTCACGCTGACCGAATACGGCCGGCGCTTTCGCGACTATGCCCGGCCGATGCTGTCGCTGGGCGCCGAGGCCCGCGCCGAGCTGGACGAGATGCGCGGCGCCCGCACCGGCAGCCTGGCGATCGGCGCCCTGACATCCGAGCTGCGCCAGGCCCTGCCCGAAGCCGTCCGGCAGTTCCGCGCGCTGCGTCCCGGCATCACGCTGCAACTGCGCGAAGAGCTGAACGGCGCGCTGCTGGAGGCGCTGCGGGCCGGATCGCTGGACCTCGCAGTGCTGGTGCGGCCGCCCGAAGCAGCGCTGGAGGGGCTGAACTGCCGGACACTGGCCCGCCATCCGATGCAGATCGCGGCCTGCCCGGGGCACCCGCTGGCCGGTCGCGGCGCCCTGCCGCTTTCGGCACTCGGGCCCTATGACTGGATCCTGCCGCCCCCCAGCGAACCTGATCGTGCCGCCTTGGACATGCTGTTTCGCACCGCAGGCGAGCCGCCGCCGCTGGCCCGGATCGAAACCACCTCCTGGACCTTCCTGGAAGGCGCCCTGCCGGGGACAACCGCGCTTGGCTTTTGTGCCGCCCCGGTGCCCGCGACACTGGCGACGATCCCGTTGCAACATCCCGGCTGGGACCGCGAGGTCTGCGTGGTCTGGCCAAGGCGCGCGGTCGACCGGGCCAGCCTGGGGATCTTCTTGGCACAGCTGCGCCGCAGCTATACCGCGATGTGAAAGGGGCGCTGCCCGCCCCGGCAGCGCCCCTTGGGTTTCCGTCTGCCGGATCCTGTCAGGTCAGGAGGGCAGTGCGGAAAGCCCGGCCCCGGTAGCGACAGAGAGGGTTCGCTGTTCCAGGGCCGAGTCGAGGATGGTCATCAGCACGTCCAGCAGATGCAGGCCAAGCGCGCCGCTGGCCCGCGGCGCGCGGCCCTCGGCGATGGCGCGCGCCATGTCGTCCAGCCCCAGGCCGCGGTAATTGGCCAGCACCATGCCCATGCCCGCAGGCGCCCCGGGCATCCCCGGCCAGGGAAAGTTCGGCGCCGCCCAGGGCTGGTCCGACGTGTCGATCCCCTGCCAGTCCTGCCCCGCCTGGGCGATCATCAGCGTGCCGCCGAAGAAATTCGGATCCGGCAGCCGCAGCGAGGCCCTAGTGCCGTGCAGTTCCAGCGGCGGCAGCGAATGCCGGAGCGCGTCCCAGCTGTAGGAAAAGCTGATCTGCGCCCCACTGGCAAAGCCCAGCACGCCCTGCACGGTGGTGAAGGTTTCCACCTTGATACGTTCGCCCGCGCGCGGACCCGAGCCGATGATGCGCTCGGGCAGGCCGATCATGCCCCGGGCCTGCACCTGCGCCACCGGCCCCAGCAGATGGGTCATCATGGCGATGTAATAGGGTCCCATGTCGAGGACCGGCCCGCCGCCGGGCTTGAAGAAGAAATCCGGGCTGGGATGGCGCGCCTGCATGCCGGGGTTCATCATCGCCGAGGTCCCCATCAGCACCTGCCCGATGTCGCCCTGGGCGATCATCCGGCGGGCGGTCTGGACTCCGGGGCCCAGCACCGTGTCGGGCGCACAGCCGATGGTCAGGCCCCGCGCCTGTGCTGCCTGCAGAATCGCGCGGGCATCTTCCCGGCTCGTGGCGAGCGGTTTTTCCAGATAGACATGCTTGTCCGCCGCGATGGCGGCAAGCGCAACCTCGGCATGGGCGGCGGGCACGGTCAGGTTCAGCACGCAGTCGATGTCGGGCCGCGCCAGCAGGGCCTCGGGTGTCAGGGCCTCTAGCCCGTAGGCGGCGGCGCGGGCCTGCGCGGCCGCAGACGACAGATCCGCCACCGCCACGATGTCGAAATGGGGAAAGAGCGCCGCATTGCGCAGATAGATGTCCGAGATCACCCCGCAGCCGATCAGCCCGACGCGCATCATGCCGCCCCCGCCAGGGACCGGGCATGGGCCATCGCCCGGGCGCCAAAGCGGACATAGTCGCTGGGGTTGTCGTGCTCGGCCACGGCCATCGTCGCCCCCGCCGCCGCCGCAGCCGGCCACAGCGTTTCCCAGGGCAGGATACCGGTGCCGGGATCGGCCCAGCCCATTTCATCGGCCTTCTCGCCGCGCGGCGCCAGGTCCTTGAAATGGAAGGCCGTGACGCGGCCCTCGAAATATTTCAGCCAGTGCAGCGGATCCTGACCGGCACGCACGATCCAGGCAATGTCGGCCTGCCACTGAACGTGATCGCCCAGCACATGCTCGATCGCGTGGCGGCCGTCTTCCAGCAGGACGAATTCAAAATGGTGGTTGTGCCAGGCAAAGCCGAAACCCGCATCCGCCAGCCTGCGCCGCAGCGCCTCGAGGCGCGCCCCATGGGCCTTCCAGCCCTCCAGCGGCTTGATCCAGTCCTGCATCGGCAGCGAGGGGGCGATGATCGTGCGGATGCCCAGCGTGTCGGCCGCCGCGCACATGGCGTCGAAATCGGCTTCCAGCGCATCGAGGGCGAAATGCCCGGTCTCGGCCTTCAGCCCGTGACGGTCCATCAGCGCGCGGGTCGCGGCGGGGTCCTCGTAGCAGCTGCGGTAGGGTTCGATATGGGTGAAGCCAAGGGCCTCGATGCGGGCCAGCTGATCTTCGAGCGGGCCCCCTTCGCGGGCCGAGAACAGCTGGAAGGCATGGGGGATCGTGATCATGAGGCCCTCACAGACGCTGGCCGTCGGCATCGAAAAGATGCACGCGGGCGGGCTGGAAACGCACGGTCAGGGTCTCGCCTGCGCCGGGGGCCTCGTCGCCGGGGATGCGCAGGACGATGCGGGTGCCGTTCAGCTGGCAGTGCAGGATCGTCTCGGAACCCATGGGTTCGGTCATCTGGATGTCGAGGGTCAGGGGGACGCCCTCGCCTTCGGTCAGCAGGTGCTCGGGGCGGATGCCGAAGGTGGCGGGACCGGTGGGGGTGCGGCCCGGATAGCCCGCAAGCGGCAGCGGCGCGCCGCCCTCGGGGACGAAGACGGGGCCGGTATCGCCCTGCAGGATCTCGCCTTTCAGCAGGTTCATCCCCGGCGCGCCGATGAAGCCCGCCACGAACAGGTTGACCGGGCGGTGGTAGATCTCGGACGGGGTGGCGAACTGCTGCACCTTGCCGCCGTTCATGATGGCGATGCGGTCCGCCAGGGTCAGCGCCTCGACCTGATCATGGGTGACGTAGATCATCGTGTTGCCCAGCTCCTGATGCAGGGCCTTGATCTCGACCCGCAGTTCGGCGCGCAGCTTGGCATCAAGGTTCGAGAGCGGCTCGTCGAAGAGGAACACCTCGGCGTCGCGCACCATGGCCCGGCCGATGGCGACGCGCTGGCGCTGCCCGCCCGACAGCTCGGCGGGTCGGCGTTTCAGCAGCGCCTCCAGCTGCAGGATCTTGGCGGCGCGGCCGACACGGCGGGCGATCTCGGCCTTGGGCGTTCCGGCCATGCGCAGCCCGAAGGACATGTTCTTTTCCACGCTCATCCGGGGATAGAGCGCATAGCTCTGGAAGACCATGCCGATGCCGCGCTCGACCGGTTCCGCCCAGGTCACGTTGCGCCCCGAGATCCAGATCTGCCCTTCTGAGACGTCCCCAAGCCCGGCAATGGCGTTCAGAAGGGTGGACTTGCCGCAGCCCGAAGGCCCCAGCAGGACGATGAATTCGCCCGAGGCGATCTCCATCTGCAGGCTTTCCAGCACGGCGTGGCTGCCGTAGCGCACACCAAGATCCCGGATCGAGACAGAGGAACGGTCGGATTGGGGGCTCATGCGGTCATCCTTTCACGGCACCGGCGGCAATGCCCCGCACGAAGAGGCGGCCGGAGAACAGATAGAGGGCAAGGGGAACGAGGGCGGTCAGGATGGTGGCGGCCATGTCGACGTTGTAGCGCCGCTCGCCCATCACGGTGTTGACGATGTTGTTCAGCTGCACGGTCATCGGGCTCCAGTCCGTGCCGCCGAAGATCAGGCCCAGCAGGTAGTCGTTCCAGACGCCGGTGACCTGAAGGATACCGGCGACGACGGTGATGGGCCCCGACATCGGCAGGATCACATGCACGAAGATCGCCCAGAAGCGCGCGCCATCGACACGGGCGGCCTTGAACAGGTCGATGGGCAGGGTGGCGTAGAAGTTGCGGAACAGCAGCGTCATCAGCGGCAGGCCGAAGACCACATGCACCAGCACCAGCCCCCAGATCGAGCCGAACAGGCCCATCGCCGCCAGCCCCCGCGTCATCGGATAGATGAAGACCTGGTAGGGGATGAAGGCACCCAGCATCAGCACGGCAAAGACCGCATCGCGCCCGCGCGGCTTCCAGAAGGTCATGGCATAGCCCGTGACCGACCCCACCGCCAGCGAGCCCGCCACCGAGGGGATCAGGATCATCACCGAGTTCCAGAACCCGACCGAGATCCCCTTGCACTCGACCCCGGTGCAGGCCTGCGACCAGGCCTCTTTCCAGAATTCCAGCGTCGGGGCCTGGGGCCAGGACAGGATGTTGCCCAGGCGGATCTCGTCCATGGTCTTGAGCGAGGTGACGATCATCACCCACAGCGGCAGCAGGAACCAGGCGGCGGTCAGCGCGGCAAAGACGTAAAGCCCGATGCGCCCGATGTTCAGCTGTGCGGGGCGCGGCCCGGCGGCGGCCGGATCGCAGGCGCGTTTCGGGACGGACCCGGAGAGAGAGGTGTCGGTCATCGCTTGGCCTTTCACTTGGCGCGCTTGCGCAGCCGCAGCGCGATGCCCCAGGGCACCAGCACGGCGAAGACGGTCATCAGCATCACCATGGTCGCGGCGGTCGCCAGCCCCAGGTTCTGCCGGGTGAACAGGTAGTCCATGGCGAACTTGGCCGGCACCTCGGTCGACAGGCCCGGGCCGCCATTGGTCAGCGCGATCACCAGATCGTAGGATTTCACCACGCCGATCGCCAGCAGCACCACGCAGGAACCGATGGTGCCCCCCAGCATCGGCAGCACGATCGACAGGTAGACCCGCCAGGTCTTGACGCCGTCGACCTTGGCGGCTTTCCAGATATCCTGGTCGATGCCGCGCAGCCCTGCCAGCATCAGCGCCGTGATCACCCCCACCGCCTGCCAGACGGCGGCAATCACCAGCACATAGATCGCGGTTTCGCGGTGGTTCAGCCAGTCCAGGGTGAAGCCGGTCCAGCCCATGGCGCGGATGGCATGCTGGATCCCCATGTCGGGGTTGAACATCCACTGCCAGACCAGGCCGGTGACGATAAAGCTCATGGCATGGGGGTAAAGGTAGATGGTGCGCAGCATCCCCTCGGCCCGGATCTTGCTGTCCAGCACCACGGCCAGCAGAAAGCCCAGCACCAGGCAGGCCAGCACGAAGCAGATCCCGAACAGCACGACATTGTCGACCGAGATCATCCAGCGGGTGTTGCGGAACAGCCGGGCGTATTGCTCAAGGCCCACCCAGTCCGAGACCGGATAGCTGCGAGACGAGCTGAACGAAAGCCGCAGCGTCCAGACAAGGGTGCCCAGATAGGCCGCCACGACGATCAACATCGCAGGCAACAGGGCGATCTGGGCCGCGACATGGCCCTTTCGGCGGGAAACGGAGGGGGTCATCATGATCGAGATCCCGGGGAAGCGGGGGCCATGGCCCCCTGCCCCGTCCTTACATCGCATCCTCGAAGGCCTGGTTCAGTTGCCTGGCCAGGTCGTCGGCCGTGGCCTCGGGCTCGGACCAGATGTAGGTCACGGCATCGCGCAGCGCGCCATTGGCATCCGGAGAGATCAGCTTGTCCGGCCCCGAAACCTGGTTCTTCGGATCGAAGACGGTGCCGTAGACATTCTGCGTGCACTGGTCCAGGCCGCTGACATCCGCCCCCGGCGCGATCGGCAGAGACCCTTTCAGCCGGGCGAAATCGACCTGCACCTTGGGATCCAGCAGGGTCTTGATCAGCAGGTCCTGGCCCTCGACCTGATCGGGATCCTTGACCTTCGGGAAGACGAAGACATCACCGATGATCTGGTAGCTTTGATAGCCGACGCCCATGAAGCAGCCGATATCGATACCGGGCTTCAGCCCGGCCGCCAGGATCTCTCCCTTGGCCCAGTCGCCCATGAAATTGAAGGCCGCCTTGCCCTGCACCATCATCGCGGTCGCCTGGTTCCACTGGCGGTTCTCGGCGCCGTCGTCGATGTAGTCGCGGATCTTCAGGAAGGTCTCGGCGACCTTGTGGAATTCAGGCGTGGCAATCGCAGCCGCGTAGTCCGGGCTGAGCACCCGGTTGTAAAGGTCAGGCCCGCCCACCGACAAAAGGATCCCGGTGAACAGCGCATGCAGCTGACGCGGATCGACGCCAAGCGCCACGGGAATGTAGCCCGCGGCCTTGATCTTGTCGAAGGCGGCGAACAGATCGTCCCAGCTTTTCAGGGTCTTGATGTCGACGCCCGCAGCCGCGAGGACCTGGGGATTGTAATAGGTGAAATTGGCGATCTGCATCGAGACCGGCAGCGCATAGTACTTGCCCTGCATCTTCACCGCATTGCCCAGCACCGGCGGGATGACATCGGCCAGGTGGTCTGCCTCGATCTGGGGGGTGATGTCGCGCAGCAGGTGCTGCTCGACCAGGGCATTCATCTGCTGGCCGACCTGGAACTGGTTCGCGGTCGGCGGCTTGCCCCCCATGATCCGGTTGTAGGAGACCAGGCGCGCATTGTCGCCACCGGCCACCGCCGCGTCGATCCACTGGCCGCCGGCGGCATCAAAGGCATCGGCAAAGACCTTCACGGCCTTCGACTCTCCCGCCGAGGTCCACCAGTGGATCACCTCGGCACGGGGCTGGGCCATGGCGGTGCCCGCCATCAGCATCGGCAGCAGGACGGCCCCCGCGACACGCACGGCAGCAGGATTTCTGAATGCTTTGAACATGAAGTTTCCCTGTGAAGCGCGCAGATCAGCACCCCTGCCAGTTACCCGGCACGGCATCCATCAAGGCGCCCTTAAAACGCTGAATTTCCGAGGCTTTATTGCTCTTTTCTCCGGGGACCCTTCCGGCCGCCCTTGAAAACTACAATCGATTACATTTCCACATGCGGCAAGAAGATTCTTCTTCACATGTCAAATTTCGACGCCAAAATGAAAAGGCGCCGCGCAAAATACGAGCACGCCGCCAAGACCGGGAAGGACAACAGATGAAGGCAACGGTGACGATGGCGGATGTGGCGGCGGCCGCGGGTGTCTCGACGGCGACCGTCAGTCGGACGCTGTCGGAACCGCACAAGGTCTCGGCGCGGACACGGGCAGTGGTCGAGGGGGCGGTGCGTGCCACGGGCTACCGGGTCAACATGCAGGCGCGCTCGTTGCGGCTGACGCAGACGCGCACCATCCTGGCGCTGCTGCCCGACCTCAGCAGCGGGCATTACCCGCGGATCCTGGAGGGCCTCGATGCCGTGCTGGAGGCCGCCGATTACGCGATGCTGATCAACGACCGGCTGGCGCGGCTCGACAACATGTCCTCGGAACGGGTGCTGCGCTATGTCGATCCGTCACGGGTCGACGGGGTGATCGTTCTGGACGGCACCATCGTCGAGCGCCTGCTGGCCGAACCTGCCGCCCGCGACCTGCCCACGGTCTTTGCCTGCGAAACGCCGCCCGGGCTGGATATGCCGGTGCTGCGCATCGACAATGCCGCAGGCGCCCGGGCCGCGATCCGCCATCTGATCGACCTTGGCCACCGGCGCATCGGCCATGTCCGCGGCCAGGCCATCCACCCGGTCAGCCAGCTGCGCGAAGCTGTCATGCGCACCGAGATGACCGCCGCCGGCCTGCCGCTGCGCGAAGACTGGTTCTTCGACGCGACCTTCCTCTACCGTGCGGGCTTTGCCGCCGGACAGCGCTGGCTGCAACTGCCGCCGGACGACCGGCCGACTGCGATGTTCTGCTGCTCGGACGAGATCGCCGTGGCCTTCATGGCCGCCGTCCAGCAGGCCGGGGTGCGCATCCCCGAGGCGCTCTCGGTCATCGGCTACGACGGGCTGGACATCGGGCTGTACCTGCCGGTGCCGCTGTCGACGATCGAGCAGCCGCAGCGCGAACTGGGCACAGCCGCCGCCCATGCGCTGATGGACCTGCTGCAGGGGCGCCCGGTGGAAAGCCACCTGCTGGCACCGCGCCTTGCCGCCCGCGCCAGCACCGCCCCGCCGCCGCTACAAACCCCGTAAGGGGCTTCCACGGTTGTCCTTCGACGAAGAGGACGCGCCATAGGACGCCTGGGCCCGGCCGGTTCTTGATCCAGCCTTTTGTGCCAGCGCCCGGGTGCGGTCGGATCACGGGTGGGTGGGCAACACGATCCTTCGCCCCCCGAAGATCAGTTCCCCGGCCCAGACGCCCTGCTGACGCCCCGATCACAGGGCCCAGCCCCTCGCCCCGATCTTCCTGCTGCCACGAAGGGGCGCGCCGTCAGCCTCTCGATATTCAGGGACCGCCTGACGGACCGGCCGTGTCATCGCTGAGAACAGAGCGGGGCCCGGAAAACCGGGAGGTCCCAGCCAATACCCGGCCGGTCCGCCGAAGGCGATCAGGCGGACCGGTAAAGGGCCTGGCAATTGGGGTCGCATCGCGCGCTCTGCGACCGCGTTGCAGAACCCGGCCGGTCGCCCGCCCCTTGCTGATCGCAGCCCGTGGCCGAGCATGACCAAAAGGTGCCGCCCGCTTTCGGTAATGCGCATCCGAAGCCCCCAGGTGAACCCACGCTCAGATCCCTCCGAACGGTCATGACCCGCCACAGCCACCTGCCACCCCTGGCCCGGGCGGCATGGGCCGCGCCCTAGCCTGCCCCCCCGTGGCGTCCCGCCAGCGCATTGCGCAGGGCCGCCGCCAGCTCTCCGGCCGAGCATGGCTTTTGCAGCACCGGACCGAAACCCGCCTGCCCCGGGCGCTGCGCCGGACCCGTGTAGCCCGACATCATCACCACCGGCAGCCCCGGCCGCAGCCCGCGCGCAGCCCGCGCCAGCCCAAAGCCATCCAGCCGCCCCGGCATCACAACGTCGCTCAGCAAAAGGTCAATCGGCGTACCCGCCTCGATCAGCGCCAGCGCCGCATCGCCCGAGGGCGCGGTGACAACCGCATAGCCCATCCCCTGCAGGGTGTCCCGGGTCAGTTCCAGCAAATCGGCCTCGTCCTCGGCCAGCAGGATGCGCTCGCCCTGAGCGGCCGGGATCGCGGCCCCGGCTGTGGCTGCCGGCGGCACCGCCCCCTCGGCCGATCCCATCGGCAGCCGCAGCCGCACTGTCGTGCCATGGCCGGGGATGGAATAGAGGCTCATCGAGCCGCCCGACTGCTCGGCAAAGCCGTAAACCATCGCCAGCCCCAGACCGGTGCCCTTGCGCTCGCCCTTGGTGGTGAAGAAGGGGTCGGTGGCGCGGGCCCGGACCTCGGCGCTCATGCCCGGACCGTCATCGGAGACCGAGAACTCGACCTGCGGGGCGGCGGGATCATGGGGCCCGGGTTCCATCGGATCACGCAGCGCCCGCACGCTGACCGCGATCCGCCCCCCCGAACCGGCCCCCAGGATCGCGTCGCGGCTGTTCAGCACCAGGTTCAGCAGCGCATTGTCGAGCTGCGCAAGATCGCAATAGACATGCAGGTCGGGCTCGGCCAGCTCGAACTCAAGCGTGATGTTTTCTTCGATGACCGGGCTGGCCAGGCCGCGGAATTCCTCCAGCACCTCTTCGACCCGATGGACGCGGGCCCGCCCCGACTGCCGCTTGGCGAAGGTCAGCAGCCGCGCCGTCAGCGCCGCCCCCCGCTGCACCGAGGTGATCGCGGTGCCGAGGTATTTCTGCCCCTTCTCGTCGCAATGGCCCTGCGCCAGCTGCGCGGCATAGTCGATGGTGGCCAGGATGTTGTTGAAATCATGCGCCACCCCGCCGGTCAGCTGGCCAAGCGCATCCAACCGGCTGGAGCGTTCCGCCCGCTGGCGCGCACGTTCCTGTTCGGTCACGTCATCCATGACGATGACGGTGGCGATCTCGCCGCCCGACGCCCCGGCGATGGCCGAGCTGGACACGTTGACAAAGCGGGCCTCGCCGTCGGGATCGGGCTGCAGCATGGCCGCCTCGCCGCGCAGGGGCTCTCCCGCGATGGCGCGGTGCAGCGGGTCGGCCTGGGGCTCCAGCGGCTCCATCGTCGACAGATCGAGGAACCGCGCCGTCCCCGGCCAGGAGAACGGCGGCACCAGGCTGCGCCCCAGCAGGCGGACCGCCCCGGCATTGACCGACCCCACCAGCCCGTCGCCCCGGATCCCGAAGATCGCGCTGCTGGCCGCATCAAGGACGGCGCTCAGCCGGTCGGCGACCTCGCGGCGGGCCAGTGCCAGCCGTTCCGCCCGCCGCCGCGCCCGCAGGCTCTGGCCCAGGAAAGCCAGCACGATCAGGATTGCCAGCAGGCCCAGGGCCCATTTCAACAGCCGCAACCGTTCGGCCGTCCAGAACTGCGGCGGCGAAAACCACCGCTCGCGCAGGGCCTGGGATTCTTCCGAGCTGAGATAGGCCGGGATCACCGCGTTCAGCCGGTCGCGGACCTCGCCCAGGCCGGCACGCAGGCCGATCGCACGTTCGAAGACCAGATAGGGCTGGGGCAGTTCCGCCACCCGGGGGGTGTCACCGCGCGCGGCCAGAGTCTCGCGCATGGTGACCGTGGCATAGAGCATCGCGTCAACCTCTCCGGCCAGCAGCCCGTCGATCATGGCATCGACGGTTTCGTAGACCTTCAGATCGAGGCCCGCCGCCTCGGCCCCCGGCCGGGCCGCATTGCGCGCCACCACGCCGACAGGGTGCCCCTTCAGGCTGGCCATGTCAGTGATCCCCTCGGGCTGACCGGCGCGGGTAAAGATCGAATAGGGCGAACGCTGGATCGGGATGGTGAAATCCATCACCTGGCGGCGCTCGGCCGTGACCGAAAGCGGCGGCAGCATGTCGAAGCCGCCGTAATTCGGCCCCTTGGCCCATTCCTGAGAGGTGACGGCGTGGAAATGCAGCTTCAGACCGGCGCGTCGCGCCAGATCACGCAGGGCCTCGACTCCATAGCCGGTAAAGGTGCCATCCGCATTGACCACCTGATAGGGGGGGAAATCGCTGACCCCGACCTCCAGCACCGCTGGCGGTGGCGCCGCGCGCACCATGTTCCAGGCGATCAACAACCGGTCCAGCGTGCCATCCGTCTGCAATGCCTTGATCGCCAGGTTGATGCGCGGCATCAGCGCGGCCTGCCCGGGCGACAGCGCCACGAAATGATCGACCGTGCGCAGCGGCTCGCCAACGATGCGCACCGCCGTCTCGAGCCCCGCCTTCGACAGCACGTCAAGCGCCGCCTTGTGCAGCAGCACCACGCCATCCACATCGCGCGTCAGCAGGGCGCCGACCGCGGCACGCGGCCCGGCAAAGTCGATCACCGTGTTGCCCCCCGACAGCGCGCCCAGCTCGCTTCCGGCGGTGCCCGTCACAACGCCGATCCGCGCGCCCTTCAGCGTCTCGGGCCGCACCCCGTCCGGCGTGTCAGCGCGCATGAACAGATAGACCGCCGTCCGCGCCACTCGATCAGAATAAAGCGTCTGCGGCCCCAGTGCCGGCAGTTTGCCGACCCCAGCCAGCATGTCGCCCTGCCCCTCGGCCAGCGCGGCATAGGCCTGCTGAAGGGTGTCGTAGTGCCGGAAGGTGAGGTCGATCCCGGCACGGTCGGCGATGTCGCGGGCAAGCTCGGCGAAAAAGCCGGTCAGCCGGCCGTCGGGCGCACGCTGGTAGACGCCCGGCAGTTCGGACCAGGGCACGGTCAGGCTGGGCCGGTCCTGCGCGGCGGCGGCCAGCACGCATCCCATGACAAGGGTCAGGGTCATCAGCCCCTGCCGCAGGATCTGCCCGATGCGCATCTGTCCGTCTCCGCCCGTTTCCGCGGCTGCTTCCGGCCGCGCCATTCAGCCTTAACACGAAATTCACGAGCGGAAGGTAAATCCGTTTCCAGCGACCCGGATGTCGCATGGACCGGGGATTTGTCCCCGCTTTCTGGGGACAGGCCGGTGGATAAGTCCCGCCCGCCCCAAGCCAGCAAGGCTGCGTCCTGATGTGCCTGCAAAACAGGCTGACCCAGCGTCCGGATGCACGATCAGGGGCATCCCGCCCGAGAGGTCTCAGGCAGCGCGGGCCAGCAGGGCCGCCACATGTGCCGGGCCGGTCGGGCGGATCCGCGTCGGGTTCAGCGCCCGGATCGAATAGTAGCCCCGCGTGATGTGGTCCATGTTCACCGTGCCCGCGATGCCGGGCAGCGTCAAGATCCGCTCCATATAGGCCGAGAGGCGGGGATAATCGGCGATCTGCCGACGGTTCACCTTGAAGAGGCCGTGATAGGCCGCATCGAAGCGGATCAGGGTGACGAAGGTGCGGATGTCGGTCTCGGTCAGGCGGTCGCCGAACAGGTAGGGGCCGCTCAGGCGCCCTTCCAGCTCGTCCAGCATGGCAAAGACGCCCTCGGCGGCCTCGTCATAGGCCTGCTGGCTGGAGGCAAAGCCCGCCTTGTAGACGCCATTGTTCAGCAGCTCGTAGATCCGCGGGTTCAGCGCGTCGATCTGATCGGCCAGATCCGAGGGGTAAAGGCACAGATCCGAGGGGACCAGATGCGCGAAGGCGGTATCGAACATCCGCAGGATATCGGCGCTTTCGTTGTTGACCATGACGCCCTGCTTTTCGTCCCACAGCACCGGCACCGTGGCGCGGCCGGTATAATGCGGATCGGCCCGGGTATAGAGTTCATGCAGGTGGCGGGCGCCGAACAGCGGGTCCGCATCGGCGCCGGGATAGCCGCCGAAGGACCAGCCTTCGGCCTCCAGCGTCGGATTGACCACGGTCACGGGGATGATGTCCTGCAGCCCCTTCAGCGCCCGTGCGATCAGCGTGCGCGAGGCCCAGGGGCAGATCAGCGCGACATAAAGGCGATAGCGCCCGGCCTCGGCCCGGAACCCGCCGGTGCCGGTGGGACCGGCGCTGCCATCGGGGGTGATCCAGTTGCGAAACCCCGAGACCTGACGCACAAAGCGCCCCTGGGCATCCTTCTTCTGCACCGGCTGCCAGTCGGCCGTCCATTTTCCATCGACAAGCATGGGGATCTCCTTTCAGGCGTGGAAGACAAAGGACCGCATCGAGATCGACCCCAGGTCGATCCGGTCGGTCATGAAGGTCAGGCTGTCGCGCGCATCCGACGCCCCGGCGATGGTCAGCGCCGGCAGGTAGTGGTCGGGGCTGGGGTGGGCGGCGCGCAGCAGCTTGCCCAGCTTCTTCGGATCCGCCAGCATCGCAAAGTCGCGCTTTTCAAGCCGGTCGGCGAAGAGCATGTCGAATTCCACCGCAAAATCCTGCGCCCGGCCGCCAAAGTTCAGCGCCGAGAGGTTGTGCACCACATTGCCCGATCCCAGGATCAGCACGCCGCGGTCACGCAGCGCGGCAATCGCCTGGCCCACTTCCAGCTGGTGATCCAAGCCCCGCCCCATGTCGATCGACACCTGAAAGACCGGCACGTCGGCCTCGGGGTAGAGGAATTTCAGCACCGTCCAGGCGCCGTGATCCAGGCCCCAGCTGTGGTCCTCGGCGCCGTGGTGGCTGGCCAGCAGGCTGACCACCTCGCGCGCCAGGGTCGGATCGCCCTTGGCGGGGTATTGCTGGGCATAGAGCGCCTCGGGGAAGCCGTAGAAATCGTGGATCGTCTTCGGCATGGCCGAGACATCGACCAGCGTCGTGCCGCGCGTCATCCAGTGGGCGGAAACCACCAGGATCGCGTTCGGACGCGGCAGGGACCGGCCAAGCGCCGTCCAGGCACGGCTGTAGTCGGTATCTTCTATGGCGTTCATCGGGCTGCCGTGGCCCAGGAAGACCAGCGGCATGCGGTCGGAGGCCGGGAAACGTTCGGCCAGCTTCTTCAGCGCAGAGGCAGTGCTCATGGTGTTTCTCCCGGGGCCGGAAGGGCCCCTGTTGAACGCAGGCTATGCCCTGGGGGCTCTCCACAAAATGGCGAAGTTGGATTATGACTATCGTCGATTTGTTCCGAATTGGAGGTGGCATGGATCTGGTCGATCAGCTTCGGGCCTTTGTCGCGACGGCGCAGACGGGGTCCTTCACCGCCGCAGGCGAGCAGCTGGGCCTGTCGAACCGGCTGATGTCGAAATACGTGGCAGGGCTTGAGGGGCGGCTGGGCCTGCGTCTGCTGCAGCGCACCACCCGGCGGGTCGGGCTGACGCCTGCGGGCGAAGATCTGCTGGCGCGGGCCCCTGCCCTTCTGGACGATCTGGACGCGCTTCTGGGCGAGGTCTCGGAAGGATCGCGGGGGTTTTCAGGGATGATCCGGGTGTCGGCCCCGGTGACGTTCGGAGAGCTTTGGGTGACCGGGATGCTGGACCGGTTCGGCGCCCTGAACACCAACCTGTCGTTCGACCTGCGGCTGGATGACCGGCATGTCGATCTGGCATCTGAGGGGATCGACCTGGCGTTTCGCCTTGGCCAGTCCGAGATGCTGTCGCTGAAACAGCGGCGGCTGGGGGAATGGCGGGCGGTGCTGGTCGCCAGCCCCGCCTTCCTGTCGCGCCATGGCACGCCCGCGACCCCGGCCGATCTGGCCGCCCTGCCCTGCATCCTTGACAGCAACCGCCGCCAGCCCCGCAGGTGGAATTTTCGCCGCGATGGGCGAGAGGCCAGCGTGGACGTGCAGGGGCCGTTCCGGGTCAATTCCGCCCGCGCCGCGGTCGAGCTGGCACGCCGTGGCCGCGGCATCGCCTATGCGCCGCGCTTTGCGCTGCAAGGCGACGCGGGCAAGGGGCTGGTGCCGCTGCTGGAAGGGTACGAGGGGGAATGCGGCCCCGTCTCGGCCGTCTGGCTGGAAGGGCGGGTGCTACCGCGCCGGCTGCGGGCGCTGATCGACTTTGCCGCGGCCGATCTGGCGGGGGCTGCGATCCTGTAGAAATGCCCGGCCCGGCGGAAGGGGACGCCGGGCCGGAGGGGAGGATGCCGGGGGCGTGCCCCCGGCCCCTCGGGTCAGTCGATGTCGAAGACGACACCCTGCGCCAGCGGCAGTTCCTTCGAGTAGTTGATGGTGTTGGTCGCGCGGCGCATGTAGGCACGCCAGGCGTCCGAGCCGGATTCACGGCCACCGCCGGTTTCCTTTTCGCCCCCGAAGGCGCCGCCGATCTCGGCGCCCGAGGTGCCGATGTTGACGTTGGCGATCCCGCAGTCGGACCCCTTGGCCGACAGGAACACCTCCATCTCGCGCAGGTCGGTGGTGAAGATCGAGGACGACAGCCCGCCGCCCACGTCATTGTGCAGCTCCAGCACCGCGTCAAAGTCGGAATACTTCATCACGTAGAGGATCGGCGCGAAGGTCTCGCGCAGGACGGGGCCCAGCTGGCCGGGCATCTCGACCAGGGCGGGCTTGACGTAATAGGCGGTGTCGGCGCCCACCTGCTGACGTTCGCCGCCGTGGACAACGCCGCCCAGATCGGCCGCTTCCTGCAGCGCGGCGGTCATGCCGTCGAAGGCGGCCTTGTCGATCAGCGGACCGACCAGCGCCTGGGTTTCCAGCGGATTGCCGACCGAGACCGAGGCATAGGCCTTCTTCAGCGCCGGGACCAGCTGGTCATAGACGCTTTCATGCACGAAGAGGCGGCGCATGGTGGTGCAGCGCTGACCGGCGGTGCCCATGGCGCCGAAGGCCACGGCGCGCAGCGTCATGTCCAGATCCGCCGAGGGGCAGACGATGCCGGCATTGTTGCCGCCCAGTTCCAGGATGCACTTGCCGAAGCGGGCCGCGACCTTGGGGCCGACGATCCGGCCCATCCGGGTCGAGCCGGTGGCCGAGATCAGCGCGACCTTCTCGCTTTCGACCAGCGCCGCGCCCACGGCGGGGCCGCCGATCAGCACCTGCGACAGGCCCTCGGGGGCGTCATCGCCAAAACGGGCAATGGCGCGTTCCAGCACGGCCTGGCAGGCCAGCGCGGTCAGCGGGGTCTTTTCAGAGGGCTTCCAGATCACCGGATCGCCGCAGACCAGCGCCAGCGCCGCGTTCCAGCACCAGGGGGCGCAGGGGAAGTTGAAGGCGGTGATGATGCCCACGACACCCAGCGGATGCCAGGTTTCCATCATGCGGTGGCCAGGGCGTTCGGTGGCGATGGTCAGGCCGTAAAGCTGCCGCGACAGGCCGACGGCGAAATCGCAGATGTCGATCATCTCCTGCACTTCGCCCAAGCCTTCGGAGGGCGACTTGCCCGCCTCGATCGAGACCATGCGGCCAAGATCGGTCTTCGACTTGCGCAGCTCTTCCGCGAAGAGGCGCACCAGTTCGCCGCGCCGGGGGCCGGGGACCAGGCGCCATTTGCGGAAGGCGGCCGCGGCGGTGGCGATGGCGGCCTGGGTGTCGGCGACGGAATGTTCGGCCAGCGAGGCCACGGCTTCGCCGGTGACCGGAGAGATCACGACCATGCCGCCCGCCGCGTCAAGCGCTGCGGTGACGCCGCAGGCTTCCATGGTTTCGGCAGTGACGGCAGAGAGGGGTTTCGTCAGCATCGGGGGTCCTTTCAGAAGATCGGGGTCACGCGTGGGCGTGGCTGAGCGTGGCACGGGCGCGGGCAAGGGAGGTTGCCTCGGCATCGGCATATCGCTGGTGCAGGTCGATGACGGGGGCGCCAAGATCGGCCTCGAACCGGGCGCGGTTGGGGTTGGCGGTGAAGGCCTGGGTTGCCTCGTCGCCAAGGTTCGACTGGAAGATCCCGGCGGCGGACACCGGCAGGAAATCTTCGTAGATGATCGGATCGGCGCGCAGGATGCCGGCCGCGACAAGGGCGGCGGGATCGCGCGACAGATCCGCGACCGTCGCCGCCTTGCCGGTGGGGGTATAGCGGAAATAGCCCAGACCCTCGGCGCGGATCGCATCCAGATCATCGGGGAAATCGGCGAAGACGGCGGACAGCGTTTCCATGTAGGTGGCGGCGTTCGATCCGTCGGCGGCGGGGCGGACGATGTCCCGGGTGCGGTTCAGCAGCTGATCATAGAGCGCCTGGCCCTTGGGCGTCAGCGCCAGGCCGCGCTGCTCGATCTCGCCGAAGCGGGCGGTGTGGCTGCCCGCAACCGTGGTGGTGCCGTCGGCATAGGTCACCGGTTCCTCCAGCGCCTTGAACGAGGTCTGGCGCAGCAGGATCGGAACGTTGCGGGTGGGCGGGCCCTCGATCACCGCCTTGGGGGCGATGCCGCGGGCGGGCATCTGTGCCTGCACCGCGTCGATATCCAGGGTGCGCGGCGTCAGGTGGTTGATATGCGGCCCCTTGAAGGCCACCACGTCGGCCACCAGCCGGTGCGCGGCATGAAGGCGGTGGTACATCGCATGGCCGACATTGGCCTGCGGATGCCAGCGGAAGGTTTCCAGCGCCTCGGCGATGAAGGCCCGGGCATCGGCGTCCGACAGGCCGCCCTCGGCCTCGGCGCGGGCGATCAGCGCCAGGCAGCCGGGGGTGAAGATCTGCCGGGCGTCCAGAACCGCGGCGGCCTCGGCGCGCAGGGTCGCGTCCTCGATCAGGTCCAGCCGCAGCAGCGAGGTGAAGACGCGGAACGGGTTGATCCGCAGCGCCGCGTCCGACAGCGGCCGGAAGGCGGTGGAATGCACCGGCACGCCCGCGACCGACAGGTCGTAGTAGCCCACCGGGAACATGCCCATCACGGCAAAGAGGCGCCGCATCGTCGACAGCTCCTGCGGGGTGCCCAGGCGGATGGCGCCATGGCGTTCCTCGCTGATGCGGTCCAGTTCGCCCAGGGTGGACAGGCGGGCGGCTTCGGCGGGGTCATCCGCCAGATGCGCGTCGTTGACGTCCTTCACCAGGTCCAGAAGGGTGCCGTAGGCGGGCACTTCCTCGCGGTACATGGCGGACATGGCGCGGGAGAACAGGGTGCGGATCTCTTCGGGCGTGACGTGAGGGGTGCTCATGTGCGGGGCTCCGGTGCGGCTGTGGTCGGGGGCAGGTTAGCCCCCTGCCCCGCCCCCTGCCCAACGATGGATCGGACTGCCCTCATTCCGGTTTCGCATGGCTTGCCTTTCTGCGATGCGCGCGCAACATGGTTGGCCGGAGGTCCCGATGATCCTGCAACGCCGCCACCTGCCCGACATGCGCCTGCTTCAGACCTTCGAAGCCGCCGCCCGCCATGGCAATTTCACCCGCGCCGGAGAAGAGCTGGCGCTGACCCAAAGCGCCGTCAGCCGCCAGGTGAAGGAGCTGGAGGACCAGATCGGCAAGCCGCTGTTCGCCCGGCTGCGCGGCCGCGTCGTGCCGACCCCGGCGGCCGATGCGCTGCTGCCCGAGGTCCAGCGCCTGATGCAGATGGCCGAAACGACGATGCGCCACGCCAGTGCCGGCGCGCAGGGGCAGGATGTGCTGGCGGTCAATGCCATCCCGACCTTTGCCGAACGCTGGCTGATGCCGCGCCTGCCGGGCTATCTGGCGCTGCACCCCGAGGTGCGCTTTGACATCTCGACCCGGCGCGAGGTCTTCGATTTCGCCGAAACCCAGTGCGATCTGGCCATTCACTACGGCCGGCCGATCTGGCCCGGGGCGCGCTGCAGCTTCCTGTGTTCCGAGATCGTCGTGCCGGTGGCGGGCGGGTCGTTGCGCGGGCGGCGGCTGCGGGGGCCATCGGATCTGGCGCAGGCGCCCAAGGTGCATCTGGCCGATCGCCCCGCGCTCTGGCCCGACTGGTTCACCCGGCTGGGCCGCACCCTGCCCGAAGCCACGACGGGGCACTGGTTCGACCAGTTCTCGCTGACCATCGAGGCGGTGAAAAGCGGCCTGGGCTATGCGCTGCTGCCGCTCTACCTGATCGAGGACGAGATTGCGCAGGGCGCGCTGGAGGTGGTCTTTGATCTGCCGCATTCGACCGACATGGCCTATTACCTCGTCATCCCCGAGGGGCGCGAGGCGCGCGTCGCGGCCTTCCGCGACTGGCTGGCGGCGCAGGTGTCGGCGCGGTCGCGGATGCAGCAGGGATAGGGGGCCGCGCCCGGCCCCCCAAGGGATCATTCGGCCACAGTGACCGGTTCGGGATGCGCCATCCATTCCCGCCCACGCAGCATTGCCCACCAGTAGATCGGCGGCAGCAGGCGTTCCTTCAGCAGCCAGGCGGCGCGGGTCGGGCGGGTGCCATCCACCAGCCATTTCGGGAACGAGGGCTTCAGCACCCCGCCATAGCCGAATTCCGCCAGCACGATCTTGCCGCGCTCGACCGTCAGCGGGCAGGACCCATAGCCGTCGTACTGCGCCACCGCCCCCTTGCCCGCGATGTCGGCCAGAAGGTTCATCGCCACGGTCGGTGCCTGCTTGCGCGCGGCGGCGGCGGTCTTGGCATTGGGGGCGTTCATCACGTCCCCCAGGCTCCAGACGTTGTCGTATGTCCGGTGGCGCAGGGTGGCGGGATCGACATCCACCCACCCCGCCACATCGGCCAGCGGCGAGACCCGGATGAAATCCGGCGCGGTCTGCGGCGGGACCACGTGAATCATGTCGAATTCGGTGGTTACCTCCTGGGGCGGCTGGTCGGGACGGGCCACGCGAAAGGTCGCGCGGCGGGCCGGCCCGTCGATGGACGCAAGCGTATGGAAGAAGTTCAGCGTGGCGTCGTATTTCTGCACATAGCCCATCAGCGCGGGCACGTAATCCTTGACGCCGAACAGCACCCCACCGGCATTCATGAACTGGATGTCGATGTCCTTCAGCACGCCGCGCCGGGTCCAGGCATCGCCCGACAGGTACATCGCCTTCTGCGGAGCACCTGCGCATTTGATCGGCATCGGAGGCTGGGTGAAGATCGCCCGGCCCCGCGTCATCCCCGACACCAGCTGCCAGGTATAGGGCGCCAGGTCGTAGCGATAGTTCGAGGTGACGCCGTTGCGGCCCAGCGTTTCCTCGAGCCCCTCGATCGCGGACCAGTCGAGCTTTAGCCCCGGGGCGACGACCAGGCGGTCGTATTTCACCACCCGGCACCCGTCGAGGATCACGGCATCGTTCTGCGGCTCGAAGGCAGCGACCGCGGCCTTGATCCAGGTGACGCCGCGCGGGATCAGGCTGCCCATGGTGCGCGCAGTCTGTTGCGGCTGGAAAATGCCGCCGCCGACCATGGTCCAGCCGGGCTGGTAATAGTGGATATCGGCCGGATCGATCAGGGCAATCTGCAGGTCCGGGTCGCGGGCGCGCAGGCTGGCCGCCACCGCAATGCCCCCGGCCCCGGCGCCCACGATCACCACCTGAAACGCCGCATCCCCCGTATCGGTGGGGGTGCGGCCGCCATTGGCGATGCGGCGCGCAACGCCCGACATGTCATAGCCTGCCGCGCGCGCCTTTGACAGGATCTGCGGCAGGGGCTGGCGTCCGGCCTGCGACAGGGACCACAGCGTGGCCGAACGCGTCCCGGTACGGCAATAGGCGAAAACCGGCTTTGGCAGCGCCTCCATCGCGGCACCGAAATCCTGCGCCGTCTGGTCGGTCACCAGCCCGGGGGTGACCGGCAGAAAGCGGAACGCCAGCCCGGCATCGTCGGCGGCACGAGCGATCTCGTCATGGCCGGGCTGGTCTGGGGCCTCGGCATCCGGTCGGTTGCAGATGATGGCGCGAAAACCCGCGGCGGCGATCAGTGCCACGTCGGCCGGAGTGATCTGAGGCCCAACGCTGAGGCCGGTGTCGATATCGTGTCGTTGCATGAGGTCTCTCTCCCCTCGGGTCCTGAATGGGCGCGGCGGACAGCTTCGCCGCCGCGCGGAATGTGTCACATGCCGTTGACCAGCATCTTGAGGTAACGCCTGCCATCGCTGTCCGCCGGCGGCAGCCCGCCGCTGCGCATGTTGACATGCAGCGATGGAATGATCGCGCGGAAGGCCACGAACGCCGCTTTCGAACGCCCCTGGCCCAAATGGATTTTGCGGGTCGTATCCTCGGCTGCGGTGGTCACCCAACAGATATCGCGGCGGTTCGGCCCGTCGGCTTGGCGCATGAACAGACGGGTTTCTTCCGGCGGCACCTTCTGGATCGCATCGTAAAGTATCCCGGCATCGCGGCCCGGAACATCCGCCCGGGCCGAGCCGCCATCCGGCATGAAAAACGTATCCTCAACAAAGGCCGCGCCACCGATGACACGGGTCATGCAGCTGGGCGAATGGCCGGTGCGGTGAATGGCCCGCGCCTGCAGGCCGCCGATGGAATAGGTCGCGCCATCCCGGCACAGGCGGTCGAACTGGCTGCCGTCGCGCTGAACCTCGGGTTCCCCGTTGAAGCGCTCGCCGCCCGGCATCTTCTGGATATCGGGCGCAGCAGACAGACGATCTGTACGGACATGGGTTTCCAGCAGCCATTCGACACGCAGGCCCCGGGCCCGCACCCGGGCGATGATCCCATCCGCATGGTCATAGCCGATATCCATAACGGAATCGACAATCGCACAGCCCGCCGAGCCCGGGTCCATCACCACGCAGCTGATGGTATCGGTAACGGGATCGAAAAGGCCCTGCACTTCGGGCGGTGCAACGGGGGTGTCGGTCATCTGGGGTCCTCCATCGCGGGGACCATGGCACGGTTCAGCGCACCGCGACGGTGACTAGATCACCCAGAGCCCGAAGAATTCCCCTTGCCCTCCCAGGCCAGGTGATAGCGCGTCGAACGCCCGCCGGCCGCGCTGCGCAGCAGCACGCCGCGGCGCTCCAGCTCGGCCAGATCGCGCGTCGCGGTCGCCGCCGACACCCGCGCGATCCGGCCATAAGGCCCGGCGCTGATCCCCTGCGCCAGCCGCGTTTCACCCTCGGCAAACAGACGCCGCAGCACGATTTCGGCGCGCGGCGGCAGGTCTGGATGACGGCTGAAGAAGGCGTTGCGACGCACCAGAAAGCGCGCCTCGGCCTCGGCATCGTCGATCCCCGCCAGAAGCCGCCCCAACAGCCACAGGACAAAGGGCGTGGCATCAATGCGATCCCCCGCCACCCGCCGCCCGGCCTGCAGCGCCGCATAATAGCCACGCTTGTCGGCCTCGATCTGGCGCGACAGCGAAAAGGGCAGCGCGCCCTCGGCCCCGTCGCGGGCAAAGACATGTTCCATGATCGCCCGACCGATCCGGCCGTTGCCATCCGAGAAGGGGTGCACGGATTCGAACCACAGATGCGCCAGCGCGGCCCGGATCGGCGCCGGATGAGGATCGCCTGACAGCCATGTCAGCAAGCGGGCCATCTCGGCGGGCACCCGGTCGGGCGGTGGCGCGGTATAAAGCACATCTTCGCGCCGTCCTGTGGCGCCCCGGACGATCTCCATCGGGAACGAGCGCCAACGGCCACGGTCCTCGACCTCGATGCCGTGAAACAGCAGGCCATGCCAGCGCAGCAGCACCGCCTCGGTCAGGGGTTCGGATCCGGCCCGCGCCTGCAGCATCAGCTCGGCAATGGCATCGGTGCGCCGCAAAAGCGGCCGTCCGGTCCCCCGCGCCGCCAGCGAGGCCACGACCGAGGCTTCGATCTGCTCGGACGGCAGCCGGGCGCCCTCGATGGCGAAGGAGGCCAGCGCCTCGCCGGTGACCGCACGCAGGAACGCGGCCCGGCGTTCCTCGGCCGAAAGCGTCGCCTGCAGCCCGCCGATCGCCCCAAGCCGTCGCGACACCTGCGCGAGCAGACCTTCCGTCGCGGTGGGATCATGGAGAAATTTCGGCCAGGCGGGACTGTTCCAGATCTGCATGAGGCGATTGATGCGCCTTTTCCCCTCAAAATTCAATGTGGGATGATTGGAATATCACAACGATTCCCCTCAGCGCCGCGACTCAGCTGCAGCCACCCCCATAAGGTTCCGGCCCGGCGTGACCTTCCAGGCACAGAATTTGCCTCGCCGTCCGATTTTACCATTGGACCGCACTGCCGAAGGATGTCTTGATTTCATCGGATTTTCACCTGTTTCCAGACCTTTCCCGGAAAAATCATGGGATCCACTCATTTTTGGGAACAAACTACCGTCACGCATTTTTTGTGGTCTGAGGGGAAAAACATGTTACACAAGCCAAAAGACACATAATCGAGGGCAGCACCATGGCAGTGAGTGGCTCGGCCACCCTGGACAGGCACGCAAACCTGATTGCCGAACAGCTTGTTCAGCATCGGGATCGGCTTCTTGAGCCTAAGAAAGTCAAGGAGTTACGCTCCTTTTCCTTCAAGGAGGCCTGCCATTACCTAGGCGTCAAGGAGAATTCGCTGCGCCATACTTTGCGGACCAACGAATCCCTGCCCCAAGGCACCCTGATCCGGGGCACGCGGCGCCATTTCGAAGCGCATGAGATCCATACCATCCGCGACCACCTGATCGCCAACGACCGGCTGGAATCAGAGAACATCACCCGCCGCATCGGCGAGGAGCAGACCGTCGTCATCGCCTCGATCAACCTTAAGGGTGGCGTGGGAAAAAGCACGTCTGCCCAACACCTTGCGCAGGGTCTTGCGATGCGGGGCTACAAGACGCTGGTGATCGACCTCGATGCCCAGGCCAGCCTGACGCAGTTGTTCGGGATCATCCCCGAGCGCGAACCGGACATGCTGACCCTGTACCACGCGATCCGCTATCACGACGATGAAGACGATGCCGAGGACGCCCCCGTCGACATTCGCAACGTCGTGCGCGGCACGCATATGCCGAATCTCGACCTGATTCCCTGCTCGATGCAGATCATGGAGTTCGAGCACGAAACCGCCGGCCGCGACCAGCGCCGCCATCCGTTCTTCATCCGCATCGAAGAAGCGCTGGCGCCGATCCGCGACGATTATGACGTGATCTTGTTCGACTGTCCGCCGCAAATGTCCTTCGCGGTGATGGCGGCGCTGTTCACCTGCACCTCTCTGCTGGTGACCGTGACGGCAAGCTTCGTCGACGTGATGAGCCTGGGCACCTTCCTGGGCATGACCGGCGAAATGATGTCTGTGATCGAGCAGCGGCAGGGCGAACGCCCGTACGATTGGATCAAGTATCTGATTACCAGGTATAATCCGACAGATCAGCCATCGGTACAAGTGGCCGGGTATCTGCGTTCGATCCTGGAGGATTCGGTGATGACCAATGAATTCTACCTCTCCACCGCGATCTCGGACGCTGCCGTGTCATCGGATTCGATTGTCGAGGTCGATCCCTCGACCTTCCACCGGCAGACCTATCAGCGCGCCTGGGACAGTGTCGCGCGGGTGACGGCCGAGCTGGAAGGGTTGATCCACCAAGCCTGGGGGCGTGAATAATGGCGCGCAAGGGCATCCTGTCGAAAAGTCTGGACCGCACCCTTTCGGGGGCGGGTCATGCCACCCCGGCCGAGAAGATCGACGCCCCCTCCCCCGCCCCGGAGCGCAACGTCCAGCCACGTTCCGGCAATCCCACGGTCAAGCGTTTCAAGGAAACCTTCGAGGATCTGCGCAAGGAAACCGTGCAGGAAATCGACACGTCCCGCATCGGCGCCGGGCGCTTCAAGGACCGCTTTGATCCGGGTGCAGAGATTGATGGCCTGGTGGCATCGATCCGCGAGTCGGGTCAGCAGATCCCGGTACTGTTGCGCGCCGCCCCCGTCGCGTCGGGTTTCGAATTCGAGCCGGTCTACGGCCGTCGTCGGATTGCCGCCTGTCGGCGCATCGGCATTCCCGTGCGCGCCCATATCAGCGACATTGACGACGAGGCGATGATCGTCGCGCAAGGCCTTGAAAATGCCGAGCGTCTGGAAAACAGCTTCATCGAGAAATCGGCCTTCATCGTGCAACTGCGCGAGGCCGGCATCGCGCCCCGGGTAATCGAGCGGTCTCTTTCGATCCCTGCGGCCGAGATCAGCCGCATGACCGGTGTCATCCGCGACATCCCCGAAGACCTGGTAACCGCCATCGGCCCCGCCCATGGCGTTGGCCGTCGCCAATGGGTCAGCCTGGCTTCGGTCGTCAAGACCATCGACAAGCGCCGCATCCAGGGCGCCATGAAAGAGATCGAGGACGTTCCCGCCAGTGCCGACCGTTTTGCGCGTGTCCTGGCGCGTCTGACCAAGGCCAGCCCTGCGGCCCCTGCCCTGCCGGCCGTAGAAAACCTGGCCGAGGGACGGCTGCAACTGACCCGGCGCGGCGCGCGGATGGACATGAAGGTCGCCAAGGAGGATCGGGCTTTCCTGGACTGGCTCGCTGAGCGGGGCGAGGCGCTGTACCAGCAGTGGAAGTCCGAAGCTTCGGGCGACAAGTAGCTGTTTAAAAACGATTAATATATTCAGAAACGCCCTCTCTGTACCGCGGTACAAGGGGCGTTTCTGGGTCAACCGGGGTCAAAACCCCAATGAAACCAAGCAGAAGGAGGCAGACGACACCGCAAAAAGAAACCCCCCGAAAACGCAGTCTCCGAAGGGTTCCTCTTGTCTAGCACCTTGATGGTTACCCGAAAATCCGCTCGTTTTCAACACCGATTTCGGTGAACGGAACCTTTTTGCCGTCTGAATTGGCATGAAAATCATCACATCCGCGGTCCAAGGGGCCGGGGCACGGCAGAGCTGTGTCCAAACTGCATCCGCAGCGCCTGCCCCGGTTCTGCGTAGGGATCTTCTGCGCGCATTGCGCATTGCTCGTACGGCCTTGGGTCTGTCTACGGGCGACCTGCTTGTCCTGGACACGCTGCTTAGCTTTCTGCCCTGCCGAGATCGTAGGACCGGGGCCGAGCGGCCTGTGACCTCCGACATGCTGACGATCATCTACGCCTCGAACACATCTCTTTGTGACCGCGCCAATGGCATGGATGATCGCGTCCTGCGGCGCCACATCGCCCGCCTGATCGACGCAGGCCTTCTGGCGCGGCGCGACAGCGCAACGGGCAAGCGTTTTCCCCTGCGCAGCGATGGGCAAATCCGCTCGGCCTTCGGACTGGACCTGGCCCCGCTGCTGGCCCGCACATCCGAGATCCTCGATTTGGCCACCCAGCTTCAGGAGCAACGCGAGACGGCAAGAAGTCTGCGTGCCGAGGCCCTCGCGCTTCGGGCACAGCTGCTGAACCGCGCCGAACAGATGAGCCAGATCGTCAGAGAGGAGGTTGAACATGTGAAGACTGTCCTGCGGCGCTCGACACTGACCCTGGCCGATCTGCAGGCCATACTGACCTTTCTTCTCGATCTGTGCCGCGGCCAATCCATCCCCCCTAAGGCCGTCGCCCAGACCTCGGGAACAGATGAAATGTCCGGCGCAAACGGACAAATGGTCCGCCAAGTAGAGTCAAAAAAGATAGATACAAATATTACCGATACTGCCAAATGTCAGCCTGCGGCCGACTGGGCTTCACACAGCCAGATCGCCAGTTTTTATCCAGAGCCTCCATCAACCCTGAATGACGCTCTCCGGATCATTTTTCAAATTGGATCTTTTTTGGATTTGAAGGAAAGTACCCTACAGAAGTGCGTCGCCGCCATGACGATCACAGACACCCTTCGATCTCTGGATTATCTGATAGGGCAAGCCGAACGCATCCGAAATCCGAACGGATACCTGCTGGGCATAATCCGCTCTCATGAAATGACACCTGAACGAGCGCGCTGTTGATCCGACGTTGACCGCAATGGCTTTAACTTCTTGCGCATGTCACCCTGGCTGACGAATTTGACAAATTGCCCTAGGGCAGGGAACACGACATTTACTGCCGCCCAATGGCTATACCGTTGTACCATGGTACAACGGTGATGAGGTCACCTGGTTTCAGCCAGTGGCCATTTGTACCACGGTACAAACCCACATGGCGTCGTACTCGACTCAAGAAGAATGTTTATGATTTGTTCTAAATTTTCAGCACCTAGGGGGATGCAAAAGGGCGGCACAAATGCCGCCCTCCTTTCGTCAAATCTTCGGAAAACCAAATAGATCCTGAGGGTTATCGACAGTCGCGCGCTGCCGTTGTACCGCGGTCAACCATCCCAGGACAGTTTCCGTCAGCGCCACATCATCGGGGTATTCAGCCTCGGTCTTGGCCAAATTATGGGGCCAGTTGGTTCCCCACAGCAGCCGTTCAGGCGCATGTGCGGCAATCACACAGGTGTTCGCCGCAATATCCTCGAACCCCGGGCCACCAGAGCGGGAACTCTCGTAGCAACCAGCCAGTTTGAACCAGCAGCGGCCGCCATCAATCAATCGACGGGTTGCGGCCATTTCCGGCCCGTCTGGCGCCGCTCCTGAAAAGAACTTGCCATGATGATCAAAGATCCAGCGGCTGCGCAGGCGGGCCAGACGTGCCTCCTCTTCTAAAATGCGGCTGCCATCGAACTGTACGGCCAATGTCCACCCGTGCGCCGCAGCCCTTTCATCCAGGGCTTCCAACGCCGACAGACCGACGGCACCGCCGGGCAGATCCATGATGCGGGCACCGACAACGCCGGCTTCGCTCAGGCGTAGCATCTCCGTGTCGGACGTCTCAGGGGTGATCACGGCGACGCCCCGGGCGATGTCACCCAGGGCGTGCAGGCAGGCCAGAAGGTTGGAATTGTCGCGTTGCTGGGCATTGCCCTGCGTGACGATGGTGCGTTCGATCCCGAGCCACGCCATGAAGGCACGGTACATATCCGGGTCGGGCAGGGGAGGGGAGGGGTTCGGCGGCCCGCCGGGCAGGGCAGGGTAGCCGGGCAGGTAGACGTGGCACTGGCTGTCCACGGCGCCTTTCGGCAAGGCAATGCGCGGCGCGGGGCCGCTGACGGGTCGGTGCATGGGGGTCCTCTCAGTCCCGGGGGGCAAAGGCGGCCAGGGCAGCGCGGTCGATCTCGATCCCCAGGCCCGGGCCCTCGGGGATCTTCACGATGCCGCCGTCGTGCTCCAGCGGCGTGGTCACGACGGCCTGGCGGAACGGATTGTGGGTGCGGTCGAATTCCAGGATCGGCTCGACCGGGTTCAGCCGCACCGGGTTGGGCACCATCGCCGCCATGAATTGCAGGGAGGCCGCGATTTGTACCGCGGTGCCCCAGACATGCGGCACCAGGCGGATGTTGTGCAAGGCCGCCATGTCGGCGATCCGCTTCATCTCGGTGAAGCCGCCGGTGCCGCACAGATCGGGCTGCAGGATGTCGACGCAGCGGGTCTCGACCGGTTCCCGTATGGCCCACCGGCCCTGCCAGGTTTCGCCGCCGGCAATCGGGATCGGTTGCTGCTGGCGCAGTTCACGGTAGGCCGAGAGGTGCTCGGGCGTCACCGGTTCCTCGAACCAGTCGATGTCATAGGCCGCTGCAGCGCGGCCCAGGCGGATCGCCTCTAGGGTGTCGTAGCCGTGGTTGCCGTCGATCATCAGCCGCATGTCGGGGCCCATGGCCTCGCGCACGGCGCGGATCACGGCCAGGTCTTCCTCGATGCCGAAGCCGATCTTGATCTTCGCGGCATGGAAGCCCGCGGCGCGGTGGGCGGCGACCTCCTCGGCATTGTCGGCGACGCGGTCGACCCCGTCGCGCTTGAAGGCTCCGGTCGCATAGGCGCGCACGCTGTCGCGGAAACGGCCCCCCAGCAGGGTCGAGACGGGGACGCCAAAATGCTTGCCCTTGATGTCCCACAGCGCGACGTCCAGCCCCGACAGTGCCGTGATCGTCAGCCCGCGCTGCCCCTGGTCGCGCAGCGCGTTGTAGAGGGTCGCCCAGATCTTCTCGGTCTCCAGGGGATCCATGCCGATGGCCCAGGCCGCATAGGCCTCGACCACCGCACGGTTGGGCCTGGCCGGGCCAAGGCATTCGCCCCAGCCCGTCGTGCCGTCATCGCAGATCACCTCGACCAGCAGGTGCTGGCGGCGATCGAACCGCATCGAGGCGCTCTGGAAGGGAACGTCCAGGCGGTGCTCCAGCAGGTGGGTGCGGATATGTTCGATCTTCATCTTTTGTACGGGGCGATGAGGTCTTCCATCATGCCCATCTCCTCGGGGGTCAGATCCACCAGCGGCGAGCGCACGGGGCCGGTGTCGAAGCCCTGCAGCCGGACGCCCGCCTTGATGGCCGAAACCGCATAGCCCTTCTGGCGGTTGCGGATCGCCATGAACGGGTAGAAGAAGTCCAGCAGGATCTCTTCGCAGCGGGCGCGGTTGCCGGCGCGCAGGCAGTCGTAGAACTCGATCGCGAGGCCCGGGACAAAGTTGAACACGGCCGAGCTGTAGGTGGTAAAGCCCGCGCCCAGGTAGGCCTCGGCGAAGAGTTCCGCAGTGGGCATGCCCCCCAGATACATCAGCCGGTCGCCCATCTTTGCGGTGACATGGCGCACCAGCCCGATGTCGCCCGATCCGTCCTTGAAGCCCACCAGGTTGGGGCAGGCGTCACATAGCCGCGCCAGAGTGTCGGGCTGCAGGATCGAATTGTCGCGGTTGTAGACCATCACGCCCATGCCGGTGCTGTCGCAGACCTTCTTCACATGAGCGTAGAGGCCATCCTGCGGCGCGTCGATCAGGTAATGCGGGATCAGCAGCAGGCCGTCGGCGCCGGCCTTCTCGGCTGATCGGGCGATCTCGACGGCGATCTCGGTGCCGTAGCCGCAGCCCGACACGATCGGCACGTCGCCCGAGACCGCCTTGGCGGCGGCGATGATCTCGGGGATTTCCGAGGGGGTCAGGGAAAAGAATTCCCCCGTGCCGCCGGCGGCGAACAGCGTCGCGGCCGGGTAGCCGGAAAGCCAGCCCACATGTTCCTCGTAGGCGGCGCGGTTGAAGGTGCCATCGGCACCGAAGGGCGTCACCGGAAAGGAAAGAAGGCCGGATCCGAGGGCGGATTTCAGGGCGGTCGGGTCCATGTGCAGGCTCCACTGGTTGCGTGTCACCGGCGTAGCCTGCCTGACCGACAGGTGTCAATAACTTGTATGATAAGTTATCGCGCCATCCTAGCTGCGCAGCAGGCCGCGATAGCGTTCCCGGGATCCCTGCAGGTGCAGGCGCATGGCGTTTCGGGCGGCTTCGGGGTCGCGGGCGGCGATGGCATCGGCAATCGCGCGGTGTTCGCCGGAAATCAGCGCGATATAGCTTTCCGGGCTGCGCTGGCCACCGCCGTCGCGCAGCATGTTGCGGGGGATGACGTTCAGCCCCAGCACCTGCAGGAATTCCCGGAACCGCGGGTTGTTGGTGGCATCGGCAATCGCCAGGTGAAACCGCAGGTCCGCCTCCGAGGTCGTCTGACCCGCTTCGGCCAGGCGGCGGATCTGCTGCTCGGCCTCGTAGATCTCTTCTTCCTGGGCCGGGGACGCCCGCGTGGCGGCCAGGGCGGCGGCCTCTGTCTCGACGGCGATTCGCAGCTCAAGCATCTCGACTATCGAGGAAATCTTGGCCGTATCGACGATCTGGAAGGGCCGGGGCTCGGCCTCGGTCGGGGCCAGGACGAAGACGCCCGCACCCTGTCGCGGCTCGACCAGGCCATCGGCGCGCAGCGTTGCGATCGCCTCGCGTACCACCGTGCGCGAGACCTGGAAGGCGGCCGTCAGCTGCGCCTCCGAAGGCAGCTTGTCGCCGGGCTGGAAGGTGCCGCTGTCGATCTGGGCGCGCAGGTCGCCGACCAGGGTGGCCACCAGGTTGCGCCGCGGGGCTGCCGCTGTCTTGCCGCTCTTCATCTGTGTCATGCGCTCTCCTTCGTGATCCGAGCATAAGCGGTCCCGGGGCGGAAATGTCAAATCTCCCTCAAACCTATCAGACAGGTTGACAATGTGTAAGATGATTCATCATATGGGCGCGTCGACGGCGGCATCGGCCGTCACACCAGGGAGGAGACTGGAATGACTTTCGCACGTATCGCGCTCTGCGGCGCGCTGGCGGCCCTGATCGCGGGCCCGGTGGCCGCGAAGGACTGGCGGGGCTGGAACATCCACCCCGAGGGCTATCCCAACACCGTCGCGCTGGAGGACTTTGCCAAGGAGGTGGCGCAGAAGACCGACGGCCGGATCAAGCCCACCGTCTACAACAACGCCGTGCTGGGCGATCAGCCCGACGCGATCGAACAGGTCCGCAACGGCGGCCTCGATTTCGCCAATTTCAACATGGGCCCCATGGGCCAGATCGTCCCCGAGACCAACGTGCTGTCGCTGCCGTTCATCTTCAAGGACGAGGCGCATATGCACCGCGTCATGGACGGCCCCATCGGGCAGGAGTTCTCGGATGCGCTGTCGGGCGCCGGTCTGGTGGCGCTCAGCTGGTTCGATAGCGGTTCGCGCAGCTTCTACAACACCAAGCATCCGATCGAGACGCCGGCCGACATGAAGGGGCTGAAGTTCCGGGTGATGAACAACGACCTTTACGTCGACATGGTCGACGCGCTTGGCGGCAACGCCACGCCCATGGCCTATTCCGAGGTCTACCAGTCGCTGAAGACCGGCGTGATCGACGGGGCGGAAAACAACTATCCCTCGTTCGACAGCTCGAACCATTACGAGGTGGCCAAGTACTATTCGGTCACCAACCACCTGATCATCCCGGAATGCATCTGCGTCTCGAAGGCCACATGGGACGCGACGCCCGCCGCCGACCAGGAGATCGTGAAGACCGCGGCGATCAATGCGGCGAAGGAACAGCGCGCCCTCTGGGCCGAGCGCTCCGAGGCCAGCAAGAAGCAGGTCGAGGCCGCCGGCGTCAAGGTGAACGAGGTCAAGGACCCCGCCGCCTTCCAGGCCGCGATGAAGCCCGTCTACGCGGCCTTCCTGTCCGAGAACCCCGAGCTGAAGAAGCTGGTCGAGGCGATCCAGGCGACCGAGTGACGGCCTGCTGATCACCACCCCGGCCCGGTTGGCGGGCCGGGGCCGCTGCCCTTGGAGGAGGGGGACATCATGAACGATACAAGCCATGCGCGGCAGGGCAGGGGGCCCGTGGGCCGCGCGCTGGATCTGCTGGCGCAGGCCTGCATGCTGGTGGCGGGGGTGCAGCTGGTCTTTCTGATCGCCATCTTCGGCTGGCTGGTCTTCGGGCGCTACGTGCTGAACGACACACCCACCTGGGTCGAGCAGGCAGCCCTTGTGCTGGTGGTCTGGATCACCTTCCTGGGCGGCGCAGCCGGCGTCTGGAACAAGGCGCATCTCTCCATCGATTTCGTCCGCGAGATGATGCCCCCCCCGGTCCGCAACCCGCTGCGCTGGCTGGCGGTGCTGGGGGTGATCGTCTTCGGCTGCTACCTGGCGTGGCAGGGCTACGTGCTGGCCGACAAGACCTGGGCGCGCCGCATCCCGATGCTGGGCATCGCCGAGGGCTGGCGCGCGGTGCCGATGGCCATCTGCGGTGTCCTCAGCACCGTGTTTTCCCTCTATCACCTCGCGGCGCTGGCGCGCGGCGAAGACATCCTGGAGGCATGAATGGGCCTTGCGATCCTTTTCGGCACCTTCTTCATCGGCCTGATCTCGGGGATGCCGGTGGCCTTTGCCCTGGGCCTGGCGACGGTGGCGGGCTTCCTGCACGAGGGGCTGCCGATGTTCATCGGCTTCCAGAGGGTGCTGTCGGGCATCTCGGTCTTTTCGCTGCTGGCGATCCCGTTCTTCATCTTCGCGGGCGACCTGATGATGCAGGGCGGCATCGCGGCACGGCTGGTGCGGCTGGCGGCCAGCGCCGTCGGGCGCAGCAAGGGGGGCTTGGGCGTGGTCAACGTGGCCTCTTCGATGCTGTTCGGCGGCATCTCGGGGTCGGCCGTGGCCGATACCTCGGCGCTTGGGGCCATCCTGATGCCGGTGATGAAGGAAAAGGGCTATGACGCGGATTATGCCGTCAACGTGACGGTCACGTCCTCGGTTGCGGGGGTGGTGATCCCGCCCAGCCACAACATGATCCTTTATGCGGTGGCGGCGGGCGGTGTCTCGGTCAGCCAGCTGTTCGTGGCGGGGGTGATCCCGGGGATCCTGATGTGCCTGTGCCTGGGGCTGGTTGCCTGGATCATCGCGGTGCGTCGCGGCTACCCGTCCGAGGCCTTCCCCGGCTGGAGCGCCCTTTTGCTGAGCTTCGTCGCCGCCCTTCCCGGGCTGATGACGGCGGTGATCATCGTGGGCGGCGTGCTGTCGGGGGTGATGACCGTCACCGAAAGCGGCGCCTTCGGGGCGATCTGGGCGCTGGTCGTCACGCTGCTGGTCTACCGCGAACTGACCTGGATCCGGTTCTGCCGGGCGGTGGCGGGGGCGGTGCGCACCACGGCGCTGGTGATGCTGCTGGTCGCGACGGCCTCGTCCTTCGCCTATCTTCTGGCGCTCTACCGGGTGCCGGAAACGCTGGCGACCACGATGACCCAGATCTCGGACAACCCGATCGTCATCCTGCTGCTGCTGAACATCACCCTGCTGGTGCTGGGGATGATCATGGACATGGCGGCGCTGATCCTGATCTGCACGCCGATCTTCCTGCCCGTCGTCACCCAGATCGGGATGGATCCGGTGCAGTTCGGCGTGATCATGATGATGAACCTCGGGCTGGGCCTGTGCACGCCGCCGGTGGGGGCCTGCCTGTTCGTCGGCTGCGTCGTCGGCGGCATCCGCATCGACCAGTCGATCCGCACCATCTGGCCGTTCTACCTGGCCATCCTGGCGGCGCTGATGCTGGTGACCTACGTGCCGTCGATTTCCCTCTTCCTGCCCCACCTGCTGCAATAGGAGCCCCCATGACCCTGAAACGCCTTCTGATCACCGGGGCTGCCGGCAATCTGGGCCGCATCGCCCGCGCCCGCCTCGGCCATCTGGCCGACACGCTGCGGCTGTCGGACATCGCCGGCATGGACCCCGCCGGCCCAGGCGAAGAGGTGATCCCCTGCGACCTGGGCGACCGTGCGGCGGTCGATGCGCTGGTCGCGGGCTGCGATGGCATCCTGCACCTGGGCGGCGTCTCGGTCGAGCGTCCCTGGGACATGATCCAGAATGCCAACATCACCGGCGTGTACAACCTCTACGAGGCCGCCCGGGCGCATGGCCATCCGCGGATCTTCTTCGCCAGCTCGAACCACACCATCGGTTTCTACGAACAGGACCAGGTGCTGGACGTGGCCGATCCGATGAAGCCCGACAGCCTGTACGGCGTGTCGAAATGCTTTGGCGAGGCGATGGCCAGCCTGTACCATTCGAAGTTCGGCCAGGAGACCGCACTGATCCGCATCGGCTCGTGTTTCGAGGCACCCCGCGACCGGCGGATGCTGGCCACCTGGATGAGCCCGGATGACTTCGTGCGCCTGGTCGAATGCGTCTTCCGGGTGCCGCGTCTGGGCTGCCCGGTGATCTGGGGCGTCTCCGACAACGACCGCTGCTGGTGGAACACCGAAACCGCCCGGCTGATCGGCTGGCGTCCGCAGGACAATGCCGAGGCCTTCCGCCCCGAAATCGAGGCCGCCGCGCCCTGTCCCGCCGCCGATGACGCGGCCAGCCGCTATCAGGGCGGCGCCTTCTGCACCGAGCCCATCCACCAGAGCTGAGTGCCGCAAAATGCGGCTGCCACCGGGAAAAGATACGTGTCATGCGCATTTTTCCCCGGGCGGGCCGCGACGTGGTGTCGCCCGCCGCCTAGCCTGATCGCACCGGACAGGCGCCGCGGCGGGCCCGCCCGGATCCTTTTGGCCCGTCCGGCCCTGCCAGGGGTATCCATGGCGGGCACAAGACCCGCCTTCATCCGAAGGAGAGGGAAATGTCAGGACAGACGTCCGGGGCCGCAGAAGGCTCCGATCCGCTGAAGCCGGTTCTTGGGCACGAGAAAAGCTGGGGCTGGTTCGCTATCTTCAACATCTGGGCCAACGACATCCAGTCGCTGGCGGGCTATTCGCTGGTGGCCTCGCTGTTCGTGTCCTACGGGGTCGGCGGCTGGACGGCCTTCGCGGCGCTGATCGTCGCGGCGCTTCTGGTCATGGTGCTGGTGAACCTGTCGGGGGCGCCGGGGGAACGATACGGCATTCCCTATCCGGTGCTGGCGCGCGCCAGCCTGGGCACCTCGGGGGCGCGGCTGCCGGCGGTGCTGCGGGCGGTGGTCGCGGTCTTCTGGTATGGGGTGCAGGTCTATTTCGCCTCGACCGCGCTGACGCTTTTCATTCACGCGCTGACAGGGGCCGGGGAAGGCCCCGTCATCCTGGGCCTCAGCGCCATGGGCTGGCTGTCGTTCCTGATCGTCTGGGCGCTGCACATCGTCATCTTCTGGCGTGGCATGGGCTGGGTCGAAACCTTCCTCAACATCGCCGGGCCCTTCGTCTATGCGGTGATGATCGGCCTGCTGATCACGCTGTGGATCCGGTCCGACGGGCAGCTGTGGGGGGCGGCGCAGACCCTTTTCGTGCGCCCCGATGCCACCTTCGGATCCGAACTGCGCGGCTTTGTCGCCATCGTCGGCACCATGGTGTCGTATTTCGCCGCCGTGATGATCAACTTCTCGGATTTCTCGCGCTATGCGCAGAACCGCAGGGCGATGCTGCTGGGGAACCTGGCGGGGCTGCCGTTCAACATGGTGCTGTTCTCGGCGCTGGCGCTGCTGACCACCGCCGGCGCGGCCGTGGTCTACGGCGCGCCGATCATCAACCCGACCGAGATCGTCGAGCGCACCGACAGCGTGACCCTCAGCCTGATCGCGGCCGTCACCTTCTTTGCCGCCACCGTCGGCATCAACCTGGTGGCGAACTTCATTCCCGCGGTGAACGGCATCGCCAATCTGGCGCCGCAAAAGATCAGCTTTCGCATGGCGGGGATGATCACCTCGGTCTTCGCGCTGGTGATCGGCGGCTTCTGGACCAGTTTCATCAGCAGCTTCGGCATCGCGGGTTTCGTCAACACGCTGGGGGCGATGCTGGCGCCGATCTACGGCATCATGAT
Source organism: Pseudooceanicola sp. NS-SX9 (assembly GCF_057380705.1). Lineage (NCBI taxonomy): Bacteria > Pseudomonadati > Pseudomonadota > Alphaproteobacteria > Rhodobacterales > Paracoccaceae > Pseudooceanicola > Pseudooceanicola sp. NS-SX9. The sequence goes on along the minus strand of NZ_JBXXRN010000004.1, from coordinate 998 downwards.
CGCCGATTACTACCTGCTGCGCCGCCAGCTGCTGGTCCGGGACGAGCTGTATCAGGCCGAGGGCAGCCGCTATCACTATGGCAACGGCTGGAATGACCCCGCCCTGATCGCCTTTGCCGTCGCGGCGGTGTTCTCGGTGGCGACGGTCTGGCTGCCGGTGCTGGCGTTCCTGTCGGGATATGCCTGGATCTGCGGCGCGCTGCTGGGCGGGGTCCTTTACATGATCCTGGCGCATCGGCGCGCTCTGGCCAACAAGGCGGCAGTCCCGGCCGCGCAATAGCCCCGATCCCCGGTTTCGCGGTCAGCTGGCTTGACCGCGGGGCCCGGGTCTCCGATCCCGGTCTGACCGACCTGAAGGAGACCCCCATGAACGCCCCCTCTGCCTCTCCCGTTCTTCTGCTGACCGGCGGCAGCCGTGGCATCGGCTTGGCCATTGCCCGCGCGGCCCAGGCAAAGGGCTGGCATCTGTGTCTGGGCCTGCGCAGCCCGCGCCTGCCCGAAGGGCTGGATCCGGCCCGCTGCGACCTCTTTGCCTATGACGCCACCGACCGCGCGGCCGAGGACCTTTGGGTGGCCCAGGTGATGGCCCGCCATGGCCGTATCGACGCCATCGTCGCCAGTGCCGGCATCCTGGCCTCGCCTTCGGTCATCGAGGCCCCGGAAGACGAGGTCGACATGCTGCTCGAGGTCAATCTGCGCGCGCCCCGGCGCCTGGCGCGGGCGGCCTGGGCGCCGCTGGCCGCCTCGGGGCGGGGGCGGGTGGTGATCCTCGGCTCGCTCTCGGGCAAGCGGGTGGCCAGCAAGGCCTCGGGGCTTTACTCGGTGTCGAAATTCGCCGCCGTCGGACTGGCTCATGCCCTGCGCCACGAGGGCTGGGAACAGGGCATCCGCGCCACGGCGATCTGCCCCGGCCTGGTCGCCACCGACATGGGTGTCACCGCCGCTCGCGGCAGCCGCGATTCCCAGGACATGACCCAGCCAGAGGACATCGCCACCCT
>NZ_JBXXRN010000003.1:0-302401 GCF_057380705.1 Pseudooceanicola sp. NS-SX9 | reverse complement strand
GCTGACGCTGACGATCTATTCCAACCTGGTGCAGCTGTCGCCCAACTATGCCCGCGCGGCGCAGGATCTGGGGGCCTCGCGCTGGCAGGTGATCCGCCATGTCGTGCTGCCGCTGACCCTGCCCGGGGTGATGACCGGCGCCTTCCTGACCTTCGTGCTGTGCATCGGAGACTACATCACCCCGCAGATCCTGGGCGGCAACAACGAGCTGACGCTGCCGCAGCTGATCATGCTGCAGATGGGGCGGCGCGGCGATTTCCCGATGGCCTCGGCGCTGTCGGTGGTGCTGATGCTGATCGTGTCGGTGGCCTACCTTGCCTCGGCCCGCTGGCTGAAGATGGAGCGCGTCTGATGCGATACCTGTCCTGGGCCTATCTGGCTGCGCTCTTTGCCTTCATCCTGCTGCCGGTGGCGGTGCTGGTGGTGTTCTCGTTCCAGGACGGGCGCCTGCCGGTGCCACCGTTCCGGGGCGCCACGCTGGACTGGTACGTCAAGGTGCTGTCGGACCGCGCGCTGATGACGGCGATGGGCCATTCGCTGGCCGTGGCGCTGCTGTCGTCGCTGGTGGCGCTGGTGCTGGGGTTCCTGGCGGCCTCGGGGCTGGCGCGGGTGCAACTGCCGGGATCCGGCGTGATGCGGGCGCTGCTGATCGCGCCGATGACCGTCAGCTACCTGATCATCGCCCTGGGCCTGCTGCAGATGTTCAACACCGCGGGCATCCGGCCGTCGCTCTGGGCCACGGGGGCGGGGCATGTGGTGATCAACCTGCCGCTCTGCTTCTCGATCCTGTTCGCCGCCATCGGCGAGCACCAGAAAAGCGCGCTGAAGGCTGCGCGCGATCTGGGCGCGCGGGAATGGCAGGTGCTGTGGTTCGTCGCCGCCCCCATGCTGATGCCGGCGCTGGCCGCCGCCTTCTTCCTGTCCTTCACCTTCTCCTGGGACGAGTTCATCATCGCCTTCCTGCTGACCCGCTTCGACGTCACCCTGCCGGTCGAGATCTGGTCGATGCTGCGCTCGGGCCTGTCGCCCGAAACCAATGCGGTGGGCTCGCTCGTCTTCCTCGTGTCCGTCGCGGTGGTCATCGCGCTGGAACTCTGCCTCTTCCGAAAGGGCCGGACATGACCGCCGAAGTCCATATCAGCGCCGTCGAACACCGTTTCCACAGCTTCACCGCGCTGCACCGCATCGACCTGCAGATCGCCGCCGGGGAATTCATCGTGCTGCTGGGGCCGTCGGGCTGCGGCAAGACCACGCTGCTGTCGATCATCGGCGGCTTCTACACCCCGACCGAGGGGCAGGTGCGCATCGGCGGCCGCGACATGACCCGGGTGGAACCCCGGGCGCGGCCCACCACGACGATGTTCCAGGACTATGCGCTGTTGCCGCACATGAGCCTGCGCGACAACGTGGCCTTCGGGCTGCGGATGCGCGGCGTCGGGCGGAGGGCGCGGCACGCGAAGGCGCTCGACATGCTCGAGATGGTGGGGCTGGCCGACAAGGCCCGCCGCCGCCCGCACGAGCTGTCGGGCGGTCAGCGTCAGCGGGTGGCGCTGGCGCGCGCGCTGGCCGTCGACCCCGAGGTGCTGCTGCTCGATGAACCGCTGGGGGCGCTGGACCTGAAGTTGCGCCGCCAGATGCAGGAGGAACTGAAGGCGATCCAGCGCCGCATCGGCACCACCTTCGTGCATGTCACCCATGACCAGGAAGAGGCGATGGCGATCGCCGACCGCATCGTGGTGATGAACCACGGCCGGATCGAGCATTGCGGCACCCCGGAAGAGGTGTATCTGCGCCCCAGAACCCTGTTCACCGCCGATTTCATGGGCGACATGAACCGCATCGCGGTGCGGCCCTCGGCGGCGGGGGTGACATCGGCGCTCGGGGATCTGGCGCTGCCGCCGGCAGAGGGGCTGCTGTGCCTGCGCCCCGAAAGCATCGGCCTTGAAGGCCCGCTGGCGCTTGGCCCCGCCCGCCTGACCGAGGCGGCGTTCTTCGGCGCGCACGACCGCTGCCGCTTCACGCCGCTGGCCGCCCCCGGGCTGTCGCTGCTGGCGCATCTGCCGCAGGGCACGGCACCCGCCCTTGGCGCCGAAGTCGCGCTGTTCGCCCGCAACCCCGTCATCCTGCCCGAGGCCGCCTGATGCGCATCCCCCCGAAAGACTGGTACCGCCTGCGCCCGGCCGGTGACGGCATCACCTGGATCGACGAACCCCATATCCAGGAATTCTACCGCTGCAACATCTGGCATGTCCGGGGCCGTGATCGCGACCTGATGGTCGACAGCGGCATGGGGGTGGTGTCGCTGCGCCAATGGGTGCCGCTGGTCAGCGAAAGGCCGCTGGATGCGGTGGCCAGCCACACCCATTTCGACCATATCGGTTGTCAGCACGAATTCCCCTGCCGCCTGTGCCACAGCGCCGAGGCGCCGATCCTGGCCGCCCCCACCCGCGCCAACACCCTGGCCGATCCTTACGTCACCGAGGCGATCTTTGACGCGCTGCCCGACGTGCCTTTCAGCGCCAGCCGCTATGGTGTCAGCCCCGCCCCCGCCACCCGCCTGCTGGAGGACGGCGATGTCATCGACCTGGGCTGTCGGGTGTTCGAGGTCATCCACACCCCCGGCCACAGCCCCGGCGGCATCGCCCTGTGGGAGGCCGCGACCGGCATCCTAATCTCGGGCGATCTGGTCTATGACGGGCCGCTGATCGAGGACACCTATCACGCCGATGCCGCCGATTATGTCCGCTCGATGCGGCGACTGGCGGCCTTGCCGGTGCGGGTGGTCCATGGCGGCCATTTCCCGTCGTTTTCCGGGGAACGCCTGCAGCGGATCATCACTGACTGGCTGCGCGCCAGGGGCGCCTGAACCCCGATACGTCCGGGCGGCATGGACGTGAAGGTTGCGACCCTGCCCTGTTTCCGCCGCGCCCCCCGGCCCAGAATACGTCCGACACCAAGGAGACGAAGATGAGCGCGACCCGCTTCAACCAGCCGCTGGGCGGCAATGCCATGCCCCGCACCGGCGGCCCCGCCACGATGATGCGCCTGCCCGCGCAGGACAGCGCCGCGGGCCTCGATGCCTGCTTCCTGGGGATCCCGATGGATATCGGCACCTCGAACCGGCCCGGCACCCGGTTGGGCCCGCGCCAGATCCGCGACGAAAGCCGGATGATCCGGCCCTACAACATGGCCACCGGCGCCGCCCCCTTCGAGCACCTGCAGGTGGCCGATATCGGCGATGTGCCGATCAACCTCTTCGATCTGAAGAAATCGGTGCAGATCATCACCGATCACTACCGAGAGGTCCTGTCGCATGACGTGATCCCGCTGACGCTGGGGGGCGATCACACCCTGACCTGGCCGATCCTGCGCGCCATGGCGGAAAAGCACGGCCCCGTGGCGCTGATCCATGTCGATGCCCATTCCGACACCAACGAAGAGATGTTCGGCGAAACCGTCGCCCACGGCTGCCCGTTCCGCCGCGCCTGGGAGGAAGGCCTGCTGCAGAACGACAAGGTCTTCCAGATCGGCCTGCGCGGCACCGGCTATGCGGCCGACGATTTCGACTGGGGTCGCCGCCAGGGCTGGACCTGCATCCAGGCGGAAGAGTGCTGGCACAAGTCTCTGACGCCGCTGATGGCACAGATCCGAGAGCAGATCGGCGATGCGCCGGTGTATCTGTCCTATGACATCGACAGCCTCGATCCCGCCTTCGCCCCCGGTACCGGCACGGTCGAGGTCGGCGGGCTGACCACCATGCAGGGGCTGGAGATCATCCGCGGCACCGCCGGGCTGAACCTGGTGGGCTGCGACCTGGTCGAGGTCTCTCCGCCCTATGATCCGGCGGGCAATACTGCGGTGATCGCAGCGAACTTCCTATACGAGATGCTCTGCGCCCTGCCCGGCGTGGCGCGGCGCTGATCCCGGCGCGGGGCCTTCGGGGCCGCGTTCCGCCCCGCGTCCTGCACGGGCGCGGGGCCGGGCCAATGCGATGCCGCGCTGGCATCCGGGCCTTCATGCTCCCCCCCGGGCCCAAGGGATTTTGCCCGGATCTGGCGCGGCGGCGCGGCAGGGCATCCTTCCCCTTGCGCCACCGAAACATGCATCGGATCAATTTTGTCTCAGCCGAGCGCTGGATCCGGGTCACGCTGGCGCAGGGGGCGATGCCCCCGTGCGGCGCGACAGGCCCCGCGGCATTGGGGCGCAATCATGGCCTTGCCCTCAGCCCTCAAGCGCGGCGGCGACACGAAGCGCCCCCCTTGTGGATCATCGCGAGGGCGGCCAGGACCTTTCGCCCCTATCCCCCCAAGGGAAGGTCCCGGCCGCTGCCGAACTCTGTCCCACAGACCCCGGCCCCGGTCACCCACACGGGCCGGATCCTCAATGCCCTGCGCAGGACAGGCCTGCCCCGTCCGATCCCGCCGGATCACCGGAATTCCGGGCCGGCCTGCAATCCGGTAGGCGATGCCCGATGCCGCCATCCCACGGCAGCCCCCCCGGACATCGGCCAGACCACTTCGGCCCTCCGATAAGGATCGGGCCGGGGATGCGCCGCCCTGACCTTGACGCCCGGGGCGTGACGGCCCCCCGCGGGACCCGGAGGGCCCGCGCGGCGGCCCCCGGTCAGCGGATCGACCGGCGCGGGACGCCCCGGCATGCCCCCGCGCATTCGACCACAGGGTCGGCCCCCCGTTGCCCCCCTTGCCGGGGCAAAGCCCGATGGCGCGACCCGAGCCAAAAGGCCCGGCCAGGGCCCAAGAGAGCAAAACGGCCCCGTCGGGCCTTGCCATCGCAGGCGGCAGGGCCCGGCCCAACCGCCCCGTCCCCGCAGGACCGCCCCCCGGCATCGCCCCTTGGGTCCCTTGGGCCCCGCCCGGGGCGCGCGCGCAAAGGTCAGCGCGGCGGATAGATCCGGGCGATCGTCTCCATTGTCACGGTGCGCAGCCAGCGGTGCATGGCCGAGGCATGGCTTCTGGCGCTCCAGACGACGTTCAGGTCGAACCGGCCGCGGAACGGACAGGGGCTGAGCGCCAGGCCATCGGCCAGGGTTTCGCCCAGGCGCCGCGGCAGCGTCGCCACCATGTTCGACCCCGCCAGCAAGCCCTGCAGCCCGGCGGGACTGGGCACGGTCATCGTCGGGACCAGCACATGCCCCGCTGCCTCGACCTCCTGCAGGTAGGCCGATTTCCAGGTGTGGCCGTAGCTGATCAGAAGATGCCGCAGGCCCAGATAGCTGTCGCGGTCCAGCGGCTGCCCGGCCATCGGATGACGGGCATCCATCAGGCAGGCATAGTCCTCGGTGAAGATCCGGCGCGAGTAAAAGCCCGACTCGGTGCTGCCCAGCGGCCCGATCAGCAGATCGGCCTCGCGGCGCTGCAGGCGCATGTGACCGTCGCCCAGGGCATTGATCACCTTGATCGTGACATGCGGGGCCTGGCGGCGCAGTTCAGTCACGACATGCGGGATCAGCAGGATACGTTCGTAATAATTGCAGGCGATGACCAGTTCCTGGGTCGACTGGCCGGGATCGAAGGCATCGGGCTGGGCGATCTCGTACAGCGTGTCCAGCATGTCAATGGCGCGGGCCAGGATCACCTCGCAGCGCCGCGTCGGCACCTGCTGGCCACCCTCGCGCACGAAAAGCGGATCCTGGAAACAGCGCCGCAGCTTGGCGATCTTGTAGCTGACCGCCGACTGGTTCACCCCCAACCGGTCCGCCGCTGCCGTGAACGAGCCAAGGTCGTGCACCAGGCGCAGAGTCTCCAGCGTGGCAAAATCAATGGTGCTGGGATCTTCTGCGGGCTCCATGCGCCGCCCTCCATCAAATAATTCGATGGCATCTAACAATTCCATCGCATGGATTGCTAGACCTGTCCCGCATTAACACCAGAGGCAGAGGAGAATTCGGGAGGACAACCATGGTGCTAGCACCCGTGAACGATGCGATCACGCTCGACCAGCTGACGGCCGATCCGTATCCCATCTACCGCCGCCTGCGTGCCGAAAGCCCCGTTCTGCGGGTGTCGGCGCTGAAGCGGACCCTGCTGACGAAGGCCCACCTGACCAGGCAGGTCAAGGACGACCCGGTGCTGTTCAGCAGCGACGATCCGAACACGCCGATGAAACCGGCGTTCCGGGCCCACACCCTGATGCGCAAGGACGGCGCCGAACACCTGGCCGAACGCAAGGCCATCATGCCGGCGTTGACGCCCAAGCGCATCCAGACCGACTGGGGTCCGCTTTATGAAAGCCTGGCGGCGGACTATATCGGGCGGCTGCCCCGTGGCGAGGTGATCGATCTGTTCAGCGCGCTTTGCGGGCCGCTGGCCGCGCGCATCCTGGCCCATATCCTGGGCATCCCCGAGGCCACCGATGCGCAGATGCAGCACTGGTCCCAGAGCCTGATCGACGGCGCTGGCAACTTTGGCTGGAGGCCCGAGCTGTTCGCCGTCTCGGATCAGGTCAATGACGAGATGGACGCGCTGTTCGACGCCCTCGCGCCCCGGCGCCGGGCCGAACCCGACGGATCGGCCTATTCGGTGATGCTGAATGCCGATTGCCCGATCCCGGTCAGCCAGATCTACGCCAATATCAAGATCGCCATCGGCGGCGGCATCAACGAACCCCGCGATGCGCTGGCGACGGCCCTTTTCGGGCTGCTCGACAATCCCGAGCAACTGCAGGAGGTCAAGCGCCAGGACGCCTGGGCCAAGGCCTTCGAAGAGGCCGTCCGCTGGGTGGCGCCGATCCAGGCCAGCTCCAGGCTGGTGACCGCGGATACCGAGCTTGGCGGCTGCGTGATCCCCAAGGGCGACACGGTGATGACCATCCAGGCCTCGGCCTGCCGCGACGAGGAGCTGTACGAGAACGGCGAGGACTTCTTTGTCTTTCGGGACAAGAACCCCCACCAGGCCTTCGGCAACGGGCCGCACCATTGCGCCGGGGCCCATGTGGCGCGCCGCACCATCGGCAAGATCATCCTGCCGATGCTGTTCGACCGCTTCCCCGACATGCGCCTGGCCGATCGCGATGCGGTGGTCTGGAAGGGCTTCGGCTTCCGTGGCCCGATCAACCTGCCGGTCATCCTGAACTGACCGCCCGCCGCGGCGGGACACAGGACCGGGCCCGCAGAACCGGGCCCCGAAAGACAGAAGGAGGAGGAAACCATGGTGAAGGTCATCTACCTGGCGCAGGACGGCGCCCGCACCGAGATCGAGGCCGACGAGGGCACCAGCGTCATGCAGGCCGCCGTCTCCCATGACGTAGACGGCATTATCGGCGAATGCGGCGGCGCGATGATGTGCGCCACCTGCCATTGCTATGTCGATGCCGACTGGCAGGCGCGCGTCGGCCCCCGCGCCGAGGGCGAGGACGACATGCTGGAAGGCGCCAGTGCCGAGGTCGACGACCGCTCGCGCCTGTCGTGCCAGATCCGGCTGTCGGCGGCGCTTGACGGGTTGGTGGTGCACCTGCCCGAGGATCAGCTGTGAGCGCCGCCGGGATCGTCATCGTCGGCGCGGGCCAGGGCGGGGTGCAGGCGGCCATCAGCCTGCGCCAGAACGGCTTTGCCGGGCCGGTGACGCTGATCGGCGCGGAACCGGGCCTGCCCTACCAGCGCCCGCCGCTGTCGAAGGCCTATCTGCAAGGCGGCGACACCGCCCCGCTGATCCTGCGCCCGCAAAGCTTTTTCGACGCCAGGGACATCACCTATCTGCCCGACACCCGGGTTCTTGCGATCGACCGTTCCGCCCGCCAGGTGCAGGCCCGGGGCCCCGATGGCCCGCGCCTGCTGTCCTACGACGCGCTGATCCTGGCCACCGGCACGCGCAACCTGCGCCCGCCGATCCCGGGGCTGGAGCATGCCGTGGACCTGCGCACCCTGGCCGATGCGACGCGACTGCGTGGCCTGCTGGAGCGGCCGCGCCGCATCGCCATCATCGGCGGTGGCTTCATCGGCCTGGAATGCGCCGCCGTGGCCGGCAAGATGGGCCATGCCGTCACCGTGCTGGAGGCCGCGCCCCGGGTGATGGCGCGGGCGGTCTCGCCGCGGATGTCGGCACATTTCGCCGCCCTGCACGCCGGGCTTGGCACACGGTTGTGTCTGGGCCAGCCGGTGGTGCGGGTCAGTGCGCGCGGCGTCACCCTGGCCTCGGGGACCGAGGTTGCCGCCGACCTGGTGCTGCTGGCGGCGGGCGTGCGCCCCAATGACGAGCTGGCGCAGGACGCAGGGCTAGAGACCGGCAACGGCATTCGCGTGGACCGCCTGCTGCGAACCTCGGATCCGGCGATCTCGGCGCTTGGCGACTGCGCCTGCTTTCCCGATCCGCGAACGGGCCAGCCGATCCGGCTGGAAAGCGTCCAGGCCGCGACCGACCATGCGCGGCTGATCGCGGCGCGCCTCGCCGGCGGGGCCGCCCAGCCCTATACCGCCCTGCCATGGTTCTGGTCGGACCAGGGGGCAGCCAAGTTGCAGATCGCGGGCTACGCCGGCCCCGACACGACGGAGGAGGTCGTGTCGGAAGGTGTCGTGGCCCGCCTGGACAAGGGGCATGTGGTGGCGGTGGAAACCGTCGGCCTGCCCGGTGTCCACATGAAGGCGCGCAAGCTTCTGACAGGCTGCGCGCCGGTCACCCTGGCCGCGTTGAGGAGCGCGGTCGGAGCACAGGAGGTGCAGGTCAGCTGACCTGCATGCAAAGGCCCCGCGCCAGACGTGGGGAACAAAGGGAGGAAAGCTATGAACTTCAAGGCCATCGCCCTCGGGGCGAGTGTTCTTGCCTGCGCCACCGGCAGCCTGCAGGCAAGGGAATTGAAATACGCCAACTGGGCCTCGCCCCTGCATACGATCACTGCCGCCCAGATCGAGCCCCTGGCCCAGGCGCTGGAAACCGGCACCAAGGGCGAGGTCACCCTGCGCGCCTTCCACGGCGGAGAGCTGGGGGCGGGCCCCGCCGACCAGTTCGTGCGCGTCGTCCAGGGCACGGCCGATATCGGCTGGGGCGTGCAGGGCTATACCTCGTCGCAATTCCCCAAAAGCCTGATCCTGGAACTGCCCGGCGCGCTGCCGCTGGATGAACCGGGCTACAAGGCCCTGTGGCAGGCCTTTGACGACCAGTTGGCGGGCGAATATCCGATGACCCGGGTGCTGGCCCTCTGGGGGGCCGAGCCCAACGTGCTGATGATGCGCGACAAGGCGATCCGCACCCCCGCCGACCTGAAGGGGCTGAAGATCCGCGTGGCCGGCACCATTTCGGCCGATGCGATGCAGGCGCTTGGCGCGACGCCGGTGCAGATCCCGATGACCCAGGTCTACAACGGCCTTCAGACCGGCCTCATCGACGGCGTGATCAGCGGCGCCTCGGTGCTGTCGGACTTCAAGCTGCAAGAGGTCGTCAAAAGCGTTACCACCGGCCCCAACCTGGGACGGCTGGCCTTCTACACGGTGATGAACAAGGCCGCCTATGACAGCCTGCCCGACAGCGCGCGCAAGGTGCTGGACGATGAACGCCTGCCGATCTCGGAACGCACCGAGGCCGCCTGGCTGGCCACCGCCAATGCCGCGCTCCAGGCTGCCCGGACCTCTCCCTCGGTCGAGGTGATCGACCTTGATGCGGCCCAGAGCAAGCCCTTCGATGACGCCCTTGCCAGCGTCACCGACAGCTACGTGAAGAAGGTCAAGGGCCAGGACGCCCTGGCGGAGATGCGGGGCGAATGATGCTCCGCTCCCTTCGGACCCTGTCGGACAGGCTGACCCGCCTGTCCGCATTCATCGGCACGCTGGGGCTGCTGTTCGTCGTCGCCGTGATCGTCATCGACGTGGCGGGGCGCAATGTCGGCCATCCGCTTTATGGCGCGCAGGACCTTATCACGATGACGATGGTGCTGATCGTCTTCGGCGGCATGGCGCTGTGCGACCGCCAGAACGGCCATATCGCCGTCGACATCTTCGAAGCGGCCTTCCCGCGCTGGCTGAACCGGGGCATCGACGCCGGTTCCGCGCTGCTTGGGGCGCTGATCTTTGCGATGATCGCCTGGACGCTGTGGCGCAGTGCCGCGCTCAGCGCGATGCTGCATCTGTCGACGAACCTGCTGGGGCTGCCGCTGGCCTGGTTCCAATATGCCACCGTCGCGCTGGCGCTGGCGACGGCGCTGGCGATGCTGACCCGCGCGCTGACCCTGGCCCTGCCCCCTGCGGAGGACCCCGCATGAGCCCCACCCTTGTCGGTTCGGCCGGTCTGGGGATCCTGCTGCTGCTGCTGCTGATCCGCGTGCCCGTGGCCTTTGCCATGTTCGCCGTGGGCTTTGCCGGGATCTGGCTGCTGAACGGTTTTCAGGCCGCTTTCGGGCTGCTCTCGTCGGAAACCTTCTCGCTGGCCTCCAACGCCGAGCTGATCGTGGTGCCGCTGTTCATCCTGATGGGCAATGTCGCCAGCGCCACCGGCATGAGCCGTCGGCTGTTCGACGCCGCCTATGCCACCATCGGACAGGTGCGCGGCGGCCTTGCCTCGGCCACGGTGATCGGCTGCGGCGGCTTTGCGGCGCTGTCGGGGTCCTCGGTGGCCTCGGCGCTGACCATGGGCCGTACCGCCCTGGCCGAGATGAACCGCTTTCACTACAGCCCCCGGCTGTCGACGGGGGTGGTGGCGGCGGGCGGCACGCTGGGCATCCTGATCCCGCCCTCGACCGGCTTCGTCATCTACGCCATCCTGACCCAGCAAAGCATCGGGCGGCTGTTCATGGCGGGCGTCCTGCCGGGCCTTCTGCTGCTGAGCGCCTTCATCCTGACGGTCATCGTGATGTGCGCGCTGCGCCCAGAGCTGGGCCCGCGTGGCCCCGCCACGGCGCTGCACGAAAAGGTGCAGGCCCTGCTGGGTGCCGTGCCGATCCTGGTGGTGATCCTGGTGACCATCGGCGGCATCTACAGTGGCCTCTTTTCCCCCACCGAGGCCGCCGGCGTGGGAGCAGCGCTGGTGATCGTGATCGGCGCCGTGACCGGCCAGCTGACGCTGCGGGTCTTCTGGCAGGCGGCGCGCAGCAGCATCGTCACCACCGCTTCTGTCATGCTGATCCTGATCGCGGCGCATCTGATCAACCCCTTCGTGGCGCTCAGCCACCTGCCGGCCGAAGTCAGCAAGCTGCTGATCGCGCTGGACCTGGGGCGGATGGGCACGCTGATCATGATCCTGGTGATCTACATGGTGCTGGGCTGCTTCCTGGAGGGGCTGGCGATGCTGGTGCTGACCCTGCCGATCTTCATGCCGGTGGTGCTGCAACTGGGAATCGATCCGATCTGGTTCGGCGTGCTGGTGGTGCTGACGCTGGAGATGGGGCTGATTTCCCCGCCGGTGGGCATCAACGTCTTCATCGTGAAATCCGTGGCGATGGAGGTCGACCTGCTGGACATCTTCCGCGGCGTGATGCCGTTCTGGATCGCCATGCTGGTCAGCCTCGCCATCCTCGTGGCGGTGCCGCAGATCTCTCTCTGGCTGCCCGGCCTGATGTAAGGTCCGGGGGCGAAACGTGAAAAGGGCGGCCCCCGGGGCCGCCCTTTGCCGTTTCTCAGGATGGCTCAGAAGGCCGCGCGCAGCGCCTTCAGACCGGCCATCAGCACCCCCACATCCGAGCCGACCGCCAGGAAATCCACGCCGTCGCGGGCATAGCCCTGCGCCAGCCCCCGGTCCGAGGTCAGGATGCCCGCCGCCCGCCCCGCGGCCCGGATCCGCGCCAGCGCATCGTTCACCGCCGCCTGGACCTGCGGCGCGCCGGGCTGGCCCAGATAGCCCATGTCGGCCGCCAGATCCGCCGGCCCGACAAAGATGCCGTCAACGCCCTCGACCGCCAGGATCTCGTCCAGCGCGGCCAGCGCGGCCCGGGATTCGACCTGCAGCAGCAGGCACAGCTCCTCCCCGGCGGTCTGCAGATAGTCGGGAATGGTATTGTAGCCCGAGGCCCGGGCCAGCGCCGCCCCGACCCCACGCAGGCCCTCGGGCGGATATTGCACCGAACGGACGACCGCGCGCGCCTGGGCGGCGGTTTCGATCATCGGCACCAGCAGGGTCTGGGCGCCGATGTCCAGCATCTGCTTGATCAGTGCCCGGTCATCGTTGCGCAGCCGGACCACCGGATGGGCGTGGCCCCCGATGGCGCGCAGTTGCGCCAGCACGTCGCGCAGGCCGTTGGGGCCGTGCTCGGCATCGATGACCAGCCAGTCAAAGCCGCTCAGGGCGCAGAGTTCGGCCACCGACGGATCGCCCAGCCCGAGCCAGAGGCCGATCTGCGTGTCACCGGTCTGCAGCCGGGATTTGAAACGGTTGTGGTTGGCAGGCATGATTATCCCTCGAACTGGATGGAGACATGGCCGAAGGGGCCGAAATCGGCGTCGATCGCGGTCCCCGGCGGGCATTCGACAGGCGCAATGAACGAACCCGACAGGATCGGCTGACCGGCCTCGATGCGCTGACCGTACTGGTGCATCCGCCGGGCCAGCCAGACGATGCCCATCACCGGATCGTCCAGAACCGCCGCGCCCAGCCCCGTGGCCACCACCGCGCCATCGGCGCGGATAATGCCGCCGGTCCAGCGCAGATCGAAGGCCCCGGGGGCATTGCGCTGACGCCCCAGGACGATCCCGGCATTGGCCGCATTGTCGGCCACGGTGTCGAAGATCCGCCGCGTGACACCCGTCGCGGGATCGCGCCGCAGGATCCGGGTGTCGAGGATTTCCAGGCTGGGGGCCACGTGGTCTGTCGCCGCCAGCACCTCTTCTCGGGTGACATCGCCCTGCAGCGGCGCCTTCATGACAAAGGCAATCTCGGCCTCGACCCGGGGCTGGATGAAACGGCCCGCGGGCACGGTCGCCCCGTCGGCAAACAGCATGTCGTCGTAAAGGACGCCGCTGTCGGGCGTGTCGATGCCCAGGGCCTGCTGCATCACCCGAGAGGTCAGCCCGATCTTCCAGCCCAGCACCCGGCGCCCCTGCGCCAGCTTGCGCGTCATCTGTGCCGCCTGGATCGCATAGGCATCGTCCAGCGTGATATCGGGATGGCGCTGCGACAAAAGCCCGATCTGCCGCCCGCTGCGTTCGGCCTGCAGCAGGTCGGTGGCGGCGCGCTCGACCTCCTGCGCGCTCAGCATGTTTCGTCCCGCACGCCGTTGCGCAGGGTGCCGATACCGGTGGCCGCGACCTCGATCACGTCGCCGGGCACCAGATAGCGCGGCGGATCGAACCGCGCCCCCGCCCCCGAAGGCGTGCCGGTGATGATGATGTCGCCCGGCGCCAGCGTCGTGAAGGTCGAGATATAGGCGATCTGCGCGCGGATCGGGAACAGCATCCGCGCCAGCGCATCCCTCTGGCGCAGCTCTGCGTTCACGCGGGTCTCGATCACCGCCTCATCCAGCTGCGCGGCATCGCGGAACGGCACCAGCCACGGCCCGAGCGCACCGCTGGCGTCCCAGTTCTTGCCCTGGGTGACGTTGAACTTGGCATGGCGCACCCAGTCACGGATCGTGCCCTCGTTGCACAGCGTCAGGGCGGCGATGTGATCATAGGCGTCCTCGGCCCGGATCCGTCGCCCGCCCTTGCCGATCACCACCGCCACCTCGCCTTCGTAGTCCAGGGTATGGTTCTCGGGCGGGCGGATCAGCGGCTGGCCGTGCCCGGTGAAGGAACTGGGAAAGCGCGGGAAGAGCGACATGTACAAGGGCTGCGCCGAGGCATCCTTGTATTCGGCATTGCGGTCAGGAAAGTTCACGCCGACGCACAGGATGCGGTCCGGGCGCGGCACGGGGGGCAGGAAGGTCACGTCCTTGGTGGCCCAGCTGGCACGGCGCCCCGCCCCGGCGGCGATCACCTGTTCCATTGCTCCGGCCTCGATCACCTCGCGCAGGGTGGGGAAACGGCTGCCGAAGTCGGGCGTCAGGTCCACCAGCCCCTCTTCGGTCACCAGGCCGTAGCGATCGCGCCCCCCGACGCGGAACGTGGCCAGTCTTGCAGGAATGTCCATGGGTGTCTCCTTTGGCGGTCCGCCCGGGCGGGCGGTTCGGGTCCTGATGCGGCCCGCTCAGGGCCCGCATCGGCAGGGCGGGCGCCGCCGGGATGCCCGACGGCGCGACCGGGCCCGGTCTCAGGGCGCGATGATCGGCGTGGCGTCCAGTTCGGCCGCGCGGGGCATCACCCCGTCAAAGACCGAACCGTGCTCGAACCAGGAGCGCGGCGCGGGCGCGCCCCACAGGGTCTGGCGCTGCGGGTCCTTCAGGTCCCAGCGGATCGCTTCAAGATCGGGATCGACGGTCTGGTAATCCGAACAGTAGATCTCGATCCGGTGGCCGTCGGGATCCAGCACATACAGGAAGAACGCGTTCGAGATCCCGTGCCTGCCCGGGCCGCGTTCGAGATTGCCGACATAGCCCGTCGTCGCCATCAGGTCGCACAGGTCGATGATGTTGAGCGGCGTCGGCACCCAGAAGGCGGTGTGATGCAGCCGGGGACCGGTGCCGTTGGTGAAGGCGATGTCATGCACGCCGCCCTTGCGATGCGTCCAGGCCGCCCAGAGCAGCCCGGTGTCCTCGTCCTCGGTATATTCGGTGACGCGGAAGCCGATTTCATTGTAGAAGGCAACCGACTTGTCGACCGAGGGCGAGAAGCAGTTGAAATGGTCGATGCGCAGCGGTTTCACCCCACGGTAAAGCGCATATTGCTGATGGATCGGCGCCAGGCGATCCATGCGGTGATAGAATTCGATCGGCATGCCATCATGGTCGTGGCTGGCCAGCGTTCGCCCCTGGAACGGCCGCTCGACCCAGGCCACCGCATGACCGCGCGCCGCAAACCAGTCATGGGCCCTGTCCAGATCCTCTTCCGAGAAGACCTTGAACGACAGCGCCCGCACCGAGGCCCCTTCGGCCCTGCGCAGCACGATACAGTGATGCCCGCGCTCCTCCATCGCGCGCAGGTAGAGGGTGTCGTCGGTTTCATCGGTCACCTGCAGACCGAGGGTCTCGACATAGAAGTGACGCGATTTCGCCAGATCGGTCACGCCGAATTCGACATGCGACAGGCGGATGATGTTGAAGGGCGGGTATAGGTTCGGTGCCGGAATGGGCATGGGGTCTCCTCCTCGAGACAGTGCGGGGCGGCGTCGGATCCGGGCGTCAGGCGCCCAGGCGCGGGGTCCTGTGGGGCGCGCGCGGGAAGCTGACGTTGACCGTCTCCATGTAGAAATCAAAGGACCAGTCGCCGCCATCACGCCCCACGCCCGACGCCTTGACGCCGCCAAAGGGCGTCGGCAGGTGGCGGATGTTCTCGGAATTGACCCAGATCATCCCGGCCTCCAGCCGGTCGGTCATGCGGATCGCGCGGCCCAGGTCATTGGTCCACAGATAGGCCGCCAGGCCGTATTGCGTGGCATTGGCGATGGCCAGCGCCTCGGCCTCGTCCGTGAAGGGGATGGCCGTCAGCACGGGGCCAAAGATCTCTTCCTGGGCGATCGCCATGTCGTTGCGGGCGGCCGTGAACAATGTCGGGCGGACATAGCAGCCGGTGGCGCCGACCTTTTCGCCCCCGGCCGCGATGGTTGCGCCCTCGGCCCGGGCGCGGTCGAAATAGGACAGCACCTTGCGCTCGTGCTCGGGGTGGATCAGCGGGCCCACCACCGTTTCGGGATCCAGCGGATGGCCGACCCTGATGCGGTTCGCCGCCTCGGCCACGCGCCGCGTCACCTCCTCGTAGATCGGGGCCTGCACCAGCAGCCGAGAGGACGAGGTGCAGCGTTCCCCGTTCAGCGAATAGATCATGAAGGTCGCGGCATCGACCGCCTGGTCCAGATCGGCATCCTCGAATAGGATGACGGGGTTCTTGCCGCCCAGTTCGAAATGCACCCGCTTCAGCGTCTCGGCCCCCTGCCGCATGATCATCGCGCCCGTGCGGCTTTCGCCGACGAAGGCGATGGCGCGGATGTCGGGATGTTCGGTCAGCCGCCGGCCCGCCGTTTCGCCGAAGCCGTTGACGACATTCAGCACCCCTGCGGGCAGACCTGCGGCCTCGGCGATCTCGACCAGCAGTTTTGCCGTCATCGGAGAGAACTCGGCCGGCTTGTGGACCACCGTGCAGCCCGCCGCCAGCGCCGGAGCGATCTTCCAGGTCGACAGCATGAAGGGCGTGTTCCAGGGCGTGATCACCCCCACCGGGCCGATCGGACGGCGCGAGGTGGTGTTCATCTGCGTCGGCGTCCGGGTGACCTGGCCATCCTCGGCCGCCGGCGCCTGATCGGCAAAGAAGCGGAAATTCGCAGCGCCCCGGATTGCCGCCTTGGACATGAAACGCAGCGCCTGGCCGGTGTCCATGCATTCGGTGAAGGCGATTTCCTCGGCCCGGGCCTCGATGCCTTCCGCCACCCGGATCAGGATCCGGCGGCGTTCGGCGCCCGGCATCCGGGACCAGGCCGGGAAGGCCGCGCGGGCGGCGGCCACGGCATCGTCGACATCCTCGGCGCCGCTGCTTGCAACCCGGGTCAGCACGCTGCCGTCCACCGGGCACAGGCTGTCCAGCATGGCGCCCGAGCGGGCCGCCACCGTCCGCCCGGCAATATGGTTCAGCACGCCCGTCCCGACCAGCGGGCGCATGTAGTCGCGCGCCTTTGCGATGTTGCGTTCCAGATCACTCATGGCTCAGTCCTTCCTCGGGTCCGCCAGGCGGGCATGAATGGGGGTGTCCTTCCAGCTGAGCGCCGGGTCGATTTCCCGGATCTCCAGCGACAGGGCGAAATGCGGCGTGGACAGTGGCCCGGCCAGCGCCTGCTGCGCGGCGGCAAACAGCGCCGCCCCGGCGGCCTGCAACAGGGCCCGGTCGCGCCCGGCCCCGACGCTCAGCGTCATCGCCAGGTAATCGTTCTGCGGCAGGCCATCGGCGATGATGCAGCGGTCGGCCGCGTGCAGACGCAGACGGATCCCGGCCAGCGGAAAGATCCCGGACCCGACCAGCGCGGCGTGCAGCGCCTGCGCCAGACGGTCAAGATCGGCCCGCCCGGCAAGGCCGGGCGAATGATCGACATGTAGATGCGGCATGGTTCCTCCCCCATATTTAATTAACATGTTAATAAAATGATCAGCTGTCAAGCCATGACCTGATCCGGGCACATTGCGGATGAAGCCGCGCCGCGGCGCCTTCCGTTTCCGGCCCCCGGCGTCATAAGATCGGCGCATCAAGGAGGATCGCCCGTGCAGCAGCCGACCGAAGAGCAACCGGATTTCGCCCTTTCGCCGACGCGGCGCAGCTTTCCCATGGCGCTGCTGCGGGCGCGCGAGGCGGTGATGGGGCGGTTTCGCGTCCTGCTGGCGCAGCATGACGTGACCGAACAGCAGTGGCGGGTGCTGCGGGTCCTGCAAGAGCACGGCACCTGCGACGCGGGCGCGCTGGCAAAGGCCACCAGCATCCTGGCGCCTTCTCTGTCGCGGATCTTCAAGACCCTCGAGGCGCGGCTGCTGATCCGCACCGGCCGGGATCGTCAGGACGGGCGGCGGATGCAGGTCAGCCTGACGCCTGCGGGTGATGCCTTCCTGCGACGCATCGCCCCCGAAAGCGCGCTGATCTACGAAGACATCACCGCCCGGCTGGGTGCCGAGCGGTTGCAAAGCCTGCTGGACGAGCTGGAATTTGTCGCCCGGACCCTCGAAGAACCAAGGGACACCCCTTCCCCCGAGCCCTGAGGCCCGGGGGGGGGCAGCGCTGTCACGGCCCCGTGGCGCGCGCCTGCCGGGCGGCCCGCAGCCGCGGCCCCAGGTAGGGCCAGATCATGCTGAATGCCGCCAGCAGCAGCAGCCCCCCGGACACCGGCCGGGTCAGGAACATCGCCAGCCCGTCGTCGGCATAGGTGATGCCACGCCGCAGGTTCAGCTCCAGCATCGGGCCCAGGATGAAGGCCAGGATGAACGGCCCGACCGGCAGCCCGGTGCGGTCCATGACCAGCCCCAGCCCGGCAAAGCCCAGCAACAGCACATAGTTGAAGGCCGTGCTGGAGCCGGTGAAGACGCCCACGAAGCCCAGCACCACGATCGCGGGGTAAAGGTAGTGATAAGGGATCTTCAGGATTGCCGGAAACAGCCGCATGCCGAAATATTGCAGCACCAGCACCAGCACCGCCGAAACCAGCGCCGTCAGGAACAGCGCATAGACAATCGTGGGATTGTTCGAGAACAGCAGCGGCCCGGGCTGGATGCCATGGATCATCAGCCCGCCCAGCAGGATCGCCGTGGTGCCGTCTCCCGGAATGCCAAGCGCCACCATCGGGATCAGCGAGCCTCCGACCGAAGCATTGTTCGACGTTTCCGAGGCAAAGACGCCATCGATACAGCCCTTGCCGAAGGCCTCGGGGTGGCGCGAGGCGGACTTGGCCTGGGCATAGGCGACCATGTTCGACAGCCCCGCCCCCATGCCCGGCAGGAAACCGATCCACAGCCCGATCAGGAACGACCGGATCATGTTCCAGCCATTATCGAGGCAATCGCGCAGGCTGACGCCAAAGCCGCGGATGTCGGCCGTGTCGATGGCGGGCACCTGAACCTGCCCCCGGGCATGGTCGGCGACGATCTGCTTCAGGGCGAACAGCCCCAGCATCAGCGCGATCAGGTCCAGCCCGCCGCCCAGGTAGATGCTGCCGAAGGTGAAGCGCGCGGTGCCGTCGATGGGGGCAAAGCCCACCGTCGACAGCCCCAGCCCCAGCCCCGCCGAGGCCATGCCCAGAAAGATGCTGCCGCGCGACAGCACCGCCACCAGCGAAATGGCGCAGAACCCCAGCGAGAAATATTCCCACGGCCCCAGTTTCAGCGCCAGATGCGCCAGCACCGGGCTAAGCGCCATGGCGATCAGGATCGACAGCACGGTGCCCGCGAACGAGGCCAGGATGGCTGCGCCGAGGGCGCGCACCGCCTCGCCGTTGCGGGTCATGGGATAGCCGTCGAAACAGGTGGCAATCGAGGAAGGCGAGCCGGGAATGCCCAGCAGGATCGACCCGATCATGCCGCCCGACACGCCCCCCACCCAGATCGAGACCAGCATGGCCAGGCCGGTCTCGGGGGGCATGCCGAAGGTGATCGGCAGCATCAGCGCCACGCCCAGGCCCCCGGACAGGCCCGGGATCGCGCCCAGCACGATGCCCAGCGTGGTGGCCAACAGGATCACCAGGAAGGTGACCGGTTCGAACAGCGACAGCAGGGAATGGATCATCACGCTGCCCTCACATCCAGATCCCATGCGGAAGCCAGGCCCCCAGCAGATCGACGAAGACCAGATGCACGCCCAGCGTCACCAGCCCCGCATAAAGCGCGCCACGCCAGATCACCCGTTTCCCGGGGCCGGCAATGACATGGTAGAATGCATAGGTGCCGCACAGCGTCGCCGGATAGAAGCCCAGCAGCCACAGACCCAGGGCATAGAGCACCAGCAGCCCCGCCATGGTGGCGCCGCGTCCCAGGGCCTGGGGCGTGACGGGCCGTTTCGCCTCGCGGCCGCCGGTCAGCAGCAGGCCCACCCCGCAGATCAGCAAGATCACGCAGGCCAGGATCGGGAACAGCTGGGGACCGGGATCGTTGTTGAAGGTCCGGGCGTTGAACTGCAGGGCGAGCGCGATACCGCCCCCGCCAAGCACGATCAATCCCAGGCCAAGCAGGCGTTCAGTGGCCATCATGGATCCTCTCCCCTCAGTTCGACAGGCCGAGACGGCCCGCCAGATCGGCAATCTTGGCATCCTCGGCGGCGATCAGGGCCTGCGCCTCGTCGACCGCGCGGGGGGTGAAGCTGCTGTCGGCGGCGGCAAGCTGCGTTCTGACCTGCGGATCATCGGCCATTCCGGCGACGGCGGCGTTGATCTGACGCACCAGTGCCGGGTCCATACCCGCCGGGCCCCAGATCACCAGCGGCGACAGCCAGGTGACATCGACACCGGTATCCTTGCAGGTGCGGACCTGGGGGTAGTTGGGCGAAGGCACCGGGTCGATCATGCACAGGATGCGCATCTGCCCCGCCTTCTGGTATTGTTCGGCCGCACCGATCCCCAGATTGCCGATGTCGATATTGCCGCCCTGGATGCCCGCCACCTTGTCGACCTCGGCCGAGGCCTCGACCAGGCGCAGCGACGTCCCCGTCGCCTGCATCAGCGCCCCGGCGATGAAATGCGTGCTGCCCCCCAGGGATACGCCGACGGTGCGCTGGCCGGGATGCGCCGCGGCATCGGCGACAAACGCCGCAAGCGTCTGCCAGGGCGCCGTCGGCGAAACCGCAAAGACCTGCGGCGGATAGCTTTGGGCAATGGCAATGGTGGTGAAGGCATCCAGCCCATGGGGGTACTTGCCGGTGTGCATGTTGACCAGCATCCCGGTATGATTGAACAGCAGCGTCAGCCCGTCGGGCCGCGCGGTGCGCACCTGTTCAAAGGCCACGGCGCCGCCACCGGCGGGCTGGTCGATCACCACCACCGGCTTGTCCAGATGGCGCTGCAGGTAATCCGCGACGATGCGGCCCATGATGTCGGTGCCGCCACCCGGCCGCGACGGGATCACCAGCTGCACGGTCCCGGTGGGCCAGTCGGCCGCCGCTGCCAGACGCGGCCCGATCACCAGGCCCGCGGCCAGCATCAGGGCCATCCGGCCGATCAATCGAAGTCTCATGTTCTCTCTCCTCCCCAGAAGATTCAGGATCCTGACGGCCCCTCCGGCGGATCAGCCGGCAAAGCGCGCCCGCAACCAGTCAACGACAAGCCCGCGCGCCTGCCCCGCGCGGCCCTGCCCGGCAATGACGAAACCGTGGTCGCAATCGTGGAACTGCCGCACCGTGACATCGCCCCCCGCCGCAATCA
The DNA here is from genome assembly GCF_057380705.1 of Pseudooceanicola sp. NS-SX9. NCBI lineage: Bacteria > Pseudomonadati > Pseudomonadota > Alphaproteobacteria > Rhodobacterales > Paracoccaceae > Pseudooceanicola > Pseudooceanicola sp. NS-SX9. Next base: position 281,558 of record NZ_JBXXRN010000003.1, on the reverse strand, counting down.
GCTGCCCGGCATAGCGCTGTGCCTCGAAGCGCAGCGGATCCAGACCCGCGATCACGATCAGCGCCGGAGGCTGACCGGCCAGCTCGGCCGGAGCGGCCATCACCGGCGACAGGAGCGGATCTGACAGCACCTCGGGATGCACCGCATAAAGCGCGTTGAAGGCGTGCAGCCGGTCGGCCGGAAACAGGCTGTGCGGCTCCAGCTTGGCCTCGGGCGGCGTCACCCCGTCGAGGAACGGGTAATCCAGGATCTGGCCGCACAGCCGGAACGCCCCCGAGCGCCGCGCCATCAGGCAGACCGCCGCCGTCAGATTGCCGCCGGCACTGTGCCCGCCCATGGCGATCCGCTGCACATCGACCCCCAGGGCCCCAGCCTGCCCAAAGGCCCAAAGCGCCACGTCGTGGCATTCATGCAGCGCCGCCGGGAACGGATGTTCCGGGGCCAGACGATAATCGATGTCCAGCACCACCGCATCCAGCCGCCGTGCCAGATGCGCGCAAAACAGCGTGTCGCGTTCCTGATAGCCGCGCACGAAACCGCCGCCATGGATGTTGATGAAAAGCGGGCGCGGCCCCGGGGCCTCGGTCTTCGGGCGCAGTTCCAGCACCCGCGTCGGCCCCTCGCGGGTGGGCACGGCACGTTCGCGCAGATGCACCGCCGCCAGATCGTCCCGCAGTGCCGGGTCGATGACGGTTTCAACCAGCGATGCGCCCCGCAGATGCCGGGCGGCGGCGGCGCGCTCGGCCTCGCCCCAGTCGAAGGCCCGGCTCATGCGGCGGCCTCCATCAGGCGGCGGATCTGCGCGACGCGGCCGTCGATCAGCCGGGTCCAGGCCTCGGGGTCGTGGAATGGGTTGTGACCGGGGCGGATCAAATCCAGCTTCTCGAGCATGCCGACCTGGGCGGGATGAGAGCCCAGCGTGATGTCGACCGGGATCGTGCGCAGCCTGGCCATGCTGTCGAGATAGGCCTCGCGCATCGCCGCCGTCAGCCCGGCCGAGGCCAGCGCCGCGTCGCTCAGGGTGTTCAGCCCGACCCCGCCATGCATGCCGCAGCGCATCCCCCCCGCCTCGAAGAAGAACGAGGTCGTGCCGGGCGTGTGGCCCGGGCTCAGCACCGTGCGGATCCGCCGGCGGCCCAGCTGCACGGGCGTGGCATCGTCAAAGAAGGCATCGGGGACGAAAGAACCGAACGGGTAGCCCTCGGCAAAGATCTGGTCGGGTCGGGCGCGCATGAAATCCCAGTCCTCGCGGCTCATCAGGATCTCGGCGCCGGTCGCCTCTTTCAGGACCCGGACGCCGCCGATATGGTCGTAATGCATGTGCGACAGCAGGATCTTGCGCAGATCGCGGGGATCAAGGCCCAGCTTGCGGATGCTTTCCAGCACCAGATAGATCTGCGGCTGCATCGTGGTGTCGATCAGCGCCAGCCCGTCATCCGAGGCCAGCAGGTAGGCCCCCACCCAGGCATTGCCGACATACCAGGTGTCGGGCGCCACGCAGAAGGGCTCTACCGCCACTTCCCAGGGGCGTTCGCAGCCCTGGCAGAGGCATTCATAGGGATCGGTCGGCAAGGGGGGGCGGGTCATCGGAACGCTCCTTGGTTCGGAAGGCCGGGGGCCGGGTCCGTCCCGGACGCCCCCGAAGGAAAATCCTGTGGCGGGCTCAGCCCAGGCCCAGCGTCTGGGCGGTGGCCTGGATGCGGGCATCAAGCGCCGCCAGCCGGGCGGCCCCGGCCGCAGGCGCCTCCAGCCGCATGGGCATGCCCATCGCCGCCAGGCGCGCAGACACGGCCGGATCCGCCAGCGCCCCGTCCAGCGTCTGCCGGATCGCCGCCACCGTGTCAGCGGCCATGCCCTTCGGCCCCAGCACCATGAAATCGAACCCGTAAAGCGCATCGGCATAGCCAAGCTCGACCAGCGAGGGCACGTCTGGGGCGGCAGGATCGCGATCAGGCGTGCCCGAGATCGTGGCCAGCATCCGCAGCCGTCCGGCTGCCACATATTGCAGCGTGCCCGCGGTGTTGATCATCGCCGCATCGATCTGGTGGCCCTGCAGCTGCACCAGCTTGTCGGCATCGCTGCCGGCCTCGACAAAGCGAAACTGCGCCCCGCTGTCCTGGGCCAGCAGTCCGCCCATGAAATGCGACGAGCCGCGGATCTGCACGCCCATCGACACCGCATCGGGCCGCGCCTTCGCCGCCGCCACCAGGTCCGCCATGCTGTGGCAGGGGCTGTCGGCGGCCACCGCGACAGCATAGCTGCCCCCGACCGGCATGTCGGCCACCAGGGTGAATTCGGTCAGCGGATCATGGGCATAGGCGCCCGTCCGGTAGGCCGTCAGAAGATTGTTGTGATAAAACAGCAGGGTCTGCCCGTCGGGTGCGGCGGTTCGCACCTGTTCGGCCGCCACGGCACCGCCCGCGCCAGGGGCATTGACCGCCACGAAGGGCGCCCGGCGCGCCTTCTGCATCGGCTCGGCGAACAGGCGGACCACCGCATCGGTCCCGCCGCCTGGGCTGGCGGGAACGTAGAACCGCACCGGCCCGCGCGGCCAGGAAGCCGCCGCCAGCGCGGGACCTGCAGCGGCAAGCCCCGCCAGCGCCAGCCCGGAGACAAGCAGGCCACGCCGGCTCGGCGCAGCAGAGATATCGGAGACCATGAAACTTCCTCCCAGAGCTTCGATCCACTTGCAGACTAGTGCCGATCCGGTATTATTGAAAAATAATAAATTCCCCACATGGATAAGCATCGGTTATACCTTGGCGACCGACTCCCTCTCGCTTCTGAACCGGTTGACGACACGCGGCCGGATGCGCCACATGCAGGCGCTGATCGCGCTGGACGACCTGCGCTCGATGAGCCGCGCCGCGCAGCGGTTGTCGATCTCGCAGCCGGCGATGACCCAGCTGGTGGCCGAACTGGAGCAGATGCTGGAGACGACGCTGTTCCTGCGCCATTCCCGCGGCGTGACCCCGACGGCGGCGGCGCGTGACCTGCTGCCGGTGGCCCGCCGGATCATCACCGCCGCCGAAGACGGAGCCGAGCTGATCGCCTCGCACAACCGGCGCGACGGCGGGCTGGTGCGGCTGGCGGCGACGGGGGGCGCGCAGACCAGCATCCTGCCGCGCGTCCTGCCGGGCTTCGGCGCCGGTCATCCCGACATCCAGGTCCAGGTCGGCAGCGTCGATGGCCAGGGCATCGATGCGGCCTTCGCCGGGGACGCCTTCGACATGGTGCTGTGCCGCTGGCGCGAGGTGGTGCCCGAGGGATGGGAATTCGTCACCTGCCTGCAGGATGCGCTGATGGTGGTCTGCGGCCGCGATCATCCGATGGCCGCCGGTCCCCCGCCCGATGCCCGGGCCCTGGCCGACGCGACCTGGCTGGCCAATCATGTCACCACCATCGCGCGGCACCATTTCGATGCCTTCGCCCGCGCCGCCGGCTGGCCCGACCCGCGCGAGGTCCAGATCGTCACGCGCTCGCCGCTGGTGCTGTGGCCGATGCTGCGCAGCGGCGAGCTGCTGTCGCTCCTGCCGGTCAGCATCGTGCAGTCCTGGATCGAAGCCGGAGAGATGACGGCCCTGGACACGCCGCTGACCCGCCCCCTGGACCCGATGGGCTATTACTGGCGGCCAGAGCAGGCGGGATCGGCCACGCGGCGGCTGGCAGCGACACTGGCGCGGCAGTTTCCCTGCCCCTGACCCCTGTTTCACAAAGAGGAGGACCTGACTTGGACATATTGGAGAAGACGCCGCTGCCGCGGATGGACCTGCGGCTGCTGTTCGAACTGGTGGTCGACATCGCCGAAAGGGAGGACCTGGGCACCGGCCCGCTGGGGCCACGCGGCATCGTCCCGATCCTGGGCGGAGAGATCCGCGGCGGGCCCGACCATCCGACGCTGCGCGGCACGGTGCTGGCGGGCGGCGCGGATCGCCAGCAGCTGCGCTCGGACGGCGTGAAGGAGCTGGACGCGGTCTACGAAGTGCGGCTGCAGGACGGCACGGTCCTGAGCCTGCGCAACCGCGTGCTGATCGACGATCCGGGCGACCGGCCGCGCTATGCGCGCTCGCGCATCCATGTCACCGCCCCCGAGGGGCCATGGGACTTTCTGAACCGGCGGGTGATCCTGGGCACGCTGCAATCGGCGCGCCCGGAGCGGGCCGCCGTCATCGTGCGCGGCTGGGATGTCGTGGACCTGCCGGGCTGAACCTGGCGCCCCGGCGGCGGCCCGGACAAGGCCGCCGCCGGGGCCCTCACAGGTGCAGCCGCCGCCGACGCGCGCGCAGCCACAGCCCCAGCAGCCCGATCAGCAGCGTCGCGATGATCAGCGCACAGGCGGCGGCGGCGATGGTCGGGGTCAGGTTGTCGCGCAGCTGGATGAACATCTCGCGCGCGATAGTCCGCTGGGTGGGCCCGGCCAGGAACAGCGTCAGCACCACCTCGTCCAGCGAGGTCGCAAAGCCGAAGACAAAGCCCGTGGCGATGCCGGGCGCGGCCATCGGCAGCGTCACCAGCAGGAAGCTTTGCCAGGGCCGTGCGCCCAGCGATCCGGCCGCCAGCTCGACCGAGCGGTCGATGCCTGCGAGCGCCCCGCTGACCGACAGCAGCGCGAAGGGTACCGCGATCACCGCATGGCCAAAGATCACGCCGGCATAGGTGCTGGACAGGCCAAGCCGCGCATAGACCAGCTGCATCCCCACCCCCATCACGACCGTCGGCACCGCCATCGGCAGCAGGAAAAGGCTGCGCGACAGCACGCCCACCGCCCCCAGCCGGGTCCTGAGCCCAAGGGCCGCCAGCGTGCCCAGCAGCGTCGCCAGCCCCGCCGCCCCGGCCCCGATCAGCACCGAGTTCACGATGGCCCGCCGCCAGGCCGGATCCTCGACCAGCTGCGCGAACCACTGCAGCGACAGCCCCTGCATCGGGTAGGTCAGGAAGGTGCTGCTGTTGAAGGCCAGCGGCAGGATCACCAGTTGCGGCCCCAGCAGGAACAGCACGGCGCAAAGGCCGAAAAGGATCTGGACGGGCTTCATCAGCGGGCCTCGCGGTTCTGGCGCCCGGCGGACAGGCGCTGATAGAGAAGATGCAGCAGCAGCGTCGAGACCAGCAGGATCAGCCCCAGGGCCGCCGCCATCGGCCAGTTGGCGGCGTTGATCGCGTAGAAGGCCACCAGCGACGAGATGAACTGGTCCTTCGCGCCGCCCAGCAGCGCCGGCAGGATGTAAAAGCCCAGCGACGACAGGAACACCAGGATCGAACCGGCCGCGATCCCCGGCAGCGCCTGCGGCAGCAGCACGTACCAGAAGCCCTGCCAGGGCCGCGCCCCCAGCGAGGCGGCGGCGGGCAGCAGGTTGCGTGGCATCGCCACCAGCACCGAGAAGATCGACAGCACCATGAACGGCAGCATCACGTCGGTCATCGCGACGACCACCGCCAGGCGGCTGAACAGCAGCGGCAGCGCCTCGCGGATCGCCCCCAGCCATTGCAGCACCTCATTCACCGGGCCGTTGGTCTGCAGCACGATGTACCAGGCCACGCAGCGCACCAGGATCGAGGTCCACATCGGGATCAGCACGCAGCCCAGCAGTACCACCCGCCAGGGTCCGCGCGCGGCCAGCGTCAGCATCGCATAGGGCAGCCCGATCAGCACGCAAAGCCCCGTCACCAGCGCCGAAACCCAGAAGGTGCGCAGCAGCGTCGGCAGGTGGATCGACTGGTCTGCGGGCATATGCGTGATGGCGCCATCTGCGCCGCGCTGGCGATCCAGCGCCGCCAGCAGGAAGCGGTCTGTATAGGGCGGCATGGCCGTGCGGATCGCCTGCCAGGGCGCGGGATCGGCCCAGCGGGGATCGAGCCGGGCCAGATCGACCGGCCCCTGGCCTGCGGCGGCACTGCGCGCGGCCTTCGCCATCAGCGACCGGAACCCCGAGGCCTGGGCATTCAGCCGCCGCGTCGCATCGCCGATCGCGTCGCGCGGGCTGTGGCGCAGATCCGCCACCAGCGCGTCGTTCATCGCCCGGGTCGGCGCCGTGCCGTCCCAGTCCTTCAGCGCATGGTGCAGCTGCGGGAAGGCCAGCGCCACCTCGGGATCCGAGACCGCCCTGGTGAAGGTACTGACCAGCGGCCAGACGAAGAACAGCCCCAGGAAGATCACCAGCGGCAGCAGCAAAAGCCCCGCCCGAACCCGGCGCGGATCGACGGCCACGCGCCGCAGGCCCGCCCGCGGCCCCCGGCGCGCGGTGTCCAGGGCGGGCGTGCCGGTCTGCAAACCCTCGCTCATGCCCGGACCACCCAGGCGTCTTCGGGGGCGAAATGGGCGGTGACGCCCTGGCCCTCGCGCAGGTGATCGTCCTCGCGGCCGGCGCGCAGGATCAGCCCGTCGTCGAATTCGATCCGCAGGTGATCGCCCATGTAGACCCGGTCGCGGATGCGGCGGGTGACGGCATTGGGCCCCGCACCCAGCCGCAGCCGTTCGGGCCGCAGGCAGATCGCCGCGCGCGTGCCGGTTTCCAGCCGCTGGGCCAGCTGGAACTGCTGGCCATCGGCGGTGCGCATCACGCTGCCCGCCGCGCCCTGGTCGCTGACCGTACCGTCCAGGATGTTGGTCTCGCCGATGAATTCGGCGACAAAGCGGCTGGCGGGGCGGTCATAGATCGCCTCCGGGGTGTCGATCTGCGCGATCTGGCCCTGGTTGAAGACGGCGATGCGGTCGGACATGGTCAGCGCCTCGGACTGGTCATGGGTGACGAAGACCACCGTCAGCCCCAGCTTGCGGTGCAGGGTGCGGATGTCCAGCTGCATCTGTTCGCGCAGCCGCTTGTCGAGCGCGCCGAGCGGTTCGTCCATCAGCACCACGCGGGGTTCGAAGACCAGCGCGCGGGCCAGTGCCACGCGCTGCTGCTGGCCGCCCGACAATTGCCCGGGGTATTTGCCCGCATGGGCCGACAGTTCCACCATGTCGAGGGCGCGGGCGATGCGCGCATCGCGGTCGCTGCGCCCGATCCGGCGCATCTTCAGCGGAAAGCCCACGTTCTGCGCCACGCTCATGTGCGGGAATAGGGCGTAGTTCTGGAACACCACCCCCATGTTGCGCTTGTACGAGGGCTGGTCGTCGATGCGGTAGCCATCCAGCCAGATCTCGCCCGCACTCGGGGGTTCGAAACCCGCGATCATGGTCAGCAGCGTCGTCTTGCCGGATCCCGAAGGCCCCAGCAGCGACACGAATTCGCCGGCCATGATGTCGAGGGACAGTTTCTCGATCACGCGGGTGGCGCCATAGGATTTCGAGACCTGATCGCAGCGGATGAAGGGGGGCTTGCTCATGCGGGAACCTTGGAATTGGAAAGGGCCCGGACCGCGCGGGGTCCGGGCCGGAGGGTCACTGGTTCAGCCAGGCGTTGAAGCGGCGGTTCAGCTCTTCGCCATTGTCGATCCAGAAGTTGGTGTCGATCGGGATCGCATTGCCGATGTTCTTGTCCGAGGTCAGCAGCTTGGCCTGCTGATCGGCCGGAACCTCGGCCATGGCCTTGGTGTTGGGCACGCCATAGGGCAGCAGCGCGGGCAGCTTCGACATGCGGTCGGGATCAGACATGAAGGCCACCAGCTTTTGCGCCTCTTCGGGCGACTTGGTGCCTTTCAGGATCACCCAGAAGTCCGAGGCATAAAGCGCCTGGTTGAACGTCACCTCGAAGTTGCGGTGTTCGGCCTGGGCATATTTGCGCAGCGAACCGTCATAGGCCGAGGTCAGCGCCACCTCGCCCGAGGCCAGAAGCTGCAGCACCTGGGCGCCGGAATTCCACCACACCAGATCGTCCTTGATCTGGTCGAGCTTGGCAAAGGCGCGGTCCTGCCCCTCGGGGGTGGCGAGGACGGTATAAAGGTCGGCAGGCTTCACCCCGTCCGCCAGCAGCGCGATTTCCAGCGTGCCCTTGGCGGATTTGCGCAGGCCCCGCTTGCCGGGCCAGGTCTTGGTGTCCCAGAAGGCGGACCAGTCGGTGGGCACGGTCTTGGTCTTGTCGGCGTCATAGGCCAGCGCGAAGGACCAGGTGATCACGCCCGCGCCGCAATCGGTCGCGGTGCCGGGCAGGAAGTTGTCGCGGCCGCCGATCTTGTCCCAGTCGAGGGGCACGTAGATGCCGTCGAAGCAGCCCAGTTCCTCTTCGTCGGCCTCGACCTGGATGACATCCCAGTTGACGTTGCCGGAATCGACCTTGGATTTCAGGATGCCATAGCCGCCGCCCCAGCTGTCCTGCTGGACGTCATCGCCGGTCTGTTCGGCGAAGGGCTTGAAATACAGCTCGGCCTGAGCGTCCTGGCCGGTGCCGCCCCAGCCGACCACGGTCAGCGGATCGGCCTGGGCGGCCAGCGGCAGCAGCAGGGCAAGGGCGCCCGGCACCAGCAGGCCGGGACGTCGTCGGAAAGAGGGAAGAAGGCGCATGGGAAGGATCCTGTCGGTACTGTTATGTCCTGATGAAGGGCCCCGGGGGACGGGGTGGCGCGGGCTCAGGCTGCCAGCGCCGAGGTCTCGGCCAGCGTGGCGTCAAGCGCCTTCGCCAGACCCGAGAGGATCTCGTCGACCTCGGAGGGAGAGATGATCAGCGGCGGGCAGAAGGCCTGGGCATCGCCCACATTGCGCGAGATGATGCCCTGATCCTGCAGCCGCGCGGCCGAGATCATGCCCAGCTGACCGGGTTTTTCCAGCGCCCGGCGGCTGGCCTTGTCGGTGACCAGCTCGACCGCGGCCAGCAGGCCCACGCCGCGGACCTCGCCCACCAGCGGGTGCCCGGACAGGCCCTGCAGCCCCGCGATCAGGCGCTGGCCCATCTCGGCCGCATGATCGACCAGGCCGCGTTCGCGGATCAGGCGGATGTTCTCCAGCGCGACGGCGGCGCAGACGGGGTGGCCGCCGGCGGTATAGCCATGGCCAAGCGCCCCGATCCGCGCGCTTTCATCGGCGATGGGTTCATAGACCGCCTCGTTGATCAGCAGGGCCGAAATCGGCTGGTACGAGGACGACAGCTGTTTCGACAGCACCAGGATGTCGGGCTGGATGTCATAGGTCTGGCAGGCGAACATGTGGCCGGTGCGGCCAAAGCCGTTGATCACCTCGTCGGCGATCAGCATCACGTCGTACTTGCGCAGCACCGCCTGCACCCGGGCCCAGTAATCGGCCGGCGGCACGATCACGCCACCTGCGCCCATCACCGGCTCGGCGATCATGGCGCAGACGGTATCGGGCCCCTCGGCCAGGATGGCCTGCTCGATCTCGTCGGCCAGGCGGATGGCGAAATCGGCCTCGCTCTCGCCGGGCAGGGCGCCGCGGTAATGGTGCGGGCAGCTGACGCGGATCATGTCGGGCACGATCAGGTCAAAGCTTTCGTGATTGATCGGCAGCCCCGTCAACGAGGCCGCGGCAATGGTGATCCCGTGATAGGCCCGCGCCCGCGAGATGATCTTTTTCTTCTGCGGCTTGCCCATCGCGTTGGAACGGTACCACAGCAGCTTCAGCGCCGTGTCGTTGGCCTCGGAGCCCGAGTTGGTGAAGAACACCTTGGAAAACGGCGCCGGGGCGATCTCCAGCAGGGTTTCCGCCAGTTCGATGGCGGGCTGGTGGCTGCGGTGGCCGAAGGTGTGCATGAAGGGCAGCTTCAGCATCTGCTGATAGGCGACTTCCGCCAGGCGCGGTTCGGAAAAGCCCAGGCCCACCGACCACAGCCCCGACATCGCTTCAAGATAGCGTGTGCCATCCGTGTCAAAGACATAGACCCCCTCGCCGCGGTCGATGATCATCGGGCCGCTTTGCTGGTGCTTGCGGGCATTGGTATAGGGGTGCAGCACGCTGGTGCGATCGCGTTCGGAAAGGTCCTGTGTCAGGGTCGGTTTGTTCAGGTCCTGCATAATAAACATCCTTTCGCGCCATGGGCTTGGCGCGTCTGTAAGCGTTTTGGAACTTGGGCTGCGGATCGCTGCTGCGACCCCTTTCCGAAACGCTAGCGAAGCCCTCTCCATCACCAAAGAGCCACTTGCCCAGAGACTTGGGGGGCCACTTGCCATCCCCGCCCCCGCCGGAGCCCGATCACGATGATTTCATCCCTTCCCCGCAAGGCGCTGACGCCCGACCGCCGCGCCCCGGGCACCCTGCGGGCCCAGCTGTTCGACCGGCTGAAGGCGCTGATCCTGTCGGGCGCGCTGCCTAGCGGAACGGCACTTCCGGCAACACGGGTGCTGGCCGAGGACCTTGGGCTGTCGCGCAACACCGTCTCATGGGCCTATGAGCGGCTGGGGCTAGAGGGCTACATCCTGTCGCATCACGGGCGGGCCTCGGTGGTGGCGGCGATCACGCCCGAGCCCCCCGTGCCCGATCTCGAGGTCCCCCCGGACCCCGCCCCCTGGCCGCCCGCTCCCCTGGAACAGGCCGCGCAGATCGTCCAGGACCGGGTGCTGTCGAATGTGCAGGCCGGGCTGGGCGGCTTTCGCGCCTTTCACCCCGACATCCGCGAATTCCCCTTCCAGACCTTTCAGAAACTGGTCGCCCGGCGGTTCTCGAACGGCACCGAGGCGGATTTCGGCTATGGCCATTTCGCCGGGCACATGCCGCTGCGCCAGCAGATCTCGGATTACATCCGGGCCAACCGGGGCGTCCAGTGCAGCCCCGAACAGGTGGTGATCACCAATGGCTCTCAGGGGGCGCTGGACCTGATCGCGCGGCTGCTGCTGCGGCCCGGGGACCAGGTGCTGATGGAGGATCCCGGCTATACCGGGGCGCTTGCCTGCTTTCTGGCCGCCGGTGCCCGGGCCCGGCCGCTGCCGGTGGACACGATCCGGGGCTGGCAGCTGCCGCAGGACGATGCGGCCCTGCGCCTGATCTATGTCACCCCCTCGTGCCAGCAACCGCTCAGCACGATCATGGGGCTGGCACAGCGCCGCCGGCTGGTCGCGCTGGCCCGGGACCGCGACGCCTGGATCGTCGAGGATGATTTCGACAACGAGTTCCGCCCCCCCTCGTGCTTCGTGCCGGCGATCCAGGGGATGGATCCGCGCGGGCGCACGATCTATGTCGGCACCTTCGCCAAGACGATGTTCCCGGCGATCCGCATCGGCTTCATGGTGCTGCCGCCCCCCCTGCTGGAGCGCATCGCCCAGGTGATGTTCGCCACTGGCCAGTTCACCGCCCTGCCACTGCAGGCGGCGCTGGCGGATTTCATCGCGCAGGGCCATTTCGCCCATCATATCCGCCGGATGCGCCGCATCTACGCCGAGCGCCGCGACCATCTGCTGGCCCGCACCGCCACCGAATTCGCCTGGGTCCTGCAGGCCATGCCCAATACGGTCGGACTGCAGGTGCCCTTCCACCTGGACCCCGCCATCCGCGACACCCGGCTGGCGCAGAGAGCCCGGCAGGAGCGGCTGGCGCTGATGTCGCTCAGCCCGCATTACAATTGCGCGCCACGCGTCAACGGGCTGGTGCTGGGCTACGGCACCCTGCCGCTGCCGCAGCTGGACCGGCGGCTGGACCATCTTCTGCGGCTGCTTCGGGGGCCCCATGGCGCCGGGGCCGCCTGAGGCCGCCACGGGGCGGCCGGGCCTCAGCCCCGGGCACAGGGATCCTCAGCATCTGCAAGGCCCCGCCGCCCGGCCCTTTTCCCAGAGGTGGTGCGAAGGCTTGCCAGGCAGACCACGGCTTCGGCCAGATCGCGGGTCCGGCCGAACCGGCGCAGGGGCGCCATGGCTTCGCGCCGCGCCCGGTCGGCCGGATCGGCACAAAGGCCCTGGGTCAGCCGGGGTGGAACAGGCCGGGGCTGATGCTGTTGGTCCGGGTCGCCTCGGGGACCCATGCCACGCTCCGTTGCCGGGGCGGCATCAGCATCGCCGCCTTGGCCGTGGAATAGCCGTCCGAACCCGGCTGGCCGCTGCGGCCCGGGGTCGGGGCAACCTTGGCGAAGGCGGCCGGTTTCGTGGGGTCACAATGGCGTTGCCGCGCCCGGGCCGCCAGCCGCCGACATTGATGTCCATCTGCCGGTGCCACGCCTCGACCAAGAGCCAGGCAAGGGGCGCGGGCGCCGACATCGCCGCATTGTTGACCAGCCCGCGCAGCTTGCCGAACAGAGCAGACAGGCGGCCTTGGCCGCGGCATCGCCGGCACCATCCACGGGTTGCAGGGCCACCCCGTCGCCGAACGCGGCCAATTCTCGGCCCCCTGTGCGGGCCGGTCCCGCATCAGCACCCGGACGCCGGCCTTCGGCAGGGTCAATGGGATCGCCCGCCGCAGGCACCGGTCACCGGGCAAGGGGGCGCGGCAATCCCGGCCAATGCATTCAACGGATCTCCTCTTGCCGGAAGCGGCCTGGCGGGGGCCGGGCCCGGGATGCAAACCGGCCGATCCGTTCGCATTGCCCCCAGCAGAGCCCCAGGGCGGCAGGCCCACCGTTCCGGCCAGACCCTTGGCGGCCAGGGCATCCGGCGCCCCCCCAAACGGCCGCCAGCACGGCTGCGGGCGCTGGCGCCTGCCGCGCCACGGGGTCACCTCGGGCCGGGTCAGGCGCCGTCCGATGCCTTGCGCCCCCGCGTGAGGCCGCGATGACAGGCATCCCACCGGCGGGATGCCCGAGCCGGGCTGACAGCGGTCGGCGCGGGAACCCTGCTGACGCATCACGGGACCAACGGATCGCCTGACCCGCCAATGCCCGTTCCGCAGTCCAGCGCGACAGGGCAATTTTCACCGTTCGATACCGAAACGGGCATCAGATCGATCTTGCCTGAACGGTACGCACGATCAGGGCAGCGGGGGTGTCGAGGGCGATCTTGCGGCCCCCGCCATCCCCACGTCAGTGGCTCTGCCGAAAGGATGCAGCGCGGCGGCAAGCGCGCATCTTCGCGCCAGGACTTGCCGAGACCAGACAGGCGGTCAGCGCCCCCCCCCGGATTTGTCTGGGCGGAGGAGCGTATTGTCGAACCTGCCCCCCCGGTTTCGACGAAAATCCCTTCTGTCAGGCTGATGATCCTGCAGGACCGGTCCCCAGCCGACAGGATCTCGGCCACCACAGCCGGCTTCGGCCGCAGCCCCTCTCGCCCCGGGTGAAGCGGAAATGGGGATTGCACAGTGCCGCCCCAGAAGGATCGGAGCGGCTGGATATTGTGGCCCTCGACCCAAATGCGTCAGTGTCGAACCGCACGCCTTCCCGTATGACCGGCGCCCTTTCAGCCCCAGACCCGGACAGCCCTTCGAAGATCATCCCTGCATGGCGATTGTTCACCAAGGGCCCCGGCGTCGCGATCTGCACGCCCCTGATGGTGACCGCCCGTCGGCTGCCCAAAGCACCTCCGCGGGCAGTGACCCGGCCGGAGGCGTGACTTGGGCTGCAATTCGGCCCTACCGCCGATCTTCGGATAACGGGTCTATACCGCGACGGCAAAGCGCCAGACCCGGACCGGATTGCCGGTCGCCATGCCCTGATGGCCAGAGGCCGCGGCCGGGCCGCCGTCTGCCTCCGGCACCGGCCCCGCCGCACCCAGCCTCTCCCGGGTCGGATCACACGGCCGGTGCCACCGACACACCGCCGACCGCCATCGGGCGGTTTCACGGAGCGGCCGTGATCCCTGCGCCCTCAGCCCCCGTTAACAGGATGGTCCCGCTCCGGGCAGGCGATACGCTGGCACCTATCGGATGCCATTGCCCCTGCGACGGCCGTCCGTGGTGGGCAGAGCGCCCCCGTCAGCCATGGTCCAACCTGCCTCTGCCGTCTGCGCGCCAGCGCTGGCCCTTCGCCGCAGATCGGCCCCTTGGCCCTGCTGTCCCCAAGCGGCAGCAAACAGCCGTCGGACCGGAAGACCCGGACGGGCGGACTGATCCCGCCGGGCCGCACAGGACCATGTCGCCCGCCGCTGGACTATCCCCGTCACCAAAGCCGTCAGCATCCGGGTCTTGCCGGACACGTTTCTGACACCAAAGGTGCCGATCCTGAACCTTGCCATTCTTCAGGAGACGACGCCCGATGGCACAGGGCGGGCGGTCTTTCCGGCGCGGGACATCGTCCGGTTCGATCCGCTGCACGACGACGGACTTGTCTTGGCGGCCCGATGGGCGTTGTCCGGGATGACAAACCATGATCCTGATGCCCCGGATCGCCCCCCGGGGTCCTTACTGAATGACCTGATGGTTGTCGGTCCGGTAACCGGTCCGGCAGATGCGGCGGCGGCCTTGTTCCAGATCCCGCCGGCCCCTGACGGGCGGCGGGATCCTTAGCCGGCATGACATCATGAGCCGTCGCAGGAGGCCACAGACCTCACCAGGCAACCGTGCGGGCATCGCGATCCTCAAAGCGCAACCCCGGCCGACCCGCCTGCGCCAGCAGCAGCGCGAACAGCTGCGGAGCGCTTTCCTCCAGCCCGTAGCGTCCCTGCGGTCCGCCCAGTTCGGTCCTGATCCAGCCGGGCGCGATCAGCAGCATCGGTCGCGCCTGCCCGGTGCGGATCGCGTAGCTGCGCATGTACTGATTCAGCGCCGCCTTCGAGCCCCGATAGACCTCGCGCCCGCCCCGCAGGTTCCCGGCGATGCTGCCCTGCCCCGAGGACATCACGGCAATCGTGCCTGCGGGCGTCACCAGATCCGCCAGCGCCTCGACCACGCGCATCGGGCTGAGCGCATTGGTGATCATCACCCGGACGAATTCCTCGGTCGAGGTTTCGGCAATGGTTTCCGACGGGTCGGCATTCGCGGTGCCGGCATTCACCAGCAGGATGTCAAAGCGTCGGTCGGCCAGCTGCCGCCGCAGGGCGGTGATGTCGGCCGGAACGTTGATGTCGACACAGGCGATCCCGACCCTGTCGGGATGGTCGTCGCGCAAGGCGTGCAGCGGCGTGCCCGAAGCGGCACGCACGGTGCCGGTGACATGCCAGTCCCGCGACACGGCCTCGGCCGCGATGGCATGGCCGATCCCCCGGGATGCGCCGATAATAAGAATGCGTTGCATGGAATACCTCTGTGTCAGGGGGCTTCTGTGATGCCCCCAAGCTGGACGTCACGGGCCATTTGCGCCAGACGCACCGCCTGCAAGATATTCTTGCACAACATGCAATTCATGGCCCTTGGCCGCGCGCTGGCAGCCTGCCCCGCAGGGATCAGGGGCAACAGCTGAACCACCCGGCCCCCGCCGACGGATGCCGGGGCTTGCCTTGGCGCCTGAGGGGGCCTGTCGGGAACCGGTCAGAGGGCGCGGGTGGTCCGGCGGGCGCAGAGCGTCACCGGCAGGGTTTCAACCGCGTCATCGGGCACCGTGTCGCCGTTCAGCCGTGCCACCAGCATCCGGGCCGCAGCCGCCCCCAGCCCCGCCCGGTCCTGCCGGATCGTGGTCAGCGCCGGCAGCAGGTATTGCGCAATGGTGATGTCATCAAAGCCTATGACCGAAACGTCACCCGGCACCGACAGCCCGCGGGCCCCCAGCCCGGCGATCAGACCGATGGCCAGCTGGTCGGACATGCAGACCACCGCGCTTGGCCGCGGATCCAGCGCCAGGAACCAGTCCGCCGCCGCCCGCCCCGCCCCGGGAGAGAACGCCCCGTACCGGATCCGTTCGGGCGGCAGCACCAGGCCCCGGGCCATCAGTGCATCCTGCATCCCCGCCAGCCGCGTCCGGGTCAGCACATGCAGCGGCGGCCCGGCCAGGCAGGCGATGCGCCTGTGCCCCAGCTCGGCCAGATGCTCGACCGCCAACCGCCCGCCTGCGGCATTGTCAGAGCGCACCGAGGGAAATCCGCCCGCATCGGGCCATTCGCACAGAAAGACGATCCGGCGTCGCAACGCGGGCGCCGCCATGTCCTGCAGCACCGCCGGCGGCAGGCAGCCATCGGTACAGACCAGCCCGTCGACGCGATGCGCCTGCAGATGCGCCAGCAACGGCTGCGCCTGGGCGATGGCTTCGGCCGTGTCGGTGACCAGCAGGTCCAGACCCTCGGGCAGCAGCCCCGCCTGCAGGCCCCGCAGGATGACCGAGAAGAACGGGTTGCCCAGGTCCGGCACCAGTGCCTGGATCGCGTCCGTGCGCTGCCGCCTGAGGTTGCGCGCCGAGGAATTGATCTGATAGCCCTGCTGCTCGGCAACGTCGAGGACCTGGCGCAGGGTCCCCTCGGCCAGGCGCTCGGGCTGCGAGAAGGCACGGCTGACCGTCGCCGTCGAAACGCCCGCCAGGCGTGCGATATCCTTGATGCTGGTGGCCATGGTTCCTCGCTCCCTGGGAAAGGGTAGCTATTCGCCGGAATGATGTAAACATTTACACGAGTGTTGACACAGCTCCGGCGGCCATGCACCCTGGTAACGTTTACACCTGTTGAGGAGCAGGACTCAGGAAGCGGAGAGGAGCCGCGACCTGTCATGTAAACGATAACAAATGACAAAGAGGTCGTTCCGGTCACCCGGAGGCGACGGGAGGAGAGACATGAAGCGCATGTACTGGACGCGGCTGGCCGCGGCCTCTGCCCTTGCGGCTGCGCCCCTGGCGGCGCAGGCAACGGATCTCGAGGTGACGCACTGGTGGACATCGGGCGGCGAGGCGGCGGCAGTCGCCGAACTGGCCAAGGCCTTCGAGGCCAAGACCGGTGACACCTGGGTCGACGGGGCGATCGCCGGGTCGGGCGGCGTCGCGCGGCCCGTCATCATCAGCCGGATCCTGGGCGGCGATCCGATGGGGGCGACGCAGCTGAACCATGGCAAGCAGGCGCAGGAGCTGATCGAGGCAGGCCTGATGCAGGATCTGACCGAGGTCGCCGAGCGCGAGCACTGGAAGGACATCATCCGCCCCGCCTCGCTGCTGGATGCCTGCACCTACAAGGGCAGGATCTACTGCGCGCCGCTTGATATCCATTCGCCGCAGTGGATGTGGACCTCGGTTGCGGCCTTCAAGGCCGCCGGCGTCGCCCCCGCCACCGACTGGGCCAGCCTGGTCGCCGATGCCCCGGCGCTGCGCAAGGCCGGCATCCAGCCGCTGATCTCGGGGGCGCAGGGCTGGCAGTACCTGACGCTGTTCCAAAGCATGGTCTCGGGGCTGGGGGGGCAGGACCTCTACATGAAGACCTTTGGCGACAAGGACGAGGACACGCTGCAAGGCCCCGAACTGGGCAAGATCTTCGCGGATCTGGTGCAGGCGCGCGACATGCTGAAGGGCTCGAACGTGCAGGACTGGAACCTAGCGACCAATGCGGTGATCCAGGGCAAGGCGGCAGCACAGGTGATGGGCGACTGGGCGCAGGGCGAATTCTCGCTGGCGGGCAAGGTCGCGGGCAAGGATTACGACTGCTTCATCGGCCTGGGCGGCGATCCGGTGATCGCGACGGCCGGGGATGCGATCTATTTCCCGCTGAACAAGGACCCGCAGGTCACCAAGGCGCAGTTCGCGCTGGCCTCGGTCATCGTCGATCCGGCGACGCAGGTGGCCTTCAACCTGAAGAAGGGCGCCCTGCCGATCCGCAGCGATGTCGACCTGTCGGCGGCCAACAGCTGCATGCAGAAGGGTCTGAAGGTGCTCGATGCCGGCAAGACCATCCCCTCGACCGACATGCTGATCTCGCCCGACAGCGTCGGCCAGATCCAGGACCTGCTGACCGAGTTCTTCGCCTCGGACATGAGCCCGAAGGACGCCCAGAGCGCCTTTGCCGACATCCTGATGAACGAGTGGTGATCCGACGGCCGCCTTCGCCCGAAGGCGGCGTCCCACCCGGGAGACCCGCATGACACGACACCCTGCCCCACCGGCGCAGGCCCGCCGCCCGGTGCGCCTGTTGCGCAACCCGATGGCCAAGCTGGCCGCGCTGCCGATGATCGTCACCACCACGGTCATCTTCATCGGCTGCTCGCTCTGGACCGTCGTCTATTCCTTTACCAAATCCAAGGCCCTGCCCCGCGCCGATTTCGTGGGCCTCGGCCAGTACCAGCGCCTGTTCCGCAATTCCCGCTGGGACCAGTCGGTCGAGAACATCCTGATCTACGGCGTCTCGGCCCTGGTTCTCAGCCTGGTTCTGGGTTTTCTGTTCGCCGCGCTGCTGGACCAGAGGATCCGCGCCGAAAGCCTGTTCCGCACCATCATCCTTTATCCCTATGCGCTCAGCTTCATCGTCACCGGGCTGATCTGGCAATGGGTGCTGAACCCCGATTTCGGCATTCAGGCCTGGGTCCGCTCGCTGGGGTTCGCGGGCTTCACCTTCGACCCGCTGCACAATCCCCGGCTGGTGCTGGTGGCGCTGCTGATGGCGGGGCTGTGGCAGGGCACGGGGCTGGTCACGGTGATCATGCTGGCGGGGCTGCGCAGCGTCGATGGCGAGCTGTGGAAAGCCACCCGCGTCGACGGCATCCCCGCCTGGAAGACCTACCTGTTCGTCATCGTGCCGATCCTGCGGCCGGTCTTCGTGACCTGCACGGTGCTGGTCGCGACGGGCATCGTCAAGCTTTACGACCTGGTGGTCGCGCTGACCTCGGGGGGGCCGGGCGTCAGCTCTGAGATGCCGGCGAAATATGTCTACGACTACATGTTCGGCAACCAGAACCTGGGCCAGGGCTTTGCCGCCTCGACCATCATGCTGCTGGCGGTGCTGGTGCTGGTGATCCCCTGGTCGATCTATGAATACGGAGGACGCCGCCGTGGCTGACCTGACCGCCGCCAAGCTGGAGCGCGCCCCGCAACCCGCCCGCGCAGCCCCCGGCCCCCGCCTGTTGGACGGCCCCGAAGGGCGCCGCATCCGCCGGGTGCTGACCCCGAAACGCATCATGATCTACGGCGCGCTGCTGGTGATCTCGCTCTACTGGCTGCTGCCGCTCTGGGTGATGGTGATGACCTCGCTCAAGGGCATGCCCGAGATCCGCGCCGGCAACATCTTTGCGCCCCCGGTCCAGATCACCTTCGAACCCTGGGTCAAGGCCTGGTCGCAGGCCTGCACGGGGCTGAACTGCGACGGCCTCAGCCGGGGGTTCTGGAATTCGGTCCGCATCAGCGTCCCGGCGGTGCTGCTGTCGATCGCGGTGGCCTCGGTCAATGGCTATGCGCTGGTGAACTGGCGCTTCCGCGGGGCCGAGCTGTTCTTCACCATCCTGCTGTTCGGCGCCTTCATCCCCTATCAGGTGATGATCTATCCGATCGTGATCCTGCTGCGCGAACTGGGGCTGATGGGCCATGTGGCGGGTCTGGTGGTGGTGCACACGATCTTCGGGATGCCGATCATCACGCTGCTGTTTCGCAACTACTTTGCCGCGCTGCCGCCCGAGCTGTTCAAGGCCGCGCGGGTCGATGGGGCAGGCTTCTGGGGCATCTTCCTGCGGGTGATGCTGCCGATGTCGGCGCCGATCTTCTGCGTCGCGGTGATCCTGCAACTGACCGGGATCTGGAACGATTTCCTGTTCGGCGTGATCTACACCAAACCCGAGAGCTACCCGATGACCGTGCAGCTCAACAATATCGTCAACTCCGTCACCGGCGTGAAGGAGTACAACGTGAACATGGCCGCCACGCTGCTGACCGGCCTCGTCCCCCTCACCGTCTACCTGATCTCGGGCAAGTTCTTTGTCCGCGGGATCGCGTCCGGCGCGGTGAAGGGCTGAACCCCCGGGAGATGACCCATGTATGACGCCACCCAAGACGCGCTCGACGGCCTGTCGGTCTCGATCCGGGACCTGCGGCTGGACTTTGGTCCGATGTCGGTGCTGCGCGACCTCAACCTTGATATCCACGACGGCGAATTCCTGGTGCTGCTGGGCGCCTCGGGCTGCGGCAAGTCCACGCTGCTGAACTGCATCGCCGGGCTGCTGGAACCCACCGGCGGACAGATCTTCATCTCGGGGCGCAATGTCACCTGGGCCGAACCCTCCGAGCGCGGCATCGGCATGGTCTTCCAGTCCTATGCCCTCTATCCCCAGATGACGGTCGAGAAGAACCTGTCCTTCGGGCTGAAGAACGCCCGCCTGCCCCGCGACGAGATCCGCCGCCGGGTCGCCCATGCCGCCGAACTGCTGCACCTGGAGCCGCTGCTGAACCGCAAGCCTGCCGCGCTGTCGGGCGGGCAGCGCCAACGGGTGGCCATCGGCCGGGCGCTGGTGCGCGATGTCGATGTCTTCCTCTTCGACGAGCCGCTCTCGAACCTTGATGCGCAGCTGCGCGCCGAACTGCGGGTCGAGCTGAAGCGGCTGCATGCGGGGATGCCCTCGACCATGATCTACGTCACCCATGACCAGATCGAGGCGATGACGCTGGCGGACCGCATCGCCATCATGAAGGGCGGCGTGATCCAGCAGCTGGCCTCTCCGATGGAGATCTACAACCGGCCCGCCAATCTTTACGTCGCAGGTTTCATCGGGGCGCCGCCGATGAACTTCCTGCATGGCACGCTGGAGGGCAGCACCTTCCAGGGGGCCGTCACCGCCCGGATGCACGGCTACGACTTTGCCAGGGGGCCGCGCGACGGCGCCACCGTGCTGGGCATCCGCCCCGAACATATCGCCGTGGGCGAGGCGGCGCTCGCCTGCCCCGTCAAGGCCCATGTCACCATCGAGATCGCCGAGCCGATGGGCGCGGAAACCCTGCTGTGGACGCGCCTTGGCCCGGATGAGATCCGCATCCGCATCGACGGCAAGACCCAGGTGCGCGCGGGCGAGGGGCTGACCATCGGCCTCGACCCGGCTTCCGCTTCGCTTTTCGACACCGACAGCGGGCTGCGCCTGTAAGGCCGCCCCATTTCAAAGGACATATCCATGCATCTTTCCTGCCAGCTCTTCTCGGCCCGCAACGCCGGCCCCTGGTCCGACACCATCGCCCGCCTGGGCGCCATGGGCTTTGACGCGCTCGAGGTCTTCGGCGGCAATTTCGAGGACCCCGCCGCCACCCGTGCCGCAGCCGATGCCGCGGGCCTTGCCATTCCTTCGGCGCATATCGCGCTCGACATGCTGGAAGACGACCTGCCGGGCGTCGTGGCGCTGTGCACCACGCTGGGCGTGACCCGCGTCTTCGCCCCCTACCTGACCGCCGACAAGCGCCCCGCCGATACCGCCGGTTGGCAGGCACTGGCCGCGCGTCTGCAGGCCATCGGCCAGGCGCTGGCACCGCACGGTCTGGCCTTCGGCTGGCACAACCATGATTTCGAGATCACGCCCCTGGCCGATGGCGGCGTGCCCATGCAGATCCTGCTGGACGGCGCCCCCGGCATCGACTGGGAGGCCGACATTGCCTGGGTGGTGCGCGGCGGCGGCGACCCGCTGGACTGGATCGACCGCTACGGCCCCCGCATCACCGCGGCGCATTTCAAGGACATCGCCCCCGCGGGCGAAAAGACGGACGAGGACGGCTGGGCCGATCCCGGCACCGGCACGCTGGATTGGCCGGCCATCGCGGCGGCGCTGAAGGCGCAGACCCGCTGCACGCTGCTGGTCGCCGAACATGACAAACCCGCCGATTTCGACCGGTTCGCCGCCCAGGCCGCCCGTCTCGGCACCACGCTGCAGTGAGGACACCATGACACGCGAATTCGCCATCGGCATCATCGGCTGCGGCAATATCTCGGCCTCGTACCTGACCCGCGCGCCGCTGTTTCGCGGCATCCGGGTGGCGGCCGTCAGTGACCTGAACATGGACGCCGCCCGCGCCCGCGCCGCCGAATACGGCGTCGGGGCACTTGAGATCGCCGATCTTCTGGCCTCGCCCGAGATCGACATCGTGCTGAACCTGACCATCCCCGCCGCCCATTTCGAGGTCTCGAAACGCGCGCTGGAGGCCGGCAAGCATGTCTATTCCGAAAAACCCTATGTCCTGAGCCTGCACGAGGGGCAGCAGCTGGCGGCGCTGGCCGAACGTGGCGGGCTGCGCATCGGCTCGGCCCCCGACACCATCCTGGGCGGCACCCACCAGCTGGCCCGCAAGATGATCGAGGACGGTGCGGTGGGCCGCATCACCTCGGGGCTGTGCACGGTGCTGAGCCATGGCATGGAGGGCTGGCATCCCAATCCCGACTTCTTCTTCGTGCCCGGCGGCGGGCCGGTTCTGGACCTCGGGCCCTATCACATCGCCAACATGGTGCAGCTGATCGGCGCGGTGACGCGGGTCTCGGCGGTGACGCGCATTCCTGCGGCCACCCGCACCATCGGCACCGGCCCCCGCGCCGGAGAGCAGATCCCCGTCACCACCCCCACCACCATTCACGCCCTGCTGGAATTCGAACAGGGCGCGGTGGTCAGCCTGGTCACCAGCTGGGACTGCTGGACCGAAAGCCCCCCCGGCATGACCCTGTGGGCCGAGGCCGGCACGATCGCGGTGCCCGATCCGAACTTCTTCGGCGGCACGCTGCAGGTCAGCCGGGGCACCACGCCCCAGCCCCTGCCCGACTGGCCGCATCCCTTCGGCGTGCCGAACCGCGACGTGCCGTGGGGCCGGGTCGCCGATTACCGCACCGCGGGGCTGGCGGACATGGCCGTCGCGATCCAGGAAGGCCGCCCGCACCGCTGCAACGACAGCTTCGCGCTGCATGTGATCGATGTCATGACGGCGATCCTGCGCGCGGGCGAAACCGGCCAGCCGCAGCCCGTCACCACCCCCTGCGCCCGCCCCGCCCTGCTGGGCCCTGCAGAGGCCGAGGGCCTGCTGCTGCAGGATGTCCCCGCATGAGCCGCTCTGCCATCCGCGGCCCCGCGATCTTTCTGGCGCAGTTCGCGGGCGATACCGCCCCCTTCAACACGCTGGCGGGGATCGCGGGCTGGGCTGCATCGCTGGGCTACAAGGGCATCCAGCTGCCCTGCGACCCGCGCTTCATCGACCTGGACCGGGCGGCGCAATCGCAGGACTACTGCGACGACCTGAAGGGGATCTGTGCCGAACAGGGGGTCGAGATCACCGAGCTTTCGACCCATATCCAGGGCCAGCTGGTGGCGGTGCATCCCGCCTATGCGCCGCAGTTCGACGGCTTCGCGCCGCCGCATCTGGCCGGCCGTCCCGCCGCCCAGGCGCAATGGGCGGCCGACCAGGTGATCAAGGCCGCGCAGGCCTCAAGGCGGATGGGCCTTGGTGTGCAGGTGGGTTTTTCCGGGGCGCTGGCCTGGCCCTACCTTTACCCCTGGCCGCAACGCCCGGCCGGCCTGATCGGGGAAGCCTTCGCCGAGCTTGCCCGGCGCTGGCGCCCGATCCTGGACGCCCACGAGGATCTGGGGGTGGATTACGCCTACGAACTGCACCCCGGAGAGGACCTGATGGACGGCGCCTCGTTCGAACGTTTCGTCGATGCGGTGGGCGGCCATGCCCGCGCCACGATCAACTACGATCCGTCGCATTTCGTGCTGCAGGGGCTGGATTACCTGGGCTTCATCGACCTTTATGCGGACCGCATCACCGCCTTCCACGTCAAGGATGCCGAACTGAACTGCGATGCCCGCCAGGGGGTCTATTCGGGCTTCAACGGCTGGGCGGACCGGGCCGGGCGGTTCCGCTCGCTGGGGGACGGGCAGGTCGATTTCGCCGGGGTCTTCTCGCGGTTGACCCATGCGGGCTACCAGGGATGGGCGGTGCTGGAGTGGGAATGCGCGCTGAAATCGCCCGCCCAGGGCGCGGCCGAAGGCGCCCCCTTCATCGCCCGCCACATCATTGACCCCACGCCCCATGCCTTCGACGATTTCGCCGGCCGGCAAGGCGATCCGGGACTGGTGCGGGCGATGCTGGGCCTCAGGGCCTGAGCGTCCGCCGCCCCGCAACGGGCCTGCTCCAAGGGGCGGGCGCGCGCGCCCCGCCGCCACACGCCCAGGCCGACCCCGGCGCCACAGCGAAACGGCACAGACACAGACACAGACACAGACACAGACACAGACACAGGGGGGACACCGCTCTGGCACCGGCGCAAGGGCCTGCCCCTCCCCCCGCCAGGGCGGACCGCCTGCCGCAGATCCACCACCGGACCGGGCGCCCGGGCCCGCCCGCACCTGCCCGATCTTCGGACGGGGATGGCCCGGATCCCGGCTGCGGGCCCATTCGCCCAAGAGCAGGACGCACCGGCGGTCCCGGATCCCGCCACCGGCCCGCGGCAGGGCGCTGCGGCACGGCTGGCCCCTGCCGCAGAGGCGGCACAAGTCCCTGATGAAACCCCGAAGCCGCCCCGGGCCGGAAATCGCGCCGGCCTCTTCGTGGCAATGCTCTGGAAACCGGCCGCGTCAGCCATCCTGACGCCGGACCCCCGGCGAGGGATCTGGGCCGGGCCGAAACACAATCTGGTCAAAGGCCTCCGCGCGATCCGGTCCCCCAAACCGCCCCACAGGCCCCTGCCGCATCCGCCCCGGCGGTGCGGGCGCTGGCATCCGCAGCTAACCCGCCAGGGATCCGGGCCCGGGCCTGCAGCCTTTCCGGCATCAGCCCACCTGGCCGCACCGCTCCTTACCGCCAACGCCCGAGAATACCGATCCGGTTCCGCCCCGCGCATGGCGACCCGACGCCTCGGCGGCAGGTCAACGGACCACCGTCACCCTGCCCACCGCCAGCGCTGCCCGATCACAGGCAGCGGATCGGATTCCCCTGCATGAAGGCCTCGATCGCCTCGACCGTGTCGCCGTAGAACATCTGCCAGGTGGCCTGTGTGACATAGCCCAGATGTGGCGTCAGCAGCAGCCGGTCACCGAATTCCTCGGCCGCCAGACGCCAGGGATCCCCGTCCGGCAGCGGCTCGGTTTCAAAGACGTCGATGCCGCAAAGCGCCGGACGCCCCCGGCGCATCCCTTCGAAAAGCGCCGCACGGTCCACCAGCCCGGCGCGGGAGGTATTCAGGAACACCGCCCCCTCGGGCAGCGCGGCGAAAAACGACGCCCCCACCAGCTGCGCCGTGCGCGCCGACAGCACCATGTGCACCGAAGCCACATCCGCCTCGGCCGCCAGAGCCTCCAGCGTCGGCACAAAGCGCACCGAGGCCGCACGGGCCCGTTCCGCCGTCAGGTTCGGGGACCAGGCCGACACCTCCATGCCGAGCGCGCCCCCCAGCACCGCCATCTGACGACCGATGTTGCCAAGACCGATCAGGCCCAGCCGCAGGCCCGCCAGGTCCCGCCCCGGCGCCCCCTGCCAGCCGCCCTGCCGCAGCGCACGGGCCTGGGGCAGCAGCCCCCGCGACAGCGCCAGCAGCAGGCCCAGCGTCAGCTCGGACGTCGTGGTCTTGCGTGACCGGGTGCCGCAGACGGTGATGCCGCGCGCCGCCGCCGCGGCCAGATCGATGCTGGCGTTGCGGGGGCCGGTGGTCACGATCAGCCGCACCGTCTTCAGCGCGTCTATGACCTCGGCCGGAAAGGGCGTGCGTTCGCGCATCAGACAAACGACGTCGAACCCGTCCAGCGCCTGCACCGGATCCGCAGGCGCGTCGCGAAAGAACACCACCTGGGCCTGCAGCCTGTCCCAGTCCGCCGCTGCGGCGGCACTGCCGGACCAATCATCGAAAACCGCGATCTTCACCTCTTGCCCCTCTTCCTGCCTGTCCGGCGCTACGGGCCCACGGGTCCCCCGCCCGGCCCACCGGGATCGGCGCCGATTTAAACGACAGCCCCGCGCCGCAGGCAAGCCCGCAACACCGTGGCGCGGGATCAGGCCAGAGCGGCCTCGACCAGGACCGCGCAGCCCAGCCCCGCCTGCCCGACCAGCGCCTGCGCCCAGGCCGCCTGCCCCCCATCCCCCACCAGCACCGCCGATATCAGCCCCGCCGCCACCGGATCGAGAACCTGCACCTCGGCATCGTTCCAGGTCGGCAGGTGATCGGGGATCGCGAAATGGGCCCGCCGCGACACCGGATCGGGCAACCCCGGGACCCGCTGCACCGCATCCTCAAAGAGGCTTTCAAAGCCCCAGGGACCTCCCAGAAAGCCCCGGGCCTGGCGCATCTCGCGCGATGCGGCGTTGCGGCGGCAGAACCGGCAGCTGTGGGTCCAAAGCACCTCGCGGCGCAGCTGCAGGACGACCCAGCCGCGCCGCTGCTGCTGCCGCTTGGCCTCGAACATCGCGGTGTTCAGGGAATCGATCGAGACGGAAATCGCCCGCGGCGTCTCGTCCCAGCGGGCGCTGTCGGTGATCCAGTGATCCAGCCCCGCCTCGGCCAGATCAGGCCGCGACAGCAGGCCCCGCTGAAGGATCCCCGGCAGGTTCTGCCCCCAGGTGAAATGGTAAAGCGCCCCGATCCCCCGGGCCTCTGCCGCCTGCCTGATCTTCTGCCGGAAAGGCGCCATCTGCCATCCTGCCCCGGGAAATACCAATGGAACCGCCACGGGCGCCGGATACGCCATCCCGGCGGCCCCGTGCAAGGGCGGCGCGCGGCGCCGTCAGTGACATTCCAGCCGCAGCGTCCTGGAGCGCAGGCGGGCGGCCAGCTCGGGCGTGGGCAGGGCGGGATCCCCGGCCTGTGCATCGCTCCCGGCATGGCGGAACCGGATGCCATAGCGCGCCAGGAAGGCGGTCGCGACATCGGCGCGAATGACCCAGGCCATGTTCTCGACCCCGACCTCGGTCCGCAGCCCCTTGCCGGCCTTGCTGGCCACCACCGCGATCTGGCGGCCGCGATCATCCAGCACCGGCCCGCCCGAATTCCCCGGCTGCACCGGCGCCGAGATCTGCAGCCCCAGCCGGCTGCCCTCCATGCCCTGCGTGCTGGAGGTCACGCCCTCGGTCACGTTCAGCGCCTGGGTGACATCGAAGACCGGATAGCCCATGACGATGACCCGCTCGCCCAGGCCCACCGCATCGTCGCGAAAGACGATCGGTTCCCGCCCCGCAAAGCGCGGCGCCTGGACCAGCGCCAGGTCCAGCCGCGCATCGCTGCCGATCAGGTAGGCGGGCTGGCCCTGCACGCTCAGGCTGTCGCAGCCGGTCACCACATGGGCATTGGTCAGCACGTGCCCCTCGGTCGAGACCAGCGAGCCGGAGCCGCTGGCCTTCATGCTGCGGTACCAGTCGGGCCGGTCGCTCATGCCGGGGTAATCGCCCGAGCGGATGCGTGCGGCGACCGCGCGAAACGGCACCCCGGCGCCGTCGAACAGGTCCGAGCCCTGCAGGACCTCGGCGATCACCGGCTTCAGCGGCCCGTCGAGCGAGGCCGAGGCGCTGATCAAGATCCCCCGGGTCTCGCCGCGCTGGCTGGCCAGGATGGCGTAGATCTTGACGTCGGCCTCGCGGATCAGGAAGTAGCCGATGGACCCCGCGATCCCGGTCGAGAGGACCTCGGCATCGCTTTTCTTGGCCACCATCCGGCGCGCCAGCATCCGCGCATCCAGCGTCGAGGACGGGTTTTCGAACCGCATCTGGGTGATCGAAAACGGCACCGCCGCCCGTCCCGAAAACTGGATCCCCAGGTGGTCGTCACCGGCCACCTCGGCCGGGCCGACGAAACCGCGCGGCACGGGCATGCGGATGCCGGTCCAGTCGGAGGGCTCGGTCTGCAGATCAATGCCATCGCGGGTGTCGCGCGCCAGCGCCGCCAGGCGGGCCCGTTCCTGCACGGTCAGGCTGCCGGTGACCGGCATCGCCAGGCCGCGCTGGAAGGCCTGTATTGCGGCGGTCGTCTCTGGTCCGTCACGACCGTCGATCTGGCCCTGGTAATGGCCGATCCACAGCAGGTCGCGCTGAATATCCGCCAGATCACGCCCCGAGGTGACCGGCGGCGACAGGCCGAAGGCCCGCACCACCTCGATCGGCAGATCGGCACGGGCCGGACCCGCCATCACCGCGCCCAGCCCCGCCGTCAGCAGCGCCAGGCATTGCGCCAGATGCCGCCCCCTCATCCCAGCAAAAGCTCGACGGCCTGCACGTTCTTCTCGATGCTGGCCCGGACCTTCTGATCGGCCACCTTCTGCGCCGACAGGCTGGAGGACGCCCGGGACACGCTGGGCGTCGCCGCGCGCGCCTGCGCACTGCGCCCGGCCAGATAGCTGGCCCGGTCCACCTTTGCCGCCGCAGCCGAGGCATCCACATAGGCATCCACCCGCTGGCCGATGCCATTGTAGGTGGCCGAGATGACCTTGTTGTCGCTGGCGATGCGCCGTTTCAGAACCGTAAGCTGGGTCCGGGCGCTGGCCTTGGGCACCTTGCCCGAACGCACACCCGCCGCCAGCTGCGACACCTGCCGCGCCCGGCACTGACGCAGGCCCGCCACCGCCTTGCCGGTCTGCGTCACCAGCGTCGTCTCGGTTTTCGCATCGCCGTTGATCGAGGCCAGCAGCGCCTTCTGATCCTTCGCCGTCTGCTTCTTCTGGTTCAGGTAGGTCATCGAATAGCCCGCCAGGCCACCCGCCGCCGCCCCCAGCATCGCACCGCGCGCACGGTTGTTGCCGCCCGCCATCGCCGCCCCCAGGGCCGCCCCCAGCAGCGCACCGGCCACGGCATTGTTCAGCTGCTTGTTCAGCTCGGCGTTGTTGCAGAAAGGCGGCCTGAGACGTGAGTGCCCCTTTCCCGTTCAGGCTCAGGCCACGCGAACAACCTCGGCGGTGCCGAGCGCGTTGAAGCGATTGATAAGAGCGACGCGGATGTGGATTTCGGCGGTTTGGCGATCGGGGTCCCTTGCAGCGATGCGCTCGCCGAAGGACTTGATGCAGCGCATCTTGGCCTCCACGCGGCTGCGAGCGTGGTATCCGGTCCACCGTTTCCAGAACGCCCGGCCGTAGTGACGTGTGGCGCGCAGGGTTTCGTTGCGCGCCTTGGCAGCCGGGCAGTCCTCTTTCCAAGCCCGACCGTTCCTTCGGATCGGTATGATTGCCGAGCCGCCGCGTGCGATGATGGCGCTGTGACATCGGCGGGTATCGTAGGCGCCATCCGCAGTCACGGTGCCGATGTCCTCGTCCTCGGGGATCTGGCCCAACAGGTCTGGCAGGATGGGGCTGTCGCCTTCCCGGCTGGGGGTGAACTCAACGGCCCGGATATCCGAAGTGGTAGTGTCCATTGCCAGATGCACCTTGCGCCATTGGCGACGACCCTGAACACCATGCTTGCGGGCCTGCCATTCGCCGTCGCCAAGAAACTTGATGCCGGTGCTGTCCACCAGCAGATTCAGCGGCCCGTCGGCACGACGATAGGGGATCTGCACCTTGAGGGTCTTCTGCCTACGGCACAGCGTCGAGTAGTCGGGAATGGGCCAGTCCAGTCCTGCGAGCCGCAGGAGGCTCGCGACCATCCCGGCTGTCTGTCTGAGCGGCAGTTTGAACAGCACCTTGATCGACAGGCAGAACTGGATCGCGGCATCCGAGAAAACTGGCGGGCGCCCTGGGCGTCCCTCATGCGGCGCGTGCCAGGCCATCTCCTTGTTCAGCCAAATCAGCAGTGACCCGCGCTTCCTGAGCGCATCGTTGTAGGTAGACCAGTTTGTCGTGTGGTAGCGGGCGGGCTTGGGCTTGCTCATGCAGCGCGTCTAACCGCATGGATTCCCGATGTGAATCCTTCACCGGCTGAGTTCTGCAACAACGCCCATCGCGGGGCGCGATGCCGGCGCCCCGCGTGCCTTCTATTCCAACATCCATGCAGAGGCGGCGCAATACGATGGCTGGACCCTGCTGCAAGAGGAACCGACATCGCGGGAATTCCTGAAGCGCAAAGATGACAATCTGATATCCTATTACGAAAGCGCCGAGTCCGCCTTTGCCCGGGACATCGACCTGCCAACCGTCTTTGCCACGGCCGAGGCAACCGCCTATGCGCATTGCGACCAATTGCCGATGGCACTGGCCCTGCCCTTCGCCGAGCTTGCCGCCCTGCACCGATCAGACCTTATCCTGAACTGCCGGACCGGGTCCGAGGCCTGCGCGCTGCAAGCCTTCGCCTTTCTCGACGTGGCGGCGGACGGCGACCTTCGGCCAGCCGAGATCGCCCGCGGGCTGCGCATCGCCCTGCTGCAGACCCTGGCCGAAGAGGCCGCGCGGACCGGCATCGACAGCGGATCCTATGCGATCACCCTGGGGCTGATCCCCACCTTGCCGCTGGTCGGACTGGGGCTGATGTCGCAACTGGATTACGATGGCTCGGGCGGGGTCAGCCTGGCCGAGCTGACGACCGACCTGCCGGGACTGGATCAGGCGTTGCCGATGGCCTCGGTCAGCGGGCTGGCCCGGCAGCTGCCGCCAGACCTGTTCACCCGCCTGCCGATGTTGTTGCGCGGCCTGCTGCCCTGAGGGTCAGCCCTTCCGGCGGCTTCTGTTTCATCGCCCGGCCCGGCGGCGGGGCGGATGCGCAGCGCCCTGAGCACGTTGACGATGACGTTGATGACCTCC
Organism: Pseudooceanicola sp. NS-SX9; assembly: GCF_057380705.1. Lineage (NCBI taxonomy): Bacteria > Pseudomonadati > Pseudomonadota > Alphaproteobacteria > Rhodobacterales > Paracoccaceae > Pseudooceanicola > Pseudooceanicola sp. NS-SX9. The sequence continues at coordinate 251,332 of NZ_JBXXRN010000003.1, read as the reverse complement.
TGCGGTAGAGCGCCCTCGACCGGGCTGAGATACCCGCATCCCTGCCACCGACAGACCGATCCCGGCGATCCCGCTTTGCAAGGCAATGTGGCGGGCGATCTCGATCCCCCGGGCCAGGCGGCCCATCCGGCCGACCAACAGCCCCACATCGGCGAGCTGGGCCAAGGCGGCGGCACCGCGCGCGCCAATGGCCATGCCGATATCGGCGGCCGTCAGTGCGGGCGCGTCGTTCACCCCGTCCCCCACCCTCATCACCGGGCCGCGCCCAGGACCAGCAGAACCTTCTGGTCGGGCGTCAGATCCGCGCGCAGCGCATCCCGGTCCCCCGCGACCTCGCACGTCACCGCAGCCCGGTCGCCCGTGGCCAGAAGGATGCGCTGTACGCCGCCCGTGCAGCCGCGTCATCAATTGACCGCCCCCGCGCACCGGGGATCGGCCATCAAGCGCCACCGCCAGCGCTCCGGGCAGGAAATTCGGCTCGGCCCCGGCAGGTCAGCCAACCCGGTCCGCCACGAAGCGGTCGCCGCCCAGCCGCCCCTCCTGGCCTTCGATGCAGCCGATCATGCCTTCGCCAGGCCGTTTGGCCCTGTGGGCCGACAGCAGCAAGCCGCCCGCACCGGCACCTGTGCCACCGGATGCTGCGACGCCGGATCGGGCGCCGCCGCCAGCGGCAGCAACCGCTCACATCCCCCAGCGGATTGATCGCGACAATGCGCGGGCGCCCGTCGGTCAGCGTGCCGGCCTTATCAGGGACCAGCGCATGGACCCGCACCGTCGCCTCCGGCGCGCGGGTCCCTTGATCTGCACACCCGAACTGCGCTGCCCGCGACAGCGCCGCCACGATGTCCAGGCCCGCCTCGCGGCCCCACACTCCAGGAGCGATTTCGCCCGGCAGCACGGCAAGCCCGGGCGCGACACCCAGTGTCCAGACCAGCCGTGCGGCCACAGAGGCCCCGAAAGCCCGCAGGACAAGCCCGCCCAGCGTACGGTCAGCGACAGAAGGGTCCCACCAGCCTGGCCTGTCCGACCCATCCGCGTTCCAGCGGCTGCTCTCCGTCCCGGTTGGGCCAGGCAGAGAACAGGTGGGGCAATCGGGTCAATGCGGCGGTTGCGCATCCGGCACGGGCGCCGGGCCAGCGCACCGGCCAATGCCAGGGCCGCGGCGGCGCGCCCCGCCCCGGAAGGCGTTCTGGGCAAAGACCATCCTCAGGCGCGGCCCGGGGACGCCCCCAGCATCGGCTGGCTGGCTGCCCGACAGGCAGCCGGTCGGCAGCGGGCGGGGTCAGGCCTGCGAGGGCCGTGGGCTGTAGCAGAGCCAATCGGTATAGCCACGCGCATCGCCGCCATAGTAGCGATCGGGATCGTGCGGGGTCAGCGGCCAGTCGTGGCGCAGCCGTTCCACCAGATCCGGGTTCGAGGTAAAGGGCGCCCCGAATGCCGCCATGTCGATCTGTCCGGTCGCAACCATTTCCATTGCCTGCACCCGGTCCAGCCCGCCCGCCAGGATCAGCACGCCGCCAAAGGCCGCACGCAGCCGCCCCAGGAACCCTTCAGGCATCGCCGGCGCCCCGCGACTGGCCTGATCCATGACATGGACATAAGCGATGCCGCGCCGGTCGAGTTCGCCTGCCAGGGCCAGGAACGTCTCGGCCTCGCCCTCGAAATCGCCCAGGTCGTGCAGCCGTCCGAAAGGCGACAGGCGGATGCCAACGCGGGCTGCACCGATCCGTTCGATGCAGGCATCGACCACCTCCAGCGCAAAGCGAAGCCGGTTCTCAAGCGACTGACTGCCATAGCGATCCACGCGGTCGTTGACCGCGCCGTTCAGGAACTGCTCGATCAGATAGCCATTCGCGCCGTGGATCTCGACCCCGTCGAAACCAGCGGCGACGGCATGTTCGGCCGCGCGGGCAAAATCGCCGACGACGCGGGACACCTCTTTGGTGGCCAGCGCGCGCGGGGCCGAGGCGGCGACAAAACCCGGCCGGCCATCGGCACCCGGACCAAAGGCCATGGCGCGGCAGGCCCGCTGCGCCGTGCTGCTGACCGGCGCGGCACCGCCCGGTTGCAGCGAGGTATGGCTGACCCGGCCGACATGCCAGATCTGGCTGAAGATCGCCGCGCCCTGGTCATGCACCGCACGGGTGACCGGCTGCCAGGCCGCCACTTGCTCGGGCGACCAAAGCCCGGGGCAATCGACGAAGCCCGATCCTTCGGGCGAAACCACCGTGCCTTCGGTGATCACCAGCCCGGCGCCCGCCCGCTGCGCGTAATAGCGCGCGGTTTCGGGCGTCGGCAGGTTCCCGGGGCTGCGCGCCCGGGTCATCGGCGCCAGCGCGACGCGGTTCTTCAGGATCTGGCCAGGCAGGCGAAGCGGGTGGAACAGGTCGGTCATCAGGGTCTCGGGTCTGGGCCCCGGCCGCGATGCGGACCGGGAAGGTGAAAAATGATCAGGACCGGACGGCGCGATCACGCCACCCGCAAGGGCCTGTCGACTTACGATGTGGGGCGTGGCAACTGCGCCTTCCAATTATCATTCATGCTGAAAACGATAACGCCAGACGGCGGTCAGGCGGCCTCGACGGTCAGGCTGTCTCGGCGGTCCGGGGGATGCAGCTGGACCAGCACGCTCATGATCAGCGCCCCGAGGCCTGCGGCCCCCCAACAGCGCAGAAACGCGGGTGCAGCGGCAGCGCGCTCCCGGGCTTCGGGAGGGCGCATGCCGCCGAGCCACCGGGCCTGCAGCACGGATCGGCATGGCACGCAGGCGGGATCAGATACCCCGCCACCGGCCCCCAGGCCGAGGCCCGAGCCGCCAGCGCCGCCCCGGGATCCAGCCCCTGCGCGCGCAGCATCGGCAACAGGCCCGCCCAGACCGCCATCTGCCGCCCTGACAGGGTCTTGGCCATCAGCTTGACCACCGCCGCGCGGCTCATGGGCGCCACCGGATGCGGAAAGCGGCCCGTGGCGCGGGAATATCGGCCGCAGCCGCAACACCGGCATCGGCCCCGGCAAGGACGATCACCGGCCGACCGGCCCCGCCCTGCGGTTGCAGCCGCGACACCCGCGCCTGAAGCCGACGGCCCCCCGCCGGGCGCCCGGATCCGCGCAGGCGGGCCACCGGACCCGGACGAGCGGTTCCATACCGTCCCAGCGGCCCCGGCCGCCGGCAGGTGAGCCGCCATCCGACGCTCCGTCGCGCCAAAGCCCGGACCCGCGATTGTCGCCATCATCCCGCCCGGTCCGAAATCGGCAGCCTCAGATGCCCAGACCGCGGCAGCCCCTCAGGGCCGCGCCGCCCGCGCTGCCCGAACCAGGCCATTCAACCAGTCCTGGTGACCATTGATCATCGGGTTCGGCACGGCAGCGGCCAATTCCCGCGCCGGGGCGCCGTTCTGGGTTTCCTGCGTCAGGATGCGCAGCCGGTTCCCCGACAGCTCTTCGATCAGCCAGGCGTGGTGGACATCCAGGCGGTCCGCCGCGCCCTCCTCCCCGGCCCAGCCATGCCAGGCGATGCGCCCGGGCTGACCACGGACCGGCGGCACGCATTCGACGACCCGCGCGGGCACCGGGAAACCGAAGGTGCGGAAAAAGAACCGGTCCCCCAGCTGCAGTTCGGGGCCCTTGCCATCGTGGATCTCGACCTCGGTGGCATTGTGGTAGTAGTCCGGCCAGCGCGCAGGCATCGCCAGGAAGGGCCAGACCTCAGCCGCGCCGAGATCCGCCACAATCACCTCATTGGAGGCAAAATTGTCGGTGAACCCGGGAACAAAGCCTTCCGGCCACAGGATATCGGACATGGAACTCTCCAGTGCTTGCATTGTGCTGGAGGTATGCGGCGGAACGTCCTATAACGCCAATCGCGTTACCTTGCATCAGATATCACCATACCAGATATCAAAACCTTCGACCTGAACCTGCTGCGGGTGATGGATGCCTTGCTGCAGACAGGGTCGGTCAGCCGGGCGGCAGATCGGCTGGGGGTCACCCAGCCGGCCGTCAGCGGCATGCTGGCCCGGCTGCGCGACGGGCTGGGGGATCCGCTGTTCGTGCGCACCCAGCGGGGCATCCTGCCGACACCGCGCGCCGAAGCCCTGGCCGGACCCTTGCGGCAGATCCTCGCTTCGATCCCGGACAGGCTGCCTTTACCCTGCGCATCGCCGCCACCGATTATGCGCAGCGCGCCGTGCTTTTGCCGTTTCTTGATCGCTTACGCCGCATGGCGCCGGGCATCCGCCTGGCGATACACCCCGTCGCGCCCGACTTTGCCCGCGCCCTTGCAGAAGGCGCACTGGATCTGGCGCTGGTCACCCCCGAAATGGCCCCGGACAGGCTGCGCGCCCGCAAGCTGTTCGACGAAAGCTATGTGACCATGGCCCGCACCGGTCACCCCTGCCAGGACCAGCTGCATGACCTGGTGGCCTTTTGCGGCCTCGATCACGCGATCATGTCCCATGACGGCACCGCTTTCGCCGGACCCACGGACGAGGCCCTGGCGCGCCTCGGGCGACGGCGCCGGGTGGTGGCCAGCGTGCCGAACTTCACCATCCTGATCGACCTGATCCGGCGTTCGGACGTGATCGCGCTGGTGCCAGAGCGGCTGGTCCGGGACGAGGCGGGCCTTGTCACCGCGCCGCCGCCACTGCCGGTTGCCGGCTTTCGCAAGATCCTGGTCTGGCATGAAAGGCTGCAGCACGACCCGGCCCAGCAATGGCTGCGTGACCGGCTGGCCGAAAGCGTGCTGGGCCCGCCCGGGGACCATGCCGTGCCCGGATGACCGGCCGCAACGCCACCCAGCGATCGACGCGGCAGAGCCCTGCCGTCATCACCGCGCCCCCGGCCAGCGATCCCGGAAGTGAGGCCGGCCGGATCCGATGACGGCGCAGCGCCGGTACCGCAACTTGGCCTCAGGGACGGACGGCGAGGCCCCGGAGGCCGGACAGGGCCCTTGCCCTCGGCCCCGGGAAGGCCCGCCCAAGGGACGGGCAGCCCAAGGGACGGGCAGCCCCATCTTGCCGCCTCAGACGTCAGGGGGGCCGACAACAGCATGATCGCCACGGGCGCCACCGGCGGCGATGGGCAAGCCCGGCCGGGTGTTGGGCAAGCCCCGCCCCCTTTCCCGGTTGTCCCGCAGCGGGCACCTTGCCTTGATGGACCCGATGCGCGGTAAGGAAAGCGACCCCGCAACCGTCGCCCGGGTCCGCCGCGAACCCTCCCGAAGGGCTCAGCGGCCGACATAGCGGGCCGGACTGTCGCCTGTCACCGCGCGGAACATCGCGATGAAGGCCGAAGCCGTGGCATAGCCCAGATCCAGCGCAATCGCCTCGACGCTCGCGCCATCCTGCAGCAGCGCCACCGCGCGCACGACGCGCAGCCGGTTGCGCCAGTCGGTCAGCGACATTCCCAGATCCCGGGCGCAGCGCCGCACCAGCGTCCGCTCGCTAAGGCCGAAGGCGCGCGCCAGCGCCGCCGTGCTGCGGCGGTCGGCCGGATCAGCCCGCAGCGCCGTCAGCAGCCGCTGCAAGCCGGGATCGTCGCTGTCGGGCAAAAAGCTCTCGCCGACGGCACAATGGGCCATCGCATCCACCATTACGCGCAACAGCCGGTTCTGCACTTCGGTACCCTCAAAGCGGGCCTGTTCCAGCGTATCCAGGATGGCGCGCAGCAGCGGCGTCACCTGCAATGAAGCCGCGCGCCCGGGCATTGCCGTGCACAGCGCCCGGTCGACATAGACCGAGATATGCACCGTTGCCCGTCGGTTGAACCCCACGTGATCGACGCCGGGCGGGATCCAGAAGGCCATATGCGGCGCCGCCACCAGCACCTGCCCGGTGGTCCGCAGCTCGGTGATACCGCTGTAGGAATAGACGAATTCCCCCCAATCGTGGCGCAGCAGCGGATAGGTGCCGTTTTCAGGCATCTGTTCGACCCGGAACCAGACCGGAGCAGGCAAAGTGCGGTGATCCGGCGGCTGACGCAGATGCGGCATGGTCATGATTGGCGCGATCCCGGCATGGCTTGGCGTATCTACGCTATATACCCCATATGCGCCAAATGTAGAAGGGCCGCAGTTCTTCTTACGGTGTCCTCATGAAACGACCGATCGACCTGACCGCCTTTGGGCTGATGATCCTGCTGTGCCTGGCCTGGGGCGTGCAGCAAAGCGCCATGAAACTGGCCGCCCCCGCCTTCGACCCGCTGCTGCAGATCGGGTTGCGATCGCTGATCGCGGCGGCCCTGGTGCTGGCGATCAGCCGGCTGATCTTTCGTGATCGCTGGCACCCGCGCCTGTTCCTGGGGCCGGGCGGTGCGGCGGGGGCGCTTTTTGCGCTGGAATTCCTGCTGGTCGGAGAGGGGCTGCGCTGGACCTCGGCCTCGCATATGGGGGTGTTCCTCTATACCGCGCCGATCTTTGCGGCCATCGGCCTGCACCTGTCGCAGCCGGACGAGCGGCTGTCACGGCTGCAATGGCTGGGCGTTGGCATCGCCTTTGCAGGCGTCGCGGCCATCTTCCTGCTGCCGGGATTGCAGCGGCAGGCGCCGATGGCCCCCGGCATGATCCTGGGTGACCTGCTGGGCCTGGCGGCGGGGCTGAGCTGGGGCATGACGACCGTGGTCATCCGCACGACCCGCCTGGCCGCAGCCCCACCCGCCCAGACCCTGGCCTATCAGCTTTTCGTTTCGGGGAGCGCAGCCCTTGGCTTCAGCCTGTTGACGGGCCGGATGGGCATGGCGCCGCGCCCGGCCGATCTGGTCAACCTTGGTCTGCAGACGACACTGGTCTGCACCCTCAGCTTTCTGGTCTGGTTCCGGTTGCTGCAAATCTACCCCTCGTCGCGGCTTGGTGTCCTCAGCTTCATGACCCCGGTCTTCGGCGTGCTGGCAGGGGCGCTGCTGCTGGGCGAGCGGCTGACGCCGGACTTCCTGCTGGGCGGGGTGGTGGTGCTTCTGGGGATGCTTCTGGTGCAGGCCCATGACATCCTGAGCGCACGCCGCCAGACCCGGCCGCGCTGCCCCGCCTGATCCGGCCACGATATCCCGAAAGGAACCGCCATGATCCGCAGCCTTGACCATCTGGTCCTGACCACCACCGACGAAACCGCCTGCCTGGCCTTCTACGTCGACCTGCTGGGCCTGCGCCTGGAAACCTTCGGTGCCGGACGCAAGGCACTGTGCTTCGGACAGCAGAAGATCAACATCCACGTCAAGGGACAGGAGATCGAGCCCAAGGCCCATCTGCCGGTCCCGGGCGCGCTGGACCTGTGCCTGCTGCTCGATATTCCCCTGGACAAGGCGATCACCCGGCTGCAGGCCCGCGGCGTCCCCCTTCTGCAAGGGCCGGTCACCCGCACCGGGGCCACCGGGCCGCTGCGCTCGGTCTATCTGCGCGATCCCGATCTGAACCTGATCGAGCTGTCGGAACCCCTGCCCTGACCCCGCCCGCCGCTAGCGCGAGATGCCGAAATCAAGGCTTTCGACATCGCGGATATAGGCCTCGAAGAAATCGGTGAAGGTGGCGACCAGCGGCGGCAGGGTCTCGTAGGGCGGATAATAAAGCATCAGGTTCAGCGGCGGGATCTGCCAGTCGGGCAGCACCTGTTCCAGCCCCCCCGAGGCCAGCCCGTCCCGCACCAGGAATTCCGGCAGGTTCACCATGCCGTTGCCCGCCATCGCCAGGGCACAAAGGAACTCTCCGTTATTGGAGACCAGATCGCCGCCGGCGCGCATCGTGCGCCGCAGCCCGCCGCGCTGGAAGGTCCAGCTTTCCTGCGCGCCCTGGTGTCCGTAGGAAAGGCAATGCGCCGGCAGCAGATCGTCGGGAGTGACCGGCCGGGGCAGCCGCTCGAACAGCTGCGGCGCGGCCACAACCATGCGCGGCACATGGCAGATCCGTCGCCAGATCGTCGACTTGTCCCCCGGCGGATCCGAGATCCTGATCGCCAGGTCGCAGGTCTCGTCCAGGATATCGACCAGCACGTCGGTCAGCTGCAGGTCCAGCGCGATCTGCGGATAGGCCAGGCGGAACCCCGACACCAGCCCCGGCATCAGCCGCATCCCGAAGGACATCGGCGCATTGATCGTCAGCTTGCCCCGGTCGGGCCGGGCGGTGCCGGTGATCTCGGCGGTGACGCGGTCGAACTCTTCCAGCACCGGGCGGTAGCGGGCCGCCACCAGCGCCCCCGCCCCGCTGAGCGAAACCTGCCGCGTAGTGCGCAGCAGCAGCTGCTGGCCCAGGTCGGCCTCCAGCTGGGCGATGATGCGGGTGACCGAAGCCGGCGTCATCCGCAGGCTGCGGGCCGCGCCGACAAAGCTGCCCTGTTCGACGACGCTCAGGAAGACACGGATCGGCTTGAGGGTCTGCATGGGTCCAACTGTTATGATCAGTTATAACAGTAAATGGCATATAATTTCTATTCTTGGAATGGTCTTCGCAACCTATCTTGCCAGCAACAGGATGAATGCCCGGATGGAGGCAAGGATGATCAAGGATATCAAGGGGCTGCACCACGTCACCTCGATGGCGGGCGATGCAGGGCAGAACAACCGCTTCTTCACCGACACGCTGGGTCTGCGGCGGGTGAAGAAGACCGTGAACTTCGACGCCCCGGAGGTCTATCACCTTTATTACGGCGACGAGATCGGCACCCCCGGTTCGGTGATGACCTATTTCCCCTTCGGCCAGATGCCGCAGGGCCGCCGCGGCACCGGCGAGGTGGGCGTGACCGAATTCGCCGTGCCCGAAGGGGCGCTGGACTACTGGACGGCACGCCTGTCGGATGCGGGCGTCAGCGGTCTGGCCGAAGGCCGCTTTCTGGGACAACGGCGGCTGGACTTCGCGGGCCCCGACGGAGACGGCTTCGCCCTGGTCGAAAGCGCCCTGCGCGACCGTCAGCCCTGGACCGGGGCCGGCGTGCCTGAGGATGCCGGCATCCTGGGCTTTCACGGGGCGCGGATGCGGCTGCGCGACAGCGCCGCCACGGCCGAGCTGCTGGGCTTTATGGGCTATCAGAAGGACGAGACCGAGGGTGCCGTGACCCGCTACCGGATCGAGGGCGGCAATGCCGCCGACACCATCGACCTTGAGGCCCTGCCCGATGCCCGGGTTGCCGCGCAGGGGGCGGGCTCGGTCCACCACATCGCCTTCGCGGTCGAGGATCGCGCCGCCCAGGCGCGGGTGCGCGAGGCGCTTCTGGACACCGGTTACCAGGTCACCCCGGTGATCGACCGGGACTATTTTTGGGCGATCTACTTCCGCACCCCCGGCGGCGTGCTGTTCGAGATCGCCACCAACGAACCCGGCTTCGACCGGGACGAGGACACTGCCAACCTGGGCCAGGCGCTGAAGCTGCCGGTGCGCTACGAACCCTACCGCGCCCGCATCGAAGCCCTGCTGCCCCCGATCGGAGCCTGAGGCGATGACCGACACGACGCTCTATCACGCCCGCACCCGAGCGCCCGATCCCGGGGCCCCGCTGATCTTTGCCTTCCACGGCACCGGCGGCGACGAAAACCAGTTCTTCGACCTGGTGCACCAGATCCATCCGCGGGCGGGCATCGTCTCGCCCCGGGGGGATGTGCTGGAAGGCGGCGCGGCGCGGTTCTTCCGCCGCACCGGCGAGGGGGTCTATGACATGGCCGACCTGGCGCTGCGGACCGGACGGATGGCGGATTTCGTCGCCGCCTGGCGGCAGGCCCATCCCGGGGCACCGGTCTGGGGCTTTGGCTATTCCAACGGGGCCAATATCCTGGCCTCGGTGGTGATGGCCCGGCCCGCGCTCTTTGACCGGATCGGCCTGCTGCATCCGCTGATCCCATGGGCGCCGGCCCCGGCGGCGCTGGCCGGCCGCAAGGTGCTGATCACCGCCGGACGCCGCGACCCGATCTGCCCCTGGCCGCTCAGCCAGGCCCTGCTGCGCTGGTTCGAAGACCAGGGCGCCGACATTTCCGCCGAGATCCACGACGGCGGCCACGAGGTCCGCCCGGCCGAAATCCAGGCCCTTGCGGCGCTGCTGTCAGACTGACCGCGCGATCCGCTGCCCGGGGGCGGGCGGGCCCCTTGGGACGGATCTTCCCGGTGCCATCAGGCATCCCCAAAGCGCGCCCGCCGCCCCGCACCGGCAACGCAAGGGGGCGCCCGCATGGTACGGGCGGCCCCCTGCCGCCGCCGTCATCGCATCCCCGGAGCGGCCTCTGCCGCCACTCCGGCCGCTGTATCCGCCCCCCTCGGGGACATCATTTTCGCCGCATTTTCGCCGCGTGGATGTACGGGCGACGTGACCGGTCCGCCGCCAGGGCGCTGGTCTTTTCTGCTCCCGTCAGGGCAGCGCCGTTGTGCGCGGCATCCGGCGGCGCAGACCGCGCCTTCGGCAAGCGCCTCAGCCCCGCTCCTCCAGCCGCAGCGCCGTCACCACCGATCCCAGGATCGACCGCAGCTGCACCCGCGTCGGCTGCGGATGCGGATGCGCGGCCATCCACTGGCGCAGCGTCTGACCGGTGACCTCTTCGGCCAGCAGGTACAGGAACCGGTTGTCTTCCTGTGGCAGGATCTGCATCACCTGAGGATGGCGGATGCAGCGGCCGACCCTTTGTTCCAGCGTAAAGCCCTCCAGCGCCGACGACAGTACCTTCAGGACCGCGCGGCGCGGCCCCCGGCGCACCCGGTAGACGTTGCTGCGGGTCGAGGCCTGCAGCACCTCGGTCACGTCCCAGCCATCCGGCCTGTGGCCGGGCTGCCGGCGCGGCGGCATCATCCGGGCGCTCAGCCGGCGAGGCGCCTTGGTCGGGCTTTCCGAAGGCCGCTGGGTGATGCGCAGCAAAAGCGCGCTGACATTGTCACGGCTGCCGCGGGCCAGGGCCGCCGCGCAAAGCGCCCGCGCCGCGGCCTGCAGCCCCATGCGGGTATCGGGCGGGTCGGAAAGCACGGCGGCGATGGCCGTCGGATCCAGCACGTCTGCACCCCGTCCCGGCCTGGCCCCAGCCCCCCAGAACGCCCTGAAGGGCACGGGTGGGAAAGAGCTGCGCGGGATCGTCGATCAGGCGCACCACATCAGCCGCTCAGCCCTTGAGGCCGACCCGGATCATGGTGACCGTGCCATGGGCGTCAACCTCGGCGATCTCGCCGGCGGGTTCTTGCAGGAACAGCAGCGCCAGAAAGCCCAGCACCGCCGTACCGGCAATGACATAGAAGAAGGTCGAGGCATCGACCATCGCATAGACGATCAGGTAGATCACCGCCCCGGTGTTGCCATAGGCCCCCGTCATCCCCGCGATCTGCCCGGTCAGCGAGCGCTTGATCAGTGGCACCACCGCAAAGACCGCGCCCTCGCCAGCCTGGACGAAAAAGGAACAGGCCATCGCCACCAGCACCGCCAGCCCCAGCGGCCAGCCCGGCCCGATGGCCGCCATCGCCGCATAGCCCAGGGCCAGGCCGGCCGTCAGGATCAGCAGGGTCCGCCGACGGCCGCACCGATCCGAGATCCAGCCCCCGCCCGGCCGCGACATCAGGTTCATGAAGGCATAGCCCGAGGCCACCATCCCCGCTGCCACTGGCGACAGCCCGAAGGTCTCGGCGAAGAACAGCGGCAGCATGGACACCACCGCCAGCTCTGATCCGAAAGTCGCGAAATAGAGGATGTTCAGGATCGCCACCTGGCGAAAGCTGTAGCGCTCGAACGCGGGCAGCGGGCCGCGCAATACCCTGCGGTTGGCGCGGATCGCCAGCAGCGCCCCCCCAAGGTAAAGCACCGCCAGCCCCGCCCACAGCGCCAGCATCGCCGGACCGGCAAAGATCCCCACCTGACGCAGCCGCCAGACCAACGCCCCGAGCGCCAGATAGAGCGGGACCTTCATCGCCAGCAGGAACCACAGATCCCCCCGCGAGGTGACCTGCATTGCGGCGGCGCTGTGAGGCCGGAAATAGCGCGATCCCTTCGGCACGTCGCGCACCGTGGCGTAGTAGACAAACCCGTAGACCAGCGCCAGCGCCCCGGTCAGGCCGATCGCCCACCGCCAGCCCTCGGGGCCGCCCAGCCACAGCGCCAGCGCCGGCAGGCAGAAGGCCGCCACCGCCGAGCCGAAATTGCCCCAGCCGCCATAGATCCCCTCGGCTGTGCCCAGTTCCTCGGCCGGGAACCATTCCGAGACCATGCGGATGCCGATGACGAAGCCCGCCCCGATAAAGCCCAGGGCAAAGCGTGCCAGTGCCAGCTGGGCAAAGCTGTCGGCGAGGGCGAAGGCGAAACAGGGGATCGAACAGGTGATCAGCAGGCCGGAATAGACCCGGCGCGGCCCGTAGAGGTCGGTCAGCAGGCCGACAAGGATGCGGGCCGGAATGGTCAGCGCAACATTGAGCACCAGAAGCGTTGTCACCTGGGGCTGACTTAACCCCAGGCTGGCGCGGATCGCCTGCAACATCGGCGCCAGGTTGAACCAGATGACGAAAGTCAGAAAGAAGGCGACCCATGTCAGATGCAGGATCCGCATCTTTCCGCGGAACGAGAAGAGGGTAAAACCCTGGTCAGTCATTGGCGTGGCCCTGCGCGATTGCCCGGCCATGCTGCGCCGTACGGGCGGCAATGGCGATGGGCCCGGGGCAGATCGGGGCCGAATTCGATCACGAATGCGACGGTGTCGCACGGCCGCGCAATTTCGTGGCATCCGGCGGCACAGGCCCACCCGCCGCAGTCAGCGGACCGGCGCCGGGGCTGTCGCATGGCAAGGCCGGTTGCCCCCGGCGGCCCCGGCCCGGCCGGGCTGTCGCCACCAGAGACCGACCTGCGCAGCCTGGCCAAACGGAAGGGATCACGGATCCCATACAGAGGCCGCCAAAGCCCCTGCTCCGATCCGCTCAGGTCGGGTCCGGAACGGCCTCAGAACCCGCGTTCTGGGCCACCATTCTGCCCACCGGCGGCCGGTTGCCCTCGAGCCGCCAGCTGGCCGGATCAGCCGGGGGTCTCGCACTCGACCATGGTCGAAGCCTATGACCGGCTGCCCGCCGAGGGGTCGATGCCGCCGCAGCGGGGTTCGGGTTTCCAAGCCGCCGCCAGCCTGCCATTCTGACCGGACTGCAGCCGCCCGCCCCATGCACAGACCATCGACCCGCGGCCTCTGGTCCGCCTAGCGCTGGCCCCGGTCTGCCGCCCGCCGCTGCGGCCGCGCGACCGGAGCTGATCGAGGCCCCGTGCCATTTCCATCTCCATCGCCCAGCCGCCACGCAGCTGCACCGGGTCCTCGGGGAAGGCATGGTGGCGCTCGATGGCCGAGGTCAGATGCGCGTAGGGCAGGCCCTGGGCCCGGGCGTCATGCCGGCCCTGCTGCACGCGCGCCCATTCGCAGCCGTTTCGGCGCCCCGCCCATTGCGTGACACGGAGCCGGAGACCGTCAAGCCCGCGCTGCCATTGCCCCGACTGCGGCTCTTCATCACCAATGCCGGGCCGCGCAGTCCGATGGGCGCGCCACCGTCGGCCATCACCTGCTGCGACGGACCAAAGTCTTTGACCTGCACATCCCCCCTGACCGGCATCCTTGCCGATTTCGAGAGCCCCGGTGCCGCGCCTGGCCGCCTCCGACGGGCTGGAGGAGTGCGTGGTACAGTTCGGCAGCCTGTCCCGAACGCTCTTGGCCCCGGTGCGCTGCGGTTGCCTCGCGACGCGGCCGGGCTGGACTGATGCGCTGATCAACCTCCGGCGGGCGATCTGGTCCGCAGCCCCCACGCTTTCGGCCGAGTTGCGCCTGCTGAAGAAGGGCAGCTATCGCCGCCATGTCCAGGCGCTGTGCCCCCGGCTGGCGGCGGCCATGACACGGTTCGCCCGGCCCTGAGGCGGCCGGACCTGCCGCCCCGGAACCAGCCCGCGGGCCGGATCTTCCTGCGCGGCTGTCCAACGGCAACAACAGCGCCGCCCTGGCCCGGGCCACCCGGCAGCAGGGGCTGCCGCTGCGCGTCCCTGCCTGTCGCAGGCCGCGCGGGCATCATGCGTGTCAACGTCGCCCAGATGCAGGAGGCCAATGTGCTGCCCGGCCTCCGGCGCCTGCTGGCCGAGGCCCGAAACGGGCACCGGCGCCCCTTTCAGGGGATCGTGATAGCCTCGGCGCGGCTCGGACCGTACCGGAATGCACCTGCCCGTAAATTCGGCACTCTGGCAAACAGGTCGCGGACACCTTCCAACAGCCATCAATCAACCATTTGACTTAAAACGATATTCACAGAACCGTTACTCGCCCGGAATTTTCGGATGACGTCGCGGAGACCGATGAGGCACAGCCGCCTTTGCCGGTATTTAGATGCTATTGCACTATATGCAAATGCATCTGTATAGCGGCGCGGCCGGCTGGCCCCTCCGCCTGCCCCCTCCAGATCGCAGGATCCCATGACCCCTTCGCAGGACGAGAACACCTCCTTTGCCCCCCGTCTGATTGCCGTTGCCCAGGCCTGGCGGCGCGAGATCGCCCATGCCCTCAGCGAGCAGGGGCTCTCGGATGCGGTGGCGCTGCCGCTGGTGCATCTGCTGCGCGATGGCGACGGCATCCGCCAGACCGAGCTGGCCCGGCGCGTCGGCGTCGAGAACACCTCTCTGGTGCGGGTCCTGGATGGGCTGGAGCGTGACGGCCGCATCCGGCGCCGCAATGATCCCGGCGACCGCCGCGCCAAGCTGGTCTACCTGACCGACACCGGCCGCAGCGTCGCCCGCGAGGCCTCGGTCACGCTGCGCGGCCTGCGCCACCGTGCCCTGGCCAACGTCACCCCGGCCGAGCTGGAAACCACCGAGGCCGTGCTGCGCAAGATCGAGGACGCCCTGTTCGTGGGGAAAACCTCATGACCCGCGCGGCGGCCCCCGCCCTGTCGGTGCAGGATGCGCTTTATTCCCTGAAGGCCTTCGCGGCGGCGATGCTGGCCTATTACCTGGCCTGCGCCTTCGACCTGAAGAACCCCTACTGGTCGGTGGGCTGCGTCTACCTGGTGGTCAACCCGCTTTCGGGGGCGGCGACATCGAAGGCGGTGTACCGGCTGCTGGGCACGACGCTGGGGGGGGTCATGACGCTGGCGATGCTGCCGGGGCTGGTGGCCTCGCCGCCGCTGTTCATCACCTGCATGGCGCTGTGGATCGGCCTGTGCCTGACGGTATCGCTGCTGGATGGCACGCCGCGCAGCTATGCCTTCATGCTGTCGGGCTATACCGTGGCGCTGATCGCCACCAGCATCGTCGACAGCCCCGAAAGCGTCTTTACCACCGTCACCGGCCGGATCGAGGAAATCGGCCTTGGGGTGCTGTGTGCGGCGCTGGTCAACCGGCTGGTCTTTCCGCGTCACGTGGGGCCGGTGCTGTTTGCCCGCGTCGATGGCTGGCTACGTGACGCTGGCACCCTGGCGGCGGACATCCTGCAGGGCGATTACGCGCTGGAACGGGTCCAGGCCGAAGCCCGCAAGCTGTCGGGCGATGCCACCCAGCTGCGCAACTTCACCGCCCATATCAGCTATGACACCTCGCATCACCGCGACCTTGGACGGATCGCCCAGGCGCTGCAGATGCGCATGGTGCTGATGCTGCCGGTGCTCTCGGCGCTGCATGACCAGATCCGCGTGACCGAAGGTCTGACCCCCGACGAACAGGCCCTGCTGCGCGACACCGCCGCCTGGTTTGCCACCGGCGTGCCGGAACCCGACGCCGAGGGGCGCCTGCTGGCGCGTGCCCGCGCCATGAGCGCGCGCTACCGCGACCAGACCGGCTGGGACGCGCTGCTGCGGCTCAACATGGCGGAACGGCTGAGTTACCTGATCACCCTGTGGGGCGATTGCGCGGTACTGCGCGCGGCCATCGCCGGGCAGCCCCATGACCGCAAGACGCTGCGGGCGCTGGTGGCGGACATGCCCACCGTGCCGCCGGTGCGCGACCGGCTGACCGCGGTGCTGGCGGGGCTGGCCGCGACCCTGGTCGTGCTGCTGTCATGCACCCTGTGGCGGCTGAGCGGCTGGAGCACCGCCGGCACCGCCATGGCGCAGCTGGCCCCGGTCTTCAGCTGCATCCTGGCGGCCATCGACAATCCGATCCCGGCCATGCGCGGCTTTCTGAAATACCTCTTGGCGGCGATGGTGGCGGCCTTCGTGATGGAATATGCGATCTTCCCCGTCGCCTCGGACATCTGGATGGTGATGGCCACGCTGGGCCTTTACCTGATCCCCTTCGGCACGCTGATGGCCCGCCCGGCCACCATGGCCACCGGGCTGACGCTCTGTGTGAACCTGCCCTATATGCTGCTGCTGAAAACCTCGTACCAGCCCGATCTGGCCAGCTTCCTCAGCGGGGATGTCGGCACGGTGCTGGGCATGGTGATTGCCATGGCGGTGGTCGGTACCGTACGCTCGGTCGGCGCCGATGTCGCGGCCTACCGGGTGTTGCGCCAGGCCTGGCGGCGTCTGGCCCAGGCCGCCGATCCGCGTTCGGACATGGCGCCGCGCGACCTCAGCAATCTGCTGGTCGACGCCCAGGGCCAGATGAGCCCCCGCCTGGCCCAGGTCGCCCCCACCCATGACCTGCTGTCGGGCGACCTGCTGCGCGACCTGCGCGTCGGACTGAACCTTCTGCACCTGAAGGCCCTGCGCCAGGAACTGGCCCTGGCCCCGGCGCAGGAGATCGCCACGCTGCTGCTGCGGCTGCGCGCCTTCTACGACCAGCGCCGGCGCCCCGACGGCACCGTCACGGCCGCGCTGGTGGCCGAGGTCGATGCCACCGCCATACGCCTCAGCCCGCATCTGCAGGGGGCCGCGCGGGCAAAGGTGCTGGCGGCGCTGGTCGGGCTGCGGCTGGGGCTGTCGCCCGCCGACCAGCCGCCCCGGCCGCTGACCCTGCCCGACATCCCCCTTCCCGGAGCCCCCGCATGAACCAGCAATTCGACATTTTCGGGATCTTTCTGCCGACGCTGGGGGTGGCGGCCCTGCTGGCCTATGCGCTGCTGCTTCTGATCAGCCGGGCGCTGGTGCGGCTGGGGGCCTACCGGCTGGTCTGGCACCGCCCGCTTTTCGATGTGGCGCTTTACGTCGTTCTTCTTGGTCTGCTTGGTATGGGGCTGAAATGGTATCTGTCTTGAAACGTATGGTCGCAAACGCCGGCCGGGCCCTGATCACGCTGGCGATGTGCGCCTGCGGGCTGGTCCTGGCGGCGCATCTTTGGGATTACTACAAGGGCGCCCCCTGGACCCGCGACGGCCATGTGCGCGCCGATGTCGTGGGTGTGGCCCCCGATGTCTCGGGGCTGGTCAGCCAGGTGCTGGTGCAGACCAACCAGCAGGTCCACAAGGGCGACGTGCTGTTCCGCATCGATCCCGCCCGCTTTGACCTGGCGGTCAAGGAGGCCAAGGCCGCGCTGGACCAGACCACAGCCGAGGTCAAGCTGGCGCAGCTGACGCTGGAGCGCCAAAGCAAGCTTGCCGGCAGTGCCATCACCTCGCAGCAGCTGGACGAGGACGAGGCGACGCTGAATTCCGACATCGCCGCCGAGGCCGAGGCCCGCGCCGCCTACAACCTGGCGCAGCTGAACCTGACCCGCACTGCGGTGCGCGCGACGGTGAACGGGCGGATCACCAACCTGTCGCTGCGCCCGGGCGACTATGCCACTGCGGGCAGCGCCGTGGCAGTGCTGGTCGACGAGGACTCCGTCTATGTCGCCGGCTATTTCGAGGAAACCAAGCTGCCACGCATCCATGTCGGCGCCGCCGCAACCGTCACCCTGATGGGCGAGACGCGGCAGCTGCACGGCCATGTCGCCTCGATCGAGGCGGGCGTGGCCGATCAGGAACGCTCGGACACGGCGGGCGAACTGGCGGATGTGGCCTCGACCTTCAGCTGGGTGCGGCTGGCACAGCGGGTGCCGGTGCGCATCAAGCTGGACGGCACGCAGGCGCGGGACCTGATCCTGGGGCGCAGTGCCACGGTGGCCATTGCCGAACACGCGGCCTCCTGAGCCGCCTTCCGGGACTGTGGGCCGGGGGCCCCCGGCCGCAGTCCCGAAGGGCCGGACACCAGAGGATGGCGGGTCCCCCTCCGGCCCGTTCCGGTGCCCGGCCGAAGGGCGCAGTCTGCCGGCCTCAGGCCGCCAGCAGCTCGATCGACAGCGGTGCGGCGCCTTCTGCGATCTCCAGCAGGCGATCAATGTTGGGATGGGCGCCGGGCCGGTTGCGGGCATCCTCGGTCACCTCGGCAAAGATCGCCAGACCATGGGCGGCCGCCTCGGCCGTCAGCGCGCCGAAACCCTGCTGCAGGTACTGATAGACCGCCAGCGACCCCTGCTTGCCCGGCTGGTTCTCGATCGAGGCCACCACGGCCCCCGAAGCATCGCGCAGATCGATGCGGGCAAGCCCCTCGATCGGGGGAAGCTGCTGCAGGTTGTCCTTGAACGAAGCACTGGGCTGGATCATCGCCTATTCCTTTTCGGCAGGTTTCGGCCCGCATCTATCAGCAGGACTTTGCCGTCGCCAAGACATGACGGCATGCATTCGTGTCATGGCGCCCTCCCCTCGCCTCAGGGCCGCAGCTGATCCTCGTAGCGCAACGCCCAGTCGCGCAGCGCGGCAAAGGTCGGCATCAGGTCGATCCCGGCCTGCGACAGCGCATATTCCACCCGGGGCGGGATCTCGGCATAGGCGGTGCGAATGACGATGCCGTTCGCCGCCAGATCGCGCAGCTGTTCGGTCAGCATTTGCTGGGTGATCCCCGGCAGCATGCGGCGCAGCGCCCCGAAACGCTGCGGCCCGGCGACCAGGCTGCAGACGATCTCGATTTTCCATTTGCCGGTGATGGCACGGATGGCGCGCTGAAAGCGCATCACGTCCATCGCCTCGGGACCAGTGCAGCCCGCGCAGTCGTTGCCATGGACGCGGGCCTCAATAGTCGGGTTTTCATCCTGCCTATCGGATGGATGTTACCCCCCTCATCTCCATGCGGATCAACCTCAGGAGGAGGAAAAGTGAGAAAAGTTCCTTTAGCATGTGGAACCGGGCAATTTGGCAGCATGTCATCCTGAAGCTGCTGCAGGAGGGCCAAGAGGTTCGCAGCCTGTCGCGCAAGCCCCATGCACCGGAGCTGTCGGTGATATTAATCCCCTGGGCGTTTTCGGGCCGGTCCTTGGGCCTGACATGTCCAGTTCGGCCGCCATCACCCAACGGATGCTCGGGCGGATGCCGCCGCCCGGGTCCCGTCTCGGCAAACGCCGGACCGGCTGGGAGGCTGGCAGCCCCGCCCGACCGAAGCGACGATCATCGACACGGCCGACAGCCTGCTGCGCCTCGGCATCGTCGCGTCCCCTGCGGACCCCGCGTCGGCGGGATCCGCGGAAGGCCCCGTGCTCAGCCGCGCAGGGTCCGGGTGAACAGGATCCACGTGCTGGCATCGACCTGCCAGTCCTGCCGGACGACCGCACGGCGCGCCACCTCGACATAGCCCTTCGCCTGATAAAGCCTGAGCGCCTCGTGGTGGGTATCCGCCGCAATCAGGCTGATCACGTCATGCCCCGCAGCCGCCGCCACCGCATCGGCCTGGGCCAGCAGCGCGCTGCCCAGCCCTCGCCCGCGAAAGGCCGCATCGGTCGCCAGCACGTTCAGATACCACGATCCGGGCGCCAGCGCCTCAAGCTCCAGCAGCGGCACGAAGAGGGGGGGCGTATCGGCAGCGATGGGGGCGGGTTCGGGATCGGCCGGATAGCCCAGCAGACAGGCGGCGGGGGTGCCGTCGACCTCGGCCAGCCAGGCGTTGGTGTAAGAGAAATTGCCGCTGTCGCGCGCCGCGCGTTCGGCGCCAAAGGCCATCGGATCGCCCTCGGGGCCCACCGACTTGCGCCAAAAATGCAGCGGCAGGTCATCCGCCGCCATGTTGATGAAGCGCACCAGATGCTGGGCATCCGATGCCCTGGCCTTGCGGATCTGCATGGCTGTCTCCGTCCCGTTCCGCGCCCGTCGCGCGGCTTCGTATGTGACCGATTTCGCGCCCCCGCACCAGTCCCTTCACCTGTCCGGCCCGCCGTTGCGACGGTCCTGCTTGCGCCCGGGCAAGGTGCCACCTACCAAATATGCGCATCAACACGGCGCCTCACGAGGACAAACATGAGCGACACGGTTTTCCGCTTTCCCGCCCCCGGCCCCGAGCCGATCACCACCGACCTGGACGGCTGGACCAAGCTGCAGGGCAATCCCACCATGCGCTACTGGGTGCAGCACACCTCGGCCGACGGCAGCATGATCTCGGGCACCTGGGAGGCGACGACGGGCACCTGGCATGCGACCTACCAGTTCTACGAATTCGTCCACCTGATCGAGGGGCGCATCACCATCACCCCCGAGGGCGGCACCCCGGTGACGCTGGTCGCGGGCGATGCCTTCGCGGTCGAGCCCACCTTCAAGGGCACCTGGACCATCGAGGAACCGGTCCGCAAACACTTCGCCATCAAGCTGAAATGACCCCGGGGCGAGGCCCCCGGGATCCGGGGGACGGCCGCACCGAAAGGACCCCTGCCCCGATGACCACCGCCACGCTGATCCTGACCCATGCCCGCATCCTGACCATGGACCCCGACCATCCCCGCGCCGAGGCCCTGGCCCTGGCGGGGGACCGGATCCTGGCGGTGGGCCCCATGGCCGACATCCTGGCGCTGGCCGGGCCCGACACCCGGATCCTGGACGCGCAGGGCCGCACCGTGCTGCCCGGCTTCTTCGAGGGGCATGTCCACGTGGGCCTGGGCGGCGCCGACCTGACGCATCTGCACATCGGTCACCTGCATGGCGCCGAGGCCCTTGCGCAGGCCTTTCGCACCTTCTCCGACGCCCATCCCGACGCGCCGCTGCTGATGGCGCAGGAGGCGCATTACGACATCCTGGGCCATCCCGCCACGCGCCACGATCTGGACGCGATGATCGCCGACCGCCCGATCGCCATGATGTCGCCCGACCTGCACACCGTCTGGGCCAATACCGCCGCGCTGCGCGCGACCGGCCTGCTGCACGGCGCCCCGATGCCCCATGGCCACGAGGTGGTGATGGGCGAGGATGGCCTGGCCACCGGCGAGCTGCGCGAATTCGAGGCCTTCGCCCCGATCATCGCCCATCTGGGCGAGGCGCGGCTGAACCTCGGGATCTCGACCGGGGAAGAACCCGTTCCCGCCCCCACCGCGGCCGAACGCCGTTCCGACAAGGCCTTGCTGATGCGCGGCATGATGCATTGCGCGGCCGAGGGCGTGACCAGCCTGGTCAACATGGACGGCAACCGCTACACCCTTGAACTGCTTTCGGAAATGCAGGCCGATGGCAGCCTGCCGCTGCGCGTCAAGGTGCCCTTCCACTTCAAGCCGCACATGGATCTTGCCGCGCTGGAGCGCGCCTCGGACATGGCGCGGGATTTCGACGACGACTGGGTCAGTTCGGGCTTCGTGAAAATGTTCATGGACGGGGTGCTCGACAGCCGCACCGCCTACATGCTGCGCGACTACCCGGACCAGCCCGGCCACCGGTCCGAGCCGCTGTTCCCGCCCGACCGTTTCGATGCCCTGGCCACCGAGATCGACCGCCGCGGCCTGCAGATCGCCGTCCACGCCATCGGCGACGGCGCAGTGCGCACGGCGATCGACGGGATCGAGGCCGCCCGCCGCGCCAACGGCCCCCGCGACAGCCGCCACCGGATCGAACATATCGAGCTGATCGACCCCGCCGACGTGCCCCGCCTGGGCGCCCTGGGTATCACCGCCAGCCTGCAGCCGTCGCATCCGCCGGGGGCGATGGATTTCCCGACCGAACCGGCGCTGTCGCGGCTGGGGCGGGACCGCTGGCCCGATGCCTATCTGTGCCGAAGCCTGGCGCAGGCGGGGGCGCCGGTGGCGTTCTCCAGCGACTGGCCGGTGGCCGATGTCTCGGTGCTGCGGGGGATTGCGGCGGCGCTGACCCGGGCGCCCTACCCGGGGGCCGGCGACGAACGGCTGGGGCTGATGCAGGTGCTGCACGCCTATACGGCCGGCGGTGCCTGGGCCGCGCATCGCGACCACGTGACGGGCCGGCTGCGGCCGGGCCTGGCCGCCGATCTGGTGATGCTGGGCGGCGATATCGAGGCGACCCCGCCCACGCGCATTCCCGAGCTGGGCATCGCCCTGACGATCTGCGCAGGCCGCATCCTGCACGAAGGCCCGGATCCCGTCTGACGGGATCCGGCGGCGCCGATCCCCGTTCAGGCTGCCCCGGTCAGGCGGCTGTGCCGCCCCGATCGGACCGGGCGAATTCGATCAGATCCCACCGGTTGCCCCAGGGATCGTTCCAAACCACCACGCGGCCATAGGGTTCGTCACGCGGATCGCCCTCGAACACCACGCCCTCGGCCAGCATCCGGGCGTGGTCGGCGGCGAAATCCTCGGTTTCCAGGAACAGCCAGACCCGGCCGCCGCCCTGTTCACCGATGGCCGCGCTCTGGCGCGGGCCGACGGCACGGGCCAGCAGGATCTCGGTTTCGGCGCCGGGCGGCGCAATGCGCACCCACCGCTTGCCCTGCCCAAGGTCCGTGTCTTCGCGACAGGCAAAACCGATGCGCTGGTAGAAGGAGAGGGCCTCGTCATAATCGGGCACGAGGAGCGAAAAAAGGGCGATACGTCTGGGCATGCGCATGGCCTTACCGCGGCGCGAAGCGGACGGCAAGCGGACCACGCCGGATCAATTCCGCCGGAACCATCCGGGGCGGTTCACTTCAACCATTTGTCTTTCAATTATATTCATTGCCCTTTGCACCCAGATCCCGCCCGACCGAAGGGGCGGGATCCTTTCAATTTGACATAATGCTCCACGGCTGGGTCACCCTGGCCGGACCGCTGTGTCCTTCGCCCCCGCCCAGGATGTCGGTGCCGGTCTTTGCCCCGGCCCGTCGCAATCGAAATCCGGTTTCCTGTGCCAGCCTGCTGGCGCGGGTGGCCCAGCCCCCAAGGGCCCCGGACAGCCCGCCGAAGCCCCCGGTCATCCGGTCCGACCGCTGGACCTCACCAACGAGAGCCCGGCCCGCAGGGCATGGCCGGATCGAACCGGGGGCTGGAGTCGGCAGACATCAGCGACCTGTGCGCTCAGGGGCGGGGGCGCCCATCCGGCCGTTGGCCGCCGGGCTGCCAAAGGTGGAGGGCGGCCCCTCTCGACAGCGCCAGATCACATCCGGCCGGGCGCTTTCGCGCGTTCAGTCTGACGCGCCCGCGTTTCCGCAGGGAAAGGAAACGCTGTGCGACCGCCTTGGCAGGGCCGTTTCCGCAACGATGCGCGATGTTCAGAATCCTGGGCGCGGGAATACCGCCCGGACCATGCCAGTGCCTCCAATGCGACCGCACGCCGTCAGGAAAGCTGAAGAACCGCCTGGAAGCGGTGTGACAGCGACAGAATGCCCCCGGTCCGGATACAGCGCAGCGCAAGAACATTGCCCGCGCGATCGAGGCGACCGCGACGGCTCTCGATGGGCTGGACGCCAAACGCGAGCGTGAAGGTCACCTGGATCAATAACGCCCTGTGACCGGACCGGGCCGGGCCGCGTTTCCGGTATCGACCGTTACGAGCGTCGGTATCAACAACCGGATTGAACTAACGACCCCCGATCTGACGGATGCAATGTGCAAAAATGAACATCAATATGAACCATAATGCAAATATGTGCGGATATGGAAAAACAGAACGCGAGAATGAGTGGCTAATCATGCACCCATGACGGGTCTATCTAGGGCTCACAAGACGCAGACGACCGCGTCACACACACCCTCACGAAGGAACACAGTCATGAAACACACTGCTCTTACCGCCCTGATCCTTGTTGCAACCGCCGGCGCCGCCTTCGCCAATACCGAAGCCACCAGCATCCAGGTTCCCGCCGATGCCATCTATGCATCGCCCGCAGCCGAAGGCATCGCATCGTCGACCGTCACACTGACCACCGGCACCGCACATGAAGTTTCGGCCGCCGCCCTCAGCACCTCGGCCCGCGAAGACCGCAACCTGGCCATGAACGACGATTTCGTCGTCACCAGCTTCCCGCGCGCCAACGTGCCCTACATCGTCAACCCGGGCCGCTAAGTCGTCCCTTCGGCCGCAAGGCCGCTCTCCCGGTGCCTTCGGGCGCCGGGACAAAGCCGGTCCGGGGCCTGCCAAGGGCCCGCCTGACACCGCCCGCCCGCCGTGCTGCATCAGCACGATGACCGGCAAACCAAAGCCTACGACCGAGATCCCGACCGGCCCGAGGCCGCGAGAGTCCACAGCCCCCCCGGAGAGACCGCGCCCCGCCCCTCAGCCCGCGCGCTTGATCAGCTTGGTGACGACGTAGGTATAATAGCGCTCGATCTGCAGGTCCTGATCCAGCAGGGTCTCCATCAGGCGCTGGTAGTCATCGACCGAAGACGTCTTGACCTGCATGATGTAATCGATCGGCCCGCTGGTGGCATAGCAGGCCTCGACCTCGGTCAGGGCAGCGATGTGGGTTTCAAAGCGCGTCATCACGGCTGCCGTGTGCCGCGCCAGCGCGATCTCGACCATGACGCGCTGAAAGCCGCTGACGCCCGCCCAGTCGACCTCGGCCCGATAGCCGCGGATGATGCCCAGCTTTTCCAGACGGTTGACCCGCGTCCAGGTCGGCGTGACACTCAGGTTGATGGCCCGCGCCAGGTCGGTCTTGCTGATCCGGCCGTCCCTTTCGAGAATCCGCAGGATCTGCAGATCGAAGGCATCCAGCCGCCCCGGGGGCGTCGTCTCTTTCATGTCGGTCGCACTTGTCACGGATGGACCCTGCCTGCGCAACGCTGTCCGGCCCTTGGGAGAAAAAACCTCAACCTTCCTGCCATATTCCGAAAAAAATCACAAGTTTCTGGTGGTTGAAAAGAAAATTCCCCGACAGCACCGGCGCTAAGCTGGGCGTGACCCGCAGGCCCTTGGCCGAGATCGCGGCTGGAAGGAAACTATATGTCTGAAATGAACAACGGGACCGGTTCGGTCTGGGCCGGAGAAGAGTCGCTGTTCTCCGAAGGGGCGGTCTGCGTGCCGGTCTACAATTCCGTCTGCTTCGGCTACGAACAGATGGACGAATGGTTCGACGTGGCGCTTGGCCGGGCGCCGGGCCACATCTATTCGCGCAACACCAACCCCACCGTCGCCGTGCTGGAGGAAAAGATCCGCCTCTTCGACGGGGCCGAGGCCGCGACCAGCTTCTCGACCGGGATGGCGGCGATCAGCAATACGCTTTTCGCCCTGCTGCACCCCGGCGACCGGGCGGTGGCGATCAAGGACACCTACGGCGGCTCGAACAAGATCTTCATCGAGTTCCTGCCGGCGCTGAACGTTGACGTGGCGCTGTGCGACACCACCGATTTCGACGCCATCGAGGCCGAGATCGCAAAGGGCTGCACGCTGCTCTATCTGGAATCCCCCACCAACCCGACGCTGAAGGTCACCGACATCGCGCGTCTGGCCAAGGCCGCCCATGCCAAGGGCGCCATTGTGGTGGTCGACAACACCTTCGCCACCCCGATCAACCAGAAGCCGCTGGCGCTTGGCGCCGATCTGGTCCTCTACAGCGCGACGAAATACCTGAACGGGCATTCCGACGTGATGGGGGGGCTGGTCTCGGGGCGGGCGGATCTGGTCCAGAAGATCTACCATTACCGCGAGATCACCGGCGCTACCCTGCACGCGCAATCGGCCTACATGATCCTGCGCGGCATGAAGACGCTGGAATTGCGGATGCGGCGCCACAATGAAAACGGCATGAAGGTCGCCACCCATCTGGCCGCCCATCCGAAGATCGAGAAGGTCTTCTACCCCGGCCTGCCCGACCACCCCGGCCATGACATCGCCGCGCGCCAGATGGCGGGCTTTGGCGGCATGATGAGCTTTGCCGTCAAGGGGGGCTTCGAGAACGTCGTGACCGTGCTGGAATCCCTGCGCTTTGCCCACAAGGCCGCCAGCCTTGGATCGGTCGGTACGCTGGCGGGGCCGCCCAAGGTCACCAGCCACGTCGAGCTGACCGCCGAGGAACGCGCCGCCGCCGGCATCCCCGAAAGCCTGATCCGCTATTCCTGCGGCATCGAGGATGCCGAGGACCTGATCGCCGATCTGGATCAGGCGCTGGCGCGCATCTGATCCCCGCCTGCCCCCTTCGGCAGATCCTGCCAGTGCAGGGGGCGGGATCGGCATCTTCGGGACGCGCAGGCGTGCCAGACTTTCCCCGCGCCCCCCGCGGGGCCCAAGGACAAAGGACAGCCCCGATGGCCCAGCCCCTTCCCCGCCCCGCCCTGCGATCCGGCGGACAGCCATGAAACCGGCTCTGCGCATCAGCGGCCTGCACAAGCATTACGGCCGGGTCCATGTGCTGCGCGGCATCGACCTGCGCGTCGAGGCAGGCCAGGTCGTGTCGCTGGTCGGCGCCTCCGGCTCGGGCAAGAGCACGGCCCTGCGCTGCATCAACTTCCTCGAAACGCCAAGCGCCGGCACCATCGAGGTGCAGGACCACGGCGTTTCGGTGGAAACCGATGCGCGCGGCAATGTCTCTTACGTGAACCGAGCCAATATCCAGCTGTTCCGCCGCCAGATCGGCATGGTGTTCCAGAACTTCAACCTCTGGCCGCACCGGACCGCGCTGCAAAACGTCACCGAGGCGCTGATCTACGTCCAGTCCCTGCCCCGCCCCGAAGCGCGCGAGCGCGCCATGGCGGCGCTGGAAAAGGTCGGCATGGCCGAGTTCGCAGCCCGCTACCCCGCCAGCCTGTCGGGCGGCCAGCAGCAGCGCGTCGCCATCGCCCGGGTGCTGGCCACCGAACCGCGGATCCTGCTGTTCGACGAGGCGACATCGGCGCTGGATCCCGAACGGGTGGGCGAGGTGCTGAAGGTGATCCGGCGGCTGGCCGAGGACGGCAACACCATCGTCCAGGTCACCCACGAGATGCGCTTTGCCCGCGAGGTCTCGGACCGGATGGCGTTCCTGCGCGACGGGCAGATCCTGCAGGACGCCCCCCCGGACGAGCTGTTCAACCATCCCGCCGATCCTGCCATCGCAAGTTTCCTGGCCCGGGTGACGGGCCAGGCCGACTGACCACCCCAACCATAAAACAAACTACAGGGAAGACCGATCATGAAAAGACTTCTTGCCACGGCTGCGGCCGTTCTGATGCTGGGCAGCCTGTCGGCGCAGGCCGAAGAGGGCGTGCTGCGCGTCGGCACCGAGGGCGACGCCCCGAACTGGAGCATGGCCAAGCCCGACGGCAGCGTCAGCGGCTTTGACGCCGACATTGCCAATGCGCTGTGCGAGCAGATGAAGCTGAAGTGCAAGTTCGTCGTGCAGTCGTTCAGCACGCTGATCCCCTCGATGGACAGCGGCCGCTTCGACGTGATCATCTCGGGCCTCGGCATCACGGACGAGCGCGCCAAGAAGATCGGCTATTCGATCCCCTATGCCACGACGCCGCAGTATTTCGCCGTCGCCAAGGATGCCCCCGCCGCCAAGGCCACCACCTTTGACCAGCTGAAGACGATGCTGGCCACCGCCAAGATCGGCGTCGTCAACGGCACCACCTACGCGGCCTTCGTGCAGAAATTCTTCCCCAAGGCCAAGATCATGACCTATGACGCCACGACGGCGGAACTGGCCGATTTCACCGCCGGCCGGGTCGATGCGGTGTTCAGCGACAGCCCCACCTGGACCGATTTCTTCAAGACGCCCGAATCCGCCGATTTCGCCCGCGTCGATGTCAAGATCGGCCCCGATACCGACAGCGAGACCCTGGGCCACGGCATGGGCGTGGGCCTGTCGAAATCCGACACCGCCCTGAAGGCCAAGGTCGATGCGGCCATGTGCCAGGTCATCAAGGACGGCAAGGTCCGCGACGCCAGCGAGAAGTGGTTCGGCGACGACTACACCATCCCGTGCAAGATGTAACAATGGCCCCGTGCCGCCGGATCCCTTCGGCGGCACGGATGGAATCCGACGCATGAACGACAGTCTGTGGACCTTTCTGATCACCGATGGCTGGGGCCTGCAGATGCTGCGCGGCGCCGGGATGACCATCGTGCTCAGCCTTATCGGGATGATCGCGGGAATGGTCATCGCCTTCCCGCTGGCGGTGCTGCGCTGGCGCAACGTGCCGGTGCTGGCCCAGCTTGTGACCTGCTATTCGATCCTGGTGCGCGGCATCCCCAGCCTCCTGGTGATCTACCTGATCTTCTTCGGCACCATCCAGCAGGTCGAGGCGCTGCTGCGCGTCTTCGGCTACAGCTCTGACGGTCAGGGGCCGGTGGAATTCCTGATGGGGGTGGCCTCGATCAGCGTGATTTCCAGCGCCTATTCGCTGGAGGTCTTCCGCGGCGCCCTGACCACCGTGCCGCGCGGCCTGCAGGAAGCGGGCTGGGCCGCGGGCTTTTCCGAGATGCTGGTGTTCCGCCGCATCGTCTTTCCGCTGGCGATGCGCGCGGCGCTCGGCGGCCTCAACAACGTCTGGCAGAACACGCTCAAGGACAGCTCGCTGATCTCGGTCGTGGGGTTCCAGGAGGTGATGCGCGTCGCGGCGCTGGCCGCCGGCATCACCCGCAGCGCGCTGGTCTTCTACCTGCTGGCCGCCTGCGCCTTCCTGGCGATCACCCTGGTCAGCCAGGCGGGCTTTGTGCTGGCGGAACGCCGGCTGGAACGCGGCCGCACAAGGGGGGCGTCGTGATGGACATGGACATCCTGCGGCAGGCCCTGCCGCTGCTGCTGGAAGGCAGCAAGACGACACTGCTGCTGACCGCGCTCGGGGTGGTGTTCGGGCTGCCGCTGGGGCTGGGGCTGGCGCTGATCCGGCTACGGCCCCGCCATCCGCTGGCCTGGGCCGGGGACCTTTACAGCGGCATCTTCCGCGGCACCCCGATGCTGGTGCAGATCTTCGTCATCTACTACGGCCTGGCCGAGGTCCACTGGATCCGCCACAATGCCGTCGCCTGGTGGGTGGTGGGCGATGCGATGCACTGCGCCGTGCTGGCGATCGTGATGAACACCACCGCCTATACGTCCGAGCTGTTCCGCACCGCCTTCCGCGCCATCCCCCAGGGCTACCTGGAGGCCGCCGATGCCTGCGGCATGTCGCGCCTGACCCGGTTCCGCCGCGTCTCTCTGCCGCTGGCGCTGCGCCAGGGCCTGCCGGCCTATGCCAGCGAGGTGGTGATCATCGTCAAGGAATCGAGCCTCGCCTCGACCATCACCGTCCTAGAGATCACCGGCTACGCCAAGCGCCTGATGAGCCAGACCTTCGCCGTGATGGAGATCTTCGTGCTGGCAGCCGCGGTCTATCTGGTGATCAACCTGGTCTGCATGGCGCTGATGCGCCTGCTGGAACGCCACTACTCTGCCCATGAAAGGCCCAGCCTGCGATGAATGCCCCCGCGATGCCCAAAGCCGCCTCTGCCCTGCCCTACTGGTGGGATGCGGCCCCGCCCCGCGACCTGCCCCCCCGGGACCTGCCGGCACAGGCCGACGTGGTGATCATCGGCGGCGGCTACGCGGGCCTTGGCGCCGCGATCCCGCTGGCGCGGGCCGGGAAATCCGTCGTGGTGCTGGAACGCGACCGCTTCGGCGAAGGCGCCTCGACGCGCAACGGCGGCATGACCAGCGGCAGCATCCGCGGCGGCTATGACGGCGTGGCCCGCCGCTTCGGCCCCGAGCGCGGCGCCGCCATCATGCGCGAGGGGCGCACCGCCCGCGAGGACCTTTATGCCTTCCTGCAGGCCGAGGGGATCGACTGCGATTTCGACCTGACCGGCGATTTCGACGGCGCGCTGACGCTGCGGCAGTACGATGCCATGGCGCGCGGCGCCGAGCGTCTGGCCAAGGTCATCGGCGTCCCAATGGAGGCCGTGCCGCAGGCGGGTGTCACGCGCTTCATCGGCACCGATCTTTATGCAGGCGGCGTGGCGCGGCGCGACTATGGCGGGCTGCATCCCGCCAAGCTGCACGC
This sequence comes from Pseudooceanicola sp. NS-SX9, assembly GCF_057380705.1. Classification (NCBI taxonomy): domain Bacteria; kingdom Pseudomonadati; phylum Pseudomonadota; class Alphaproteobacteria; order Rhodobacterales; family Paracoccaceae; genus Pseudooceanicola; species Pseudooceanicola sp. NS-SX9. The sequence goes on along the minus strand of NZ_JBXXRN010000003.1, from coordinate 221,378 downwards.
GGGCATGGTGCGGGTGGCGCAGCAGGCGGGCGCACTGCTGCTGGATCACACCGCCTGTCTGGGGATCGCGCGCGATGGCGCGGGCCAGCAGGTGACGACGGCGCGCGGGGTGATCCGCGCGGAGCAGGTGATCTACTGCGTCAATGGTTATGCCGACCGGGCGAACCGCTGGCTGCAACGGCGGCTGGTGCCGGTGCGCAGCCGGATCATCGCCACCGATCCGCTGCCGCCCGGGCTGATGGACCAGCTGATGCCGCCGCGCTTCATGTATGGCGATGCCCGTCGCCTCAGCTACTACTACCGCCCCTCGCCCGATGGCACGCGGATCCTCTTCGGCGGCCGCGACGGCACCACGGTGGGCGACCCGCAGGCGCCGACCCAGCACCTGTACGAGCAGCTGATCCGCATCTTCCCGCTGCTTTCGGGCATCGGCCTGTCGCACAGCTGGTTCGGCCATGTCGCCATGAACCGAGACATGATCCCGCGTCTTTTCACCCGCGACGGGGTGATCTATGCGACAGGCTTTTGCGGCTCGGGCGTGGTCTGGGCGCGCTGGCTGGGGACCAAGGCCGCCCATCTGGCCCTGGGCGAAAACGACGCGGCCCACAGCGCCTTCGCCGCCCCGCCGCCTGCAGCCGTGCCGCTCTATGACGGTCGCCCCTGGTTCATCCCCGCCACCGTCGCCTGGTACCGGCTGCGGGATCGGATCGAGGCGCGCTGACCCCACCCTGTTTCCGCCCGGGGCCAAGGCAGCAGGCGCTTGCCGGGCCTCCGATGAAGACGACTGCACGCTTTGGCTTGGCCGGCAGCGTTTGCCTGACCGGCCTTGCGTCAGCCACCCAGCCTGCCCTGACAGATCGCAACAGCCTTACCCGCCAGGACGCATTTGCGGAGGGATGCGGCGGCGCCTTGTACACCCATCGGCAAGGTGCAACCCCCTCGCCTGGATCCAGGCCGGGACCTCAGACGGTCCGTGGCCTGCCGTGCCAGGATTGCGTCCTTGCCACCTTCGCCAAGATGTCGGCCGCAGGACCATCCGCATCCTTTTCCGACAAGAAGACCCTTGGGGCCGGAAAATCAAGGCGGCGCTTATTGGAGAAATTTTCTCCTATAAGCGCCTCCCACCCCACGATGACATTATGTCCGATAAGGCAAGAAATACGCCTGAGCCCCACAATCAGCTCAGGACGAACTGCATGAGGATCCGAACCACAATACCGCACAGACCCGCCGCAATCGCCGGAAGGCACATGCGCCCCAGTGCAGGAACAGCGGAACAGAAGATCATCAGCCCCGGCAGGTCCAGCGGCTGGATAATGTAGGACGCTGCCCAATCCAGGGTCGCCGCAGAAAGTTTGCCATCGGCAACCAACGTGCTGGCCAGGCCGACCAGCGCGGTGCTGCCCGCCAGGATCTTGGTGATCAGCGGAACGATCAGGCTTTGGTCGACGCCGATCATCGCCAGCCCCGGGGCCGCTGCGGAAACGATCCGGGGCATCACGCCGAACTGCTCAAGACCCATCACCACCGCGAGCGACAGCAACAGCATCGGGATCAGCCCGACGACCATGCGGATTGCCTCCATGCCAGCAAGGTTGATCAGCGTCAGGATCGAACGCGATTGTCGCACGGCCTCCTCCTCGGGTCCCTCCGGGCGGATCACATCCGGGATCCTGCGGCCGAAAACGTGATAGGCCAAAGACGAGGCCACCAGCCCCCCGACGAGAGAGCCGAGAAGCGTGGTTCCGAGGTTCAGACCGAAATGGGTCAGCGGAAAGCTGGCATTCGCGGGGGCCATGCACAACACTGCGGCAAAAGCTGCGCACATGTGGCGGCGCGACACCCCTCGGCTGTCCATCACCGCCAGAGAGGCGATCGGCGCGGCAAAGCTGACGAAACTGATCTGGATCATGGAAAGGACCCCAAGTCCGGTCAGCCCGAAGGGCCGCGCGACCGGGGCCAGAAGACGGATGAGCCAGTCGAGCACTCCCTTCTCTTCGAGGATACGCATCAGAACGAGCAGAACGACCATGACGGGCAAAAGGGTATAGAGGGCCGTGTCGACGGCGCTCTTGCCCGCCTGCATGACGACGGCGATGAGGGCTTCCATGAGTGGGGGGCTCCTGCCTGGCTGGAAGGGACGCGGACATAGCCGCGCTGTTTGCCCTGTCATGCGCCCTGCCCGGCCGGATCGCAACCGTCCACCCGCGACCTGCATTCCTGCATATCTCCGCGATGGCCCTTACCCGGAAACCGCTGTTTTTCTCAGGATCGGTGATGCCTGTTTTGATCGGCCCTTGCACACTTGCATGCCCAAGCGACGCTAAAGGTACAGGCCAAAGGACCTGGGTCCAGAGGTTTCCGGGCTGATCTGGTGTCAGACCTGTTTGCCTGGCCGCTGGGCCATGTCGTGACGGTTAGGTTCCGACAACGTTCAGTATCCAGACAGCCGGGGCGAGATGACCGAAGGTCTGGTTCCTGAGAGGATGCTGACCTTCGATCCCGGTTCGATGCAGGCTTTGGCCGGGGATTTTCGGAAGGCATGCGATGGAGGGCCAGGCATCCTTGATCTGGGAATTACAGCTGTAATCATGGGACCCCTCGATTTATTACGGGTGTAATGACGCCATGCCTCGGGACCTTGTACTCTGGGGCAGCTCGGACCCAATCCGGTTTTGTGCAAAAGATCGGATCATCTGCGCCAGATATCCTGCGGGATTGCCGATCTGATCCAATCGTCCCGACATCCTGTCGAGGCATTCCAGCAAGAGCATCGCATCCATCTGGCGAAGACCATCGAGAATGCATTGTCTTCCCAAGCCAAGATAGGTCGAGAATTCAAACAGAATGCGGGTCTGGTCAACGGCGGTCGTCGGAGGGTCGGGAAAGAATTGCGGCACCGTGGTCATCTTGTGCCAGATTTCCTTGGAGGGCCTGCCTTGGCGTCTTGGGTCTATATTTGAATCTTTAGGTTTCGACTCTATGTGCCGGACAGTTTGTCCGGCATCGACGGCAGTTTCGTCCGGCGCCGGTGCTGGTTCCGGCGGGGTGTCCAGGTCGTTAAGTCGGGCTTCGAACTGCAGGAATTCGGTCAAGGTGACGTGGACGCGGCGCAGAACCGAGCGGATGGCCAGGCACAGCTCGGCGGGAACCGCTGTTTCGCCAAGCCGCCGCTGCAGGTCGCGCAGACGGGCGCTGAGGCGATTGCGGGCTTGTTTGAGACGCCGCGCATCCTCTTCGATGCGGGCGTGAAGCGCAGTCAGTTCCCGGATGCGGCCGAGCAGGGGGGCAAGGTCGATGCCATAGGCGGCAAAGATCTGACCCTCGGCATCGCGCTCTGGAAACCGTCGGCCATTGGCGCTCAGATTACGATGTACCAGGCCCAGTTCTTCCAGCCGGACCTCTCCACGGCGGAACCTGCGTTCGTCCATGCCGCAGGCCCGCGAGAGGATCTCGGAGACCTCCATGAAGCTGACATTCAGGCGCGAGGGATCCAGCGCCCCTTTGGGCAGGACCGTCAGATGGGCGCGCAGAACCAGGATGTCGCGATCCTTCAGGCCCAGTGGCTTGCGCAGGGCCGTTACCAGATCCAGCACCGCCCAGCGGTCCAGCAGGGCAGGGGCAGCGGCCGGGCAAGCCCGTTCCGCCTGCCGACGCGGCACAGCCGCGGGCATTACATGCATCATCTTTCCATTCAGACGGCACAAAACGACCGTTCACCGGAAACCGGTGTTGAAAGAGATCCCGAAACGCGCTAGACAGAATTTGCTACAAGACTGTCAGGGCTCTCCGGATCATATTCGGGGGGTCCTTTTTCTGCCTGGGTCTGCTCCTTGTTGCTCGTTCATCCTCAGGGGGAAATTACACATGTAATTTCCGGTCTTTCAGGTCAGATGCTAATTTTTTGTTTCATTTTCAGCATCTTGTGCGGCATCATTCTGCTGTGACCTGAATTCTTCGACCAGTTCCGGCAGGCGATCCTCCAGGAAATCCAGGAAGCTCGTGTCGCTGCCGCGGGCCATTTTGATCGCGATTTCGCGGGCGGATCGGGTGCTGCTGATCGCACCGTCCAGCGGCCGTACCAGGGGGGCCGGCTTTTCCCGCACGGGGGCAGGGCGGTCCTTCAGCGCCTTCAGCAGCGCCTCAAAGCGCTTGGTGCTGGCAGGCATCGCGCGCTCGTCCAGCGTGCCGGGGCCGCTGGCCTTCTGCCAGGCTTCCTCGATCCGGTCGCCATGCAGCGCCAGGGCCTTTTCCATCGTGGAAATCACCTGTTTCGGCTTCAGCCCTTGGGCCTCGATCTGCTTTTGCAGCGCCTGCCACTTGCCGCGCCCGATCGAGGGCGCATCGCCGATGGCGGCGATCACCTCGGGGCCGACGCCGCGGTAGACCCGTAGCATGAAGTTGACCAGTGTCTGGGAAATGCCCAACGACTTCGCCACAGCGTCCTGGGTATAGCCCTCGGACAGCGACAGATGCGCCAGATGGGCCCGGCCGATAAAGCTTGTTTCCAGCCGCCCGGCATTCTCGGATCCGAGGGCGCGCAGCATTTCCTCGTCCGAGATCTTGACCACGAAGCCGCGGATCGAGGGCCAGCCCAGTACGCGGGCGGCGGCCAGGCGGCGGCGCCCCACAACGATTTCATAGGGGGTCTCGCCCGAGGTCACACGGACCTTGATGGGCACCTCCTGGCCGGTGTCGCGGAACGAGGTGATCAGGTCATCAAGCCCCTCGTTCAGGTCGATGCGGTCACGGATGACGGAATCCCGGATCTGGTCGATCGGGATTTCCTGCACCGAGGCCTGGGCCAGATCCTTGAGGCTGTTGCGCATCGTCTGCATTGGCCGGGTGGCGGGCATGTCAGCGGCGGGCAGGGCGCGCGGCGGCGGTTCGGCGGCGGGGTTGGGGGCACCTTCCCCGGCAACCAGGGAATCGAACAGCTTCTTGCGTGCCATCAGTCGGCCTCCTTCACGCTGCGGCCCCAGGCCGCCTGGACCAGGTCCTCCAGCTCGCCCGCGGCCGCGTTCATGCTGGCCAGGGCGCGCTCCAGCGTCTTCTTGTTCACCGAGGTCGGCGGGATCTCGTAGATCGTTTCCTGGGTGCTGGAGGCATCCAGGATCACCGTCGACTTCAGCACCGGATTCTGCATCACGTTCTCGCCGAACATCATGCGCAGGAAATGCGCCATCTGGCTTTGCGCCCCGTCGTGCTGTTCATAGCGCGACAGCAGGTATTTCATAAAGGCCCAGTCCGTGCGGATGCCGGAATCCTCGATTGTTCTCATCAGGTTAGCTGCCAGCATCAGGAATTGCGCCATCGAGGCCACGTCGTACATCGCGGGAATGATCGTGGTCACGACACCGGTTGCAGCGGTCAGCGCCGTCAGCGTCAGAAAGCCGATCTGCGGCGGGCAGTCGATGAAGACGATGTCGTAATATTCGTCCACCGTCAGCAGCGCCTGGGTCAGACGGCTGTAGAAGGGCACACCGATCCCCTCGCCGCGCGCCGACAGCGACAGGGCGGTCTCGGTCTCGTATTCCGACAGCATGATACCGGCGGGTGCCAGATCGAGGTTCGGGAAATAGGTCTCGCGGATGATCGACTGCATCGGCACGGGATCGGAATAGGTCAGCACATCGTAGATCGTGCCGCTGTCGTTAAACTCGATCTCGGGGCGGTAGCCGAACATCGTCGTCAACGAGGCCTGCGGGTCCATGTCGACGGCCAGCACCTTGTAGCCGCGCAGGGCAAAGCGCTGCGCCATGTGGATCGTCGTGGTGCTTTTGCCCGAGCCGCCCTTGAAGTTCGCCAGCGCCACGACCTGCATGTGGTCCTTGGGGCTGCGCCGTCCGGGGCGGAAAAGATCGGTATTACGGCCTTCAACGGCCAGGTAATCGCGGATCGCGTGGATTTCCGGCGCCGTGTACAGCCTGCGGCCCCTGGCATCGAGCTCGACATCGGGGATCTTGTTTTCCGAATGCAGCTTGCGCAGGTTGGAAGGGGAGGTCCCGATCAACTCCGAGGCTTCGGCGGCGGAAAAGCTGCGCAACACCTTGGAACTGTCCGGCGCGAACGAGTTGAACATGTGCCGATTGAGCTCCTGACTCAGGCGTTCTGCCTGGGCCTGAATGTAATCGGGAAGGGTCTGGTCCCGCAGTTGGGGCGCAGTCGTGTCTGCCATCTCGCTCCTGCCATCCTCAAGTGCGCGCAAATTCGCATTTATGTTCTAATGGCGCGCATTAAGGATGTGACATGGAGGAGGCGTCATGACAACGAAAATGTCACTCCGCGCGTGAGAGGTTGCGGGGCGATCTTCATCCATATCTTCAAGAATGAATGTTAAGCATCAGAAAATAATAAATAAAACTGAATTCAGGCCTGCTGTCTGAAAAAACGCCGGCGTGGCATTCGCGGAACATCTTCGGGGGGGCGGACGGCGGTGCGACGTGGAATCGCACCCTGCGCGCCGCGGCAGGTGGTGCAGGGCGGACCCGTCAGGATTGATTCCCGCCCCGCCTAAAGCCCGTCACGCAGGATCCGGGCCCGGCTGCGGACCCCGTCGAAGGTCACTTCGGTCAGGCTGGCGGGGATGGCCTCGGGCAGCGCCGCACAGGTGACCTCGATGGCCGGTTCCAGGGCCGCCAGAACCTCGTGCAGCAGCGCCTCCATCAGCGGCAGGCCAAAGCCGCAGGCCCGCGCGGTTTCCAGGAAATGCCGCGGCGCGACCTCGTTCATGCGGTAATGCGGGCTGCGGCCGACCGCCATTGCCAGTCGCAGCCTGTTCTGCCGGATCTGCCCGTCGCGCATGGCCTTCTGCGCACTCAGCACGTCGTAGAGAGGGGTCATGCGAAAACCGCCGCCGGGCCGCAGGGCCAGGCTGAAGTTCTTTGCGTGGCCGTCGCTTGCCCCCAGCAGCCAGAACAGCACCTGGGCGCGCAGGAAGGCGGTGCGATCCTGCAGCGGCTGGTCGCTGCCCTCCAGCAGCGCCGCACAATCGACAATGCCGGGCCCGCCGTCGGTCTGGTATTTCATCGAAGGTGCCACGCCGAGCGCTTGGCAGAAATCCTCCTGAGGCAGGCGGATCAGCCGGCCATCGGGGGTGCGGCGGCGGTCGAAGCGGGTGACGACAAGGGCGCGCAGCCCGTCGAAATCGCCGATGGCCACCTCGGCGGTTTCGGCGCCCATGGCACGGCAGAAATGCATGCAGAGGTATTCGTTCTCGACGCTGTCGGAGAGGTTGATGCCATTGGGCAGCACCCCGAGCTGTGTCTTGAAAATGTGGGTCGTCGGCGTCATCCCCGAGGGCCGCAGCCACCGCCCCCCGTGCCACAGCAGCGCGGTCTTCTCCTGGGCGCCGGCGATCGAGATACGGAAATCGTCATCGGCCTGAAGGCCCAGCGGTGCGCTGGCCAGATTGCGCAGCAGCGCGGCGATGGCGGCATCATCGATCGGCTCGCCGCTGAGGGCGGCCGGCGCCGGGGGGGGCTCGTCCGAGACGAACTGCAAGGCTCCGACACAGTCGCGGCCGATCTTCTGCAGCAGATGCCAGGCATCGGTGCCTCCGGCCCGGACCCGGGCGGCCAGACGCTCGCGTATGGGCTGGTAGTCGGGCAGCAGGTTTTCCAGATAGGCGGCGACGGCGGCGCCGTGATGCGGATCCTCGCGCAGCGGCAGCGACAATGAGATCGGCATGGCATGCGGCCAGTCCAGCCAGTCCTGTGCATAGCCAAAGCGCAGCCCGGCGGCCGATTGCGTCAGCGTGCCGACCAGGCGACCGTTCAGCAGCACCTGCAGGCTGCCGCCGCGCGGACGACGGGCCATCAGAAGATGTCCTCGGGCGCAGGGCTGCCGCCGCGCGGCGCAATGCGGAATTCCAGCCCGAGCGCCGCCATCACCGACAGCAGCGTCGCCATCTTGGTGCCCGGCTCGCCGTTTTCCAGGGACGAGATCGTGGCGATGCGCAGCGCGGTGCGGGCGCTCAGATCGGCCTGGGTCAGCCCCTGGGCGCGGCGGGCCCGGCGCAGGGCCGCGCCGATCTGGTCGGCGGTGCGGGCGGTCTGGTCCATGCTGTCTCCTTTACGCTGTGGCGTAATATGTCGGAATTTACGCTTAAGCGCAAACGGAAAGAAATTACGCTGTGACGTAAATCATTATCCATACCGAAATCGGTATCGAAGTGCGGTCTTATGCATTGGTCGTCAGCCGGCCCCTTCGCTATCCACTTGGGCACCAGGCCGGGGGGAGGCCGGGGCAGGGGCGGTCAGAGACCGGTTCTGCCGGACCGGCCGGAGGCTGTCCGCCCCGGCACGATCCAGGAGGAGACCCCATGACGGAAGACACCAAGACCGGCGGGCTGTCGCGCCGCGCCATGCTTGCGGGCTTTGCCGCAGGACCCGCGTTGATCGGCATCAGCCCGGCTGCCGCGACGGCGGACGAAGCCTTCAACCTGGCCTGTGTCGACAAGGGCACGGCCACCGTGCAGGCGCAGCTGAAGGGCCGCAAGGGCACCTCGATGGTGCTGCTGGGCACTGGCGCGGGCCCGGTGCCGGGACGCGCGCGGCACATGACTTCGGTGCTGCTGCAGCATGACGACCGGGCCTATATCCTGGATTTCGGGCTGGGGGCGGTGCAGCAGTTCGCCCGCACCGGCGTGCCCTTCGGCAACATCCGCGCCATGTTCCTGACCCACATGCACCCAGACCACAATGTCGATTACGGCCCCTTCCTGCTGATCGGCTGGATACACGGGCTGAAGCCCGACGTACAGGTCTACGGGCCGCCTGCGATGGGCCAGATGACCGAAGACTACCTGCGCGCCATGAAGACCACGATCGACTTCTGGAACCAGGACTTCAAGGGCACGCCCCTGACCCATGTCGATACCCATGATCTGGAGGATCAGGGCGCGGTGATGCAGGACGAGGTGCTGAAGGTGACCTCGATGTATGTGGAACACCCGCCAGTGAAACCGGCCTTCGCCTTCCGCTTCGAATTCCCCGACAAGACCATCGTCTTCTCGGGCGATACCGTCCCGCTGGAGAAGATGGCCGATTTCGCCAGGGGCGCCGACATCCTGGTGCACGAGGCCATGTACCTGCCCGCCGTCGAGGCCGAGGTCCGCCACCAGATCGCCAATGGTCAGCATGTCACCTACGAGGGCTTCATGAACCACATGAAGGTCGACCATTCCCCGGTCGAGGACGTGGGCCGGATCGCCGCCGAGGCCGGCGTGAAGGAGCTGGTGCTGTATCACCTGACCCCCAGCACCTCCTCGATCCCCGATGCGGACTGGAGCGCGCCGGCGGCCAAGCACTTCAAGGGCCGCATCATCGTCGGCGGAGAGCTGATGGTGATCTGATCCTCAGGCGCCGGCGGCCTGCAGCAGGCTGGCCAGCACCGCCGCCCGCCGCGGCAGCTTCAGCGCGCGGCGGCGGGTGATGCCCACCGCGCCGCCGGTTTCCTCCTGGCCCAGGGGCAGCGCGACAAGGCGCCCCTCGGCCAGATCGGCCGCAACGATGCCGCGCGGCACCAGCCAGACGGCGGGCGCCAGCCTCAGGTAGGCGCGGGCGAAATCGGGGGCCGCGCTTTCGATCAGATTGCCGAAGGTGCCGGCACCCGCCGCGATCAGCAGCCGCTCGGCCACCGGGCGGATGGCGGTGCCCCTTTCGGGCAGCACGACCTCGGCCGCGATCAGGCCCTGACGCAGGGCCTCGGGGTCCGGGCAATCCAGCAGCGGATGGTTGGGCGCGACGACCGCCAGCAGCGGCTCGGTGAAGAGGGGGGTGAAATCGAGGCCCGCCATGTCTTCCGGGGCGGCCATCCGGCCCACCACGAAATCCAGTTCTCCCTGACGCAGCGCCTTCAGCAGCTGGCGGTTCGATCCGCTGGTCAGGCGGACAGGAATGTCGGGGTGGCGCAGCTTAAAGGCCCGCACCGCCTGCGGCAGCGCCTGACAGGCGGCGGTGGGCAGCACCCCCAGCTGCACGGCCTCGCGGGCGTCGCGGCGCATCCGCGCCACCGCCTGCACCCCGTCATCCAGCGCCGAGACACTGGCGCTGGCGTGGCGCAGGAAGGTTTCGCCTGCAGGTGTCAGTACGATGCCCCGGCGCGAGCGTTCCATCAGCGGCGTGCCCAGCAGGCGTTCCAGTTCGATCAGGCTGCGCGACACGGCAGGCTGGCTGACCGACAGTGCCAGTGCCGCGCCTGCCAGCGTGCCCTGACGGACGATTTCCAGAAACAGCCGCACCTGCCGCTGCGAGGGGCCCGCCTCCATGCCACACCGCCTTCTGCCGGGATTGAGGTCACGTCCCAGAGGTACGACAGCCCGGCGCCCTTGGCTAGAGCACCCGCCTTGCGCCCGGCCGCGCGGGCGGGCAGGATCGCGGCGCATGTGCCGCCGGGGGACGGATGTTCAAGACTGCGTGCCCGGCTCGGTGTTGGGCTGCAAAGGGTGGCGAAACCGGTCATACCCGGCGGCGCAGCAGTCTCCGGGCCGCCCGGCAGACCCGGCACCCGGCCCCGAAGACGGCCCGACAAAGGAACGATGCGATGAAGAAACCTGTCCCCGGAATTGCCCGCTACGATCATCCCGCCGGGGGCTGGGGGGCGCTGCGGGCCACGGCCAAGGCGGTGCGCACGCAGATGGAGGCCTCGGATGCGGCGCTGACGCTTTTGCGCACCAACAAGCCCGCAGGCTTCGACTGCCCCGGCTGCGCCTGGCCCGACAAGGAGCACACCTCGACCTTCCAGTTCTGCGAGAACGGCGCCAAGGCCGTCACCTGGGAGGCCACCAAGAAGCGCGTCCCCCCGGACTTCTTCGCCGAACACACCGTGACCGAGCTTTTGGGCTGGAGCGACCATGACCTGGAAAAGCAGGGCCGGCTGACCCATCCGCTGCGCTATGACGCCGAAACCGACCGCTACCTGCCCGTCACCTGGGACGAGGCCTTTGCCCTCACCGGGCGCATCCTGCAGGCCCAGGCCGATCCGAACGCGGTGGAATTCTATACCTCGGGGCGGGCCTCGAACGAGGCGGCCTTCCTGTTCCAGCTCTATGCCCGCGAATACGGCACCAACAACTTCCCCGACTGTTCGAACATGTGCCATGAGGCGACCAGCGTCGGGCTGCCGAAATCCATCGGCATCGGCAAGGGCACCGTGGCGCTGGCGGATTTCGACACCTGCGAGATGATCATCGCCATGGGCCACAACCCGGGCACCAACCACCCCCGGATGATGGGCACCCTGCACGAGGTCGCCCGCCGCGGCGTGCCGATCGTGGTCTTCAACCCGTTGCGTGAACGGGCGCTGGAAAAGTTCGCCGATCCGCAGAACCCGGTCGAGATGGCGACCCTTTCGGGGACCGACATTGCCTCCAGCTACCATCAGGTGAAGGTCGGCGGCGATGCGGCGGCGCTGAAGGGGATCATGAAGGCGGTGCTGGAGATCGACGCCCGCGACGGCGGCGCGCTGGACCATGATTTCATCGCTGAACATACCGAAGGGTTCGAGGCGCTGCAGGCCGATCTGGACGCCACCCCATGGTCCGACATCGAGGCCGCAAGCGGTCTGACCCAGGCCGCGCTGCGCGACGTGGCGGCGGCCTATGTGAAATCGAACGCGACGATCATCACCTACGGCATGGGCATGACCCAGCACGCCACGGGCACGTCGAACGTGCAGCAGATGGCGAACCTTTTGCTGATGCGCGGCAATATCGGCAAGCCCGGCGCGGGCATCTGCCCGCTGCGCGGCCATTCCAACGTGCAGGGCGACCGCACCGTCGGCATCACCGAAAAGCCCGGGCCCCAGCTGCTGGACCGGATCGAGGCCACCTTCGGCTTCCGGCCCCCGGCGGCCCATGGCCATGACGCGGTGGCAGCGGTGAAGGCGATCGTGGCGGGGACGGCGCGGGTGCTGATCTCGCTCGGGGGGAACCTGATCGTGGCGATGCCCGACCGCGAGCAGACCTATGCGGCAATGCAGGACCTGGACCTGACGCTGTCGATTGCGACCAAGCTCAACCGCTCGCATCTGCTGGTCGGCCGCGAGGCGCTGCTGCTGCCCTGCCTGGGCCGGACCGAGGCCGACCTGCAGAACGGCGTGCCGCAATCGGTGACGGTCGAGGATTCGATGTCGATGGTCCATGCCTCGCGCGGGCGGCTGCCGCCGGCCTCGGACCAGCTGCGCTCGGAACCTGCGATCGTGGCGGGGATGGCGCTGGCGACGCTGCCCGACACCCGCGTCGCCTGGGCCGCGCTGGTCGCGGATTACGACCGCATCCGCGACAAGATCGAGGCCGTATTCCCCGATTTCCGCGACTACAACGAACGCATCAAGGTGCCGGGCGGCTTCCGCCTGCCGCTGCCGCCGACCGAGCGCATCTGGAACACCCCCTCGGGCAAGGCGCAGTTCCTGCCCTTCCGGGGCCTGGCCGAGGATCCGCAGACCGGCGATCCGATGGTGCTGAAACTGACGACGCTGCGCAGTCACGACCAGTACAACACCACGATCTACGGCATGGATGACCGCTACCGAGGGGTCTTCGGGCGCCGCGACGTGGTCTTCCTGAATGCCGCCGATCTGGCGGCCCAGGGGCTGGAAACCGGCGATCTGGTCGAGCTGGAAACCGTCTTTGGCGATGGCCGGACCCGTCGGCTCAGCGGGTTCACCGCGGTGGAATACGATATCGCGGCGGGCTCGGTCGGGGCCTATTACCCCGAAGCCAACGCGCTGGTGCCGCTGGGCTTCCATGATCCCGACAGCGGTACACCGTCGTACAAGTCCGTGCCCGTCCGCATCCGCGCAATGCCGCAGGCATGAAGGCGCAGGCGGCCCCCCCCGGGGGCCGCCGGGTCGGCGCAGCTGCGCGGGGTGTGCCCGCCGATGCTGGCGGCGGTTGTGGTCGCAACCGGTCATCTGGCGGTCGGCGGTCCCGCAGGGGATCTGAGGCGCGGCCGGAAAGTCCATGAGGCCTTGGATTGGATGCGCCGTGACGCGGTTGATATAGCGCATGCGGCCGGTTTCGGTCGCCTGGGCGGACACTGACGTCGGTGGGGCCATGCGCGAGGCCGCCTTGCAGGGCGGCAGGTGGGGCTATCTGCCAGAGGGCCCTGCCGGCGCAGGAAACCGCCATCCATCCGCTGCGCGCGCTGACCCGGCCCTCGGCCAGGTTCCGGGGGCCAAGCGAAGCGATCAGCGGCAGACCACCGCCTGGAGGCACGCGCGGGTCAATCCGCCGGGGCCCGGCCCAGCCGCCGCAGCAGGCCCATCAGCAAAAGCGGCACCAGCGTCGTCAGCACCAGCGCGCAGAATGCCATCGCCATGCCCTCGCCAATGGAGCCCTGGTCGAATTGCCGCCAGATGTAGACCGAGATCGTCTCGAACCCCACCGGCGCCACCAGCAACGAGGCCACGAGCTCCCGGGAGGCGATGGCGAAGACCAGGATCATCGAGGTCAGCACCCCCGGCGCCATGATCGGCAGCAGGATGCGGGCAAAGGCGGTGGCGGGTCCGGCACCGCCCACCCGGGCCGCGGCCTCCAGGCTGTCCGAGACCTGCTGCAGGGCGGCCCCTGCATAGCGCACCGGCTGCGGCAGCAGCAGGCAGCCATAGGCCAGCAGCAGGATCAGCGGCGTGTTATAGGGGCTGAGCGGCAGCCAGGGCTGGTTCCAGGCCAGGATCAGCCCGACGGCAACCACGACGCCCGGCATGGCATTCGGGATCAGCGACAGCCCGTCCAGCAGGCTGCGCAGCCGACCCTGGCCCTTGACCACCGCATGGGCGGTGACGGCCCCCAGCATCCCGGTCAGCAGCGCCGCCGCCAGCCCCAGCCCCAGCGAATGGCCAAGCGCGCGCAGCCCCTCGCTGCCGTGGCCCAGAAGGGCGGCAAAGTTGGCAGTGCCCAGGTTCTGGGGGCTCAGCCCGCCAGAGAGGGTTTTCGACAACGCCGCCGCCAGGATCGACAGCACCGGCACCAGGCAGGCAATTGCGGCGACGGCAGCAAACAGCAGCGTCACCGGCAACCGCCAGGGGCCCAGGTCGCGGCGCTCGGGCGCCTGTGGCTTGCCGCCGACGGTATGGTAATCGCGCCGCGCCAGCAGCCGGCGTTGCAGCGCGAAGGCCAGCAGCGCCAGCGCCACCAGCACCAGCGACAGGGCCGCCGCCCCCGGCAGATCGATCGGCCATTCCGAGACGCGCGTCTCGATGCCGGTGACCAGCACCTCAAATCCGATGCGGCGCCCAAGCGCGGCCGGGGTGCCATATTCCTCGATCGCCATGGCGAAGACCAGCAGCAGGCTGGCGGCAATGCCGGGCGCGGCAAGCGGCAAGGTGATCCGGGCGAAGGCCCGCCAGGGCCCGGCGCCGCAGACGCGGGCGACATCGGCATAGCGGGCGCCCACGGTTTCCAGCGTGCGGGTCAGGATGAAATAGACGACGGGAAAGCTGTTCAATGCCATCAGGATCATGATCCCCGGCACCGAGAACAGCAGCCCCCCGGCCTGCAGCCCGCTCAGCTGTTGCAGAAAGCCGCGCGGCTGCAGCGTCAGGATCCAGCCGAGCGCCGCGATATAGGGCGGGATCATGAAGGGCACCAGCAGCAGCAGGTCCCAAAGCCCCGCCAGCGGCACCCGGAACAGCGCCCGCAGCGTCGCCAGTGGCAGCGCCAGCAGCGCCGTCACCAGCACCGTCCCCAGGCCCAGCAGCACGGTGTTGCCGGTCAGCCTCAGCAGCGCCGGATCGGCCAGCGTCCGCCCCAGATGCCCGAAGGGTGCCGCCAGCGACCCGCGCCCGATGTCGGGAAAGACCGCGACCAGCGTCACCGCCAGGGCCGGGATCCCGACCAGCAGCGCCAGCCCGGCGGCGGGCAGCGCGGCGAAGATCCGGCTGCCCGCCCGGCCGCCCATCAGTCGAAGATCTTGCCGAAGGTGGCCAGGACCTCGTCGCGCGATGCGGCGCCGTCGCTCGACAGCAGCTTCAGCGCGCTGATCGGCGCCCGGCCGGTGGCGATGTCGCTGCGCGCGGGCATCAGATAGGCATCGGCCACCATCTTCTGCCCGGCCTCCGACAGGACGTAATCGACGAAGGCCTCGGCCTCGGCGGCGTGGCGGGTGGATTTCAGGATCATCATCGGGCGCGGCGCGATGACGGTACCGGAGGCGGGGAAGATCGCCTCGATCTTCTCGCCCTTGGCGGCATCGGCCAGGGTGATGTAGTCGACCCCGCCGAAGACCGCCGCCTTGGCGCCCTGCAGCACCGGGTTCAGGGCGGCGGCATTGGCGCCGGCCACGATGGCACCGTTCTGCGCCAGCCCCTGCAGGACGTCGGCCTTGCCATTGGCCAGCAGCGCCTCGACCAGGGTGAAGGTCCCACCCGAGGCCGCCGGATCCGGCAGTGTCACCAGGTCCTTGTAGGCGGGCGCCGCAAGGTCCGCCCAGTCCGTGGGTCGCGGTGTCCCCGAGGTCGGGTTCCAGGCGATCACCAGCCCCGATGCCCCCTGCGCCACGGCGCCGGGCATCTTCAGGAAATCGGGCACGGTGGCGGCATTGGGGCTGGTATAGTCCAGCAGCTGACCGGCCGTGGCGAATTGCGTCGCCGTGCCCCAGGCGGCCGAGATCACCACATCGGCGGCGGGATTGGCGGCTTCTGCCTCCAGGCGGGCCATGATCTTGCCGGTGGTGGCCTGGAAGACGTTGACCTTGGTGCCGGTGGCGGCGGTGTAGCCGGCGGCCAGATCGTTGATCAGACCGCCGGGGCCGGCGGAATAGACGGTGATGTCGGCCTGGGCGCTGCCCGCGGCCAGGGCCAGGACGGCAGCAAGAAGGGTCAGTTTCATCTTGGTCACTCCGATGCGGAAGGGGTGGGGTCGGTTTCGGGGAACCAGCGCAGCGCCCCGGGGGCGATCCGCAGGTCCAGAAGGGTGCCGGGTGGCGCCGGGTGGGGGGCCAGCAGCCGGACCTCGTGGGCGGTGTCGCCCAGGGTCAGCGTCAGCGCATAGCCTGCGGTGCGCACCTGCTGGCTGCGCACCCGTGCGGGCAGGGCGCCCTGTCCGGCGGGGCAGGGGCTGAGCGCACGTTCGGGCAGCAGCACCCGGGCCCGGCGGCCTTCGGGGCCGGGGCCGGGCAACACCATGGCGGTGCCCTCGATCACCCAGTCGCGGTCGCGGCGCTGCGCGGGCAGCAGGCAGCCCAGCCGCAGGAAGGCGGCGATCGCGGCGCTGGCGGGGGCATCGACCAGATCCTGCGGGGGGGCGATCTGCGCCAGCCGGCCGCCCTCCATCACCGCGATCCGGTCCGCCAGGGCCAGCGCCTCGGCATGGTCATGGGTGACGTAGACCGCCGAAACCTGCAGCCGCCGCAGCAACGCACCCAGCTCCTCGATCATGGTTTCGCGCAGCGCCCGGTCGAGGTTTGACAGCGGTTCGTCGAACAGCACCAGCGGCGGCTCGGCGACGATGGCGCGGGCAATGGCGACGCGCTGCTGCTGACCCCCCGACAGTTCCGAGGGCCGCCGCCCCGCAAGGCCCTGCAGGGCCACGCGCTCCAGCGCGCGGGCGGTGCGCAGGGTGCGCTCGGCCGCGGGGATGCGCTGCATCTCCAGCGGGAAGGCGACGTTGCGCGCCACCGTCATATGTGGCCAGAGCGCGTAATCCTGGAACACCATGCCCAGCCCTCGGGCCTCGGGGGGCAGGGCCAGGCCGCGCCCGGCATCGGCGACGGTGCGACCGGCGATCTCGATCTGGCCGGCGACGGGCTGCGACAGGCCCGCCAGCAGACGCAGCAGCGTCGTCTTGCCCGATCCCGATCCCCCCAGCAGCGCCAGCACCTGCCCCTTGGGCAGGTCGAGGTCGATGCCATCAAGGATGCGCTTGCCGCCAAGAGCCATGCCCAGGCCCCGGACCGACAGCGCGGCAGGGGTCTGCGGCGTCATGAAGGATCCTTTCGTCATCCTGCGCGGATAGGCGCCGGGCGTGACGCTTTTGCGACAGCCGCCGGAGTTTTGCTGCCACCGCCGCGGGAAAGTTGCAGCTGCCGCAAGGTCACGCGTCCGTGACCGGTTTTGTGCGCCGGAAATCGCGGTCCGACCCGTACCACCGTCACGTAATGTATTGGCGCAATCCCTGGTCTTCCGGACGGCGGGTCCCGGCCTGCGGTGCGGTGGCCGGGCTGGCCTCTGCCGCAGAGGGGCGGTTCGGGGGGCCGGCACAAGCGAATGACCACAATGACACAGTCCTCTCCCGGCCCGACGGCCCGGCGGCGCCTTCGGCCGCTGGTCTGGATCGGCCTTCTGATCGTGGCGGCCGGCATCGGCTATACGGCCTGGCAGGCCACCCGGCCCGCCCCCACCGCCCATATGCTGACCACCACCGTGACCCGGGGCGATCTGGAAACCTCGGTGCTGGCAACGGGCACGCTGAAGCCGAAACGCTGGGTGGCGGTGGGCTCTCAGGTGTCGGGGCAGATCAAGACGCTGGACGTGACCCTGGGCGAGCAGGTGAAGGCCGGCCAGGTGGTGGCCGAGATCGACAGTGTCACCCAGGAAAACACGCTGAAAAGCGACGAGGCGGCGCTGGAAGACGTGCGCGCCCAGCTGAAGGAAGCCCAGGCGACGCTGGTCTACTACACCCAGACGCTGAAGCGGAACCAGAGCCTGAAGGGCCAGGGCGTCACCCAGGCCGATCTGGAAGAGGCCGAGATGAACGTGGCCACCACCGAGGCCCAGATCGAGCAGCTGAAGGCCCAGATCACCGAGGCCGAGGTCACCGTCAGCACCGCCCAGGCGGACCTGGGCTATACCCGCATCACCTCTCCGATCGACGGCACGATCATCGCCATCGTCAGCCAGGCCGGGACCACGGTCAATGCCAGCCAGTCGACGCCCACCATCGTCGTGGTGGCGCAGCTGGATACCATGACCGTGCGCGCCAATATTGCCGAAACCGATGTGGTCAGCGTCAAGCCCGGGCAGGACGTGTGGTTCACCATCCTGGGGGATCGCAACCACCGCTATCAGGCCAAGCTGCAGGTGATCGAACCGGCGCCCGAGGATGTCACCAGCGACAGCAGCCTGACGTCCTCCAGCTCCAGCAGTTCCTCGTCCAGCTCCAGCAGTTCCAGCGATGATGCGATCTATTACATCGGTACTTTCGACGTGCCGAACCCCGACGGCCGGTTGCTGACCTACATGACCGCGCAGGTGCATATCGTGACGGCTTCGGCGAAGAACGTGCTGCTGGTGCCGTCCTCGGCGGTCAGCAGCCGCGGCAACGCCAGCTTTGTCGACGTGCTGGGCCCCGATGGCCATCCCCGGCCGCAGAAGGTGACGGTGGGCCTTGATGATCTCAGCCAGGCCGAGATCACCTCGGGCCTGACCGAGGGCGAGACGGTCGTGCTGGGCGAGGGCGGTTCTGACAGCACCAGCAGCAATACCCGGATGCGCTCGCCCATGGGCGGGCCGATGGGCGGTGGCGGCCCCGGCGGGCCGCGTCCGTGAGGCGATGATGGACATGCAATCGCAAGACGCCCCTGCCGCCGCCCGCCCCGATGCCGTGATCGAGCTTTCGGGCCTGGGCAAGGTCTATCCGGCGGGTGATGCCGAAACCTGGGTGCTGCGCGACGTCGACCTGACGATCCGCCGCGGCGAGATGGTGGCCATCGTCGGTGCCTCGGGGTCGGGCAAGTCGACGCTGATGAATCTGATCGGCTGCCTGGATACGCCAAGCGCCGGGCGCTACCGGCTGTTCGGCCGCGATGTCTCGGCGCTGCAGGCGGACGAACTGGCCACGGCCCGCCGCGACCACTTCGGCTTCATCTTCCAGCGCTACCACCTGCTGAACGAGCTGACGGCCCTCGGCAATGTCGAGATGCCCTCGATCTACGCGGGCCTGCCGGGGCCTGCGCGCCATGACCGCGCCGGGCGCCTGTTGCAAAGGCTGGGCCTGGGCGAGCGTCTGCGCAACCGCCCCGGCCAGCTGTCGGGCGGCCAACAGCAGCGGGTTTCCATTGCGCGGGCGCTGATGAACCACGGCGATGTGATCCTGGCGGATGAACCCACCGGCGCCCTTGATACCCAGAGCGGCGACGAGGTGCTGCGCATCCTGCGCGAATTGCACGCCGAGGGGCACACGATCCTGATCGTCACCCATGACATGGACGTTGCCCGCCAGGCCGAACGCATCATCGAGATCCGCGACGGCGTGATCATCGACGACCGCGCCAACCCCGCCTTCCGGCCGCAGCCCGCCACGCAGACCGATGCGGCGCCGCTGCGTACCGCGCCCGCGGCCGGCCTTGCCAGCCACCTGCGTCAGGGGCGCGACCGCCTGCGCGAAGCCTTCCTGATGGCGCTGCGGTCGATGAACGCGCACCGTTTGCGCACCGTGCTGACCATGCTGGGGATCATCATCGGCATCGCCTCGGTGGTCTGCGTGGTGGCGCTTGGGGCGGGCTCGCGGCAGATGGTGCTGAAGAACATCTCGAACCTCGGCACCAACACGCTGGAAATCTTCGCCGGGCGCGGTTTCGGCGATCCGCATTCCGGGCGGATCACCACGCTGTCGGTCGGTGATGCCGATGCGCTGGCGGCGCTGCCCTATGTGGCGGCGGTGACGCCGACGGTCTCGACCTCGGGGGTGGCACGCTTTGGCAACAAGGAGGCCAGCGCCCTGCTGAACGGCGTCGGCGCGGGCTATTTCTCGGTCAAGGGCACCAAGCTGGTCGAGGGGCAGTATTTCACCGAAAGCGCGGTGCGCAACTATACCCAGGACGTGGTGATCGACGGCAATGCCAAGACCGCGCTGTTCGATCCGCTGCATGTCGATCCGCTGGGCCAGGTGGTCATCGTGGGCCAGGTCGCCATGCGCGTCGTGGGCGTGGTCGAGGCCCAGGCCAACGGCTTCGGCTCGTCGGGGAACCCGTCGTTCTACCTGCCTTATACCACGGTGCAATCACGGTTTCTTGGCAGCAGCTCGCTGCGTTCGATCACCCTGCGGGTGGCGGATGATGTTGACATGGACAGCGCCGAACAGGCGGTGTCGAACCTGCTGAAGCGGCGCCATGGCACGGTTGATTTCAACATCCTGAACACCGACGACATCCGCAAGACCATCACCAGCACAACCGAGACCATGACCTTTCTGATTGCGGCCATTGCGGTGATCAGCCTGGTGGTGGGCGGCATCGGGGTGATGAACATCATGCTGGTGTCGGTCTCGGAACGGGTGGGAGAGATCGGCGTGCGCATGGCCGTGGGGGCGCGGCAGGCCGACATTCTGGTGCAGTTCCTGCTGGAGGCCGTGCTGGTCTGCCTGCTGGGCGGCGTCATCGGCGTCGGCATCGCGCTGGCGGCGGGGCCGGTGATTTCGCTGTTCCAGCCGAACTATGCCTTCATCTACTCGCCGGTGACGATTCTGCTGGCCTTCGCCAGCTCCAGCCTGGTGGGGGTGGTCTTTGGCTACCTGCCTGCGCATAGCGCCTCGCGGCTGGATCCGGTGGTGGCGCTGTCGCGCTAGGCCCGCATCCCCGGCCAGGGCGCCCTGGCCGGGGGTCGATCAATCCCTGCCGGCGCCGCCCTGCCGGCGCGGCCACGGGGCATTGATCCGACGGTCATCCTGGCGCATAGAGACGGTGATGGTTCCCCTTCGGGGGAGAATAGGGAATGCGGTGCCGTGCCTTTGGGCGCCATGCCGCGGCTGCCCCCGCAACTGTAGGCGGAAAGCCGGACCGATGATGCCACTGGGCCATGACCCGGGAAGGCCGGTTCCGGCGTCGATCCGCAAGCCAGGAGACCTGCCATCGCAAACGTCACGGTGGAAGTTTCGGGCGGGGTGTCCCGGAACGCCAGGGTCGCATGGGTGCGGCGCGGCTTCTCTGCTATGACACCGGATGCGTCAGGCAGAGGAGGACCAATGCCAAGCCCCTTGTCCCGTCTTTTCAACGAAACCGCGCCCGAGCTGCGTCCGCGGCTGATCGCGATCTACGCGCTGCTGCTGGCGATGAATGCAGGCGCTTGGCTTTGGGCGCTGGTCGCGTTCTGGAACCAGCCGACGCTGCTGGGGGTCGCGCTGGTGGTCTATGGGCTGGGCCTGCGCCATGCCGTCGATGCCGACCATATCGCGGTGATCGACAACGTGACCCGCAAGCTCATGCAGATGAACCAGCGGCCCGTGACGGTCGGTTTCTGCTTTGCCATGGGTCATTCCAGCGTCGTCATCATCGCCGCGACGGCGGTCGCGGTGGCGGCGACGGTGCTGGGGGATTTCCCGGCCTTCCAGGGCGTGTCGGGGGTGATCGGCACGCTGGTCTCGGGGCTGTTCCTGCTGCTGGTGGCGGCGATGAACATCGCCATCTTCCTGTCGATCTGGCGCAACTACCGCCGGATCCGCGCCGGTGGCACCTATGTCGAGGAAGACCTGGACATGCTGCTGGGCAATCGCGGGCTGCTGTCGCGCCTCTTTCGCCCGGCCTTCCGCTTTGTCACCCGCAGCTGGCACATGTACCCTCTGGGCGTGCTCTTCGGGCTGGGCTTCGACACCGCGACCGAGGTCGCGGTTTTCGGCGTGTCCGCGGCCCAGGCGGCCAACGGCCTGTCGATCTGGGTGATCCTGGTGTTTCCCGCGCTGTTCACCGCGGGCATGTCGCTGGTCGATACCACCGACGGGGTGATGATGCTGGGCGCCTATGAATGGGCCTTCGTCAAGCCGATGCGCAAGATCTACTACAACATGACGATCACGCTGGTCTCGATCCTGGTTGCGGTGCTGATCGGCGGGGTCGAGACCCTGGGCCTGCTGCGCGAACAGTTCCATCTGACGGGTGGCTTCTGGTCGCTGGTCGCGGGGCTGGACGACAACTTCAACAACCTCGGCTTTGCCATCATCGCGACCTTCCTGCTGGCCTGGGCGGTGTCCTGGGCCATCTACCGCCTGAAACGCCTGGACGAGGTCGAGGTCCGCACCGGCTGACGCCCGGCGCGGGACATGCCCCCGCCCGAATGCAAAAGGCCGGTCCCCGGAGGGGGGCCGGCCTTCGCCTTTTCGGGGCAGGGGGTATCAGCTGCGGCGGCGCAGGTGGCTTTCCAGACGGTCCGCGCCTTGGGTGACCAGATAGGCGATGACCATGTAGATCACCACCGCCACCACGAAGGCCTCAAGGTAGTAGAAGTTCAGCGCTGCGGTCAGCTGCGACTGGGCGAAGATGTCGATCACCTCGATGGCGAAACCCAGCGACAGCGCCTTCATGATCACCATGACCGAATTCGCCAGGTCCGGGATCGCCGAGACGATGATCTGCGGCAGCATCACCCGCCGGAACAGTTGCCAGCCGCTGTAGCCCAGCGATTTCGCCGCATCCGACTGGCCGGTGTCGAAGGAATTCAGCGCGCCCTTGATCACCTCGGCCTGGAAGGCCGCGACGCAGGCCGCCAGCGCCAGCACTAGCGTCACCCAGTTCGGGATCTGGCCGGTGGTCTCGATGCCGACCAGGCTGCCCAGGAACTCAAGCGCGTCGGGCAGGCCGTAATAGGCCAGGAAGATCACCACCACCATCGGCACGCCCTTGAAGGCGACCTTGTAGGCGGTGACCAGCTGGCGCAGCACCGGGATGCGGCGGTGTTCGCACAGCGCCAGCACCCCGCCCAGCAGCGTCGACAGGATGAAGATCGTCACCGCCATCGCCAGCGTCACCGGCACGGCCGACAGGATGCTGAGGAAATCGGGAAGAAGGATGGAAGCATCGAACATGGATCAGGTCCTTTCCGTCTCAGACGCCGGCCGAGGGACGCACCGCCAGACGCGGGCCCCCGGTCACGTAGCGGGCCGAGCGGCGCTCGAACAGGCGGATGATGGCCCAGGCGATCAGGCACAGCAGCGAATAGAGCACCGCAAGCACCAGGTAGGTTTCGAACTGATACTGGTTGTAGTCGCGTTCCATCACAAGGTGGGCGGTGGCCATGACGTCGGCGGCCCCGATGTACATCACCAGCGCCACGTTGTGGATCAGGTAGATGATGGCATTGCCATAGCCCGGCAGCGCGATGTGCACCGCCTGCGGCCCGATGGTGCGGCGCAGCTTCTGCACGAAGGTGTAGCCCAGCGAATCCGCGGCCTCGTGCTGGCCCTTCTCGACCGCCAGATAGGCCGGGCGCATGACCTCGGACAGGTAGCCGCCGTGATAAAGGCTGAGGCCCACCATCGCCGCCACGTTGGAGGTGAAGATGTCGGCCATGCCGAAGGCGGAAAACAGCACCGGCAGCCCGTAGAACACCACGAACAGCTGCAGCACCACCGGCACGCTGCGCGCATAGGAGACGTAAAGATCGGCCAGCTGGCTGAGCACCGGGATCCGGCGGATCCGCAACACCGTCGCGACCAGCGCCAGGCAGAAGCCCGCGGCCATGGCCACGAACATGATGGCAAGCGTCAGCGGCAGCGCCGACAGAAGCTCGGGGAGCATCGTGCTCAG
Source organism: Pseudooceanicola sp. NS-SX9 (assembly GCF_057380705.1). NCBI lineage: Bacteria > Pseudomonadati > Pseudomonadota > Alphaproteobacteria > Rhodobacterales > Paracoccaceae > Pseudooceanicola > Pseudooceanicola sp. NS-SX9. The sequence continues at coordinate 197,922 of NZ_JBXXRN010000003.1, read as the reverse complement.
GTCCACGGACTGGCACTCCTTTCCAGAGAGAGGGGGGGCCGGTCCCCTGGGGGACCGGCGCGTCGGATCAGTCCAGCTTCATGTACTTGGCGACGTCCTCGCCAAAGTATTTCTCGGACAGCTTGTCGAGCGTGCCATCCTCGCGCAGCTCGCCCAGGGCCTTGTTGACATCGGCCACCAGCTGCTCGTTTTCCTTGCCGCGGTGGATCAGGATGTAGGTGTTGTTGGTGACGACCGGTTCCGAGGCGGTGATGTCCAGCTTCTGCTGCGCGATCACCGTGGCTTCGCCCAGGTTCGACGGCAGGATCAGCGCGTCATACTTGCCGTCCTGCACTTCCTGCAGGCGGTTCGGATAGGGCACACCCGCCGACGAGGCCGTGACCTTGACCTTGTAGTCGGGGTTATCCTTCTGCCACTGGGTCATGAACTTGTAGACGCCGCCACCGGCGCTGACGGGCACGATCTTCTTGCCGACCAGATCCTTCAGCGTCTTGATGCCGCTGTCGGAGCGCGCGTAGATCTTCATCATCGAGGCGCCGATCGGGTTCTCGGGGATCATGAACTGCTTGGCGCGGGTCGGGTTGGTATAATAGCCGCCGGTGATCATGTCGTACTTGCCGGTGGCAAGGCCGGTTTCCTGGGCGATGTCGGCGGCGCCTTCCAGCTCGAACTTGTATTGCGGCAGCTTGGCGTTGATGGCGCGCAGCACGTCGGGCTCGTAGCCCTGCGGTTCCTCGCCCAGGGCGCCCCAGGACAGCGGTTTCGATTCCGCGGCGGTGGCGATCTTGATGGTGCGCACGGCATCCTGGGCCTGCACCGCACCGGCGGCAAACGCCATCACGACGCCGCCCAGAAGGCCCATCGCCGTGCGGCGGCCAAGGGTGGAAGTGGTCTTGAACATCCCTGTTTTCCTTCTCTTTGGTTACTGGATTTTCTGTTCCGAATTCAGGAACTGCGCCAGGCGCGGGTTGGAGGGCGCCTCGAAGATCTCCTCGGGGCTGCCGTCGGCGGCGACGACGCCGCCTTCCATGAAGACGATGCGGTTCGAGATGTTGCGGGCGAACTGCATCTCGTGGGTGACCAGCAGAGAGGTGATCCCCGAAGAGGTCACGTCCTTGATCACCTTCAGCACCTCGTTGACCAGTTCGGGGTCAAGCGAGGACGTGGGTTCGTCGAACAGGATCACGTCGGGCCGCACGGCGAGCGCCCGGGCGATGCCGGTGCGCTGCAACTGGCCGCCCGAAAGCTGCGAGGGATAGTGGTCCTGCCGTTCCGTCATGCCCACCCGGTCCAGTTCGCGCAGCGCGATCTGGCGGGCTTCGTCCTTGGTCTTCTTCTGCACCACGACGAGGGGGTCCATGATGTTCTGGATCACCGTCATGTTCTTGAAGACGTTGAACTGCTGGAACACCATCGCGGTGCGCAGCCGCAGGTCGCGGATGCGGCCCCTGTCGGGGCGGGCGAAATCCATGGTGATGCCGTCCAGCGTGATCTGGCCCGACTGCGGCCGGGCCAGGTAGTTGATGCATTTCAGCAGTGTCGTCTTGCCGGTGCCGCTGGGCCCGATGATCGACACCACGTCGCCGCGGCTGACCGACAGGTTGACGCCGTTCAGGATGGTGTTGCTGCCATAGGCCAGCTTCAGGTCCTTGATTTCAAGCATGTCCGGGTCCTTTCAGGCCTGGGGCTCGGCATGGCCCAGAACGTGCATCAGCCGGTTCGCCCAGCCGAAGATCGAAATCGCGTGGATCAGGTCGATGATTTCCTCGTCGCTCAGGCCAAGGGCGCGCAGGCGGGCGATGTCGGCCTCGGTCGCCTCGGAAGGCGCGGCCGACAGCTTGCGGGCAAAGTCGTAGACCGCGCGGTGATGTTCGTCCAGATCCGCCTCGCGGTTCCAGTAAAGCGCGCTGACCACCTGGTCGTTGCCCGCCAGCTGGGAATGCCGCCGGGCATGGACCACGGCGCAATAGGTGCAGCCATTCACCATCGAGGCCCCAAGCGCCCCCAGTTCCCGGTCGGCGCGGTTCAGCCCGCCTTCGACATACATGATGGCGTTGAACAGCACGGTCCGCGCCACGTAGCTTTCCGGGTCATGCGCCAGCGTGCGCACATAGGGCGACACCTTCTTGGCCGAGGGCGTGACCTTCATCGCCTCCAGCTGCTCGGGGGTGGCCTCGGCCAGGGTGACGGGCGCGATATGGGGCACCCAGTCGAGGGGCTTCAGTTTGACCTGGGGGATCATTTGGACCTCATCAGGCGCAGGCCGGTGGCCACGCGGGTCTGGAAGTTGACATAGGCGATCAGCTCGGACAGGGCGACGATCTGGGGATTGCTCAGGCCCGCCTGTTCCAGCCGGGTGATGTCGGCGGCGGTGGCCGCGCGCGGCGTCAGCGTCACCAGATCGGCATGGCGGGCGATGGCGGCCAGAGGTTCGGGCAGGGCGGTGTCGCCGCCCGCCAGCGCCATCAGCGGATCGTCGGGGGCAAGGCCCTTCAGGTCGGCGGCATAGCCCGCCACCAGCACCGCATCGGCATTCAGCCGCGCCATGCGCAGCGCCAGCGCCAGCCGCAGCACCTGCGACAGGCCCTGATCGGCGGCAGGCGTCAGCACCGAGGCCCGGCAGGCCTCGGCGCCATCGACGAATTCGGGGCGGAAGCGGCGCGCCTTGTAGAGCGCATCCTCGGGGGTAAGGCCCGCGGCCAGGTCCATGGCATCCATCACTCGGCTCCTTCGGTCAGGGGGGAACTGTCGGTCCATTCGTCGCCCAGCAGTTCGGGGGTTTCATAGGCCTGCAACTGTGCGAAATGGCATTCCACATCAGCGGCATAAAGCGCCTCGGTGATGCCGCGCACCAGCCGGTCGGCCCCGGCGCTGACCGCCGGAATATCGCCCGAGACCTTGCCGTGGCTCAGCATCGCGGCATCGTTGAAGCAGTGGATCCGCGCCAGCATCGGGCAGGCGCCCGGGGTTTTCTCGCGGAACTCGAAGCCGGGGCCCAGGTCGGGGGCGCTCAGCAGGTGGTGGCGGTCGGGCTGCATCTCGGGGGTCTGGCGGCCGTCCTGCCAGCTGCGGATATGCGGCGCGATGGCGGCGAATTCGGCGCGGCCGGCGAAATCGTTGACGAAGCCGGTGGCGGCGATCAGGTAGTCATAGCTCTTGGCGCCCTGGGTGGTCTCGATCCGCAGGCCGGTGCCTTCGGGCTGCACGTCCAGCACCCCGCAGCCCAGGTAGAAATGCGCATTCCCATGCTGCGACACCCGCAGGGTCGAGCTGTGCGGAGGCGGTGTCTGGGTCTGGGCGGAATAGTCGAAGAAGCGCCATTTCCAAAGGTCGGGCAACGCCTGCATCCCCAGCACCAGCCCCTGGCTGCCGATGCCGGTCATCTTGTTGATGCGCGGCATCTCCTTGCGGCGGATCAGCAGGTCGACGGCACCGGCGCCGGCCTCCAGCGCGGTCGCGGCATTGTCCATCGCCGAGGCCCCCGCCCCGATCACCGCGACCGACTTGCCCTTCAGCGCGGCAAAGTCGATGTCATCGGCCGAATGCGCCCAAAGCGCGGGGTCGAGGTCGCGCAGGAAGCCCGGCACCGCCTTGCCCCCCAGACCCGACCGGCCCGTCGCCAGCACCAGATGGCGCGTCAGCACGCGGGGGGTGTCGGCGCCCTCCAGCGTCAGGGCGATCAGATCGCCCTCGGCCGCGATGGCGGTCATCCGCACGTCGTTCACCACCGGCAGATCCAGCACCCGGCGGTACCAGCGCAGGTAATCCATCCACTGGCCCTTCGGGATCTTGCCCAGCTCTTCCCAGGCCTGGGTGCCCCATTGCGCGGTGAACCAGGCGCGGAAGGTCAGCTGTGCCTGACCCAGGGCCGGGCCGGTCAGCGTCTTGGGCGAGCGCAGCGTCTGCATCCGCGCGAAGGTCTCCCACGGGCCTTCCAGCCCGGCGGGGGCGGCGTCATAGGCCACGACATTGCGGATGCCGCCAAAGATCAGCCGGGCGGTGGCGGCCAGCCCGCACATGCCGGCGCCGATCACCACCACGTCGCGCACCGCCGCGCCGTCGTGGTGGCGTTCGGGCACCCAGGCCTTGGCAGGCAGGTCCAGGTTCACGAGGTCGCGGGCCAGCTGCGCTTCCAGCGCCTCCAGCCCCTGCGCCCCGTCGGCAAGTGTGGCGTGATGCGTCATCAGTCCGTTCCGTGCGGGAGTGTCGAGGGCGTGCCGGCCACCAGCGCCCCGGCCTGGGCCGGGTCAAGCTGGGTGAAACCGGCGATGATCCGGGCGGCCAGGGCTTCGACCTGGTCGATGAGGGCCAGCGCGGTCTGGCCCGGGGTGCGGTGCGGCGCGGCCAGCACGCCCCAGTGGAAGGGCACGTCGACATCGATCGGACGCACCACCACCCCGGGCAGGCTGACCCCCCAGGCCGAAACCGGGTCGATGATCGCCGCCGCCCCGGTGCGGGCAACGATCTGCAACGCCCCGTAAGAGATATTGGTGCGTATCACCGGCCCGGTGCGCACCCCGTGCGACTGCAGCACCCTTGCCACATGCATCTGGAACCGCAGCGGGTTCAGCATGGTGGCCATGGGCTTGTCCTGCAGCGCCGCGACCGGCACCACATCTTGCGCGGCCAGCGGATCGTCGGCGGCCAGCGCGATGGCATTGGGCGCGCGGTAAAGGCGCAGCACATCCAGCCCCGGCGTGTCGAGGGGCAGGCTGGAAAAGCCGATCTCGGCCCGGCCCGCACGGACCTCCTGCGCCACGACCGAGGGCAGGAACTGGCCGATGTGGATCTCGTGCGGCAGGCGGTCCCGGCCGAGGATCCGCAGCGCCTCGGGGATCAGCCCGGTGCCCACGGCCGAGGTCGTGGCGATCTGCAGGATCCGGCCCTTGCCGGCGGCGATGGTGCGCGCCCGCGCGGCCAGTTCCGAAAACGACATCAGCAGGCGGCGGGCCTCTTCCTCGAACGCCAGCCCCTCTTCCGACAGCTGGATGCGCCGGCCGGTGCGCAGCAGCAGGGCAAAGCCCAGCTCGGCCTCCAGATCCTGGATCGTGCGCGTCACCGAAGGCTGCGAGCGCCCCAGAAGCGCCGCCGCCCGGGTGATGCTGCCGCTGTCAGCCACGGCCAGGAAGGTCAGGAGGTCGCGGGTTTCCATCGTCTCTTTATAGTCATAATGAATACATCTATTCGTTTCATTCAGAAACGGCATCTGTCAAGCCAAAGCCGTCCTGCGGGCAGGCCAGATGTCCCCAGGGTCAAGGATCGGGCAGCAGGACAGGCGCCGCCGGCCGTGCCGGAGACGTCAGGTCAGGTTGGGATCGGTTTCAGGCAGGCGGCCTTGCGGGGGCCGGTCAGCGGATCTGGCGTTTCGCCAGCCGGCGGGCCAGGGTGCGGCGGTGCATCCCCAACCGCCGGGCGGCCTCGGAGATGTTGAAATCGGTGTCGCGCAGCACTTCCTGGATGCGCTCCCATTCGCCCACATGCACCCCGCCCGAGGCCTGGCCCAGCGGCAGGGTCGGATCGCCCTCGCGGCGTTCGAAGGCGGCCTCGATCTCTCGGGCGGTGGCGGGTTTGGCCAGGTAGTAGACGGCGCCCAGCTTGATCGCCTCGACGGCGGTGGCGATCGAGGCAAAGCCCGTCAGCACCACGATATGCGGCGGCGGATCCAGCGCCGCGAGGTCCTGCACGCATTCCAGGCCACTGCGCCCGGGCAGCTTCAGATCGACCAGCGCGCAGTCGGGCACCTTGTCCTGCGCCAGCGGCTGCGCCTCTTCGGCCGAGCGCGCGACGCGCACGGCAAAGCCGCGCCGGCGCATGGAACTGGCCAGGGTCTCGGCCAGCGCCTCGTCATCCTCGACGATCAGCAATTCGCGCGGGGGCTGGTCGGTGTCAGGCATCGGGCCTCTCCTGAAGGGTATGGGCGGGCAGGGTCAGGCGCACCCGGGCGCCGCCTTCGGGGGCATTGTCGAGCGACCAGTGTCCGCCCAGCCGGCGCATCGTGTTGGCCACGAGGTACAGGCCGAAGCCGCGGCCGGGATTGCCCTTTTCGGCCTGCACGGGCTGGATCGGGCGCTCCAGCACGGCGGCGGGAAAGCCCGGGCCGTTGTCGTGCAGCGTCAGCGCGATACTGCCATCGGGGGTGATCGCGGCACCGATCCGCAGTGCCGTCGCCCCGGCCTGGCGGGCATTGTTGAAGATGTTGCGCAGCGCCTGTTCCAGCAGCGATTCCACCAGCACAGGCTGCTGCATCACCGGCCCCTCGGGCAGGGTGATGTCCAGGCCGCCACCGTCGTCGTCCCAGACCTCGACCGCCTCGATCAGGAAGGCGCCCAGGGGGACACGCTCGGCCGCCTCGAACCGGTCGAGGCCGGTGGTGAACAGCATGTCCGACACGATGCTGCGGCAGCTGGCCAGCTGGGATTGCAGCCGGGCCAGCATCTCGGGGGCTTCCTCGGCCGAGGGCAGGCCCACGTCGGCCCAGTCGTCCAGCGTCACCGCGACCGTGGTCAGCGGCGTGCCAAGTTCATGCGCGGTGCTGGAGGCCATCATGCCCAGGCGCACGAAATGCTCGTCCTCGACCAGCTTCTGGCGCAGGGCAGAGATCTGGGCGTCGCGGGTCGCCAGGTTGGTCTGGATGCCGCGCACGATCCAGGTCAGCAGCGCCACCGACAGCACGAAGCTGACGAACATCCCCTGCAGGTGCAGCGTCATGAAGCTGGTGGCCTCGGCCAGACCGCCGGTCAGCACCAGCGGCCGGCTGTGCCACAGCAGCCACAGGTTCGCGGCGATGGTCGCCCCCAGGATCAGCAGCACCCGCGGCATCGGGATCAGCACCAGCCCCAGCATCACCTGCAGGATGAACAGCGTCACGAAGGGGTTCGCCGCCCCGCCCGAGAAGAACAAAAGCGCCGTCAGCGCGCCGACGTCGATCATCAGCTCGAAGGTCACGGTCCAGCTGCGCACCGCCCAGCCGCGGCGGCAGCGCCAGGCGGCAAAGCAGTTGACCACCGCCGATCCGGCCATCACCGCCAGCATCGGCCCCAGCGGCAGCACCGCATGCAGCACCGTCGAGGCGACGATGATCGTGCCCAGCTGCCCCAGCAGGGCCAGCCAGCGCAGGTTGATCAGCAGGCCCAGGTTGCGGCGGGCGGCATCCTCGGCCAGGGCGCGGATGGCGGCGTCGGGGCCCGGGGGCGGTGGTGTCGGCGTTCCGCGCCGGGGTTTCGCGGGCAGCATGAGGGGCAGAAATCCTGTGCTCAAGGCGGGCCCCCTGAGGGGCCGGGGCCGTCTTCGGTCGTCCTCATACCTTTTGCACCCCGAGGCGCAGATGTCGACCGGCCAGCGCCAGAGCCTGCGGGCGGTGGCTGACCAGAACCACGGTGCGCCCCGCGATCAGCACCCGCAGGGCGTCGATGACCAGCGCTTCGGTCTGCGCATCCAGCCCCTCGGTCGGCTCGTCCAGCAGCAGGATCGGCGCATCGCGCAGCAGCGCCCGGGCGATCGCCACCCGCCGGGCCTGCCCGCCCGACAGCCGCGCCCCCAGTTCCCCCAGCCGCGTCGCCAGACCCTGCGGCATGGCGCGCACGTCGGGGCCAAGCTGCGCGTCCTCCAGCGCCTGCCACAGCCGGTTGTCGGATGCATCGGGCGCCGCCAGCCGCAGGTTTTCCGCCAGCGTCGCGTTGAACAGATGCGCCTGCTGGTCGACCACCGCGATTTGCGCGCGCAGCGTGTCGTCGGAAAGCTGCCTCAGGTCGCGGCCGCCCAGGGTGATGCGGCCCGCGTCGGGATCGCGGAAGCGTTGCAGCAGCTCCAGCACGGTGGTCTTGCCGGCGCCGGTGGGGCCGGTCAGCGCCAGGCACGTGCCCTCGGGCAGATCAAAGCTCAGGTCTTCCAGCACCGGGCGGCCGGGGCCGTAGCCAAAGCTGACATGCTCGGCCCGCAGGGCGTGGCCACGGGGCGTCTGCGGGGCGGCGGGTTCGGTGACGGCGGGCGCCTGGTCGGTCAGCGCAAAGATCCGCCGGGCCGAGGCCAGCGTCGCATCCCAGGCGGCAAAGGCGCCGGGCAGGCCCGAGACGGCCTCGATCGCGGCCATCGAGCCCAGCACCAGCAGCGCAAAGACCGGCCCCTGCATCAGATGCGCCGAGGTCGCGGGGATCAGCAGCAGGACGGTCGCCAGCGTCATCAGCTGCCCGACCGCGCCCGATGCCGCGCTGCCAATGGCTGTGGCGCGGGCGCTGCGGCGCTCGGCCCGGATGAGGGCTGCGGAGGCTGCCAGGACCCCGGTCCGCTGGGCATCGAGGGCGCCCAGCATCTGCAGTTCCGCATAGCCCCGGGTCAGGTCGGCGGCATCCGATTGCAGGCGGGCGCGGGCGCGGGTCAGGTCGGGTCCGGCGCCAAGGGTGGCGCGGCGCACCGCCCAGGGCAGGGCGAGGCCCGCCAGCAGCAGCCCAAGGGCGATGACCCCGGCGACGGCCCCGGAAAACACTGCCGCCGCCGCGATGATCACCCCCGAGGAGATCAGCGCCGCCAGCGCCGGCCCCAGGATCCGCAGGTGAAAATTGTCGAGCGCGTCGATGTCGCCGCGGATGCGCGCCAGCAGGTCGCCATGGCGCAGGCCCTGCAGCCGGGCGGGCGCCAGCGGCACCATCGCGGTGTAAAGCCAGGGCCGCAGCCGCGCGAGGATCCGCAGCGTGGCCTCGTGGCTGACCAGCCGTTCCAGATAGCGCGCGCCGCTGCGCAGCAGCGCGAGGCCCCGGATCGCGGCGGCGGGCAGGAAGAATTCCAGCGTCATCCGGCCCAGCCCCGCCAGCGCCATGGCGGTGATGAACCAGCCCGACACCGCCATCAGCGCCACGTTCGACAGGATCACCGTCACCGACAGGGCGACGCCAAGGGCGATGCGGCCGCGCTGCGGACGGCAAAGCCTGAGCAGGCGCAGAAAATCAGACATGGGCGGCCTCCGGGGTGGGTTCGCGGCCAAGGGTCAGGATGCGGTCGGCGGTGGCGGCACAGGCGGGATCATGGGTGACGATCAACAGTGCGGCCTGCGGATGGGCGGCGCGCAGCCCCGCCATCAGCCGGGCGGCGGTGTCGGCATCAAGGGCGGCGGTGGGTTCGTCCAGGATCAGCAGGCGGGGGCTGCGCACCAGCGCGCGCGCCAGCGCCACGCGGCGGATCTGGCCGCCCGACAGGCCCGCGCCGCCTTCGCCCAGTTCCGTGTCCAGGCCCTGGGGAAGGGCGGCGATCACGTCCTCGGCGCAGGCGTCGCGCAGGGCGCGGTGCAGCTGCGCACCGGGGGCCTCGGGGACGCCAAGGCGGATGTTCTGCGCGATGGTGCCGGCAAACAGCGTGGGGCGCTGCGGCAGCCAGCCGATCCGCGCCTGCCAGTCGGCGCTGCGATAGTCCGACAGGGCGTGGCCGTCGACCTCGATCCGGCCCGCCTGCGCCTCCAGCAGCCCCAGCAGCAACCGCACCGCGGTGGTCTTGCCGGCGCCGCTCGGCCCCATCAGCGCCAGGGCCTGACCGGGGGCCAGATCGAACGACAAGGGCGCCAGCCCCGCGCCTTCGTCATGGTGATACGACAGATCCCGCACCGAGATCCGCAGCGGCGCATCGGCGGGCAGCGGCAGGCGGTCGTCCTGCGGCGGCGCATCGGGCAGATCCAGCAGCGCTCGCAGCCCTTCGGCGGCGCCAAGGGCGGTCATCCGGGCGTGGTAATGCTGGCCCATCTCGCGCAGGGGGCGGAAGAATTCGGGCGCCACCAGCAGCGCGAAAAGGCCGGGCAGAAAGGCGATCTGGCCGTAATACAGCCGGAAGCCCACGTAGACCGCGACCATGGCCACCGCGATGGTCGCGAAGAATTCCAGCACCAGAGAGGACAGGAAGGCCACCCGCAGCACCTGCATCGTGGCCTCGCGATAGCCCTCGGACATGGCGGCGACCAGCGCGGCCTCGCGGCGCGCCGCACCCAGCTGGCGCAGCGTCACCAGCCCCGACAGCCGGTCGAACAGATGCGCGCCCATCAGCAGCAGGCGCTGCCACTGGCGCCGGTTCAGCGCTTCGGCGCCGCGGCCCACCACGATCATGAAGACCGGCACGATGGGGGCGCAGATGGCCAGGATCAGACCGGTGATCCAGTCGAAAGGAAAGACCGCCGCCAGCACCAGCAGTGGCACCATGGCGCCGATGATCTTCTGCGGCAGGTAGGCCGCGAAATAGTCCTGCACGGCATCGACGCCCTCGGACAGAAGGCCCGCGACCTCGCCCGAGGGGCGCGCCTGCATCGCCACGGGGCCCGCGGACGAGATCCGGCCAAGCACCGCCTCACGAAGTGCCTGCCGGATCTGCGCCCCGGCCTCGAAGGCCGTACCCTGACGGATCCCGTCCATCAGGGTCCTTCCCACGATCGTCCCCGCAACAAGGGCGATCTCGGGGATCTGTTCCAGGATCCCCGAACCCTGCAGCACGGTTCCGGCGATGAGACGCGCCAGGGCCCAGGCCTGCAGGATGGTCAGCGCGGCCGAAAGCCCGGCCGCACCGATCGACAGCCCCAGCATCCGCCCCCCCCTGGCGCGGAAGGTGCCAAGCCAGCGTTCCGTGGCCTTCGAGGCCGCGTCATGGGTGGGTCGGATGCGGGACATGTCGGTCAGCTCGTCTTAGTGGTGGGCATAGGCCACCAGCTTGGTGATCCGCGCCCGGAAGACCCAGATCTGGTACCAGTTGTACATCACCATCACCGGCAGGAAGCCCCCCATGGTCATGGTGAAGGTGATCAGCGACACCTGCGGGCTGGCGCCGTCACGGATGCTCCAGGTGTGGGGGACCAGCCAGGGGTGCAGGGTGGCCAGCATCCCCACGCCCATGATCAGCAGCGCGCCGCAGTACCAAAGGATGGCGCCCATGTCGTCGTCGCGCAGCGTGGCGCGGCGGACCTTGTCGATGCAAGCCAGCGCCAGCAGCCCCAGGATGCCCCAGACCCAGAAGTAATGCCCCAGCCACTTGGCCCGGGCCCAGTCAAAGATCGACAGGCTCCAGATCAGGGTGATCACGACGGATCCGATGGCCAGCCAGAAGATCGTCGCGGTCCAGCGCGCGGCGTCGCGGCGGATGGGTTCGGATTTCTCGAAGCGGGCGCGCACGAACAGCACCCCCGACAGCAGCACCGCGACCACCGCCGCGATCCCCGTCCAGACCGAGAAGGCCGAGACGAAGTCGAAGGCGCCGCCGTCGAAATGCGGCACCTGTCCGGGGGTATGGGTCAGCGGGAAGCCCTTGAGCGAGGCGCCCACGCTCATGCCGCCGAAGAAGGTGACGGTCAGGCTGGACAGGCCAAAGACCCGGTCGCCGAAGCGCTGCCATTTCTCGGATGCGATGTGGCGGAATTCCAGCGTCACCGCGCGCGCCATCACGCCCCACAGCACGAAGGCCAGCGGCACCATCAGATAGTGGAAGGCCGAGCCGTAGACGAAGGGGAAGGTCCCGAACAGGATCCCCCCCGCCACGATCAGCCAGGTTTCATTGGCGTCCCAGGTGCCCGCCATGGCGGTCATGATGGCGCCGCGCTCATCGTGATCGCCCACGAACAGGCCAAAGATCCCCGCCCCCAGGTCCGCCCCGTCGAGCGCGATGTAAAGCAGCACCGCAATCCCCAGGGCCAGCCACCAGGCGTTGGCCAGGAAATATTGCATGTCGTCCAGATGGTTCATCGTTCCGGTCCTTTTCCGCCGCTTCAGACGGGACGGTAGTATTCGGGGTGGGGGGCCTCGCCCGCGGTGGGCAGGTCCAGATCCCCCAGGGTTTCATGCCCCGAGGTGGCGATCGGGCTGGTCAGGTCGGGACCCAGGCGGCAGACCTTCAGCAGGTACCAGATCGTGCCCAGCACCACGGCGCCCTCGAAGATCGCGAAGCCCACCAGCCAGAACGAGGCAAGCGCGGTGGACATGTGGCTCATGCCGTCCTCGGTGCGCATCAGGCCGTAGACGATCCAGGGCTGGCGGCCGATCTCGCGCGTCCACCAGCCGGCGATGACGGCGATGTAGGGCAGCGCCACCGCGGCCGAGCACGCCAGCAGGAACCTGCGGTTGGTCGCGGCGAGCGTCTCGGACAGCCGCCCCTTGGCCCACAGCCAGCAGCCGTAAAGGCCCAGCAGCATCAGCGCGCCGCCGATCGCGGCCATGGCGCGGAAGCTGTAGAAGGGCAGCAGCACCGGCGGGCGGTCGGCCTTGTCGAAGCTGTTCAGCCCCTCGACCTTGCCGTTCCAGGTCTTGGTCTCGATCAGCGACAGGGCATGGGGGATCTTGATCGACCACGCCAGGCCCGTGCCGTCGGCCTTGGGCCAGCCGATGACGTTCCAGGCGTTGTTGACATGGCCGTCCTTGTCATAGGTGTCGTACTGGCCTTCCATGGCCGCCAGCGCCGCGGGCTTGTTGTGCAGCACGTTCTCGCCCAGCACGTCGCCCATGTAGACCTGGGCGGCGGCCACCACCGCCAGCGCCACCAGGCCCCATTTCAGCGGCCGCAGGAACAGGTCGGTGTGGCGCTGCTTGAAGACGAACCAGGCGCAGACCGCGACGACGAAGCACAGCGACAGCTCGAACGCGGCCAGCAGCATGTGCGGGAAGGCGGCAAAGACGTTGGGGTTCAGCAGTGCCGCGAACCAGTTCGTCACCTGGAAGACGCCGTCCTTCAGGGTCACGCCCGTGGGGGTCTGCATCCAGCTGTTGGCAACCAGGATCCACATCGCCGACAGCGTCGACGACAGCGCCACGTTGAAGGTCGCGAACAGGTGCATCTTGCGGCTGATCTTGCCCCAGCCAAAGATCATCAGGCCGATGAAGCCTGCTTCGTACATGAAGGCGGTGATGGTCTCGTAGCCCAGCACCTGACCGAAGAACGGCCCTGCTGCCTGGCTGAACGGCCCGTAGAGGATGCCGAAGGCCATCTCCATGGTGACGCCGGTGGCGACACCGGCGCCGAAGTTGATGATGAAGAGCTTCTCGAAGAAGCGGCACAGCCGGTACCAGCGTTCATCATCGGTCTTGAACCACAGCGCTTCGGAAATGAAGAGCAGCGCGGCCAGGCCGATGGTCAGCGGCGGAAACAGGATGTGGACCGAGGAGATCAGCGCGAAGTCGATCCGCGAGATCATTGTGCTCAGTGCGTCTGGCGTCATGCCGGACCTCCGTTGGCGGGGCGCGCACGGCTTCCCCGCGCCCGTGTGGGTCACGGACGCGCAAGGCTCTTGGTCCGGCGCGGGGGCGTCGGGCGGGGCGGGAGGGAGGCAACGCCTGGGTTGCTGTCGGATCGGTCCTAGGAGGGGGGGCGGGGGGGACACATTGGACAAATTGTCCAACCACGATGTATCTTTGTCGCCTGCCGTGACGGCAAAGGGGGGCGCCCGGGATGCCGCCGGATGGGAAGACAACACATTGTCTTGAAACGAATATATTATTATGCGGGCGGTTTGGCCGCGCGCGCCGTCCCAGGTGGAAACGGGGCGCGCGGCCTCGCAGAATGGTGATCAGGCGGCGGCGTGGGTGATCCGGCCGTCGCAAATGGTCATCCGGGCCGAGACCCCTGCCAGATCTTCGGGCGCCAGCGTGTCCAGATCCTGTTCCAGCAGCACAAGGTCTGCCAGATAGCCCGGTTTCAGCATGCCCTTGCGGTCCTCGCGGAACTCGGCCCAGGCGCCGCCAAGGGTATAGGCCTCAAGGGTTTCCTCAAGGCTCAGGGCCTGGTTCGGCAGGCCCGGTGCCATCGGGCCGCGGGTGGCGGCAGCCCTGAGCGTCAGCGCGGGATCCAGCGGCACGATCGGCCAGTCGGTCGAGCAGATCATCCGCACGCCGCTGTCCTTCAGCGCCCGGGCGGGAAAGGCGGTGGGCCAGCGCTGAGGCCCGATGCGCTGCAGGTAAAGACCGGGGTCGCCGTCCGGCACATGCAGCGGCTGCATCGAGGCCGCCACCCCCAGGTCCGCAAAACGCGGCAGATCGTCGGGATGCAGCGTCTCGATATGCTCGATCCGGTGGCGGCTGTCGCGGCGGCCGTTGCGGGCGGCGGCGGCCTGATAGGCATCAAGGACCATCCGCACGCCGCCATCGCCGATGGCATGGATCGCCACCTGGAAGCCCAGGCGGTCGGCCTCGGCCACGGTGGCGTTCAGGGCTTCGGTGCTCAGCAGCGGATCGCCGTTTTCGTCCGGCGCATCGCCGTAGCCGCCCAGCATCACCGCGGTCCCGGTCTCGACCACGCCGTCGATGAACAGCTTGATGAAATCCGAAGTCAGCCGGTCGCTGGTGAAGCGGTCGCGCCAGACGGCGGCGCGGGTGGTGAAATCGGACAGCGGGGTGACGTTCTTGCAGTTGAAGGGCACGCGCATCCGCACCGGCAGGCCATGCTGTTGGTCGATCTCTTCCAGCAGTTCCAGCGTATAGAGGTTGCCGTCCATGTTCTGCATCGAGGTGATGCCCAGGGATGCGGCATGCAGCAGCCCGCGGTGCAGGGTCTGGCGGTCATGGGCGCGCTGTTCGGGGGTGACGCCTTCGGGCTCGCCTCCGGTCAGCATGCCGATCCCCTCGCGGTAGCCCGAGGCCGACAGGATGCGGACGGGGGCGATGGCCTCGCCCTCGCGCAGCTCTCCGGTGGCCAGGCCGTCCGCGTCCAGCACGATCTCGTTGCCGATGCTCAGCGGGCGGCCGTGCAGGATGCCTGCGGCCTGAAGGGCTGCGGTGTTGGCCCAGGCGGTGTGGTTGTCGAAGGCGGTCATCAGCAGCGGGCGGTCGGGCAGGATGCGGTCCAGAACCTGCCGGGTGACGGGCTGGCCGGGCCCGAGGATTTCGTAGGCGGTGAATTCGGCGCAGATCAGCGGCAGGTCGGGATGGGCATCGGCATAGGCGCGCACCCTTGCTGCCAGGGTGTCAAAGCCCCGCACCCCCAGCAGGTCGAGGTGTGACAGCCCCACCGCCCCCACGAAGGCATGGACATGGGCGTCGTTGAACCCGGGCAGCAGGCTGCGCCCGCCCGCGTCGATCAGCCGGGTTTCGGCCCCCGCGAGCGCCAGCACGGTTGCGTCATCGCCCACCGCCAGGATGCGGTTGCCGGCCAGGGCCACGGCGGTGGCACGGGGAAGATCGGGATCCATGCTGCGCACGCGGGCATTGTGCAGGATCAGGGAGGGGGTCCTTGGGGTCATCGTCGTCCCTATTGCAGATGGAAAGGGCCGGCCCGAACGGGGGCCGGCCCGGGATGTGTCGGAAACGGGCAGCTTATTTCTGCAGCTCGGTCCAGATCTTGGTGTAGATCGCATTGACCTCAGGCGGGCAGGAGGGCACGAACTGCCCCGCAGCCTTCAGATCATCGGGGATGTTGATCTCGGGGGCGTCTTTCATGTCGGCGGGCATGTATTGTTCCGAACCGGCAATGCCGTTGGCATAGCGCGCGAAGGCCGAGATCAGCGCGGCGTTCTCGGGCTCCATGATGAAGTTCAGGAACAGCTTGGCGTTGTCGACGTTCTTGGCGTCCTTGAGGATGGCGGCATTGTCCATCCAGATCGGATAGCCTTCCTTGGGATAGCCATAATGGATGTCGGGGTTCTTCAGCCGCGAGCGGAAGGACGAGCCGTTCCAGTTGGTGCCGCCCAGGACATCGCCCTTGGCATAGGTGTCGATGGTGCCGTAATCCATCGACAGCCACTTGGGCTTGGCCTTCATCAGGTCGTCGCGCACCTTCTTGAGGACGGTCATGTCGTTGGTGCAGGCCTTGCCGCCCTCATAGAAGATTGCAAGGGTCATCACATCCGACATCTCGGGGATGACGTTGATCTTGCCCTGCAGCTCCTTCGGGGGATCCATGAAGATGGCCGAGGTGTTGATGTCGCCCTTGTAGGCCGAGGTGTTGACGCTGACGCCGGTGGTGCCCCATTGCCACGGCACCGAATAGTGGCGGCCCGGATCGAAGGGCACGTCCACCCAGCGGGGATCGACGTTCTTGAAGTTCGACATCTCGTCGGGGCGGCTTTCCAGCAGCAGCCCTTCCTTGATCCAGATCGGCAGCACGTTCGAGGTCGGCACCACGATGTCGAAGCCCGACCCGCCCTGGCGCACCTTGGCCAGGGCGGTGTCGTTGGAATCGTAATCGGTGATGGTCACCTTGACGTCGTACTGCTTCTCGAATTTGTCGATCAGCTCGGGGTTGGTGTAGTTGCCCCAGTTGTAGATGTTGAGGACACCTTCGGCCTGCGCCAGGCCCGCCTGGGCGATCAGCGCCACCGCCGCGGCGGCAATAAGGGACTTGGTCATGAAACGCTCTCCTGTCTGGAAGGGGGGACGCGGCTTTGTGCCGTCATGGTTGGCTCAGGTCTTCTTGCGATTGCCGAGCAGGGTGAAGGCGACGATCAGGATGATCGACAGCGCCAGGAAGGCCGTGGAAATGGCGTTGATTTCCGGGGTGATGTTGCGGCGCAGCTGACCCAGCATGTAGGTGGGCAGGGTGTCCTGGCCGGCGGATTTGACGAATTCGGTGATCACCACGTCATCAAGGGAAATCACGAAGCACAGCATGAAGCCCGCAATGATCCCCGGCGTCAGCAGCGGCAGGGTGACATGGCGGAAGCACTGCCAGCGGCTGGCGTAAAGATCGCGTGCCGCGGATTCCAGCGTCATGTCCATGCCCGACAGGCGGGCGCGGATCGGCATATAGGCGAAGGGCACGCAGAAGGCCGCATGGGCCAGGATCAGATAGCCAAGCCCGGTGTAGCCGGTCCAGACCTTCAGCCGCGCCACCACGATCAGCAGCGCCACGGCGGTGACGATTTCGGGCACCATCAGCGGGATGGTCAGCAGCAGCACCTTGGTCTGCATGCCACGGTAGCGCCTGGTCCGGGTGGTGGCCAGTGCCGCCAGCGTGGCCGCGACCGTGGCCAGACCCGCCGCGGCGACGGCAATCTGCAACGACAGGATCGAGGCTTCGATCACCTCCTCGTTATGCGCGGCCGAGACGAACCAGCGCAGCGAGAACCCCTCCCAGATCGCGATCGAGGTCCCGGCATTGAAGGCAAAGACCACCAGCACCGCGATCGGCAGGTACAGCAGCAGGAAGCACAACAGGGTGACAAAGCCAAAGCCCGGCATCGCCCTGGTATCGAAATGACGCATCATGCCTCGGGGCCTCCGCTGCGGTCGTTGCGCTGGAAGATCAGCATCCCGATCACCACCAGCACCACCAGGGTGATCGACAGGGCCGCGCCCAGCGGCCAGTTGCGGCCCTGGCCGAACTGCAGGTCGATCAGGTTGCCGATCATCAGCGTGCTGCCGCCACCCAGCACCCGCGGGATCACATAGGTGCCAAGGCAGGGGATGAAGACCAGCGTCGCGCCCGCCACCAGCCCCGGCTTGACCAGCGGGATCACCACCTGGGTCAGCACTTTCCAGCGGCTGGCGTACAGGTCATAGGCGGCCTCGGTCAGGCGAAAGTCGAACTTCTCCATCGTGGAATAAAGCGGCAGCACCATCAGCGGCAGGTAGACATAGGTCATCCCCACCAGGATGGCGAAATCGGTGTAAAGCAGCTGCAGCGGCTGGTGGATGATCCCCAGTTTCATCAGGACCAGGTTGATGATGCCCTCGGCGCGCAGCAGCTGCTGGATGGCGAAGGTGCGGATCAGCAGGTTGGTCCAGAACGGCACGGTGATCAGCAGCAGCAGCAGCGCGCGCGTCTTGGGGCTGCGGCCCGCCATGTAGAAGGCGGTCGGAAAGCCCATCAGCAGGCACAGCACCGTGGTCAGCGCCGACAGCCGGATGCTGCGCCAGAAGATCGACAGGTTGGCATCCGAGATCGACACGGTGCCATCAAAGATGTCCTTCGAGAAGAGGACGTTGAACCACCCGTCGAGAGAGAATTTCCACACCACGTCGCCGTAGTCGCCGGGCGTCAGGAAGGAATAGAGGACGACGATCACCAAGGGGCCCACGCCCGCCAGCAGCACGATCAGCAGCGCGGGCGTGCTCAGCCACCAGCGGCGGCGCAGATCGGCGCGCGCGAGGGTGGCTTCCAGTTCGGTCAGGCTCTGCTCTGCCATGTCAGTCCCTCAGGATCCGGGTCGAGAGCGCCTCCAGCGCGACGCCCGTGCGGGCGCCGACCTGGGGCAGGGCGGCCTGGGCCTCGCGGTTCTGGCGGCGCACCACCATCGGCGTGCCGCCCTCCAGCGTCAGGTGGAAATGGGTGTCGGTGCCGAAGTAGACGATTTGATCAATTGTGCCATTCAGGCCCCCCGGGGTGGGATCGGCCAGGGCGGTGTTCTCGGGGCGCACGGCCAGGGTCACGGCCTGGCCCGCAGCCACCGGATGCGGCGCCTGGGCGGAGATCACAGTGCCGCCCGCCAGCGCCACCTGCACCGCGCCCGTCCCGCCCGAGACGACATGGCCCGACAGCAGGTTGGTCTCGCCGATGAAATCGGCGACGAAGCGGTCGACGGGGTGGTTGTAGATCTCGTGCGGGGTGCCGACCTGGCGCAGCGCGCCTTCGGACAGCACCGCGATGCGGTCCGACATGGTCAGCGCCTCTTCCTGGTCATGGGTGACGAAGACGAAGGTGATGCCCGTCTCCATCTGCAGCCGCTTCAGCTCTATCTGCATGTTCTTGCGCAGTTTCTGGTCCAGCGCCGAGAGCGGCTCGTCGAGCAGCAGCACCGAGGGGCGCGGCGCCAGCGCGCGGGCCAGCGCGACCCGCTGCTGCTGGCCGCCCGAAAGCCGCGTCACCAGCTGGTCACCGCGCCCGGTCAGTTGCACCAGCGCCAACATCTCGTCCACGGTGCGGGCGATCTCGGCCTTGGGGCGGCCCAGCATCTTCAGCGCAAAGCCGATGTTCTGCGCCACCGTCAGATGCGGGAACAGCGCGTAGTTCTGGAACACCGTGTTGATCGGCCGCTGGTTCGGCGGCATCCGGGCGATGTCCTGGCCATCCAGCAGGATCTCTCCGCGCGAGGGGGTCTCGAACCCGGCGAGCATCCGCAGAAGGGTGGTCTTGCCGCAGCCCGATGGCCCCAGAAGGGTGAAGAATTCATTCCCGCGGATCTGCAGGTCAATATGGCCGATGGCGGTGAAGGTGCCGAAACTCTTGCCGATTCCGGAAAGGGTTATGGCGCCGTCACCGGCAGTTGGGCGGGTGGTGTCCAGCATGTCGTCTTCCCTGATTGGCCCGTCCCGAACCATTGCAGGGCACCCGCAGCGGAGCTGTAAAGAGCCTTCTGGGGGTTTGATTTCCAAATATGATCAAAAGCCTGTCGTCGCGCGGCAGGGGACCGTTTCTGCACAAGCGATGTGCAGTTTTGTTACCGCCCCTAGTAGCCGCTGCCGCGGTCGACCAGATTTTGCAACGGCCGGGCCTGTTGCAGGTGCAGCACGTTGGCGGCGATCTGTTCGGCGATCCGCGCGGGCTTGGTCAGGGCCGCCATGTGCGGTGTCACCAGCACCCGCGGATCGGACCAGAGGGGGTCTTCGGGCGGCAGGGGTTCCTGGGCGAAGACATCCAGCACCGCGCCGCCCAGATGGCCCTCGGCCAGCAGTGCCAGCAGGTCCTGCGGCACCAGATGCTCGCCCCGCGAACACAGCACCAGCCCCGCGCCCTGCGGCAGGCGCTGCAGGCGGGCGCGGTCCAGGATGCCGCGGGTCTGGGGGGTCAGCGGCAGCAGGCAGATCAGCACGTCGGATTGGCCCAGCACATGGTCCAGCCCCTCGGGGCCGCTGTGGCAGGTGACGCCCGGCAACTCATGGGCATGGCGTGCCCAGCCGCTGACCGGATAGCCCTGACCGGCAAGGCGTGCTGCCACCACCCGCCCGATCGCCCCCAGCCCCAGCACCCCCACCCGGCACTGCGCCGCCGGGCGCTGCGCAAAGCGCTGCCATTGCCGCGCCCGGGCCGAGGCGACGATCCGGTCAAAGCCGCGCTGGAACCACAGCACTGCCCACTGACAGTATTCCGCCATCGCCACCGCCAGGTCCTCGTCGCGGATGCGGCACAGCGGCAGGCCGGCGGGCAGCTGCGGATCGGCCATCAGATTGTCGACGCCCGCGCCGATGGAATGGATCAGCCGCAGGTTCGGCATCCGCGCCAGGGTGCCCGGCTCGGGGTTCCAGCAGATCGCGACCTCGGCCTGCAGGGCCTCGGGGTCGGGCCAGTGCAGGATGCGGGCCTGGGGCAGGGCGGCCTGCAGGCGGGGCTCCAGGAAGGCCAGCGGGACATCGCGGTTGATCAGCGCCAGGCGCATCGGGGTCTCCTTCGTCTTCGGTGTCGGGGCAGGATGCCTGCGCGGCGGGCGGCCCGTCGTCGGGCGCGGGCGAAGCTTCGTCGCGTTCCGGCCAAGGCGGCGGGGGCCCTCTGGCGGGCTGACCCGGCGCAGGCATCACTTGGCCCGAACGCGGCATTCGGCCCCCGAACCCCGCGTATCATCCCAGATCATGACGGCCAGCAGAGCCGCCGCCCCAACCGGAGAGGACTGGACGATGAAGAGACGCGATTTCACCAAGTTGCTGATGGCGGCCGGGGTCAGCGTGCCGGCGCTGCGGCTGTTCGATGATGGCGCCGCCTATGCGCAGGGCTCGGAAACCGGGCTGACGGCGATCATCCAGCCCGAGCCGCCGCTGCTGAACCTGGCGCTGAACCAGCAGATCCCCGTGGGCACCGTCGGCGGCAAGCTGTTCGAAAGCCTGCTGTCCTATGATTTCGACCTGACGCCCCGGCCGCAGCTGGCCGACAGCTGGGAGGTGTCGCCCGACGGGCTGCGCTATACGTTCCATCTGGTGCGCGATGCCAAATGGCATGACGGCACCCCCTTCACCGCCGCCGATGTGGTCTTCAGCTGCGATGTCCTGCTGAAAGAGGTCCACCCCCGCGCCCGCGGCACCTTCGAACGCTGCGACAGCATCACCGCCCCCGATGACCACACCGTCGTCTTCACGCTGAAGGAACCCTTCGGGCCCTTCCTGCTGGCCTTCGAGACCTCTTCCGCGCCGATTCTGCCGAAACATGTCTACGAGGGCACGGATTTCCACAACAACCCCGCCAACACCCAGCCCATCGGCACCGGGCCCTTCAAGTTCGCCGAATGGAACCGTGGCAGCTACATCCGGCTGCAGGCCTTCGAGGATCATTATCACGGCAAGCCGGGTCTGTCGGATATCTGGTACAAGGTGATCCCTGACGGTGCCTCGCGTTCGGTGGCGATGGAAAGCGGGCAGGCGCAGCTGTCGCAGTTCGGCGATATCGAACCTTTCGACGTGCAGCGCCTGGCCGCCCTGCCGAACCTTGAGATGACGACCAAGGGCTACGAATTCTTCAGCCCGGTCCTGTGGTACGAGGTCAACCTGCGCCGCGCCCCCTTCAACGACCTGCGGTTCCGCCAGGCGATGATGTACCTGCTGGACCCGACCTTCATCGTGCAGCGGATCAACTTTGGCCTGGGCAAGCCCGCCACCGGGCCGGTGGCCTCGACGACGAAATTCTACGAACCCGACGTGACGGCCTATCCCTTCGATCCCGACAAGGCCAATGCCCTGCTGGACGAGATGGGGCTTAAGCCCGATGCCAACGGCACCCGCGTCACCATCCGCCATCTGGCCGTGCCCTTCGGCGAGATGTGGCAGCGGCTGGCCGAATATTTCCGCCAGGCGATGAAGAAGGGTGGCATCGAGGTGGTGCTGGAAAGTTCGGACGTGGCGGGCTTTGCCCAGAAGGTGTCGAACTGGGAATACGACACGACGACCAACATGCTCTATCAGTTCGGCGATCCGGCCCTTGGGGTGGCGCGCAGCTACATCAGCTCGAACATCCGCAAGGGGGTGATGTTCTCGAACACCCAAGGGTATCAGAACCCCGAGGTGGACGATCTGTTCGCCAAGGCCGCGTCCTCGCCCGACGAGGGCGAGCGCAAGGCGCTGTATTCCAAGGCGCAGAAGATCCTGGTCGACGAACTGGCGGTGCTGTGGATGACCGAGCAGCAGTATCCCACGATCCACGACAAGAGCGTGAAGGACCTGATCACCACGGCGACGGGCGCCAACGGCAACTTCGAAGCCGCGCATTACGGCTAAGATCATGCTGGGACGTATTGCCATCAGGCTGGCGGGGATCGTGATCGCGATCCTCGTCATTGCCACCCTGAATTTCGTGCTGGTGCGCGCGGCCCCCGGCGATCCCGCACAGGTCATCGCCGGCCAGTCGGGCGCCACGGATGCGGCCTTTCTGAAACAGGTGCGCGCCGAATACGGGCTGGACCAGCCCTATGTGGTGCAGCTGGGCAGCTACCTGAAAAAGGTCGTGACGCTGGATCTGGGCTATTCCTACCGGCAGCGCCAGCCGGTCGCGGTGCTGATCGGCCAGCGGCTGGGACCGACGCTGCTGCTGACGCTTTCGGCCTTCTTCCTGGCGCTGATCGGCGGGGTCGCCTTCGGGGCGCTGGCGGGGCTGCGCCACGGCAGCTGGACCGATCTTGTCATCTCGCTGGTGGCGCTGATCTTCTATGCGACGCCGGTGTTCTGGCTGGGGCTGATGCTGGTGCTGGTGTTCTCGATCCAGCTGAACTGGCTGCCCGCCTTCGGCTATGCCGACATGCGCGCCGAGGATTTCTCGGCTCTGGGGCGGCTTTGGGACCTGCTGCGCCACCTGACACTGCCGGCGCTGACGCTGGCGGCGATCTACATGGCCGTCTACACCCGGCTGATGCGTTCGGCCCTGATCGAGGTCGCGGCCGAGGATCACGTCAAGACCGCCCGCGCCAAGGGCCTGAGCGAAGGCGCGATCCTGCGCGGTCACATGCTGCGCAACGCGGCGCTGCCGGTGATCACCTTCGCGGGGATGCAGGTGGGCGCGCTGGTGGGCGGCGCCGTGGTGGTCGAGACGGTGTTTTCCTGGCCGGGGCTGGGGCGGCTGACCTTCGATGCGGTGACCGCCCGCGATTACCCGGTGCTGCAGGGCCTGTTCCTGGTGATGTCGGTGCTGGTGAT
Source organism: Pseudooceanicola sp. NS-SX9 (assembly GCF_057380705.1). NCBI lineage: Bacteria > Pseudomonadati > Pseudomonadota > Alphaproteobacteria > Rhodobacterales > Paracoccaceae > Pseudooceanicola > Pseudooceanicola sp. NS-SX9. The sequence continues at coordinate 174,934 of NZ_JBXXRN010000003.1, read as the reverse complement.
CGCGGTGAACCTGCTGACCGACCTGCTGCACCGGCTGGTCGATCCGCGTCTGGCAGCAAGGTGATCCCATGAGACAGATCCTGAAGACCTTCCTGACACGTCCCGCCGGGCTGATCGGCGTGATCCTTCTGGCGCTGGTGTGCCTGATGGCGGTGCTGGCGCCGGTGATCTACCCGGCCTCGCCCTGGGACATGGCGGGGATGCCCTTTGATCCGCCCGGACAGGACGGCATGGTGCTGGGCAGCGACACGATGGGGCGCGACATTGCCTCGGGGGTGATGCACGGGGCGTCGGTGTCGTTGCTGATCGGGGTGGCGGCGACGCTGGCGGCGCTGGTCATCGGCGTGACGCTGGGGGCGGTGGCGGGCTTTGCGGGCGGGCTGACCGACACGCTGATCGTGCGCCTGACCGAGATCTTCCAGACCATCCCGAACTTTGTGCTGGCGATCCTGCTGGTGGCGATCATGACGCCGTCGATCTGGACGATCATCCTGGCGATCGGGCTGGTCAGCTGGCCGCCGCTGGCCCGGCTGACCCGCGCCCAGGTGCAGGCGGTGGCGCGGCGCGACTTCGTGCAGGCGGCGCGCTGTCAGGGGCAGTCGGCGCTGTCGGTGCTGCTGCGCCATGTGCTGCCCAATGCCGTTTCTCCGATCATCGTGACCGGCTCTCTGACCGTGGCGGCCGCCATCCTGATCGAGGCCGCGCTGTCGTTCATGGGCCTGGGCGATCCCAACCACATGAGCTGGGGCTACATGGTCGGCGCCGGGCGCACCGTGATCCGCCAGGCCTGGTGGATCAGCGTTTTCCCGGGCCTCGCCATCCTGATCACCGTCGTCGCCATCAACCTGGTCGGAGAGGCCCTGAACGACGCCCTGAACCCGAGGATTTCCCGCGCATGAGCCTGCTTTCCCTCCGAGACCTCTCGATTGCTCTGCCGCCGGGGGCTGACCGCTCCCATGCCGTGCGGGGCATCAGTTTCGACATCAGCCCCCGTCAGACCGTCTGCCTGGTGGGCGAAAGCGGCTCGGGCAAGTCGATGATCGCCCATGCGCTGCTGGGGTTGCTGCCGCCCAAGGTGCGCCCCGATGGCGGGCAGGCGCATTTTCAGGGGCACGACCTGCTGGCCTTGTCGCAGGCGCAGATGCGGGCGCTGCGGGGGCAGGGGATCGCGATGATCTTCCAGGAGCCGCTGACCGCGCTCAACCCCCTGAAGAAGGTCGGCGCGCAGGTGGCCGAGGCGATCCGCGTCCACGATCCCGCCCTGCCGCGCCCTGAGGTGGCCGCCCGCGTCGAGGCGCTGTTCGACCGGGTGGGCCTGCCTGACCCCGCGCGGCTGCAGGGGGCCTTTCCCTTCCAGCTGTCGGGCGGCCAGCGCCAGCGGGTGATGATCGCCATGGCGCTTTCGAACAACCCCCGGCTGCTGATCGCGGATGAACCGACGACGGCGCTGGACGTGACCACCCAGCGGCAGATCCTGGACCTGATCCGCGACCTGCAGCAGGAACGCGACATGGGGGTGCTGTTCATCACCCATGATATCGGCGTGGTGGCCGACATGGCCGACCGGGTCGTGGTGCTGCGGCAGGGGCGGATCGTCGAAGAGGGCCCGGCCGCGCAGGTGCTGCACCATCCCGCGCAGGATTACACCCGGATGCTGCTGGACGCGGTGCCGGGGCGGGGCGCCTTCCGCACCCGCCGCGAAACCCCCGAGACGCTCTTGGAGATCAAGGCGCTCGGCAAGACCTTCGTCACCCCGCAGGGGCCGTTCCGGCCGCCGCGGCAGGTGGTGGCGGCGGACCGGCTGACGCTGAAACTGCACCGGGGCGACACGCTGGCGGTGGTGGGCGAAAGCGGCTCCGGCAAGTCGACGCTGGCGCGGATGGTGCTGCGGCTGATCGAACCGGATGACGGCGCGATCCTGTGGCAGGGCGCAAGGGTGCGCGACATGGGCCGGGGGGCGCTGCGCGACTACCGGCGCCGGGCGCAGATCGTCTTTCAGGATCCCTGGGCCAGCCTCGATCCCCGCCTTGCGGTGGGCGAAAGCATCATCCGCGGTCCCATGGCCTTTGGCACCCCGCGTGCGCAGGCCATCCGCGATGCCCGCCGCTGGCTGGACCGGGTGGGCCTGCAGGCCAGGGCCTTCGACCGCTTTCCCCATGAATTCTCGGGCGGGCAGCGCCAGCGGATCTGCATCGCCCGGGCGCTGGCCCTGCAGCCAGAGCTGCTGATCGCGGACGAGGCCGTCAGCGCGCTTGATGTCTCGGTGCAGGCGCAGGTGCTGGACCTGCTGTCGGGCCTCAAGGCCGAGATGGGCCTGTCGATGCTGTTCATCACCCATGACCTGCGCGTCGCCCGCGAGATCGCGGACCGCATCGTGGTGATGCAATCCGGCCGGATCGTCGAGGAAAACGCCGCGCAGGCGCTCTTTGAGGCGCCCGCCGACCCCTACACCCGCCGCCTGCTGGAGGCGGTCCCGGGACGCGCCTTCTTCGCGCGCCGCACCCCATCCCTGAAAGGAGCCACCGCATGACCCTTGATCTGCCCGCCGCCACCGATCCCTTGGATGTCCTTGACCCCGAGATCGCCGAATTCGTCCGCCGCTCGGTCGAGGCCGGGCGCGGATACCCGCCGCGCGAAAGCCTGACGCCGCCGCAGGCCCGCCTGCTGGCGCTGGAAACCCGCCGCCAGTGGTACGAGGGCGGCCCGGTCATGGCCCGCACCGAGGAACAGATGATCCCGACCCGCCACGGCCCCCTGAGGATGCGCATCCACCGCCCCGAGGGCATCACCTGCAAGGGCGCCTTCCTGTTCCTGCCGGGCGGCGGGTGGACGCTGTTCTCGATCGACACCCATGACCGGTTGATGCGCGAATATGCCGAGGCCGCGAAGATGATCGTCATCGGCATCGACTATTCCCGCGCCCCCGAGGCCAAGTTCCCCCAGCCGGTCGAGGAACTGGACGATGCGCTGGACTGGCTGTTCGCCAATGCCGCCGATCTGGGATTTGATGGCGACCGTCTGGCGATGGGCGGCGACAGCGCGGGCGCCAACCTGACCACCGGCCTGTCGGTGAAGCGTCGCGACGAGGGCAAGAAGCTGCCCGCCGCGATGGTGCTGAACTATGGCTCTTACGACATGGGGCTGATCAAGACTTCCATCATGAAATACGGCAGCGGCGCCTATCTGCTGTCGACCCACATGATGCTGTGGTTCACCATGCAGTACATCAACAGCCCCGATGACATGCTGCACCCTTGGGCCTCGCCGCTCAGGGCCGACACGCTGGCCGGGCTGCCCAAGGCGCTGATGGTGATCACCGATTGCGACGTGCTGCATGACGACCAGATCCGCTTTGCCGCCGCGCTGAAGGCCGCGGGCGTACCGGTGACGGACCGGATCTATGCGGGCACCGTGCATTCCTTCCTCGAGGCGATGTCGATCTCGGGGCTGGCGCGGCGGGCGATCCGGGAAACCGCCGACTGGCTGATCGCCGAGGTGGGCTGATGTACACCCCCGCCGCCTATGCCGAAACCGATACCGCCCGCCTGCATGGCTTCATGCGGGACTGGAGCTTTGCGACGCTGGTCTCGCAATCCCCCGAAGGGCCGATGGCGACCCATCTGCCGGTGCTGACCGATCCCGGGGGCGCGGCGGGCTTGGGGGTGCTGCACACCCACATGGCCCGCAACAACCCGCAGTGGCAGGGCCTTGAGGGGCAGGAGGTGCTGATGATCTTCCAGGGGCCGCAGTCCTATGTCTCGGTCGATTGGTACGACAACCGGCTGACCTATCCGACCTGGAACTATGGCGCGATCCATGCCCGGGGCACCGTCCGGCTGGAACGCGACCCCGAGGCGCTGCGGGCGCTGCTGGCCCGGGTCGTCGCCCGCTATCGTACCCCCGATACGCAATGGTCCTTCGAGGCCATGCCCGAAGAGATGACCGCCCCCCGCCTGCGCGCCATCATCGGCGTCACCCTCGAGGTGACGCGGCTGGAAGGCAAGCTGAAGTACAATCAAGACAAATCCCCCGCCGACCGGGCGGGGGTGCGCGCGGCGCTGCAGGCCTGCCCCGAAGGCCGGGCCACCGCCCGGATCATGCAGCAACTGGAGACCTCTGATGACTGACCCCTGGAGCTGGACCGCCAGCCGTCTGGCCCGTGCCATTGCCGCAGGCGAGCTGAGCGCGCTGGAGGCCACCACCAGCGCGCTCGATCACATGGCGCAGGTGAACCCCGCGATCAATGCCGTGGTCGATCCGCTGCCCGAGGCGGCGCTGCAGGCGGCGCGTGCCGCCGATGCCGCGCGCGCGGCTGGCACGCCGCTGGGCCCGCTGCATGGGGTGCCGGTGACGGTGAAGATCAACGTCGATTACGCGGGGCGGGCCACCACCAACGGCGTCGTGGCCAATGCCGATGCGATCGCGGCCGAGGACAGCTCGGTCGTGCGCAACCTGCGGGCGGCGGGCGCGGTGATCCTGGGGCGCACCAACACCCCCGCCTATTCGATGCGCTCGTTCACCTCGAACGACCTGCACGGGCATACGCGGAACCCGCATGATCCGGCGATCACGCCGGGCGGGTCCTCGGGCGGGGCGGGATCGGCGGTGGCGGCGGGGATCGGCGCGGTGGCCCATGGCAACGACATCGGCGGATCGGTGCGCCACCCGGCCTATTGCTGCGGCGTCTACGGGCTGCGCCCGACGGTGGGGATCGTGCCCGCCACATCGCCCAGCCAGCCGGAACGCAAGATCGTCTCGCATTTGGCGGCGGTGCAGGGGCCCTTGGCGCGCTCGGTCGAAGACATCCGGCTGGCGATGCTGGCGCTGTCGCGGCCCGATCCGCGCGATGTGATGCAGGTGCCCGCAGGCGCCATGTTCGCCCCCCTTGATCCCGCGCCCTGCAAGGTGGCGGTGCTGGCCGAGACCCCCGAATGCCCCGCCGACCCCGAGGTCTCGGCGGCGATCCGGCAGGCGGCGCAGATGCTGGCCGCCGCAGGTTATCAGGTCGAGGAGGTCACGCCCCCCTCGTTGCAGGAGCTGATGGATTACTGGCGGCTGATCCTTGGCAACGAGATGCGCGCCGGGCTGGGCCCGCTGATGCTGGCCCATGGCGATCACCGGATGAAGCGCGCCCTTGAGCTGCTGCTGCACGAGGTCCCCGACCTGACCGGCCGCGATGCCTTCCTGGAGGCCTATGCCCGGCGCAGCACCCTGCTGCGGCAGTGGCAGCTGTTCTTCCAGGATCATCCGCTGCTGCTGACGGCCACCAGCTGGGCGCGGCCGATGGTCGATGATTACGACCTGCGCGAGGATGTCGATATCGACTGGTTCTTCCGTGTCGCCGCCCCCATGAGCGGTACGCCGATCATCGGTCTGCCGGGGTTTTCGGTGCCGGTGGGCACGGAACCCGGGCGCCCGATGGGGGTGCAGCTGCTGTCGGACCGCTTTCAGGACCGCCGCCTGCTGCAGGCCGGTCTGGCGCTGGAACGGGCAATGGGACCGATCACGCCGGTGGATCCGATGGTTTCGCGGGCATCCGCGACAGTGTGACCGCCCTTTTCCCTGCGGCATCTTGCCCGAACCGGGCCGGGTGCCGCCTAATCCCGCCTGCGGCCCAGGTCAGGAGGAGACCATGCTCGACCCCCGTTCCGCGCTGCCGCCCGAGCTGCTCTCGGCGCATGGCGCGCATCGCTACTATACCGACGAGATGGACCAGACCTGCCGCCTGGTGGCGCGTCTGGCGACCGAGGGCGAAAGCCTCTTTGCCATCGAAAGCGTCTATACCCGCGGCTTTACCTCGCGCTACCATTCCCATGCCGAGGGGCAGGTCAGCTTCGTGCGTGCGGGGCTGATGTCGCTGGTGACGGAGGGGGCCTCTTTCGTGGTGCCGGCGGGTCATGCGATCTGGATCCCCTCAGGCGTCATGCATCTGGCGCGCGCCCATGGCGAGGTCTGCATGCTGTCGGCCTATTCGGGATCTGATTTCCTGAACGGCCTGCCCGAACGCTGCGCGGTCTTCCAGGGCTCGGACCTGCTGGAACCGCTCCTGAAGCGGGTCATCGGCCAGCAGCTGCGCCGCCAGGAGGGCCCGGTCTACGACGCGCTGCTGCTGCTCTTGCACGAGGAACTGGCGGGCTGCCGGCGCCTCGATACCGCGATCCGGATGCCGCGCGATCCGCGGCTGCGGCGGGTCTGCGGCGCGGTGCTGAACGAACCCACCATCGCCACCAGCAAGGAGGCGCTGGCGCGCATCGGCAACATGTCCGTGCGCACCATGACCCGCCTTTTCCGCAAGGAGCTGGAGATGACCTTTCTGGAATGGGTCCAGCAGGCGCTGATCATCTCGGCGGTGGCGCGGCTGTCGCGCGGGGAACCGGTGGCGAACGTGGCCGCGGATCTGGGCTATGCCAGCCCCTCGGCCTTTACCGCGATGTTCCAGCGCCGCATCGGGCGCACCCCCTCGACCTTCCAGGGGCGGCTGCGCCTCAGCTAGCCTATGCGGGCCAGCACATCGGCCTTCAGGAAGCGTTCGATCACCAGCATGAACCCCAGCGAGGGCACCAGCAGGATCAGCGCGGTGATCGAGGCCACCTGATAGTTGCCCTCCATCGCGGCATTGTACATCAGCAGCGGCAGGGTGGTGACATCGGGCACGCCGACAAAGAACGTGCCGGTGAATTCGTCCATCGAGGTCAGGAAGACGAAGATCGCGCTGGCAATCAGCCCGGGCAGCGCCAGCGGCAGGCTGATGGTGCGAAAGACCGTCAGGCGCGAGGCGCCCATGTTGGCGGCGGCGTCCTCCAGCGCGGGATCGACGGCGGCAAAGGCGGCCGAGGCGATCCAGACCGAAAACACCAGCCCCTGCAGCGTGTGCACCAGCACGACGCCGGTGAAGGTGCCGTTCAGCCCCAGCCCGTAGAAGATCCGGCCGATGTTCATCTGCACCGCGATCGCCGGGAAGGCCTGCGGCAGCAGGAACAGCAGCAGCACCGCGCCCCGCCAGGGCAGCCGCCCGCGGCCAAGCGCCAGCCCCGCAGGCACCGCGACCAGCAGGGACACCAGCACCGTCAGGCCCGCGATGATCAGAGAATTGGCAAGCGATTCCATGGCATTGCCCTGCGGGCGCAGGACCCGCTCCCAGAACGACAGGCCATAGCTTTGCGGCAGCTTGGCGGGGAAATACCATGTCTCGGTGAAGGCCCAGAGCAGCATGTTACCGATGGGGCCGAAGATCGCCAGCGCCAGCGCCGCCAGGGCAGTGCCGGTCAGGATCGGGCGGATCAGGGTCATCGGGTGTTCTCCTTCAGGCCGCGGCGCAGGTAGATCCAGGCGACAAGGCCGGTCATCGCATAGGCGATCAGCCCCAGGGCATTGGCGGTGCCGTAATCGCCATAGGCATTGATGCGCCAGGCCATGTCGACGGTCAGCAGCGTCGGCTGCTGGGCATTGATCATCATCGGCACCGACAGGACCGACATCATGGTGACAAAGCTCAGGATCAGCCCCGTTCCCAGGCTGGGGCGCACCTGCGGCAGCACCACGTCCCACAAAAGCCGCAGCCGCGAAGCGCCGAGGTTGCGCGCGGCCTCGATGGTGGAACGCTCCAGCGCGGCCATGGCGCCGGCGGTCAGCAGCGCGACGAAAGGGGTCTGCTTCCAGACGAAGGTGATCACCACGCCGCGCCAGTCCAGATAGCTGTGGGTGGTGAAGGGCGTCAGCAGCCCCAGCTCGACCAGCGCGTTGTTCATCATGCCGTTCTTGGCCAGAAAGGTGCGCATCAGCTGGGCGGCGACGACGAAGGGGATGAACAGCGGCCAGCGGTACAGCCAGCGCAGCACCGCCACCATGCGGGCGTTTTCGCCCAGCGTCAGATAGCCCGCGATGGCGGTGGCAAGCCCCCCCGTCAACAACACCGACAGCCCGACGATGACCAGCGAAAAGACGATGTCGGCAGAGTAGAACTGCCAGGCGCGGACAAAGTTGCCGATGCCCCAGCCGCCGGGATCCTGTTGCCGGAAGGCCGAGGCCAGCGACAGGCCCAGCGGCCAGACGAACAGCACTGCCATCAGCACCAGCGCCGGTGCGACAAGCACGAGGGAGGCCTTGCGACCGATCATGGGGGATCTTTCCGAAAAGGGGGGCCGGGGGCGCGTGGCCTCCGGCCCCGGGGGGGCGTCAGTTGGTGACCTGGGTCTCGTAACGCTGCAGGATGTCGGTGAAATATGCGCCCAGCGGGAAGGGCTTGGCGTTCTTCGCCAGATCCTCGGGGGTGATGTCGGTGAACAGTTTGTCCCAGCTGGCCTTATCCAGCACGCCTTCCAGATGGCTGGCGTCGATGCCCGGATACCAGTTGAATTTCTTCACGATGCCCTCGGCCTGCACCTGCGGCGAGGTTGCCAGCGCGATGAATTTCTTCGCGGCCTCGGCATGGTCGGTCTTCGCGGGGATCGCATAGTAATAGGGCTGGCCGGGCATGCCGGGTTCGGGCAGGAAGATCTTCAGCCCGGGGTTCAGGCGGCCGTCCTGCTGCCAGCTGTAGAACATGTCGACCCAGACCGGGCCCATGGCGATCTCGCCCCGGTTCAGCATGTCGAGGGTGCCGGCGTTGCCCGGCGTGAAGGTAACCGACTGGTCGAAGGTCTTCAGATCGGCCAGCGCCTTGTCCCAGCCAGCTTCCTGTGCGGTGTCGTAGGGGCCCTTCATCAGAACGTCGGCATCGCCGCCGAAGGCGTAGATCCAGGCGGTGGCGAAGGCCACGCCCGACATGCCGTTCTTGATGCCGTTATAGCCGAAGGCACCCTTGTGGGCCTCGGCCCAGTCGCGGATCTGGGCCATCGACTGCGGCACGTCCTGCACCAGCGCGGGATTGTAGGCGATGGCGGTCTGAGAGATGAACATCGGCATCACATAGCCGTCGACATCGGTGCCAAGGGCGTTCTTCGCCACGTCGCTGGTGACCAGCTTGCCGGTGTCGATGTCGTCGCGGTATTTCATCAGCAGGCCGTCGTGGACCATCTCGGCGGTCTTAAGCTGGGCGGTGACGATGACGTCCATGTCCCAGTGATCTTTGGACTTTTGCGCGTTCAGCTTTTCCAGGATCGCCTGGCTGCCCGCATCGCCCGGGCCGGTGCCCACGACATTGACGGTCCAGCCGGGGTTCTGCGCCTCGAACATCGGGCCCAGATAGTCGGTCACGTAATCGACCATGTTCTGGCTGCCGCCGGTGGCGACATAGAGCGTCTCTTCGGCATGGGCGAGGGTCGCGCAGGCCAGGGTCAGCGCCACGGGCGCGAGGGTCTTGGCAAGTCGGAGGGCCATGGTGTTCTCCAGGGGCTCTGAGAAGGCGCGCTCAGGGGCGCGCGGGGTAAAGGCAAAGGGCCGGGGCCGGCACATGCAGGCCCAGGGTGGTGCCGGCGGGATGCCGGGTGGGGGTATCGACCAGGATATGGTCGGGGCCCAGGGCAACCTCGTGCCGGTAGACCGACCCCAGATAGGATTGCGTCATGACCCGCCCCGAAAGCGTCAGCGCCGGCCCGCAGGCCGGCCCCGTGCGTACCGCATCGGCGCGGAACATCGCCTGCGCCGGGCCATCGGACAGGCCCTGCGGCGCATGGGCGCCCGCCTGCACCAGCTGCGGATCGGCCGTCAGGGTCAGGCTGTTGTCATAGCCCATGAAGCGGGCGACATAGGGGCTGGCGGGGCGGTGATAGACCTCTTCCGGGGATCCGGCCTGGGCGATGCGGCCCTGCTGCAGGATCACCACCCGGTCCGCCATCGACATCGCCTCTTCGCGGTCATGGGTCACCAGGATCGTCGTCAGCCCCAGGCGTTGCTGCAGGGCGCGGATCTCGTGGCGCATGGTGGCGCGGATCCCGGCATCAAGGTTCGAGAGCGGCTCGTCCAGCAGCAGCACCGGCGGGTCGATGGCCAGTGCGCGCGCCAGCGCCACCCGCTGCCGCTGGCCGCCCGACAGGTCCTGCACCCGTCGTCCGGTCAGATCACCCAGGCCCACCAGCGCCGCCATCTCGGCCACCCGGGCGCGGATCTGCGGGCGCGGCTGACGGCGCAGGCGCAGCCCGTAGCCGATGTTCTGCGCCACCGTCATATGCGGCCAGAGCGCGTAGCTTTGGAACATCATCGCCATGCCGCGGCCTTCGGGCGGGGTCCGGCTGAGGTCGCGGCCCTCGACGGTGATGGCGCCGCGGCGCACCGGCACGAACCCTGCCAGCGCCCGCAGGATCGTCGTCTTGCCGCAGCCGGATTCGCCCAGCAGCGCGATGAATTCGCCGGCGGCGACCTGCAGTGACAGGTTTGTGATCACATCCTGATCGCCATAGCCAAGGTGCAGATCCGTCAGGGAAATGCTGCGGCCAAGGGCGGCCTGAAGGGGCTGGGTCTGGATCATCGCATTTGCCTTCATGAAACTGCCATGGTTCTTCTGCACACGTGTTCACATAGAGACCCCGCGTGACATCCGCGTGACGACGGCAGGAGAATTCGGCAGATGCAGCAGACGGGCGGGCGGCGGGTGACGGCGGCGGATGTGGCGCGGGGGGCGGGGGTGTCGCGTTCGGCCGTGTCGCGGGCCTTCACGGCGGGCAGCTATGTCGATGCGGAGAAGCGTGCGCGCATTCTGCAGGTGGCGCAGGATCTGGGCTATCGGCCGAACGTGCTGGCGGCGGGTCTGCAGGGGCGGGGGCGCTCGAACCTGGTGGCGGTGGTGGTGGGGCGGCTGCACAACCATTTCGACAGCGATTTCCAGGCTCGCCTGATGGAGGGGCTGGGGCGGATGGGCAAATGGCCTCTGGTCATCGCCGGAGAGCCCGAGCTGATCGAGGGCGACATCCTGAACGTGCTGGGCTTTCCGCTGGATGCGCTGATCCTGCGGGGGGGATCGGTGCCTGCCCCGGTGGTCGACTATTGCAGCAAACTGGGGATCCCGCTGGTGGTCTCGGGGCGGGTGCTGGAGGGCGCCCCGGTGGATTGCGTCTGCGGCGACAATGCGGGCGGCGCGGGGCGGGCGGTGGCGGCGCTGCTGGCGCGGGGGCGGCGGCGGATCGGCTATCTGGGCGGGCCGCGGGGGCTGTTCTCGGATCAGGAGCGTCGGGCGGGGTTCCATGCCGCAATGCAGGCCGCGGGCATGACCCCCGCCGCCGAGGACAGCGCCGATTACAGTTTCGAGGGCGGCCAGGCCGCGCTGCCGCGTCTGCTGGCGCAGGCGCCGGATCTGGACGGGCTGTTCTGCGGCAATGATGCCATGGCGCTTGGCGCGATTGCCGCGCTGCGCGATCAGCAGGGCCGGGCGGTGCCCGAGGCGGTCTCGGTCGTGGGCTTCGACGATATTTCCATCGCGCGCTGGCCGGGCATCGGCCTGTCGACGCTGCGCAATGACGCGGCCGAGACGGTCGCGCAGATTCTGTCGCTGCTGGCCTCACGGTTGGAAGATCCCGGTTTGCCGGGCCGCATCCGGCGCATTCCCACCCCCTTTGTTTCAAGGACAACCCATTGACTGTAAACACCGTTCACTCTGTCTGGCTGACCGCCATGGGTCCGCAGGACCGGGCCTTGCGCAGCCTTGTCGCGGATCTGGCGCAGCGCACCGGCACGCCCGCCTTCCTGCCGCATGTGACGCTGGCGGGCGATGTGGCGCTGCCCGCCGAAACCCTTGTGCCGCTGCTGGCGCGGATCGCCGATCTGCCCACGCCCTGCGCCCCGGTCACGGGCCTTGCGGGGGAGCCCACGCGGTTCCGCGCGCTCTATCTGGATCTGCAACCGGTGCCCGCGCTGCTGCGCCTTCAGGCCGCGCTGGCCGCGCATCTGCCCGCGGATCCCGGCCCCTTCCGGCCGCATCTGTCGCTGGGCTATGGCCCCGCCGCCCATGCGCTGGTCGCGCCGCTGCAGGCCCCGCTGGCGCATTGGAGCGGGCAGGCGCTGGCCCTGGGGCAGCTGCATCTGGTGCGCTCGGCGCAGGACATCGCGGTCGAGGACTGGCAGGTGCTGCACAGCTGGACCCTGCCCGCGCCCCTCGTGCATGGACCCTGCGCCGCCGCTGCGCTAGGCTGAACCATCACCCCCGGAGGACTTGGGACAACGATGGCAACGATCCGGGATATCGCGAAACAGGCGGGGGCGTCGATCTCGGCAGTGTCGCGGGCGCTCAACAACAGCGGCTATGTCTCGCGCGAGTTGCGCGAACGGATCGAGGCCGCCGCGCGCGATCTGAACTATCAGCCGAACGCCGGGGCGCGGGCCCTGCGCAGCGGGCGCTCGGGTCTGGTGGGGGTGCTGCTGCCCTCGCTTGAGGTCGAGTTCTTTGCCCGCTTAGCGCACCGGCTGGAACAGGCGCTGTTTCACGCGGGCTATCAGGCGCTGATCTGCGCGACCGCCGAGGACAGCGCCCATGAACAGGCCTATCTGGGCACCCTGCTGGCCAAGCAGATCGACGGGCTGCTGATCGCGGCTGTCGGTCAGGATGAAACCGGCCTTGCGGGGCTGGCCGAGCGCGGCGTGCCGATCGTGGCGATCGACCGGCAACTGGCGGCGACGCCTGCGGTTTCGGTGGCGGGGGATCACCGGATGGGGGGGCGGCTGATGGCGCAGCACCTGTCGGGGCTGGGGCACAGCCGCGTGGCGATCTTTGGTGCGCCGCAGCATTCCCGGCCGATCCTGATGCGGCTGGAGGGGATGCAGGCGGGGATCCGCGATGCCGGCCTGCCGCTGCCGCCCTGCCATCTGGGCCCCGTCCATTCCGTGCCCGATTGCGAGGCCCATGCCACCCAGGTCCTGCGCGCCCATCCCGAGCTGACGGCGTTGATGTGCACCTCGGACGTTGCGGCAATCGGGGCGCTGCGGGCGGCGCGGCGGCTGGGGCTGTCGGTGCCGGATCAGCTGTCGGTGACGGGCTATGACGATCTGCCCATCGCCAGCTACCTCTGGCCCGAGCTGACGACCATACGCCAGCCGCTGGACCGGATCGCGGCCACCGCGGTGGGCTGCCTGACCGAGCGGATGCGCCCCGGCGCCGACCTGCCGCCCGAGGACATCCGGCTGCAGGTCGAGCTGATCCAGCGCGCCTCTAGTGCGGCGCCACGGACAGCTGATAGCGCGTGACGAAGGGCGCATCCGGGTCAAGGGCCATGGTCGTGGGCACCCCCGCCTGCGCCAGCGGCGTTGCGGCCACCGAGGCGCCGCAGCCCAGATCGAAACAGGCCCTGACCGGTTCCACCCCAAGCGCTAGGTGACGGCCCAGCCAGGGCGCACCTGTGCGGCCCCGGTTCGACACCCACAGCATCAGGGCGGGGAACTGCGCCGGATCGAACCGCAGGGTGGTGGTGCTTTCGGCGCCGTGCAGAAGCACGCGGCCGCGGGTGGGGGTGACCAGCAGGCGCGTCTCACTGGCGCCGGGCAGGGGCAGGCGGGTGAAATCCAGCAGGCTTCCGTCGCGCGCGGGCACTGCCTGCAGACCGGGGGCGCGCTGGCCGGGGGCGACCGGGGTCGGATCGCCTGCCGTCGCCGGATGGGTCCAGACCTGATGGGGGCCGGGGACCTCCAGCCGGGCAGAGCCGGGTGTGTCGGGCAGCGCAAGGACGGGGTGCAGCCCCAGCGGCAGGGCGCAGGGGCGGCGGACCTCGATTGTCAGCGTGATCTCAAGGCTGTTGCCATGGGGGTGCAGCAGGCGGGTCAGGCGGCGGACCGGATGGGGGCCGGGCAGGTCGATCCGGGCGCGGATGCCGTGGTCGTCGCGGGCAAGCTGCCAGTGCCGGTGGGCGGCGGTGCCATGGGGCAGCGGGTCCTCCCATACCTCGGGGGCGCCCTGCCAGGGGGCGGGGACCGGATCGCCCGGGGTGCCGAAGGGCACGCAGGGCCATTCCCCCGACAGCCCCGCCATCAGCCCGCTCTGGCCATGGCCGGGGGTGTCGATCCAGGGGGCACGCGCCAGCGGGTGCACCTGCCGCCCCCCCCGGAAGGTCGAAACACAGCGCCGCGATCATCGCGCCCAGCGGCTGCACCGCCAGATGCCCGCCCGGCCAGTCCAGCGTCAGGGGCGTGCCGGGGTGATCGGGCAGGGTCACTTGCGCTCGATGGTGAAGTTGACGAAGACCGCCCCCAGGATCAGCGCGCCGCTGACCACCTGCTGGGCATAGGGGTTGAACCCCCACAGCGTCATCGCATTGATCACCACCCCCAGGAACAGCACCCCCACGAAGGCCCCGAAGATCGAGCCCTTGCCGCCGAACAGGCTGACCCCGCCGATGATCACCGCCGAGATCACCTGCAATTCCATCCCCTTGGCGATGGTCGGGTTGCCCGAGTTGATCAGCGAGGAATAGATGATCCCGCCGATGGCGGCAAAGACCGCGACGATGATCATGCACAGCGTCTTGGTGCGCCAGACGTTGATGCCCGACAGGCGCGCCGCCTCGATATTGCCGCCGACGGCGTAGACCGAACGCCCGAAGGCGGTGAAATTCGCCACCGCATAGGTCGCCCCGAAGGCGGCAGCCAGCAGGAAGACCGGCACCGGCACGCCCAGCAGCCGGCCGCTGCCGATCAGGTAGTACCACGAGGGGAAGGCCTCGATCGCCGAGCCGTTGGTGATCAGGTTCGCCAGCCCCGCCAGGGTCGCCATCATGGCAAGCGAGGTGATGAAGGTGGGCACCCCGATGCGGTGGCGCAGCACGCCGCTGAGCGCGCCCATGGCCACCGCAAAGACCAGCGTTGCGGCGATTGCCAGGGCCACGACGCCGGGCCCCGGTTCAAAGGCATTGCCCGACAGGGTGCGCACCAGCCAGGCGGTCAGGCACGAGGCCAGCGCCACCATGGATCCCACCGACAGGTCGATTTCGCCGACGATGATCACCAGCGCCATGCCGCAGGCGATGATCCCGGGCACGGCGATGTTGCGCAGGATGTTCAGCTGGTTGTCGATGGTCAGAAAGCCATGCGCCGTGACCGAGACGATGACGTAGAGCACCGCCAGGATCACCAGCATGGAATTGCGGCGCAGCAGCGCGCCAGGGTTCGGGCCGCGCACAGGCATCCGGGCGGTGGCAGAAGCGGTCTGGGACATCAGTTGATCCTCTGGGATTGGGTCTGGCCCTGATCAGGGTCGGCCGTCATGCAGGCGGCATAAAGGGTGCGGGGGTCCAGGTCGTGGTTGCGGAAGCTTTCGGTGATCCGGCCGTCGCGCAGCACCAGGATGCGGTCGCAGCACTCGGTCAGGTCCTCAAGCTCGGTCGAGACGACGATCGAGGACAGGCCGCGTTCGGCCATTTCCCAGATGATCTGGTAGATCTGGTGCTTGGCCTGCACGTCGACGCCGCGGCCGGGTTCGTCGAACAGCAGGATCTCGGGGGCGTTGTTCAGCCAGCCCCCGACGACGATCTTCTGCTGGTTGCCCCCCGACAGCGACGACACCGGCAGGCCCGGATCGCCGGCCTTGATCTGCAGCTGGCGGATCTGGCGGTCGACATGCGGCCTTTCGCGCCTGAGCGAGGTCCAGCCCGAGGGCGCGATGCGCCGCTGGCCCGCCAGGCACAGGTTCGCATGGCTGGAGAGCACCTGCACCAGCCCCGCGGCCTTGCGGTCCTCGGAGGCATAGCCCATCCCGGCGGCCTTCATGGCGGGGATGGTCGGGCGCGCGTAGCGGGTGCCGTTGACGATCAGCTCTCCGGCATCAAAGGGCCGGGCACCAAAGAGGGCGTGCAGCAGTTCCGTGCGCCCCGATCCCAGCATCCCGGCGATGCCCAGGACCTCGCCGCGGTGCAGGGTCAGGCTGACGTCGCTCAGCCAGGGGGCGAGGGCGAGGTTGCGCAGCTGCAGCACCGGATCGTCGGGGATCGGCCGCAGCGGCCGGTCCAGCGGCGGGATCGGTCCGAACATCAGCGTCAGGATGACCTCGGGGGTGGCCTCCTCGATGGGGACGGAACCCACGAAGCGGCCGTCGCGGATGGCGGTCACGGTCTGGGCGATCTGCGGCAGTTCCGACAAGCGGTGCGAGATGTAGATGATCGTGACGCCCCGGGCGCGCAGCCGGTCGATCAGCTGGAACAGGCGCGCCACCTCGGCCTGCGCCAGCGCCGAGGTCGGCTCGTCCAGCAGCAGCACCTTTGGGTTCAGGCTCATGCCCTTGGCGATCTCGACCACCTGCTGGCGGCCGACCGAGAGGTCGCGCACCAGGCTGCGGGGGTCGATGTCGGTGGCGCCGATCTCTTCCAGCAGGGTGCGGGCGCGGGCATGAAGGGCCTTCCAGTCGCAGAAGGGTCCGCGTTTCGGCAGCCGCCCCAGAAAGAGGTTCTCGGCCACGCTCAGGTCGGGGACCAGCGACATTTCCTGATAGACGGTGACGACGCCTGCGGCCATCGCATCGCGCGGCCCCGAGAACGCCAGTTCCGTGCCGTCGATGCAGATGCGGCCTCGGGTCGGGCGCAGGGCGCCGGACAGCATCTTGATGAAGGTGCTCTTGCCGGATCCGTTCTTGCCGATCAGCGCATGGACCTGACCGGATTCGAACCGGTGGGTAAAGCCGTCCAGCGCCTTGACGGGGCCGTAATGCCTTGTCAGGTCGTGAAATTCCAGTTGGCTCATAGGGGGGGCTCCCTGTCAGGCGGCCGGGGCCGCCATTGCAGATGCCGCCCGGGCGCAGGGCGCACCCGGACGGGGACAGCGGTAAGGGGGGCTCAGTTCCTGAGCGTGGCGACGTAGGACAGGATGCCGTCCTTGTCGCCGCGTTGCAGCAGGATGGCGGGCACGGTGTTCTGTTCCTGCACCGGCTTGCCGGCCAGCAGGTCCAGCGCCGCCTGCGCGCCTTCGGTGCCCATGGTGGGGCCGTCCTGGGCGGTGGTGGCCTGCAGCACGTCATCCGAAGACATCAGCCCGCGCGCCAGCTGTTCCGAGCCGTCGATGCCGAAGACAAAGACCTTGCCCGCCTTGCCGGCATTGCGCACCGCCTGCATGGCGCCGACGGTGCCGCCTTCGTTGGCGGCAAAGATCACGTTGATGCCGGGGTTGGCGGTCAGCATGTCGGTGGCGACCTGCACGGCCTTTTCGGGCAGCCAGGCATCCTGGGCGCTGACCACGTCCAACTGGGCGCCGGTGGCGGCGGCGGCCTGCCTGAAGCCACCGGTGCGGGCGTCGGATTGTTCGGGCAGCAGCGACTGGAAGGCCAGGATGCCGACGGTGGCCTTGCCGCCCAGTTTCTCGTTGATGAACTGGCCCGCCGCCGTGCCGGTCGAGGCGCCCAGGTCGTGGCTTTCGGTGCTGAAGGTCGCATCCGCGATGCCGGGATCGGCAAGCCCGCCGTTCAGCGCCACGATCTTGATGCCCGCGGCCTTGGCGCGTTTCAGCGCCGGTTCCGAGTTCTTGGCCGACAGCGGCGCGATGACGATGGCGTCGACGCCGCGGGAAATATAGGTGTCGATACTCTGGGCTTCGCGTGCCAGATCGCCGTCGACGTTCAGTTCCAGCACCTTGGCGTCATTGGCGCCGGCGGTGGTGCGGATGCCCTTTTGCAGCGAAGTCATGAACTGGTCGCCCATGAAGACGATGCTGGCAATGACGGGCTGTTCCTGCGCCAGCGCCGGGCCGGACAGCAGCGATACGCCCAGAAGGGCCGCAAGGCCCAGACCCGCGCGGCGGGTGATGGTGGTGGTCATCGGGTTCTCCTCCCCCTTGATCGAACCGTTGGTGGTTCAGGCCCGGGCCTCCAGGAACGGAAGCATCCGGCCAAGCGTCCCCAGATCGGGGATCGCATCCGTGGCGGTCGCTCCTCCAAGCGACTGTGCCGCCACGGCACATCCCAGCCGCACGCAATCGGCGGCGGGGAAATCTTCGTGCAGCCCGTGCAGGACACCGGCGGCAAAGGCATCGCCCGCGCCCACGGGGCTGACGATGCAGGCGGGATCGACCCGGGCAACGGGCCAGTGCTGGCACTGGCCGCCCTCAAGCCACAGCACCAGATCTGTCGTGTGCAGCACCACGGCGCGGCGCACGCCGCCTGCAGCCATGGCGCGGGCCGCGCGTTCCAGCCCCGCTGCATCGTCGGGCGCGATGGGCGGCTGGCCGGTGGCGCGGGCGGCCTCGACCTCGTTCAGCAGCAGCACGTCGATGGCCGGCAGCGTGCCCAGCACGACGGCGCGGTAATCCGGCGCGCTGGACGAGACAAGATCGACGCAGCACAGCATTCCGGCCGCCCGGGCGCCCGTCAGCAGGTCATGGGCCAGCGGCCGCCCCGCGGGCCCCATCCGGTCCAGCCCCGGCAGCAGGTTCAGGTAGCCCAGATAGAAGATCCGCAGCCGCTGCGCCGCCAGCGCCGCCAGATCGACATCCCCGGGGCCAAAGCCGTCATTGGCGCCGGGTTCGTAAAAGAACGTCCGGCTGTCGCCCGGCACGTTCATCACATGGGTATGCCCCGAGGCCCGCCCCGGCACCCGCACCAGCCCCTGCGTCGCCAGACCGGCGCGGTGGCACAGATCCAGGATCGTGCGGCCATGGCCGTCGTCGCCGATGGCGCCCAGCGGCACCACCGGATAATCGACCCCCATCGCCCTGAGGTCGGCCGAGACATTGGCCGCCCCCCCGCCCAGACCCGCTGTCTGCCGGGAAATCCGCACCAGATCGGATTTCGCGGGCCAGGCGGGGATGTCGTGCACGATGTCGAGGATCCAGTTCCCCGCACAGGCAATGCCACGGCGCGCCGTCATGGCCGGACCTCGTTCCACAGCAGGCGGTGGGGCGGTTCGTCCTCCTCGATGGCGGCAAAGCGGTCGGGCGCCTCGAGGAAGTAGTTGTCGCCCATGTCGTCATTGCTCTGGCTGACCTCGGCCACGAAGACCGGCGCGCCCTCGCCCCAGAAGCGGTGCTGGACGCCGCGCGGCACGGTGATGCTTTGCCCGGCGTGCAGGCGGTGGACCTGCCCCAGAAGCGGATGCGGGGCGCCGTCGATGCGGACGTGATCGGGTAACGGATCATCGCCCACATGGCCCTGATCGGTGAATTCCAGGCACAGCGTGCCGCCGCCCCGGACGATGATGTCCTCCAGCTTCATCTTGTGGGCGTGGAAGGGGGTTTCCTGATCGGGATCGACGAACAGCAGCTTTTCCGCATAGGGCCGTTCGCCGGGGGTGCCGGGCTTGCCGTTGCGCAGGCACAGCAGCGTCAGGCCCCGGCGCGGGAAATCCCCCGCGCCAAAGTCGGTCACGTCCCAGCCCAGCTGGCGCTCGGCCAGCCATCCGGCCAGGGCCGGGCGGGCGCGGTGATCCTCGGCCCGCCAGCCGGCCCAGTCGGGCAGCGCCCAGCCGTGCCGGGCGATCATCGCCTCGGCGCGGGTGACGGCCGCGTTGATCTGCGAGCGCTTCATGCGGGATAGGCGACGGGAACCACCGTGCCCTCCTGACCCGATTGCAGCGCGGCGGTCATCAGCGCGTGATGCTGGGCGGCCTCCTGCGGGGTGGCACAGGTGAAACCGCGGGCATCGCCGCCTGCCAGTTCATCGACGAAGGCCGCCCACATCTGCTGGATCGCATCGGTGAAGCCGAATTCGAAGATGCCGCCGGTGATGGTGGGGAACAGCGGGGTATAGCCCAGATCCTCGACCTGCCAGCACTGGCTGCCGCCGGGGGTGTAGCGCATGAACTGCCACTGCCGGGGGTTCTTGGTGCTGAAGAAGGCCGAGCCCTGCATCCCCAGCACCTTCAGCGACCAGGTGTTGCTTTCGCCCGGCGCGATGCGCCAGGTCTTCATCACCAGCGGGAAGCGGCCGCCCTCGTCCTCGACCATGCCGGTGATGGTGGCATTGTCCCAGGTCTCGCAGGGGACGCGGGCGCCGGTGGCATCGGGGCGGGTGGTGACGCGCTTCACGAGGCTTGCCTGCACCGAGGCCGGACGCCAGCCCAGCCGCAGCGGCACGTGGCAGACATGCATCCCCAGATCGCCCATGCAGCCATATGCGCCGTTGACGCCCACCATCCGTTTCCAGTTGATCGGCTTGTCGGGATTGATGTCCGAGCTGTGCAGGAAGGCGGATTCGACCTCCAGCAGGGGGCCCGTTGCGCCCGAGCGCACAAAGTCGATGACCTTCTGCGCGCCGGGATAGAAGGGCATCTCGGACGAGCAGCGCACCAGCAGGTCGGGGCGCGCGGCGATGGCCTTCAGGATGGCGTCGTTCTGCGCGCGGTCCATGCCGAAGGGCTTTTCGCCCAGCAGGTGCTTTCCCGCCGCCAGGATCTGCGGATAGAGGTCCTCGTGCAGCACATGCGGCACCGCGCAGTAGACGGCATCGACCTCGGGGTTGGCCAGCAACTCTCGGTAGTCGGTGGTGCATTGCGTGACGGTGCCCAGATTGTCGCGGTACCAGCCCAGCAGGCTTTCGTTGGTGTCGCAGACGGCGACGATCTGGGGCCGGGCGCGGCTGTCGGACAGGTGCATCCAGCGCGCTGCCGCCGAGGCGAATTCCCGCCCCATGAGGCCGCAGCCGATGATGCCGAAACGGATCGTCTTCATGGCGTCATTCCACCATCGCCAGGGCGTCTTCGACGCTGGCATTGTCGTGGACGATGGCCATCAGGGCGCGGGTGATGGCGCCGGGGTTGGCATGGTGGATGACGTTGCGGCCATAGACGATGCCGCGCGCGCCCTGATCCATCAGCACCCGCGTCCGCGACAGGATTTCCCGGTCCGAGACCTTGCCGCCGCCGCGCACCAGCACCGGGATGCCCTGGGCGATCTGGATGACGCGATGGTATTCGCTCGGATCGGTGCAGGGGTCGGCCTTGATGATGTCGGCGCCCAGTTCCACCGCCTGACGGACCAGGGGGATGATCTTCGACAGGTCGCCGTCGACCATGTAGCCGCCCTTGGCATTGTCCTGCATCACCAGCGGTTCCACCATCAGCGGCATCGAGGCCTGGTCGCAGACATGTTTCAGCGCGTTGATGTTGCGGATGCAGGCGCGGTAGACCTCGGGTTCGCCGGGCAGCATCAGCAGGTTGACGACGACGCAGGCGGCATCGAGGCGCACGGCCTGTTCCACCGGCTTGTCGATCACCTCCGAGAACAGCACGTCGGGCAGCGGCGTGCCGTAGACATTGGCGATGTCGGTGCGCAGCACCAGCGCGGGGCGGTCCTTGCCGGGGCGGGCCTGCAGGATCGGCGCGGTGCCGGGCGGCAGCTGGATCGCATCGGGGGCGGCCCTGGCCACGATGTCGATGGCCGAATGCATGTCCTCGATCCCGCCGAGGAAGCTTTCCTCGTTGAACATGCCATGGTCGATGGCCACGTCAAAGCAGTTGCCCGACGGGGCAAACAGGCGGTTCATCCGCGCAGCTTTCATGATTTTCTCCTCCTGACGTTTCCTGAAACGGTGTGGAAACGTTTCTACATTGCTAGGCGGGCAGTGCGTGGCGTGTCAAAAGGAAAAATGGAAACGTTTCCACATTCTGTTTCCGGCATTTGTTCAATTCACTTGTCTTACCAATCTGGATTGGTAAAATCATCGCGTCTTCATGCAAGGATCCCCAGATGAAAGCCGTGCTGATTGCCGATGACCTGACCGGCGCCCTCGATTCCTCGGTGATGTTCGCGGCGCGCGGGCTGCGGACGCTGTGCGTGCTGGCGCCCGAGCGGCTGGCGGAGGCGCTGGACCAGGGCGCGGATGTGCTGGCGGTCTCGACCGGCTCGCGCGAGATCCCTGAAGCCGAGGCCGCCGCCCGGGTCCGGGCCGTGGCCGATGTGCTGGCGGCGCATCCCTCGACCGCGGGGGCCTTCTGGATGAAGAAGATCGACAGCCGTCTGAAGGGCCATCCGGTGGCGGAAACGCTGGCGATGCGGCGCCCGGATCAGCCGATGTTGCTGTGTCCGGCGATCCCGGACATGGGGCGGATCGTCAAGGATGGCCTGTTGCAGGGCACGGGCGTGGCGCAGCCGCGCTCGGTGGCCGATGCGGTGCCGCTGCCGGGGGCCGAGACGCCGGATGCGGAAACCCAGACGCAGCTGAGCGCGCGGGTGGCACAGGCGGCGCCGGGGATGCTGTTTGTGGGGGCGGCGGGGCTGTCGCTGGCGCTGGCCTGCCGGCTGGCGGAAACCGCGCCCGCGCCTGCGCCCGCGCTGCCGGGCCCGGCGATCTTCGCCATCGGGTCGCGCGATCCGATCACCATGGCGCAGTTGCAGGGCTTTGCGCCGCTGCTGGCGCCGAACGGGGCGCTGGACATGCTGCCCGATGCCCCCCTTGTCCCGGCCGAGGTGATCCAGATGACCCCCGGCCTGCCCGAGGTCGCGGGCGATCAGGCGGCGCGGGCCTTTGCGGCCTCGGTCGCGCAGCGGATCCGCGCCACGGCGCCGCGCACCCTTCTGGCCTGCGGCGGCGAAACCGGCGGCGCGATCCTGGCGCAGCTGGGCTGTTCCATGGTCGAGGTCCTGGGCGAGGCGCTGCCCGGGCTGCCGGTCTCTCGCGCGCTGAACGGCCCCGAGGGGCTGATGCTGGTGACGAAATCAGGCGGCTTCGGCGCGCCCGACACGCTGCACACGCTGGCTGCGCGGCTGGTCGCCTGATGGCGGGCGACCGGCCCCGGCGCCCGCTGGCCGAAGGCGTCTACAACGCGATCTTCAGCCGCATCGCCAGCGGCGAATACCGCACAGATCAGCGGCTGCCGCCGGAAACCCGGCTGGCGCAGGAATTCGGCGTCTCGCGGCCGGTGCTGCGCAGCGCGCTGGAGCGGCTGCGCGCCGAGGGGCTGATCCAGGCGCGTCAGGGGGCGGGGAATTTCGTCCGTGCCGCCTCGGGCGGCCCCGTGGGCTTTGCCCGGATCGAGACCCTGGCCGACATCCAGCGCTGCTACGAATTCCGTCTGGCGATCGAGGGCGCCGCCGCCGAAGCCGCCGCCACCCGCCGCAATGCCGCAAGCCTTGCCGCGCTGGAGGACGCGCTAGCGCAGATGCAGGCCGCCACCGGCAACCGCCAGCATTCCGAGGACGCCGATTTCGCCTTTCACCTGCAGATCGCCCGGGCGGCCAACAACCCCTATTTCGAGGCCTCGCTGAACGCGCTGCGCGATCATGTCCATGTCGGCATGGCGCTGCATGGCGATGCGCTGATGACCGATGGCGCGCGCGCACTGGCCCATGTGCTGGAGGAACACCGCCAGATCCTGCAGGCGATCCGCGAGGGCGATGGCGCGCGCGCCGGCGCCCGGATGCGCGCCCATCTGCAGGGCGCGCGGGGCCGGTTGTTCGGGGACGGGCTGCTGGATCTGGCGCTGCCCGGCCCCCGGTAGCGGCCTCAGCGGCCGGCGGCCAGAAGGCCCGCGTAATCCATTGCCGCCAGCATGTTGACATGGTTCGCGCGGCCGGTGCCCGCGATGTCGAAGGCGGTGCCGTGATCGACGGAACAGCGGTCGATCGGCAGCCCCAGCGAACAGTTCACCGCGGTGTCGAAGGCGATCAGCTTGATCGGGATATGGCCCTGATCATGGTACTGGGCGATCACCAGATCGAAGGCGCCACCATTGGCGCGGGCATAGACGGTGTCGGGCGGGATCGGCCCCTGCACGTTCAGCCCCTCGGCCTTTGCCATGGCGACGGCGGGGGCGATCTGCAGATCGTCCTCGGACCCGAACAGGCCGCCCTCGCCGCAATGGGGGTTGATGCCCGCGACCGCGATGCGGGGATTTTCGATCCCCATCCGCTTCAGGTGGCGATGGCCCACGCGGATGGTCTCCAGCACGCGCTCGGGGGTGGCGCGGTCGATGGCGGTCTTCAGCGACACATGGGTCGAGACATGCAGCACATTCAGCGTCGGCGACGCCAGCAGCATCCACGAGCTTTTCGAGCCCGTCAGATGCGCCAGCATCCCGGTGTGCCCGTCATAATGGTGCCCCGCGGAATTCAGCGCGGCCTTGTTGATGGGGGCGGTCACGATACCCTTGGCGCGCCCCTCAAGGCACAGCGCCACGGCGCGTTCGATGTAGCGAAAGCTGGCTTCGCCGCAGGCATCCGACAGTTCGCCAAACCGGCCCGGCAGGCCCGGCACCGGCACGTCGATCACCTGCAGCGCATCGTTCGACGGCCCGTCCGAGAACGCCAGCGTGACGTCGCAGGCCCGGCAGGCGCGCGCCAGTGTGTCGGGATCGCCCACCACCGCATAGCGCGCGCGGGCCTCGGGGGTGAGGGTGGCCATGGCCTTGACGGTCACTTCGGCGCCCACGCCCGAGGGGTCGCCCATGGTGATCAGGATCGGTTGGTCGGTCATCATCTGGTTCCTTCTGTCCGTCGGGGGCGCTTACAGGCCCGCATATTCCAGCAGCCCGCGCAGGGCGAGGATCTCTTTCACCGCCCGGTCCTGCTCGGGGGTGGGCAGCAGCGCGGGCTGGCGCGACAGCCCGACCGAGGGATCGTTCATGTAAAGCGCGCGCTTGACCAGCGCCGGCGGGAAGCCCAGGGCGTAAAGATCGCCCCGCAGCCCGGCAAAGGCCTTCTGTGCCTCTTCCGCCGCCGCCAGATCGCCGCTGTTGAAGCCCTTGATGATCGCGGCCAGCAGCTGCGGCGCGACATTGCCCAGCCCCGAGACCACCCCGGCGCAGCCCTGCTGCAGGCCCCACAGGACCAGGTGATCGGGGGCGCAGTAGACCTCGAAACCGGGGACGCGGCGGGCGACCTCAAGGTAGTCCAGCACGGTTTCCATGGCGCCGCCGGAATCCTTGATCCCGGCGATGTTGCCATGGCGGGCCAGGGTCTCGCAGGTGGCGGGCTCGATATGGTTCTGAGTGCGGGCGGGGATGTCGTAAAGGTAGACGGGGGTGGTCAGCGCATCCGCGACGGTGCTGAAATGGCGGATCAGCCCGTCCTGGGTGCAGGCGATGAAATAGGGGGTGACGACGGCGATGCCATGCAGCCCCAGCCCGTCGACGGCGCGCGCCAGTTGCAGGGTTTCGAAGGTGGCGGGGCAGCCGATATTGGCGATCACCTTCACGCGGCCTGCGGCCTCGTCCATGACCTCTTCGCACAGGCGGATCTTTTCGGCCTGGGTCAGGGCGGTGAAATCGCCGTTGGTGCCGCAGACCATCAGGTCGTTCCCGGCCTCGACCTGGCGGCGGGCCTGGGCGCGGGTGGCGGCATAGTTGACGGTCTCGTCCTCGTTGAAGCAGGTCACCAGGGCGACATGGGCATTACGCATGAGGATACTCCTTAAGGTCAGGGCGGGAGGGCTCAGAGAGAGGCACCGGCGCAGAGCGTGATCTGCTGGCCGGTCAGGCTGGGCACCGCATCCGAGAGCAGGAAGCCGATGGTCCGCGCGACCTCGCGCGGGTCGACGAACCGGCCCATGGGCGGCGTTTTCGGGGCAAGCCCGGCGCGTTCGGGCGCCGAGAGCATGGGGGTATCGGTGGCACCGGGCGCCACCACGTTGACGCAGATCCGGTCCTGCACCAGTTCCGCCGCCCAGGAGCGCGCCATGGCCAAAAGCGCGGCCTTTCCGGCGGCATACTGGCTGCGACCGGGGGATCCGGCGGCGGTGCGGCTGCCCACCAGAACGACGCGCCCGCCCGCAGGCAGGGTGGGGGCCAGATGCGCGACGATCTGGGTCGCGGCATCGACATGCAGGCGCCACATCTGCCAGCCATCGCGCCGGTCCAGCGTCTCGATCGTGCCGGGGCGCAGGATGCCTGCCGCATGGACGATGGCATCGACGGGGGCGAGGGTGTCCAGCACCTGCGCCAGCGCGGCCTCGTTCGCGATGTCGACGCCGTGCCAGTCCAGCCGCTCATGCGCCAGTTCGGGCGCCCGGCGGCTGAGGCCGGTGACATGCCAGCCCGCCTCCAGCAGGTGCAGCGCGGTGGCCGCCCCGATGCCCGAGCTGACGCCGGTCAGCAGCACCCGTCCGGGCAGGGTGACGGGGCGACGCTCAGCCATGGGCGCGCTCCCGCGAGGGGGTGCCCAGATCCAGCTGCAGCTGGCCAAGGCCCGCGATGGCGGCCTCGATCCGGGCGCCGGGGGGGGCGTCATGGGCGCCGCCGAAGGCGCCGGTGATGATCCTTGTCCCCGCGCGCAGCCCGTGGCCCTGCGCCCCCAGATGGCCCACCAGCCAGACCAGCGGCGCCAGCGGATCGCGACCCGAGGGATGCGGCAGGGGGCCGTTCACCACGTTCTGGCCGTCGATGGTCAGTCGGGCGTCGCAGGGGGTATCGCGCAGGAAGGCATCGGCGGGCTGCAGGGCCCCGTGGATCATCGCGTGATTGCCCAGCCGGTCGGCCAGCGCCAGATGCGGCGCCTGCGAAGGCGCCAGACGGCGGGCCAGAAGCTCGACCGCGAGGAAGGCGCCGGCGAGGGCGTCGATGATGTCGCGGCGGCTGTGCGTCATGCCCGCGGGCAGGTCGCGGCCCAGCAGGAAACCCACCTCGACTTCGGCGCGCAGGGGGGTGTCGGTGGGAATGCAGGCGGGGGCGGCATGGACGTCGTCCGCAAGGATCGCGCCCCAGCTGCCCGGGCCATCGCCAACCCGCGCCACCTTGAAGCCGCCAAGGCCCCGCTGCGCCACCTGTTGCCATTGCACGGCCTCGGCTTCGGCGGCGGTGGCGGGCCAGAGGGCGGGCGGCACGGGCGTGCCGTCGCGGGCCTGCAGCAGCAGGGCGGCAAGGGTCACTTCGGGCATGGCAGGCTCAGATGCTTGATGGCGCGGCGGAACCAGGTGTAGGCGACGTGCAGGCGGCCATCCTCGGCCTCGATGATGGAGGGATAGGACAGTTCCCGGTTCAGCGAGTCCTTCGAATTGTTCGACAGGCAGAAGCCGTCGCCCAGCTCCAGATCCAGCCACACCGGCCAGCTTTTCCCCTGATCGGAGGAGATCACCAGCGTCATCGGCGCCCGCGGCGCCCCCCAGAAGGCCGTCGGCCGGTCGGTGATCGTGGTCGGATCGACCGAGACACCGGCCTCGTCATCCTCGATCTCGTCATAAAGCGACAGGCGGCGTTCGGCGGCGTTTTCCCGGCTTGACCAGTTCATCACCATCGCCAGCCGCCCGTCGCGCAGCGCCGTCACCTGGATCGAGGAATTGTTGTTGGGCAGGTCCAGATCGCGCACCGCAGACCAGCTTTCGCCTCCGTCCTCGGAATAGCTGACCCGCACGTGATCCGCCCAGCGAGAGCGGAAGAACGCAGCATAGCGCGCCCCGCCCAGGGCCACGATGTTCATGTGCACCGCGCCCAGGCTGTCGGGCACATCGACATGGCGCCAGCTTTGGCCCTGGTCCTGGCTGATCTTGACGGCGGCGGTGTCGTCGTTGCCGACCCAGGCGATGCCGGGTTCGGTGCGGCACAGGAAGACCGGCAGCAGCCAGGCGCCGTCCTCGCGCACGATCACCGGCTGGCGCACGAAGGTGCCGGGGTCCTCCAGCAGCTCGGCGATGGGGCCCCAGCTGGCGCCGTTGTCGTCCGAGATCCGGTAACGCACCAGCGAGGTGTCCTGACGGCCGCTGAACTGCGCCGTCCAGATCAGCCACAGCCGGCCGTCGGGGGCGGGAAACAGGATCGGGTTCTGCTCGGACCGGGTGGGGTCATCCGACAGCTTCTGCGCCGGGCCCCAGCCGTCCTTGCCCAGCCGCGAGAACCAGATCGAGATATCGGCAATGCCTTCCTGGGTGCCGCCGAACCAGGTGCAGGCGATGTCGCCGCCGGGCAGTTGCATCAGGTTGGCGGCATGGTTCTGCACGCAGTCCGAGGGGATCAGGGCCGTGCTCGCGCCGCTCAGATCGGGGTGGGGGCGCAGGCGGCCGTCATGGGGCAGGCTCAGGTCGGTGTCTTGGGTCATCTCAGGTCCTCTGGAAGGCGCGGGGGGCCGGTGATGGCCCCCCGGGGAGGGTCATCATTCGCCGTGCAGGGCGGCGGCCTGGGCGCGCTGGCGCAGAAGGTCGTCGACCTCCATCCGGGCGGTCTGGCCCTGCTTGGCCCTGGAATTGTCGCCAAAGATCCGGGCGCGGATCACGAAGCACCACACCATCATGGCCCAGAACGCCACCAGCAGCAGGATCCACACCGGTGTCAGGCTCTTGAACAGGACGATGCCCAGGCAGATGCCAAGGAAGATCAGCCGTTCGGGCAGCGCCAGGTTCTGGTGCATGTAGGCCTGGATGAAGGCAGCCCAGGCGGCGGTGGCGCACATCATGCCGAAGAAGGCCAGCAGGATATGCGAGAGCGGGCCGCTCCACAGGATCACCGGGTCGTTGACGAAGCCGAAGGGGATCAGGAAGCTGACGGCGCCCATGCCGGTGGCCAGCATCGCGGTCTTCATGGTATTGGACTGCGCCACCCCTGAGGCCGCGAACGAGGCCAGCGCCACCGGTGGCGTCACCATCGAGAGCACGCAGAAGAACATCACGAAGAAGTTCGCCGCCAGCCGGTCGATGCCCATGTCGACAAGCGCCGGCACGAACATGACCGAGCCGATGATATAGGCCGCGACCGTCGGCAGGCCCATGCCCATGATCAGGCAGCCGATGACGATCAGGATCAGCGACAGATACAGGTTGCCGCCGCCCAGCACCGTCAGCCCGGTGACGAATTTCAGCGCCAGGTTCGATTGCGTGGCCGAGGCCATGATGATGCCGATGGCGCAAAGGGGGATCGACAGGATGGCCATCTGCTGGGGCACTTCCAGCGCGATCTCGTAGAGCTTGCGCAGGGAATAGCGCGTGGTCTTGCGCAAAAGCGGTGCGACCAGCGCCGCGAGCGAGGCATAGAAGGCCGAGAACGGCGCCGAGAAGCCCGCGAACAGCATGAACAGCAGCAGCAGCGGCCCCACCAGCAGGTGCAGGCGCGGGCGCAGGGGCGCGATCATCTTGCGGGTGTCGATCTGCACCGATCCCGCGCCGGTCTTGCGCGCCCGCAGGTCGACGATCAGGAACAGCGCGCCGTAGAACGCCAGCGCCGGGATGATGCCCGCCAGCGCGATGCGCGTGTAGGGGATGCCCATCAGGTCGGCCATCACAAAGGCCGCGATCCCCATGACGGGCGGCATCAGCTGGCCGCCGGTCGATCCGATGGCCTCGGTCGCGGCGGCCTCTTCGCCGGTATAGCCCGCGCGGCGCATCAGCGGGATCGTCAGCACCCCCACCGCCGCCACGTTCGACACAGCCGAGCCCGAGATCGTGCCGAACAGCGCCGACCCGATCAGCGCCGATTTCGCCGCCCCCCCGGTCAGCCGGCCCGCCGCCATCATCGCGATGTCGATGAACAGCTGCCCGCCCCCTGTCGCCGCGAAGATCGCGCCGAACATGATGAAATAGAAGACGAAGTTGATCGAGGTCGAGGAGGTCACGCCGAACAGCCCGTCGGTGTTCATGCTCATGATGTCGGTCAGTTCCGACAGGTTGAAGCCGGAAAAGCCCAGCGGACCCGGCACCAGATAGCCGAAGGCGGCATAGGCCAGGAAGACCGCGATCATGATCAGCAGGCTCCAGCCGACCGAGCGGCGGACGCATTCGAAAAGGATCACCGTGCCCAGCACGAAGACCAGCTTGTCGACGGCGAACACCTCGTCAAGGTAGGGCAGGCGGGTCTGCATCCGGTCAAGGTTCACCACGTAATGCGCGGCCATCAGCAGGCAGGCCACCACCATGACGATTTCCAGCCCGCGCACCAGGTTGCGTGCCGTGGTTCCGGCAGGGCGGATCGGCATCAGCATCACCGTCAGCGCCATGGCCGAGAACACATGCACCGGGATCGCCAGCATCGGCGGATCGGGCCAGAAGAACTGCTTGAGCAGGAAGGCGAAGTACAGCAGTGACAGCGCCACCAGCAGCAGGCGATGGAACTTGGGATAGGTGATCATCGGAAGACCCCTTGAGCTGTGATCTGGATCGGGACGCAGGCCGCGTCCGGCGCGCCGGACCGTGCGGCGCGAGGCGGGGGGCGCGCGCGGGATGGACGCGCGCGCCATAGGCGGCCCCGGGGGGAAGGGGCCGTCAGGCAGGCGGGATCAGTTGATCGCGCCCAGCTCCTCGCACAGGCGCTTGGCGCCGGGGTGCAGCGGCGGCGAGCCCGCATCGACGTGGCAGCCCTCTTTCGGATCCCAGGCCGCCAGGGGGGCGTGGGTCTCGCCGATGTAGGTCTTGTTGTCGACGAGGGTCTTCAGGAAATTGTAGACCTCGTCATCGGGCACGTCCTTGCCGGCGATCAGCATGGTGTAGCTGACCGGGGTGACATAGGGCGCGTCCTGGCCGCGGAAGCTGTTCGCGGGCATGGTGCCTTCGGGCATGCCTTGCTTGGCCAGCGCCTCCATGTCGGCCTGGGTGAAGGGCACGAAGACCATGTCGTTGGTCAGCGTCATCTCGGTCACGGTCGCCTGTCCGGCGGGGGCGTTCTCGATATAGACGTCGATACGCCCGTCGGTCAGCATCGAGCTGAGCTGCCCCGAGGACGCCTGGGTGATCTCGCCCTTCTTGCGCAGGTCCTCCAGGCTGGTGCCTTCGGCCTGGAACAGGAAGTCAGCGATGATCGGCACCTGGCTGCCGGTGGGTTTCAGGCCGATCTTGGGATCGACACCCGCCTTGAACAGGTCGGCGACGGTCTTGATGTTGTGTTCGTCGACGAATTTCTTGCGCGCGATGACCAGGGTATAGGCGGTCTGCATCCGGCTGGTGACCTGGCGGATGTTGTCGGCCTTCTTGCCCTTGTAGACCGCTTCCAGGCCGTCCTTGGCCCAGACCGCGGTGTTCGAGGTGGTAAAGCCGAAATCGGCCATGCCGCGATCCACGGCGGTCGGGTTGCCGAAGGCGCCGCCGCGGGGAATGATCTCGGCCTTCATGTTGGCGGCCTTGTTGTCATCCAGCAGCTTCGAGAACGTCGCCGCATAGGTGTAAAAGCTGCCGCCCGGTTCCTGGGCGCCGATCTTGACGGTCTGGGCCGCCAGGGCCGCGGTGCCGCTCAGCGCCAGGCCGAGGCCGGCGGCGACAAGGGTGCGGGTCAGGGTCTTGGTGGTCATCAGTGCTCCTCCACTGCTGGGGCCGTGGGCGGCCCCGGTAAAGGGTGGGCGTCGCTGCGCGCCCTCCCCGGTTGGGAAGATCGGCGATCCCGGTCGACCCGCCCTCCAGTCGGGGCCGGCCGGGGTCCTCCCGCCGATCTGCCGGTTCGCCCGATCTCAATTTGATCGGATAGCGAACGTTTGATCTTATAATGATCAATGGGAAGCACAGTGATCCGGATGCGTCAAGCAAAGTTTCACCGCCACGGCCGCTTGGGGACGGTCAACGGGCAGGCAGGCAGGGCCCGCCCCAAGCCTGATGCAGATGCGGCAAGTCACTGGAAAATTTGACGGGTATTCGCTCTTTCTGACCACGGGAAGGGCCGCCGCCGTCGCACAGGCCGGACAAGCGATTTTGCCGGGGGCCGGGGAACGGGCTTGCCAAGCCTCAGCCTTTGCCATCAAATGTTCGCAATCCGAACGAATGCGAGGCCCCGATGACGACCCCTGATTCCAAGCGCGCCAGCAAGCCCGAGAACCCGAAGAACTCGGTCCAGTCGGTGGTGAAGGCCTTCAACGTGCTGCGCAGTTTCACCCCCGACCAGTTCGAACTGTCGATTTCCGAGGTGGCGCAGCGCACCGGGCTGGACCGTGGCACCGCCTACCGGCTGCTGCACACCCTGCGCGAAGAGGGCTATATTGCGCCAGTGCCAAAGACCCGCCGCTTTCGGCTGACGCTGAAATGTCTGGAGCTGGGCTTTACCACGCTGTCGCATTTTTCGTTGCGGGACCTGTCGCGGCCGCTGCTGATCGGCCTGCTGGAGGACGTGGCGGATGCGGCGTCGCTGGGGATGCTGGATGGCGCCGATGTGGTCTACATGGAGCGCGTGCAGGGTGATATGGGCGGGCGCCTGCTGGAGCGGCGCATTGGCGTGCGCACCGGCATCTACGCCGCAGCCCTTGGCCAGGCGATCCTGGCCTTTGAGCCCGAGGACATCCAGCGCCGCACCCTTGAGATGAGCGACCGCATCAAGCTGTCGGAACGCACGGTGACCGATATCGACGCCCTGCTGGCGCGCCTGTCAGAGATCCGCGCCCGTGGCTGGGCGGTATCGGATGGCGAGAACGCCTATGGCCTTCGCACCGTCGCGGCACCGGTCTTTGACGCGCGGGGGCAGGCGGTCGCGGCGGTCTCGGCGACGGTGGGGGCAGAGCGCTGGACGTTGGAAGGGTTCCTGGAAAAGGCCGTGCCCCGGGTGCTGGAGGTGACGCGGGAGCTGTCAGAGGGGCTGCGCATGTCGGGCGGGGCGATTCCCCTGCGCCGTGCGGAATGATCTTACCAATATCCAGATTGGTAAAATGATGGCCCCCGGCATCCGGCTGATTCAGCTGGAAACGGAGGGGATTCCACGAAATCAGGCAAAGTTGTTTTACCAATTGACAGGGCCTGCCCCAGGCGGCCATAGTCACGGCGAAACCGGCCCGGGCATCTTCGGGTGCCTCACCGCCCTCCAGCGGGCCTGCCTGGCAGGGAGTATTCCGGATGACCGATCTGACCCATGCGCTGGAGATGCAGCGCCCCCCCGTTCTGCGCTTTGGCAGCGGAACGCTTGCGACGCTGGCTGACTGGGTGCGTGCCCAGGGCTACAGCCGTCCCTTCGTGGTGGCCGATGCCGTCAATGCCGCGCGGCTGGATCTGCTGGGGCTGGGGGCCGTTCCCTGTTTCGGCCAGGTGGTGCCCGAACCCGACATCCCCAACCTGATGCAGGCGGTCGCCGCCGCGGGCGAGGCCGATCTGGTGATCGGTTTCGGCGGCGGCTCGGCGATGGATCTGGCCAAGCTGGTGGCGGTGATGGCGGGAACCGACCTGCAGCTGTCGGACATTTCCGGGCCGCAGCGGGCGCCGCGGCGCAGCCGGGGTCTGGTGCAGATCCCCACCACCGCCGGGACGGGCTCCGAGGTCGGCACCCGCGCGCTGGTCACCGATCCCGAAACGCTGAACAAGGTGGCCACGGAATCCGTGCACATGCTGGCGGATCTGGCGATCATCGACCCGGATCTGACCATGTCGGTGCCGCGCTTCGTCACCGCCGCCACCGGCGTCGATGCCATGGCCCATTGCACCGAGGCCTATACGTCGAAACGCTCTCATCCGGTGATCGACGCCTATGCGCTGCAGGGGGTCGAACTGGTCGGGCGCTTCCTGAAACGCGCCGTGGAGGACGGCAGCGATGCCGAGGCGCGCGCCGGTCTGGCGCTGGCGGCCTTCTACGGCGGCGTCTGCCTGGGGCCGGTCAACACCACGGCGGGACATGCGCTGTCCTATCCGCTGGGCACCCGGCACAAGCTGGCCCATGGCATCGCCAATGCGCTGATCTTCCCGCATGTTCTGGCGGTGAACCAGCCGGCGGTGCCGGAAAAGACCGCCCGCATCGCCGCGGCCCTGGGCTTTGACGGCAGCAGCCCCGCCACGGTCGAGGCCGGCGCGCGTGCCTTCTGCGAAGGGCTGGGGCTGGATATGCGCCTGCGCGCCCATGGCGTCCCCGAAAACGACCTGGCCGCGATGGCGGCCGAGGCCCATGGCATCCGCCGCCTGCTGGACTGGAACCCGGTCGATCTATCGGTCGCGGAGATCGAGGCGCTTTATCACCGTGCCTGGTAGGGGGGGCTGGTAGGCCTCGCCGCGCAGGGCATCAGCCCATGGCGCCCGCCTCCAGAAAGCCCGCGACAAAGGGCGTGGCGGGGCGGGCGCGCAGTTCGGCCGGGGCGCCGATCTGCTCGATCCGGCCCATCGACATGACCACCACCCGGTCCGCGAGGCTCAGGGCCTCGTGCTGGTCATGGGTGACGAAGATCGTGGTCAGGCCGGTGGCATCGTGGATCTCGCGCAGGCCGGCGCGCAGCTCCTTGCGGACCTGGGCGTCAAGGGCGCCGAAGGGTTCGTCCAGCAGCAGCATCCGCGGCTCGGTCGCGAGGGCGCGCGCCAGCGCCACCCGCTGGCGCTGCCCGCCCGACAGCTGCGCCGGATAGCGCCCGGCGATGTCGGGCAGGCGGATCAGCTCCAGCAACTTGCCGACGCGGCGGGCGATCTCGGGGGGCGCGGGGCGGGTCGCGCGGGGGCGGGCGCGCAGGCCGTAGGCGATGTTCTCGAACACGCTCATGTGGCGGAACAGCGCGTAGCTTTGGAACACGAAGCCCGCGCCGCGGTGCTGGACGGGGCGCCCGGTGGCATCCTGGCCATCCAGCAGCACCCGCCCTGAACTGGGCTGTTCCAGCCCCGCGATGATGCGCAGCAGCGTCGTCTTGCCGGATCCCGACGGGCCCAGCAGCGCCACCATCGCCCCCGAAGGAACCGAGAGCGAGACGGGCGACAGCGCCTGCGTGCCGCCGAAGGATTTCGCGATGTCGTCGATGTCGATATGCATGGGGGTCTCCGGGGATCAGTGGCGGCGGGTGGCGGCCAGAAGGTCCGCGTGCTGCCATTCAAGAAGGGATTTCAGCGCCAGCGTCACCAGCGCGAGGGCCGCCAGCAGCGCCGCAAGGGTGAAGGCCGCGGCGGACAGGTATTCGTTGTAGAGCATCTCGATCAGGATCGGCAGGGTGGTGGTCTGGCCGCGGATCTTGCCCGAGATCACCGCCACGGCGCCGAATTCGCCCATCGCGCGGGCATTGCACAGCAGCACGCCATAAAGCAGCGCCCAGCGGACATTGGGCAGCGTCACGGTGCGGAACATCCGCCACCCCGAGGCGCCCAGCGTCAGCGCCGCCTCTTCCTCGGCCGGGCCCTGTTCGGCCATCACCGGGATCAGTTCGCGGGCCACGAAGGGGAAGGTGATGAACAGCGTCGCCAGCAACAGCCCCGGCAGGGCAAAGACGATCCGCAGGTCATGCGCCTTCAGCCAGTCTCCGAACACCCCGCCCGCGCCGTAGAGCAGCACCAGCGCCAGCCCCGCCACCACCGGCGAGACCGAGAAGGGCAGGTCGATCAGCGTGATCAGCACCGCCTTGCCGCGAAAGTCGAAGCGCGCGATGGCCCAGGCGGCGGCCAGTCCGACGATGGCGTTCAGCGGCACGGCCAGGGCGGCCACCGTCAGCGTCAGCCGGATCGCGGCGCGGGCATCGGGCTGGCGCAGCGCGTCCCAGGCGGTGGCGATGCCGCCGCGCAGGGCCTCGGCAAAGACCACCGCCAGGGGCGCCAGCAGCAGCAGCGCGACCAGCGCCACCGCCACCAGCGTCAGGCCAAGGCGCATGAGCGGCGCTTCGGTGCGGGCGGGATGGGCAAGGATGTCAGACATGGCGCACCTCGGCCTTGGGACGCGGGGGGCGGGCCATGTGCAGACCCAGCCAAAGCGCACCCAGCAGGGCTGCGGGCAGCAGCGCCCAGGCCAGCAGCGCCGCCAACAGGCCCGCGCCCGCCAGCCACAGCAGCAGGCCCGCCAGCAGGCCGCAGGTGCCGAAGGCGGTGGCGATCAGGAAGCCTCCGGCAGGGGGGATGCCGCGGTCGGCGGCGTAAGGGATGTCAGGCATGTCCGATCCTCCGTCTTGCCCAGACCTGGGTTGCATTGATCAGCAGAAGCATCGCGAAAGAGACCGCCAGCATGGCGATGCCGATCGCGGCGGCGGCGTCGTAGTCGTATTCCTCCAGCCGGATGACGATCAGCAGGGGGGCGATCTCGGTCAGCTTGGGCAGGTTGCCGGCGATAAAGATGACCGAGCCGTATTCCCCCACCCCCCGCGCCAGCGACAGCGCAAAGCCCGTGGCCATGGCCGGCGCCAGCACCGGCAGCACCACCCGGCGCAATGTCCGCAGCCGCGAGGCGCCCAGCGTGGCCGAAGCTTCCTCGCATTCGGGGTCGATTTCCTCGATCACGGGCTGGACGGTGCGCACCACGAAGGGCAGGCCGACAAAGATCAGCGCCAGCCAGATGCCGGCCTGGCTGTAGGCGATCTGCAGCCCCAGATGGGCCAGCACCGCCCCGAAGACGCCGTTCGGCGCATAAAGCGTGGTCAGCGCAATGCCCGCGACGGCGGTCGGCAGGGCGAAGGGCAGGTCCACCGCCGCATCGATCAGCCGCCGCCCGGGAAAGCGGTAGCGCACCAGCACCCAGGCCAGCAGGCTGCCCGCCAGCAGGTTCACCACCGCCGCCCCGAAGGCCGCGCGAAACGACAGCCACAGCGCCGCGCGCACCCGTTCGGGCGCCAGATGCGCCAGCAGCGCCTCGGGGCCTATCGCCACCCCCCGCCCCAGCAGGGCAGCAAGCGGCAGCAGCACGATCAGGCCCAGGGCGCCGCTCAGCACCCCGAGGCCGAGGCGAAAGCCCGGCAGCGCGGAGGGGGAACGCAACAGCATCGCCTAGCCCCCGTAAACCTGGTCAAAGATCCCGCCCGATCCGAAGAAGCGCGGCTGCGCCTGCGCCCAGCCGCCGAAATCGTCAATCGTCAGCAGATCCAGCTTGGGGAATTTCGCCAGATCCTCGGGCGCTGCCGCCGAGGTGTCCCAGGCGCGGTAGCCGTTCTTCAGCGCCAGCGCCTGGGCCTCGGGGGAATAGAGGTGCTGCAGATAGGCTTGGGCGGCGGCGGTCTGCTCGGGGTCGTGCAGGTTGCCCGGCAGCAGCGCCACCGGCGGATCGGCCCGGATCGAGATCGAGGGCACGACGATCTCGAACCTGTCGGGGCCCAGTTCCTGCACCGCCAGCAGGGCCTCGTTCTCCCAGGCCAGCAGCACGTCGCCGGTGCCGCGCTGCGTGAAGGTGGTGGTGGCGCCGCGCGCGCCGGTGTCCAGCACCGGCACATGGGCGAAAAGCTGGTGCAGATAGTCGCGCGCCGCAGCCTCGTCGCCGCCATGGGTCTTCAGCGCCCAGCCCCAGGCCGCCAGCACGTTCCAGCGCGCCCCGCCCGAGGTCTTGGGATTGGGCGTGATCACCTGCACGCCCGGCTTCACCAGGTCGCCCCAGTCGTGGATGCCCTTCGGATTGCCCCGGCGCACCAGGAACACGATGGTCGAGGTATAGGGCGCGCTGTCATGGGGCAGCGCCTTCTGCCAGTCCTTCGGCAGCGCCCGGGACCGATCGGCAATGGCGTCGATGTCCGAGGCCAGCGCCAGCGTCACCACCTGCGCGTCCAGCCCGTCGATCACGGCGCGCGCCTGGGCGCCCGATCCGCCGTGGCTTTGTTCGATGGTGACGGGCGGGTGGCCCTGCGCCTGCCACCAGCTGGCGAACATGGCATCATAGGCGCGGTAGAATTCGCGTGTCGGGTCGTAGGAGACGTTCAGCAGCGTCGTGTCGGCCAGCACGGGGCCGGACAGCGCGGTGAGGCCAAGCAGGGCGGCAAGGACCGGCCCTGCGCCCCGGGTCAGAAGGGTGCGGGTCATGGAAAGCTCCGGTTGTCGAAGGGTCAGGCGGGCAGGATGCGCACGCGCCAGTGGCGCGGATCGCGGCCGCACATCAGTTCGCGGGCGGCCAGCTGGGGATCGCGGGCCAGCACCGTCAGCGGCTGGCCGTTCAGGCAAAGGGGGCGTCCGGTGTCGCGGGCCACGAGATGCAGCACGTGCACGCGACCGGGATGCGGTGTCGGGCAGGCAGGTATCATTTCGGTCCTCCGTAGCGGGACGCGGGGGCATCCCCGCAATACCCTTAATATCTACCGAGGTTGTCGTGAATGGGAGGGAATGTTTTCGCTGTTCTGCATCCGGCGCCGGAGAAGATTATTCTCCCGCGACCCCACCCGAGGCGGACGCAGCCCCTGCACCGGCCGTGTCATCGCCCGTCAGATCCAGGATTTTACCCGTCTTTTCAGGGCCCTGAAGCAGATCCTGCAGGGTCAGGGATTCGATCAGCAGCAGGTAGCTCCAGAACACCTCGCCCAGCACGCGGCGCAGCTGGCAGCTGTCTTCGTCGGTGCAGTCGTCGCAGCGGCGGTAGGCGCGGCGCGACAGGCAGGGCAGGGGCGCGATGGGGCCCTCGACCTCCTGCAGCAGGGCGCCCAGGGAAATCCGGGCGGGCTCTCGGATCAGGAAATAGCCCCCCGCCCGGCCGCGCTTGGCGCCCAGATAGCCCGCCTTGCGCAGGTCCAGCAGGATATGTTCCAGGAATCGTTTCGGCGCACCCGAGCGCTGCGCGACCTCTTCGATCGTCAGCGCCTCGCCGGGCTTCAGCGCACCGAGCGCCATCATGGATTTCAGGGCGTACTTGGCCTTCTGGGTGATCATCGCCAGAGTAAATCACCAATTCAAAGCCAGGGAAAGACGGCTTTTCCGCCTATACACGATAAACACGGTAGACATTTAGTTCTTTTGCGGCATCCTGAGAGCAGAACGACCCTCGGGAGGGCACAGATGGAACTGGACCGGATCGACCGCAAGATCATCGCCGCGCTGATGGCCGATGCGACGGTGCCGCTGGCGCGGCTGGCGGATCAGGTGGGGCTGACCCAGACGCCATGCTGGAAACGGGTCCGCAAGCTGCAGGATGCGGGGATCATCCGGGCCCGGGTGGCGCTGGTCGACCCCGAACACCTGGGCCTTGGGCTGACGGTCTTCGCCGGTGTCAGCGCCCCCGACCAGGGCGCCGACTGGCATGATCGTTTCGAGGCGCTGCTGGCCGCCATCCCCGAGGTGATGGATGCCTACCGTCTGGCCGGCAGCCAGGACTACGTGCTGCGCATCGTCGCCCGCGACATGGCCGATTACGACCGCATCCGCCGCCATATCACCGAGGCGATCCCGGTGCGCGACATCACCGCCAGTTTCGCGCTGAAGCGGCTGAAGGCCAAGACGGTGCTGCCCGTCGACACACGCAGCGCGTGAAGCCCGGGCGCGCGGTAAGCCCGCCGACGGCATTTCCGTAAATTGCCAATCCCGCGGTCGCGGATATAGAGGAGGGAAGGGCCCCGGCCTGCTCCTCACCCTCTCCTGGATCCAGAAGGCATCATGCCCATTACCCTGACCCGCGCCCCTGCCGCGGCCGTCCCCTGCGGCGCGTCCCGCTATCTGCTTGGCCGCGTCTCCTGCGCGCTGGCACTGTTTGCCGCGCTGATGGCCAGCACCACGCCCAGCCCGCTTTATCCGCTTTATATCGAGCACCTCCATCTGTCGCAGGGGATCGCCACCACGATCTTCGCGGTCTATGCGGTGGGCACGCTGCTGGCGCTGTTTCTGGCGCCGCGGCTGGATGCGCGGGTGGCCGACCGGCGCAGGCTGCTGATCCCGGGGCTGCTGATGACGATGCTGGGGGCGGTGCTGTTCGCTCTGGCGGGATCGGTCACGATGCTGATCGCCGGGCGGGTGCTGTCGGGGGTGGCGACCGGGCTGATCACCAGCACGGCCTCGGCGGCGCTGCTGGATCTGGATCCCTCGGCCAACCGCAAGCGGGCGGCGGTGATCAGCACCGTCGCCTTCACCGGCGGCGCGGCGACGGGCCCGGTGGTGTCCTCGGTGGCGCTGGCCCTGGGGATCGCGCCGCTGGTCACGCCCTTCCTGGTGATCGCGGGCACTGCGGCGCTGGCGATCCTGGGGCTGCTGGCCTCGCAATGGCAGACCCGCCGTCATGCCGAGCCGACCCCAAGCGGCGCCGATCTGGGGCAGGGTCTGAGCGATGCGATGCGGCGCAACTATGCGCTGCTGGCCTGCCTGTCGATCGTGGTGGCCTGGATCCTGGGCTCGGCGTTGATGGCCACCGGCGTCACTCTGGCGACGCAGCTGTTCGACCTGCGGGTGCATGCGCTGGCGGGGCTGCTGCCGGCCATTTTCCAGGCCTTTGCCGGCCTGGGCCAGGTGCTGGCGGGACGCTTCCGGCCGCTGGGCGCGGTGCTGGTGGGCTGCCTGTCGATGGCGGCGCTGCAGCTGGGGCTGCTGCTGGGGGCGGGGGCCGGACTGGCCCCGGTCTTCGTGCTGGCCATGCCGCTGTGCGGGCTGGCCTATGGCGCGGCCTTCGTCGGCGGCGCCGCCCTGACGAACGAGGCCGCCACGGCGCAGAACCGCACCCGGCTGATCTCTCGGTTCTACGTGACGGGGTATCTGGGCAATGCGATCCCGACGCTGGCCTTCGGCATGCTGATCGATGTCATCGGCCTGGGGCGGGCCTTTGGCATCTTCTCGGCGGCGCTGGCGGCACTGGCGCTGGTCACCGGGCTGATCGCCTGGGGCCTGCTGCGACGGCGAACTTAGGGCGCGTGGATATTCACAAGATGTTTCCTTTTGCCGCACGGCCTTGACCTGGCCGCGCCGCAGTGCAGAATCCACCGGTAATAGTTTGAACCCTCAAGTTTTTTGACGCCAATGGCGCGTACCGGGGGTCTGGTTGCGGGGTGGCTTCGGCGGGTCGGGGCGCCTAGTGGCTGCGCGCCTGCCCGACCCGGATGGCATGGAAGCACTGCAATGACCGACACCCCCACCGCATCGAAATACGAACATTCCGTTCCCTGGTTCTGGCCCATGGCCACCTGGATGGAGTTCGAGAAAGCCGGCTTTCGCGCCGTCGAGGACAGCCTGCGCTACATGAAGGAGGCGGTCGAGGTCACCGCGCCCCCCGATCCGCAATGGGCGACGCCGAACCAGATCCTGCTGGATCTCGACACCATGCGGCTGCGTGATTTCGGCGGCGCGGGCGGCGGTATCCCGGTGATCGTGGATGCGCCCTTCGCCGGCCATTCCGCCACCATCGCCGATTACGATGCGGGTCAGAGCCTGATTGCCACGCTGCTGGCGGCGGGGCTGGGCCGGGTGGTCTGCACCGACTGGAAAAGCGCCACCCCCGGGATGCGCGATTTCGACATCGACAAATACCTGGCCGAGATCAACGTCGTGGTCGATGAACTGGGTGGCCGGGCCATCCTGGTCGGGCTGTGCCAGGGCGGCTGGATGTCCTCGATGTATGCGGCGCGCTTCCCCGACAAGGTGGCGGCGCTGGTGCTGGCCGGTTCGCCCATCGACACCGATGCCGGTGACGGCCCGATCCGCAAGATGGCGCATGAGATGCCGCTGTCGGTCTACCAGGAGATGGTCACCGCAGGCGAGGGCCGGATGCTGGGGCAATTCATGCTGACCGGCTGGAAGAACATGCACCCCGACAAGCAATATATCGGCAAGTTCGTCGACCTGTTCTCTCATATCGAGGACCCGGCCTATCTGGAGCGCACCGAGACCTTCGAAAGCTGGTACGAACGTCCGCTGGACCTGCCGGGGGTCTATTACCTTCAGGCGATCGAGCTGCTGTTCAAGAAGAACCTGTTCGCCAAGGGCGAATTCGTGGCCCTCGGGCGGCAGCTGAAGCTGAAGGACATCACCTGCCCGACCTACCTTCTGGCCGGTGAAAGCGATGACATCACCACCCACGAGCAGGTCTTCGCGGCCCGCGACCTGCTGGGCACCCCGCCTGAACAGATCGAGAGCAAGCTGGTCCCGGGCGGGCACATCGGGCTGTTCATGGGGCGCCGGACGCTGGCGGACACCTGGCCCGGCATCGCCGCCTGGCTGGCCGACAAGGGCGCGCGCTAGGCTGCCCCGACCCGGTCCGCAAGCTGGCGCAGAAAGGCCTGCAGGCTGGCGCGCGGACCGGGCTGCTGCAGGTGGCAGGCGATCTGCTGCGGGGTCATCTTCATCAGCGCGAAGCGGGCGAAGACCTCGGGGGCGAAACCGGCGCTGAGCGTCGACAGCACCAGCCGCAGCTGCGCCAGCATGTCCTCGCCCCGGTGCGAGGCATGCAGCAGCGCGATGGGCTTGCCGATGATCTCGTCCCGGGACACCATCCAGTCGAGCGCATTCTTCAGCCCGCCGGGAATGGCGCGGACGTATTCGGGGCTGGAGATCACCAGCGCGTCGCAGTCCCGCAGGGCGTCGGCAAAGGCCGCGACGGGGGCGGGCAGGGCGGTGCCCTCCTGGTCCGGGCTGAAGACCGGCAGGGCGCCCGTCCCGGCGATGATCTGGACATCATGGGCGGGCCCGGCCGCCACGGCCAGCCCCCGCAGCAAGGCGGTATTCGTCGAGGCAGCCCGGCCGCTGCCGGAAAGAGCAAGGATCTTCATGCCGCCTGCCTAGCCGCAGCCGGACGGGCGGGCAAGCGGATCAGGCCGTGATCAGCAGCCGCAGCGCCAGGGTCCACATCACGATGGCGATGACCCCCTCAAGGGCCCGCCAGGCGCGCGGGGCGGCAAACAGCGGCCGCAGTGGCCGGGCGCCGAACCCCAGCAGGAAGAAGAACAGGAAGGACCCCAGGATCGCGCCGCCGCCAAAGGCTGCGGCCTGACCCGGGAACTGCCCCGACAGGCTGCCCAGCAGAACCACGGTATCCAGATAGACATGCGGGTTCAGCCAGGTGATCGCCAGGCAGGCCAGCAGCGTCCGCCCCAGCCCGGTCAGCGCCTGCGGCC
Source organism: Pseudooceanicola sp. NS-SX9 (assembly GCF_057380705.1). Taxonomy (NCBI): domain Bacteria; kingdom Pseudomonadati; phylum Pseudomonadota; class Alphaproteobacteria; order Rhodobacterales; family Paracoccaceae; genus Pseudooceanicola; species Pseudooceanicola sp. NS-SX9. Next base: position 132,625 of record NZ_JBXXRN010000003.1, on the reverse strand, counting down.
CGTCGGCCTGCAGCGCCCCCCCGGGCCGCAGCGCCGCCCGGGCGCTCTGGGCGCCGAACCACAGCAGATAGGCGGCACCGGCATAGCGCATGACCGGCCCGATCCAGGGCAGCCAGCCCGCGACACTGCCGAACCCCGCCACCCCCAGCGTGATCAGCACCGCATCCGACAGCGCGCAGGCCAGGCAAACGGCCAGCACATGCTGCCCGCGCAGCCCCTGCCGCAGCACGAAGGCATTCTGCGCCCCGATGGCCACGATCAGGCTGAGGCCCATCGACAGCCCCGTCAGAAAGACCGGAAAATTCATGGCAGCGTGCCCCTTGGTTGTTGTGCCGCTTGCTGTAGCCTGGGCCGATGAATTAGGAAAATTAAGGTATGTAATCTCGATTAAGGAAAACTGATGTCGATCGACTACCCCGCCGCCCGCGCCGTGGCCGAGGTCGTGCGCACAGGCAGTTTCGAACGCGCGGCCCTGGCCCTACACGTGACGCCGTCGGCGGTGTCGCAACGGATCAAGCAGCTGGAGGAACGCCTGGGCGTGGTGCTGGTGCGCCGGGGCACCCCCTGCACCGCGACCGACCGCGGCGCCGCGCTGTGTCGGCACGTCGAGCAGGTCGGGATGCTGGAGCAGGACCTGATGGCCCGCCTGCCCGAGCTTGCCCCGCCCGACGGTGCCGCACCTCGGGTGACGCTGCCGCTGGCCACCAATGCCGACAGCCTGGGCACCTGGTTCCTGGAGGGTATCGCTGCCTTCACCGCCGCCAGCGGCCATCTGGTCGATATCGCCCTTGATGACGAGGACCACACGGCCGACTGGCTTCGCCGGGGGCGGGTAGTGGCGGCGGTGACCTCGATCGGGCGGGCGGTGCAGGGCTGCCGGGTGATCCCGCTGGGGCGGCTGCGCTACCATGCCACCGCCAGCCCGGCCTTCATCGCGCAGCATTTCCCGGCCGGGGTCGACCGGGCGGCGCTGGCCCGGGCGCCGGCGCTGATCTTCAACCAGAAGGACAGGCTGCAGGCCGACTGGGTGCGGCAGAGCTTCGGGCAGGAGGTCGCGCTGCCGACGCATTGGCTGCCGTCGACCCAAGGGTTCCTCGATGCCAGCCTGGCGGGCATGGGCTGGGCGCTGAACCCCGCTCCGCTGGCCGCGCCGCATCTGGCGGCAGGTCGCCTGGCCGAGCTGATCCCCGGCGCCGTGCTGGACCGTCAGCTGTACTGGCAGATCAACCGCGTTTCGGCGGCGGCCCTGTCGGGCCTGACCGACTGCCTGCGCCGCGCCGCGCGCCGCCATCTGGCGCCGCCCGACCCGGGCTGAGCCCCCCCTCAGGCCCTGGCCTCGGCGCGCAGCCAGTCGCAAAGCGCGGCCGGGGCTGCGGCATCGCGGGCGCCGGGCGGATGCACCAGGTAATAGGCCAGATCGCTGGCCAGCGTGGTGGGGAAAGGGGCCAGCAGGCGGCCCTTGGCCAGTGCCTGCGCCACCATCGAGCGCCGCAGCAGCGCGACACCCTGTCCCGCCAGTGCGGCCTCGGCCGCGCCATTGCCATCGACGAACAGCGGCCCCGTTGCGGCCTCGGTCTGCGGGGCGCCGGCGGCCATCATCCACAGCGGCCAGTCCTGGCGGTGCTCGTCATGCAGCAGGCGCGCCCGGCCCAGGTCGGCGGCCGTGTCGAAAGGCCCGTGGCGGGCCAGATAGCGCGGGCTGCACACCGGGGTCAGCCCGTCGTCGATCAGCCGTTCGGCGACCAGGCCGGGCCAGCGCCCCAGCCCGTGGCGGACCGACAGGTCGATGCCGTCCCGGCCAAAGTCCAGCACCCGGTTCGAGGCGCTGATGCGCAGGTCGATCCCGGGATGGGCCTGTTCGAAGCGCGCCAGTCGCGGCAGCAGCCACTGGCTGGCAAAGCCCGAGGTGCAGCCCAGCGTCACCACAGCGGGGGTCGGGCGGGCCCGGGCCCGGGCCGAGGCCTCGCGCAGGATCCGCAGGGCACTTGAGGCGGAGGTGGCCAGCTGGGCGCCGGTCTCGGTCAGCACGATCTGCCGGGGCCGGCGCAGGAACAGGGCCACCCCCAGGTCGCGCTCCAGTTCGCGGATCTGCTGGCTGACCGCACCGGGGGTCACGCAAAGCTCGTCTGCGGCGCGGCTGACGCTGCCATGGCGGGCGGCGGCCTCGAAGGCGCGCAGCGCGTTGAGCGAGGGGAGGGGACCTGGCATGAGTTAGAAAATCTCAAGCATAGAGGCAGAAATCATCGTTTGTCTTCATCGCCGGTCCGTGGTCATTCGGGCAGAACGGTCGCGGGGGCGGATCCGCATTGGTGTAGATATTCTAAGACATGGAAGACAGATGTCGCAACATTCCTCGCCGAAGGCGCTTGACTGGTCGCTGCTGATCCTGCTGTCGGTCCTGTGGGGCGGGTCGTTCTTTTTCTCGAAGGTGGCGCTGGCGGCGCTGCCGCCGCTGACGGTGGTGTTGTGCCGGGTGATGCTGGCGGCGCTGGCGCTGTGGATCTACCTGCGGGCGCGCGGCACGCGCCTGTCGCTGGGCCCGGCCGCCTGGCGCGCTTTCTTCCTGATGGGGGCGGTGAACAACGTGATCCCCTTCAGCCTGCTGGTCTGGGGGCAGACGCAGATTGCCAGCGGGCTGGCCTCGATCCTGAACGCCACGACGCCGGTCTTTGCCATCCTGGTGACCAAGGCCCTGGCCCCCGAGACCGAGGTCTCGGCCAACCGGCTGGTCGGCGTGGCGCTCGGGCTGGCGGGGGTGGCGGTGCTGATGGGGGGGGATCTGGTGTCGGATCACGGTTTTCCGCTGCTGCCGATGCTGGCCTGCCTGGGGGCGACGCTGTCCTACGGCTTTGCGGGTTATTTCGGCCAGCGCTTCCGGCAGATGGGCATCGCCCCGGCAACCGGTGCCTTCGGTCAGCTTGCGGCCTCCAGCGTGATGATGGTGCCGCTGGCCGGGATCGTCGAGCAGCCCTGGACGCTGGCGGTGCCGGGTCCGGTTGTCCTGGCCGCGCTGGTGGGGCTGGCGCTGCTGTCGACGGCGCTGGCCTATGTGATCTACTTTCGCAGCCTGTCCAGCATCGGCCAGCTGAACACCTCGATGGTGACGCTGATGATCCCGGCCAGCGCCATCGTGCTGGGCAGCCTGGTTCTGGGCGAGCGGTTGCAGGTCAACCATTACGCCGGGCTGGGGCTGATCGGGCTGGGCCTGCTGGCGATCGACGGGCGGATCTGGGCGCGCCTGCGCTGCCGCGGGGGCTGACGCCCGGCCCCTGCCAGCACGGGTGCCCGGGCCCTGGCCCGATACGGGCTGCAGGGGCCGGGCGGCAATACCCGCGCAGCGCCACGCGCGGCGTTGCAGGGGGCGATCCCGGCGGCGTTCATCGCCGATGACCGCGGTCTTTATCCTGTCGAAAGGCCCCTCGGCACAGGCCCCGCCCGATCAGCACCGAAGGCAGCGGTATGGCAGCGCATCACCGTCTGCAGCGCCCGGTTCGTGCAGAACCGACCCCAGAGCCAAAGGCTGTGCCCCAAAGGCGTGTCGCCACCCGGCGGGGCATGCCGACGGCCGAATATCGCTGGGCACGGGGGCATGAGGGTGATCCATCAAGGCGCCATCATGGCGGACGCCTGGGGCGGCCAGCCGACCCTTCCCCGCGTCCTCCTGCCACAGGCCCGTATCCGGCCCTCGGTTGCAGCCGTCAACCGCCCGTGGCCCGGCTGCGGCAACATGCGGAACGCCTCCCGGCACGATCTGGTGCTGGCGCCCTGGCTTGCTATCGTGCCGCAGTTGCAATCATCTTCGTGGTGATCCGCTTCAATTTCACTGACGTTGGCTTGCGCGACATACGCGGTCTGCGCCACGACCACAGCCGTACCGGGGTCTGCGCGCCCCCTTCTGGAAGGACCCCCGCCATGCAAGGCGAAACATCATACTGGAAAGACGCGGCGCCGGATTACCGACCCCGCGAGGTGGCCCCGATGACAGAGGCCGATGTGGTCATCGTCGGCGCGGGCTATTCCGGGCTGGGCTGTGCGATGTATCTGGCGCGGGCCGGCCGGTCGGTCGCGGTCTATGACGCCAACGAGGTGGGCTTTGGCTGCTCGTCGCGCAATGGCGGCATGTTCGGCCCCAGCTTCCACAAGCTGGGCATCGCGGGGCTGACCGCGAAATACGGTGCCGCCAAGGCCAGTGCCATCCTGGGCGAGGGCATGACCGCCGTCGCCCATTTCGAGGCGCTGATCGCCGAAGAAGGCATCGACTGCGATTTCAGCCCCGTCGGCCGTTTCCGCGGTGCCACCACCCGCGCCGCCTACGACGCCTCGGCGCGCGAATGCGAGGCCCTGCACAAAAGCGTCGGCCTGACCTTCCAGATGGTCCCGCGCGCCGACCAGCATGCCTATGTCGGTTCGGATTTCTACCATGGCGGGGTGATCTACGACCGCGACGGCGGCATCCATCCGCGCAAGCTGGTGCAGGGCCTCGCGCAGCGGGCCGAGGCCGCGGGGGCGGCGCTATTTCCGCATGTGGGCGTCACCGGCCTGCGCCGCGACGGCGCCCGTTGGGAGGTCCGCCATGCCGCCGGCATCACCCGTGCCCGCGAGGTGATCGTGGCGACCAACGGCTATTCGGACCGGGGCGTCGACAGCATGCGCCGCCGGGTGGTGACGCTGCGCACCTCGGCCGGGGTGACCGCGGAACTCCCCCCCGAGGTCATCGCCTCGATGAGCCCCAGAAGGATGATGCACGGGGAATCCACCCGAGTCTTCATGTGGTACCGCCCGACGCCTGACGGCAAGCGGATGCTGTTCGGCGGTCGCCTGGCGCCGCGCAATGCCTCGGACGCCCGGCGCCGCAGGCTGATCGCCGAAGCGGCGCGGCGGGTCTATCCGCAGCTCGAGACTGTGCCGATCACGCAGGCCTGGTGGGGCGACGTGGCCTATACCCAGGATCATTCGGCGCATCTGGGGCAGATCGACGGCATCTGGCACCTGGGCGGCTACTGCGGTTCGGGCGTCACCCGCTCGCTCTATTTCGCCGCCAAGACCGCGCGGCGGATCCTGGGCCAGCCCGATGCGGACACCGCCTTTGACGACCTGCCGTTCGATCCGATCCGCTTTCACGCCTTCGCCGTACCGGTGGCCAATGCGCTGACCACCTACTACGCCTGGCTTGACCGCCGCGAATTCGCGCGCAGGGGCGCGGCGTCCTGACGGGGGACGGCAGTGACCAGGCGCTTGCGGATGCCGCCGCCCGCGCGGCCCTCTGGCAGGAGGTCCCTGCCGCGCGGCCAGGCCACTGACCCCCTGCGAAGCCGCGATTGCCGATCCGGTGCAGGTCTGCCGGTGGGCAGGGGGGGGATCTGGCGCGGCTGCCGGACCTGCAGGTGACCCGGCCCATCGCCAGGGTCTTCTCCTGCCCGCAGAGATCGACGTCACGACCGGTTAATCGGCCGGGCGTGCCGTGCCCGGGGCGATCTTGTCCGAAGGACATCCCCGATGGCCAAGCGGATCACCACCCGCAACGACCAGTGACCCTTAACCGTGAGACCCATGTCTGGGCTCGTGGCGCGGCCCGGCGCCTGATTTCGAAGCGGCGATGCTGACGGGGCTTGCATCCGACGACGCGACCTTGGTCTTCGAAGCGATCCCAGGGGGTTCGGCCGCCGCATGGGCCTGCCCGTCGCGCATTTGGCGAACGTTGGCAACAACAACCTCCCCGACCGGGTGCTGCGCGACGCCACCTGCCGGGCCCGCCGCCCCATCCGTCCAGTGATGGCAGGCCAGGTCAGCGCGGATATCACGCGGCTCTTGGTCGATGCGACGGGGTGTGAGGGCGTGGCTGAGGGGGGGGCGCCCGGACGGTGGTGTTGACCTGCTGGCCGGGTCTTTCGGTCCGGGGCGGTTTCTGCGGCCGCAGCCTTGGCCCGCATCCCTGCCGTAACCGGCATGCTGCCGGGTCCGCATTCGGCCATCGGCCTGGCCACAGCCGGGCGCCGACAGGCCGGGGTCCCGGTGATTGCGAGAACCAGAGCCCATCCCGCCAAGGGCTGCAAAGTGGTCGCATGCGCCACTCGCTGGCCCCCGGCGCGATCACATGGCGGGGCCTCGGGGCCATCCCGGATGCCGCCTGGCCATCGCGCCCGCCGCTGCGCAGATCAGGGCGGTGCGCCTGCCGACACTGGAGGGATCCCGGCGGGCGCCTGTCGCCACGCGGGCGGCAGATCGCCCGGCCGACCGCCCGCCCGCAGCGCCAAAGCGCCCTGCCACAGGGCTTGCGCATGGGTATCGGGCAGGCTGCGGATTGGCCTGGCGCCCAGCCGACCCTGCCAGCCTGCCGCATCCAGATCCCGCAGCGTCACGTTCAGATGCACGGCGGCATGGGCGAACAGGTTGCGCAGCGCCTGCGGTGGCAGGGTCGCGGCCAGGGCAATGTCGGCGGGATCGGGGATGGGGTCGGCCACCCCACCCTCCAGCGCTTCGGCCAGGCGCCGGGCGGCCAGCCCGACCCCGGCCACCACATGGGCGCGGCTTTGCCCGGGCCGGGTCGAGGCCCCGGCCAGATCGGCATCGCTCAACCCGTTCAAAAGGCGCGCGAAATAGGCGGTGCCCAGCCGCATCTGCTCTAGCGCGGCGGCGGGGGCAGATCCGGCATCATAGCGCGCACCAGGCCCCTGACGGGCCCGCAGCGCGGCGCGCTCGGCTTCTTGCGGGGTCATGCCTCGGGCCCGGCCACGAAGGTGCGGTGGAAATTCAGCCGCTCGATGATCGGCGCATCCGAGAAGCGGAACAGATCGAACCCGGTCTCGGCCTCCAGCGACCAGGATACCCAGGAGGGCACGACGAACATGTCGCCTTTTTCCAGCCTGTGCGTCTGGCCCCCCAGCACTACCGCGCCGCGCCCTTCGAAGACCTGAAAGACGGACGAGCCGACCTCTTGACGCGCGGGCGTCTGGGTGCCGGCGCGCAGGCGGTGGAATTCGCAGCGGATGGTGTTCATCACATCGCCGCCGGTGGTCGGGTTGACATAGCGGATCGCCGCATGGCCCTGCTCTACCGTGGCGGGCTGGCCCTCTTCCTCCAGCAGCAGTTGTTCTGTCAGCGCGCGGTCGGTGTGCTCCCAGCGATAGGCGGGCAGCGGAGAGGACACGGTATCGCGCAGCCCCGACAGGGGCCGCAGCCCCGGATGCCCCCACAGCCGTTCGGCGCGCGAATAGCGCGGCGTGGCGTAATCGGTCACCCGGTCGGCGCCGAATTCGAAAAAGCCCACGTCGTTCTGCTGGCTGAAGGGGATGTCCAGCCCGTCGATCCAGGCCATCGGCTGATCGGTATCGTTGTGATGGCCGTGGAAGTTCCAGCCCGGCGTCAGCAGCAGGTCGCCCCTGCTCATCCGCACGGGATCGCCGTTGACCACGGTCCAGACGCCCTCACCTTCCACGACAAAGCGGAAGGCGTTCTGGGAATGGCGGTGTTCCGGCGCGGTTTCGCGCGGGCCCAGATACTGGATCGCGGCCCAGAGCGTGGGCGAGATATAGGCATTCCCCCCCAGCCCCGGATTGGCCAGCCCAAGGGCGCGCCGTTCGCCCCCCCGGCCCACCGGCACCAGATCGCCCGAACGCTGCGCCAAGGGCAGCAGCACCGACCATTTCCAGACATGGGGCAGGGCGCGCGGGCGCGGGGTTTCGGGCATCAGGTCGCCGCGCTGCGTCCACAGCGGCAGGATGTGGTTTTCCGCGAAGGCGGCATAAAGCGCGCGCAGTTCGGGGGTGTCGTCGGGCTCCATCGTGTGGGGCATGTCGGCGATGTCTTCGGGCATGTCAGGTCTCCTCCCTGAGATGAACGGGGATCAGGTGGCGTCGGGCTGGCGCGGCGGGGCGGCCCCGGCAAAGGCGGGCAACGCGTCCAGCCGGGCGAAGATCGCCGCGATGGTGGGCCAGGGGGCGGTGGAAATGTCGAAGCGGCGGTTGTTCCAGACCTGCGCATAAAGACAGCAATCGGCCATACCCGGCGTGTCGCCGTGGCAATAGAGGCCGGTCTGCGGATCGCGCGCCAGCTGGGTTTCCAGCGCGTCGAAAGTGGTGGTGACCCAATGGGTGAACCACGCCTTCTGCGCCTCTGCATCGGCGTGCAACTGGTCACCCAGATAGCCCAGCACCCGCAGGTTGTTCAGCGGGTGGATTTCGCAGGCGATCATGTAGGACAGCGCGCGCACGCGGGCGCGCCCATCGGCATCGGTGGGCAGCAGGGGGGGCGTGGGATGGGTGTCCTCCAGCCATTCCATGATGGCCAGGGATTGCGTCATGAAGGTGCCGTCGTCGCGTTCCAGCATCGGCACCAGGCCGGCGGGATTGCGCGCCAGATAGGCTGCGGTCCGGGTTTCCCCGTCCCGCAGCAAATAGGGCACATAGTCATAGTCCAGCCCCTTCAGCGCCAGCGCGGCCCGCAGCCGCGTTGACGTGGAAGAGCGGAAGAAATTGTGCAGCTTCAAGGTCATGCCTTGGGTCCGATGGTGGTGCTGATCTGTCCCAGCCCTGCGATGGAAACGGTGCAGACATCGCCTTCGACCAGCGGGCCAACCCCGGCGGGCGTGCCCGTCATGATAAGGTCGCCCGCCTTCAGCACCACCTGGCGCGACAGGATCGAGATGATTTCAGGCACCGACCAGATCAGCTCGGCCAGGTCGGCATCCTGTTTCACCACGCCGTTGACCTCCAGCCGGATGGCGCCGGCTTCAGGATGGCCGACAGAGGCGACCGGATACACCGGGCCGATCACCGCAGAGGCATCGAAGGCCTTGCCCATGTCCCAGGGGCGGCCCTGTTCACGCGCCGTCATCTGCAGGTCGCGCCGGGTCAGGTCATTGCCCACCGCATAGCCCCAGACATGGGACAGGGCGGCGTCTTCCGACACATTGCGCGCCTCCGAACCAATGACGACGATCAGCTCGGCCTCGTACTGGAAGTTGGCGGTTTCGGGGGGATAGGCGACGGTCTGGCCATCATCCACCACCGCATCGGCGGGCTTGGTGAAGAAGAACGGCGGATCGCGGTCGGGATCCTTGCCCATCTCGCGGGCATGGGCGGCATAGTTGCGCCCGACACAGAAGATGCGGCGGACGGGCAGGCGGTCTTCGGTACCGGCGACGGCGACACTGGCAGTGGGCAGGGGGGCGAAAACGAAAGTCATGGTAAGGCTCCGGGTCTTGAGGGATCAGCCGATCAGGTAGCGGTTAACGCGGTTTTCCAGGCGCTCCTGCGCGCCGGAACGGGGCTGGGGATCCAGGCCCTCATCGGTGACGCGGGCGGCGGCGGCCTCCAGCGACCCCGCCAGCATGGATTGCGCGGCGGGGGTCTGCCAGCCGGCGTAACGGTCGCGCAGGGGGGCCTCCAGCACCTCATCCTGCAGCATCTTCGCGGCCGCCTTCAGACCGGCGGCGCAGACATCCATCGCCCCCACATGAGACAGGATCAGGTCTTGGGGATCCAGCGACTGACGGCGCACCTTGCTGTCGAAATTGGTGCCGCCGGTGGTGAAACCACCTGCCTTCAGCACCTCATAATAGGCCAGCGCGACCTCGGGGACGTTGTTGGGGAACTGGTCGGTGTCCCAGCCCGATTGGTAATCGTTGCGGTTCATGTCGATCGACCCCAGGATCCCCAGGGCGCGCGCCAGATGCAGTTCATGTTCAAAGCTGTGCCCGGCCAGGATCGCGTGACCCTGTTCGATGTTCATCTTGACCTCGGTTTCCAGCCCGAACTCCTTCAGGAACCCATAGACCGTGGCGACATCGAAATCATACTGATGCTTCGAGGGTTCCTGGGGTTTGGGTTCCACCAGGATCGTGCCCTTGAAGCCGATCTTGTGCTTGTACTCGACCACCATCTGCAGGAAGCGGCCGTAGTGGGCGCGCTCGATCCCCATGTCGGTGTTCAGCAGGGTTTCATAGCCCTCGCGCCCACCCCACAGGACATAGTTTTCCGCGCCCATGCGGTGGCTTGCGTCCATGCAGGCCTGCACGTTGGCGGCGGCCCAGGCAAAGACATCGGGATCGGGATTGGTGGCGGCGCCGGCCATCCAGCGGCGGTGGGTGAACATGTTCGCCGTGCCCCAAAGGCACTTGACCCCGGTCTTGTCCATCTTCGGCAGGACGTAATCGACCCATTCGAACAGCCGGTCACGGCTTTCGGCGAAGGTCGCGCCCTCGGGGCGGACATCGGCATCGTGCCAGCAGAAATAGGGCGCGCCGAGGATCTCGAACATCTCGAAGGCGGCATCGGCCTTGATGCGCATGGTCTCCATCGCGTCCTGGGGATACCAGGGGCGTTCAAAGGTGCGCCCGCCGAACGGGTCGCCCCCCTCCCAGGCGAAGGAATGCCAGTAGGCCACGGCAAAGCGCAGGTGGTCCTTCAGGGGTTTGCCCATCACCACCTCTTCGGGGTCGTAATGGCGGAAGGCGAATTCATTGGCGCTGTCGCGGCCCTCGTAACGGATGGGGGCGATGTCCTTGAAGAACGGGGGGGTGGAGTGGTCTTTCATGGGGGCCTCTGGGGTCAGCGAAAGGTCAGAAATGGGCATCGGGGGCGCCATCGAAGGCATCGACGGGGCTGTTGCGGTTCCATTCACCGCGGCCCAGCAACAGGTCGATCACCGCCTGCTGCATGCCGTCCATCGTCGCGAAGGCGTTGATGTAGGTGGGCACGCGCGGCGCGTCGTAAAGATAGTAGGGATAGCCGAAGCTGATCATGATCGTGGGCACCTGGTGCCAGGCGCGTTGCATCGCGCCGCGCATCCCGCCGCCCAGCCTGGCCCAATCCAGGAAGATCCGCCCTCGCGTCAGCAGAGTTTCCTCGGTGAAGGCATAGATCACCAGGTCATAGTCCGCAGGGTCGAAGGCCTGGCCGATGGGATGGGTGGTGACCTCGAACCCCTCGGCGGCCAGCAGATCGGGGAAGGCGGGGGCAAAGCTGGTGTTCCACAAGGGTTCAACGATGCCCGGCGCGATCACCAGAACGCGGCGGTGGGTGTCGGGCGCAATCGGCAGCTGTTGCGCCACGTCCTTTTCCAGCACCGGCGCGCGGTGCAGCAGTTCGGCCATTTCCGCATCGCGGCGCGGCGGGATCGGCGGCAGGGCCTCATGGCGGTGCAGGCCCAGCCTGGCCTTCAGCCCCAGCACGCGGCTCAGGGCATCGGCAAAGCGGACGGCGGGGATTTCGCCGCTGCGCATGGCCTGCAGCACGGCATCGAAATGCCGCTCCGGATCGTTCGAGAACAGGATCATGTCGTTGCCGGCACGCAGGATCTCGGCCTTGGCAGGGGTGGCGGCGGTGACGGCGGTCAGTCCCGCCATTTCCGAGGCATCCGAAACGATGATCCCGTTAAAGCCCATTTCCTCGCGCAGCAGGCGGGTGGTCAGCAGCGGCGACAGTGAGGCAGGTAGGTAGACATCGGCGCCACGGGCGCCCTGCGACAGGGCATAGGCCGGCAGCGCGATATGGGCCGACATCACCGCCAGTACGCCATCGTCGATGGCCCGGCGGTAGAGGTGGCCGTGGCTGGCCTGCCAATCGGCCATCGACAGCGGATTGATCGTGGTCACCAGATGCTGGTCGCGGTCGTCATGGCCTTCGCCGGGCCAGTGCTTGGCGGTGGCGGCCAGCCCCGCCTGCTGGAAGATGCGGATCTGGGTCAGCGCATGGCGGGCGATCCGCGCCGGGTCGTTGCCGTAGCTGCGGGTGGCGACGATCGGACTGCGGGTCTTGGCATTGATGTCGAGGACCGGGGTAAAGGACCAGTTGACGCCGATGGCGCGGGCCTCTTCCGCCATGACCCGGCTGACCGCTTCGGTCACCGCAAGGTCGTCGATGGCGGCCAGCGCCAGCGGGTTCGGGACCTGGGTGCCGAAAGGCAGGCTCATCCGGCTGCCTTCCAGGTCAGCCGAGACCAGCAGGGGGATCTGGGCTTCGGATTGCAGCTGGGCCAGCCGGGCGCGTTCGGCCTGCGCGTCATCCAGGAAATAGCGGGTGATGCCGCCGGGCCGGAAACGGCGGAACATCTCGGCCTCGCCCGGCTCGTCGCCGCGCGACAGCATGTTGAAAAGCTGGCCCACCTTGCCCGCGTCATCAAGGGCGTGAAAGGTGGCCTCGACCCAGGCGATGTCCTCGGGCGAAAGGCTGAAGGGCGGGCGGGTCAGGTGGCTGAAGTCAGGTGTCATTCGGCATGGGCCTTCCGGAAGCTGTGGCGCAGGGGAAAGCTCTGCGGGCCGATGCCCGAGTGGCCGTCCATGTGCTTGAGGAACAGGTCGTAGGAAAAGATCGGCGCGTCGGGGGTGTAGCTGCCGTCGAGCTGGTGCAGCAGATAGCCTGCGGCGCCGCGGATGTACTGGCCGGGCTCTGCGGCGCCGGCGGCGGCGGTGGCGCGGCTGATTTCGGGGTGCAGGGGCAGCGCCGAAAGGGCGCTGAAGGCCTTCAGTCGCTGCCAGAGCGGCTGGTCGGTGGTGGCAAGGGCGGTCAGGGCGGTCACGGCCATGCGGTCCTGACCGGCATGGCCCAGGGCCTCCAGCAGGGCGATGCGGGTGTCGGGATCGGTTTCGGCCTCGGGCAGGATGTCCAGGGCCGCAGGCATGGCGCAGCCATGGGCGGCCAGGATCAGCAATCCCTGCGCGCCCCAGTAACGCAGCACCGGCGAGGCCTTGGTCAGGGCCCGCAGGAAGACAGGGATATGGGCGGGATCGCGGGTGATGGCCAGGTTGGCCAGGGCCAGTACCCGTGGCAGCGGGTAGATCGCGGGATCGTCGCGCATCGGCTGGGCCTCGGCGGGCGAACGTTCGGGGATCAGGCCACAGTCGTGGATCCCGATCATGTGCTCATCCAGCGCGGCGCGCATCCCGCGCAGCGTTTCCGAATGGTCGGGGTCACAGGCCAGGTTGTGCAGCGCGTCGGGATCGGCCTGCATGTCGTACAGCTCTTCCGCGGGCTTTTGGCCCCAGAAGCGGTCCTGCAGGGGGGACAGGCCACCGGCCAGGTGCGCGGCCTCGTAGGCACGATAGCCCGCCGCCAGCCAGGCGTAGGAATAATACTGCCCCCAGGGGCGGTGCGGCGCATAGTTGCGGATGTAGCGATAGCGCGGGCCGCGCAGGCTGCGTGTCAGGTCATAGCGCGCATCCATCCGGTCCCGCCCCGAGGGCGCATGGCGCCGCCGGCCGCGTTCCGGTCCAAGGAAGGGCTGCCCCTGCACCCCCGCAGGCGCGGTGACCCCGGCGATCACCGCCAGCGTCTGCAACAGGTCGACCAGCGACACCGGCGTGGCGATCCGGCTGCCGGGCGCTTCGGGCAGCAGGTGGCGCCAGCGCTGTGGCAGATGCACGATCAGCGGCACCCGCAGCCCGTCGTCATAGCAGAACCGCTTTGAGCGTGGCAGCGGTGCGGCATGATCGGAATGGTAGATCACGATGGTGTCCTCGGTCAGGCCGGCGGCCTCCAGCTCGGCCAGGCGCTCGCCCATCCAGGCATCCATCTGGGCGATGCGGTTGTAGTAGCGTGCCAGGTCCTCGCGCAGTTCGGGCAGATCCGGCAGATGGGCGGGCAGGCGCATCTGATCGGGCCGCGCGGGCCCCTCGAGCGGATCGAAGATCCGCCCCTCATGGGTCAGCATGCAGTTGAAGACCGCCAGAAAGGGCTGGCCGGGGGCGCGGTCGATCCAATGGGCGGCGCCGCTGCAGGCATCCCACAGCGCCGTCGGATCCGGCAGATCGACGTTGTAATGGGTCTTCGAGTTGTTGGTGCAGTAATAGCCCGCCGCCCGCATCATCTGCGGATAGGTCGTGATCGCGTCGGGCATCTGGCCCCAGGCGGTCATCTGTTGTGCCGGCGGCACGCTTTCGGGAAAGCGTCCGGTCAGCAGGGCAAAGCGCGACGGGGCGCAGACCGGCGACACGGCACAGGCGGCATCGAAGGTCACGCCCCGCGCCGCCAGTGCATCCAGATGCGGCGTGCTGGCCTGCGCATCGCCATAGGCGCCAAGACGCGGCGGACAGTCCTCGCTGACGAGGCACAGGATGTTGGGTCTCATCTTCGGGTCTCCAGCTTAGGCGGGGCTGCTGGCCCACAGGGGCGCAAGCCTTTGTTCCAGATCGGAAAGAGCCTGAAATCCGGTGCCGGGCTGCATGGTTGCGACCTCGATCACCGTCTTGTGGCCGATGTAGGGGCGCAGGGTGGGCTGGCCCAGCACCGGCAACAGTGCCAGCAGCAGGGCCGCGGTTTCCGCATCGTCCAGCAGCCGGGCCACGGGCAGGCTGCGCACGATGGCGCCTTCGGGGAAGGCATCGCGGCGCACCGCCGGCATCCGGGCCAAGGCGGCCTGGGGGGCCTGGGGGGCCTGGCAGGCGACCAGAAGATGCGCCTGGGCAACCGGGCCCCGGACCGGCAGGCCCAGGCGCTCGTATTGCTCGTCCGGGGCGTCGGTGGCGCGCATCAGATCGAGCAGCAGCTGCGCCATGCGCAGTTCCAGCGCCGGATCGTCCAGCGGGGACAGCTGTTCGGGATCCTGCTGCAGGTCGAACAGCAGCGTGCCATGGCCATGGGCACTGCCACCCGCCCAGGCCGGCACCTTCAGAACCGGCACCTGCTTGGTGAAGCCGAAGGGCGGCGCCAGCGTGGCCGACTGCAACTCGGCCGGAGAGGCCATGGCGCGCATGTGCACCGGCATCAGGGTGTAGTCGAAAAGCGGCCCGTTGTCGGCCCGCACCGGGGCCCGCATGTAGACATGGCGGCCGTCGGTGACGCTGACATGGCCGCCGTGCGCGCCGAACAATGCGCCCTGACGCAGCGGCGTGTCGGCCTCGATCACCGGGCGCAGCGGGCGGCCCTGCATGTCGGGGGTCAGGGGCTGCCGGAACAGCTCCAGCAGGGTCGGCCCCAGGTCGATGGTCTGCACCAGGGCGCTGCGGCGTGTCCCGGCCTGGCCCAGCCGGGGGTCCCAGACAAAGAGCGGCGTGTGGATCGTCTCGTCATACCAGGGCTGCACCGACTTGCCCCACCAGCCCTTTTCGCCCAGCATATAGCCGTGATCGGTGCAGACGATCAGCGCGGTGTCGTCCCACATCCGATGGGTATCCATCGCGTCGAGGACCCGGCCCAGGTTTTCGTCGCACATGGCCAGCAGCGACAGGTAGCGGTTGCGCGCCACGGTTTCGGTCGCGGGGTCCTCGGTGACGCGGGCATAGGGCGGCCAGTCAAAGGCCGGATCGCCGCCTTCGGGATCGGGATAGCGCGCCATGTGGCGCGGGGTGGAATGGAAGGGCTCGTGCGGGTCGAAGGTCTCGATCTGCAGCAGCCAGTCGTCGGCTGCGGCATTGGTGTCCAGAAAGGCCAGCCCCAGGTCGAAGACCGATTGCTGGGGATGCGCGCCCGCCTGCGCCAGCGCTGCGCGGTTGATGTGGTCCTGGCGGCGCATCCTGGGGCCGATCTCGGTCAGGCGGGCCGGGTCCGAGGCCGCCACGTCGGCCTTCCACAGATCGCCCTCCTGGCCACGGACGAATTCGTAGGAGGCGAAGCGGTTGTGATAGGTGGCGCCGCCGTCTTCCCAGTAATGCTGGTGGTCGGTGATCAGATGGGTGTAGATGCCCGCCGTCTTCAGCATCTGCGGCACGCTGTCGTCGAAGGGTTCCAGCGGCCCCCAGGAGCGGTGCAGGAAGTTGTAGCGCCCGGTGTGCATTTCCCGCCGCGCCGGCATGCAGGGCATCGAGCCCGCATAGCAGGTGTCGAAGGTGACGGCACGGTCGGCCAGGCGGGCAAAGTTCGGCGCCTGTGCGACCGGCGCCCCCCAGGGGGGCAGCATCCGGCGGTTCAGGCTGTCATACATGACGATGATGGCACGCATGTTCAGGCTTCCTCGGGGGTCATGGCGCGGAAAGCGGCGCGGCGTTCGGCCTGGCGCACCGGATCGGCGACGGGCGCCGCCAGCAGCAGCCGCTGCGTATAGGGATGCGCGGGGCGGGCGGTCACCTGGTCGGCCTCGCCGAATTCGACGATCTCGCCGCGGCGCATCACCGCGACGCGATGCGAGATGTGGCGCACCACCGCCAGGTCATGGCTGACGAACAGATAGGCGACGCCGGTTTCCTTCTGCAGCTCGATGAACAGGTCCAGCACCCGCGCCTGGTTCGACAGGTCCAGCGCCGAGACCGGCTCGTCGCAGACGATCAGCCGGGGCTTCAGTGCCAGCGCCCGCGCGATGGCCACCCGCTGGCGCTGCCCGCCCGAGAATTCACGCGGATAGCGATGCGCGGCATCGGCCGGCAGGGCCACCTGGTCCAGCAGATGGCGCACCTGTCCGCGGGCCTCGGACACCGAGGCCAGGCCGCGGGCGACGACGGGTTCGGTCAGGATGTCCTCGATCGTCATCGCCGGATTGAGCGAGGTGTAGGGATCCTGGAACACCGCCTGGATACGCGCGGCCTCGCCCTTGCGGGCCCGCGGCGGCAGCTGGGCGATATCCGCGCCGCGGAACAGGATCTGCCCCGAGGACACCCGGCCGATGCCCAGGATCGCGCGCCCGATGGTGGTCTTGCCCGATCCGCTCTCGCCCACCAGGCCCACGGTCTCGCCGGGGCGGATATCGAGGCTGACGTCCCGCAGGACATGCAGGGGGCCGAAGAAGGTGTTCACGTCCCGGCAGTGCAGAAGCGGCGCGATGGTCATGCCAGGATCTCCTCGGCGGGGGGGGCGTAGGTGCGGGTGGTGGTGTCCTCCAACACGGAGGACAGCAGCATCTGCGTGTAGGCATGGCGCGGCGCCGAGAAGAGCTGGCGGACCTCGCTGGTCTCGACCAGGGTGCCCGACTTCATCACCGCCACGGTGTCGCACATGTCGGCGACGACGCCGAAGTTGTGGGTCACGATGATGATGCTCATGCCGTATTCGGCCTGCAGGTCGCGCAGCAGGTCCAGAACCTCGGCCTGAACGGTCACGTCCAGGGCGGTGGTGGGTTCATCCGCGATCAGCAGGTCGGGCTTGCACGACACCGCCCCCGCGATCAGCACCCGTTGCGCCATCCCGCCCGAGATCTGGTGCGGCCAGGCGTTGAAGACATGTTCTGGGTTGCGGATGCCGACCCGGTCCAGCAGGGCGATGGCGCGGGTCCTGGCCTCGGCGCGGGAAATGCCCAGCACGCTCATCATCGGTTCGACCAGCTGGAAGCCGATGCGGAAGCAGGGGTCGAGGTTCGACATCGGTTCCTGCGGGATATAGGCGATGCGGCCACCGCGCAGGGCGTGACGCTGGGCGGGCGTCAGCTGTGTCAGCTCCTGCCCGTCGAAGCGGATCGAGCCCGACAGAACCTTGCCCCCGGCCGACAGCAGGCCCAGCACCGCGAAGGCCGATTGCGTCTTGCCCGAGCCGCTTTCGCCGACGATGCCGAAGATCTCTCCGCGGCGCAGACGGAACGAGACATCCTGCACCACCGGTTTCCATGCGTCATGGCCGGGATAGCCGACGACCAGGTTGCGGACCTCCAGCAGGGCATCGGGATCGGCGGGGGTGCCGTCCAGGGCCGGAAGGGTCGGCATCGGCAGGCGGCTCGATTGCGGCGCGGCCTCGCCCAGCTGCATCCGGTCGCGGATGGCATTGGCCAGCAGCACCAGCGAGGCGACGGTGAAGGCGATGGCCAGCCCGGGCCAGTACAGTGACAGGGGCGCCACGTAAAGGTTGTCGAAGGCGTCCTGCAGCATGCCACCCCAGGTCGGCCGGCTGCTGTCGCCCAGGCCCAGGAATTCCAGCCCGGCCTGGATGACGATGGCGATGCCCGCCACGATCGAGGCCTGGATCACCACCGGCGCCCGGATCACCAGCAGCACGTGGCGCAGGATGATGCGCAGATCGCTCAGCCCCGAGACCCGTGCGGCGTCGATGTAAAGCTCGTGCCGGACAGCGCGCACCAGGCTGCGGGTCAGCCGGAAGAAGCCCGGCGACAGCATGACCCCGAAGACCGCCATCGACAGCGCCATCGACGACCCGAGCGCCTGGAACAGCGCCAGCAGCACGATGATGGCCGGCAGCGCCATCAGCCCGTCCGCGACCCAGCTGGAGACGACGTCGAAGGCGCGTCCGTAATAGCCCGCGAACAGGCCGCCCGTGACGCCGATGCACCCCGAGACGGCGACCACGATCAGCGCCCCCGCCAGCGTGCTGCGGGTGCCCCAGATCAGCCTCGAGAGGATGTCGCGCCCCGAACCGTCGCCGCCCAGCAGGAATTCGGCATCCGGGGGGGCGTTGACCTTGAAGATCTGCACGTCGGTGGGGTCATGCGGGGCCAGCCAGGGCGCCAGCAGCGCCACCAGCACGATCAGCGTCAGCACCACGGCGGCCACCAGGCCGGTGGGGTTGCGCAGCACCGAGGCGGCGAAGGACGCGCGGGGCAGGGATTTCGACACGGGCGGGATCGAGACTGCGGACATCAGGGACGTACCTTCGGATTGGCCCATGCGTTCAGCACGTCGATGAGCATGTTGACCAGGATCACGACAAGGATCATCGCCACGACGATCCCCATCAGCACCGGCACGTCGCCGACGATGGCGGAACGCACGGTCAGTTCTCCCAGGCCGGGAATGGCGAAGACGCGCTCGATGATGGCCGCGCCACCCAGCAGGGCCACGAACTGCACCGACAGCACCGTCAGCGCCGCCGGCAGCGCGTTGCGCAGCGCATGGCGGTACAGGATCGAGCGCATCCGAACCCCGCGGGCCATCAGCGTGCGCACATAGTCCTGACGCAGCGCATCCATCACCGCGCCGCGGATCTGCTGGCTGGCCGAGGCAATGCCCGACAGCAGCAGCGCCGCCACCGGCAGTGTCACCGAGGCCATCCAGCCGAACCAACTGGAGCTGAAACGCACATAGCCCGTCGCCGGCAGCCAGCGCAGATCAAGGGCGAAGAAGACCACCAGCATCAGGCCCAGCCAGAAGTTCGGGATCGCAAAGCCCACGACGCTGACCAGCTGGATGACCCGGTCGGCCCAGCCGCCCCGGACCGCCGCCGTGATCCCCAGAAGCGAGGCCACGACCGCCATCAGCAGCACGGCCGCGGTGACGATCGACAGGGTGACGGGCAGGCGGGTGGCCAGGATCTGGGTCACGGAACCGGTGGTGGTCCAGGCCTGGCCCAGATCGCCGCGCAGCGCATGCGACAGCCAGTCGCCATATTGCACCACCAGCGGCCGGTCGATCCCCAGCTTGGCCGACAGGGCCGCGATATCGGCATTCGATGCGGTATCGCCCAGGATGTTGGCGGCCACCCTGTGGGTGCCTCCGAAAACCAGAACGAACGTGACGGTCGACATCACGGCCAGAAGCGCCACGCCGAAACCGGCGCGCTTCAGCACATAGGCTAGCATCTCTTCAGTCCTCCCAATGAGACCGCCGCGCCTCCTCGCGCGGGCGGTCCTCCTGTGCTCAGGTTAACAGTTGCCGACCTGATGAAAAAATGAAAAAACTATGGTTAGGTATTAGGGAAATTGATCGCTCGGATGCTGGACAAGTTCACCCATCTGTTTCGCTTCATGGCCATCGTCGAAGAGGGCAGCATGCACCGGGCCTCGGGCCGTCTGGGGCTGACGCAGCCGGCCCTGTCGCGCTCGATCGCCATCCTGGAGGCCGATTTCGGCCGCCCGCTGCTGGAACGCCATGCGCGCGGCGTGCGGCCCACGCCCTTTGGCGAAAGGGTTCTGATCAACGCCCGGCGGCTGGACCGGTTCTGGAACATCGCCCAGGGCGAACTGCTGGCCGATCCCGCCGAACAGCGGGTGGCGATGCGGCTGGGGGTCGGGCCGATCTGGCGCTCAGGGGTGCTGGCACCGGTCTTCGAGGCGATGCGGCAGGACTATCCGAACCTGCTGCTGGAGATCTCTCCGCTGCGCGAGGAAAGCGCGCTGGCGGATTTGGAGGAAGGCCGGCTGGATGCCATTCTGGGGGGCACGCAGATCGACCGGCGGGCGCATCCCAACGTGGTGCATCACCGGCTGACCGATATCACCGTGCAGCTGACCGCCCGCGAGGGGCACCCGATCTTCGACCAGCTGGACGGCACGCCCGCCGCCGAGGCCTGCCTGCTCGATTACCCCTGGATCGTCTATTCCGAGATGGCGCTTTATGCCGACGATTCAGACCATTCGATCTGGGAGAAATTCGGCCGCGAGCCCAATGTCTGGATGCGCAGCTCGAACCTGCTGACGGTGCTGACGACCCTGCAGCGCAGCGACAGCCTGAGCGTGCTGTCGGATCTGGCGATCCTGGCGGTATCGGCGCCGCGGCTGGTGGCGGTGCCGGTGACGCTGCGGCGGCGTCTGATCCCGCTGGGGCTGATCCACCGGGAAGAGCTGTCGGGCTGGCCGCTGATGCAGCGCTTCCATCAGCTGTGCGTTGAACGCTTTGCCCGCCTGCCCTGAGATGCGAAACGGCCCGCCCCCGGGGTGGGGACGGGCCGTGCCGGCGCAGGGGCTTGGGGTCACTTGGCCGGGTGATAGCTTTGCAGGAAGGGCACGTCGTTGCCGAACTGCATCGACACATCGGTGTCGGCGCCGGTCAGATAGATCGTGTCCTGCCGGTACCAGGGCACGAAGAAGGCATTTTCCACCACGTAACGGTTGATCGCCTGGAAATCTGCCACCTGCTCTTCTCCGGTGGCATATTGCGCGGTGTGGATCAGCGCATCCAGCTTCGGATCGTCGTAGTGGAAGGCGTTCCAGCCGGCGTCCTTGGTCAGGTGCTGCTGGATGTCGGTCCAGGCGTCATGGCCGGCAAAGGTAAAGACATAGGCCGCATATTTGCCGGACCGGATCACCGGGATCGCACTGCCCGGCGGCAGGCCCTCGAAGGTGGCCTTGATGCCGATGTCGGCCAGCTGCTTGGTGACGATCGGATAGAAGGATGCAAAGGGCCGGATGTCGGGAAAGACCAGATCAAAGCCGTTCGGATAGCCTGCCTCGGCCAGCAGTTTCTTGGCCTTGGCGGGGTCGTAGGCGTAATAGTCGTCCAGCGCCGGGTCGTAGGCCTCGCTGCCCTTCGGAAAGATCTGGTCGCTCAGCCGACCATAGCCCAGATCGACGTATTTCAGGATCGAGGCCTCGTCGAAGGCCATGTTCAGCGCCTGGCGCACCCGCACGTCCTTCAGCGGCGGGGCGACCTTGCCGTCGCGGTCCGCCAGGATGATCCCGGCCCAGTTGACGTCGCCGTGGTGCACCTTCAGCCCGGCGCTTTCCGCCTGCTTGACGGCGCGCGTGTTGGCGATGGTGCCGTCGGCCTGGCCTGCCAGCACCGCATTGACGCGGGCCACGTTGTCGGTGATCGGTGTGATCACGACGCGGTTGTAGGGATAGGCGGCGGCATTCCAGTAGTCGGGATTGCGGTCGTAGACATATTGCGCGCCCTGGGTGGTTTCCTTGGCATCAAGGATGTAGGGCCCCGATCCCACCGGCGTCACATCCGATCCCGGCGCCCCTAGGCTTTTGGGGCTGGCCATGGCGCCCGCCACCAGACCCAGGTTCGACAGCAGCGCCGGATCGGGGGCGCTCAGCTCCAGCCGGATCTCGTGGTCCGAGAGGATGTCATAGCCGCTGATCGAGCGCGCCATGTAGCTGTTTTGCCCGTTGCCCTTGGCCAGGTATTCCAGGTTCGCCTGCACGGCGGCTGCATCAAAGGGGGTGCCGTCGGTAAAGTGGACGCCGGTGCGCAGCTGCAGCGTCAGGGCGCGGTTGCCGTCGGAATAGCTCCAGGCTGTGGCGAGGTTCGGCTGCAGCGTGCCATCGGGCGCGGTCGCCAGCAGGGTGTCGAAGACCGGCTGCCAGTACTGGATCTGGTTGGCGACCATCAGCTCGGCGCGGTCGAAGCTGTTGTTGTCGATCCGCGCGGCCAGCACCAGCGTGTCGGCATCATTGGTGACTTCGGCCCGCAGCGGCGTCAGCGCGGTCGTGCCAAGCGCGACGCCAAGCGCCACGGCAAGAGCAAGTCTCATGTCCATTCCTCCCATGTGCCCAGGCCTCCTCCGGTCGGGACGTCTTCGGGCTAGCATCCCCAAGAAATAAGGAGAAATGAATTTTTGACCTAAACAGATAAGGGAAAGTGATCACTATCGGGGCTGGGGTCCTGCTGCCCTGCCTTCGCCTGTTTTGGCCCCGCCTGTTCTGGCCCCGTGCCGGGTTGCCCGGCGATGTGGGCGAGGCAACAGGCGTGTGACGACATTTTGTCGGCACAGTGTCGATTTCTTTTGACGGCGCGAGGGCGCGGCGGCAGTGTCCTTCTTGTCGACATAACATCGACAAGAATCGACGACAGATCGAACCAGGGAGTGTCATCATGACTTTGAAGAAATTCTGCGCGGGACTTGCGGCCGCGCTTGTCGTCGCGGCGACGGGGCAGGCAGCCGTGGCGCAGGACCAGGGCAGCTACTGGCAGAAGGTGCAAGAACGCGGCACGCTGCGCTGCGGTGCCGCTGTGGCGCCGCCCTATGTGATGCGTGATCCGGCCTCGGGCACATACTCGGGCTTTTTCGCCGATCTGTGCCGCCAGTTCGCCGATGAACTGGGGGTCAAGGCCACCTTCGTGGACACCACCTGGGACAATATCGTGGCGGGTCTGCAGGCGGGCAAGTGGGACATGTCGCTGGCCCTGAACCGCACGCCGCTGCGGGCGATGGCGGTGCAGTTCTCGATCCCCGCGATGGAATACCAGATCTCGCTCGTCTACAACAAGAGCAACCCAAAGATCCCGAAGGATGCGGTCTCGGTCGCGGATCTGGACGTCAAGGGCATCACCATGGCGGTCATGTCGGGCACCGCCCAGGACAAGGCGATCTCGGCGGCGGTGAAGACTGCGACGATCCTGCGGTTGCCGTCCTCGGATGAAACCCGCATGGCGCTGGTGTCGCGCCGGGCTGACGTTCTGGTCGATGCCTCGGATACCAACATGCTGTTTACCCGGGCCAATCCCGAATGGGCCGTCGCGCTGCAGCCCACCCCCGCGCTGACCAAGCAGGGCGTGGCCTTCGGCCTGCCGCATGATCTGTCGGCCTCCGATGTCAGTGTCGTCAACATCTTCCTCGAACAGCGCATCGCCACCGGCGAGGTCGACAGGCTGATCGCTGCTGCCGCCGATCAGGTGCTGAACGCCAAGGCCGAGTGAGCGCCGTCACCAGGACGGCCGGGGCGGGGCGGCCGCGTGCGGCCCTTCCCCTGTCCAAAAGGGAAAATCATGACATTGCAGTTGGATACAGAAGCCCTGGTGCGCATCCGGGGGCTGGAAAAGAACTACGGTCCCCGGGTCCGGGTGCTGCAGGGGCTGAACGTCGACATTCAGCGCGGTGACCGGGTGGTGGTGATCGGCCCCTCGGGGGGTGGCAAAAGCACCTTCCTGCGCATCGTGATGGGCCTGGAAGACATCCAGGGCGGCGAAATCGAATTCGCCGGTGCCCCCTATATCTCGGTCGCGGGTGGGAAGACGAAGATCGACACCGAGCAGCGCAAGAAGATCGGCATGGTCTTTCAGCACTATACGCTGTTCCCGCATCTGAGCATCCTGCAGAACCTGATCCTGGCGCCCTGCAAGGTGCAGGGTGAACCGAAGGCGCTGGCGCGCGGCCGGGCGCTGAAGGTCCTCGGGCGTTTTGGCCTGGCGGACAAGGCCGACGCCTATCCCTCGCAGCTGTCGGGCGGGCAGAAACAGCGGGTGGCAATCGCGCGGGCGCTGATGCTGGATCCGCAGTTGATGCTGTTCGACGAGGTGACCTCGGCGCTGGATCCGGTGCTGGTGGCCGAGGTCGAGCAGGTGATCCTGGACCTGGCCGCGCAGGGCATGCCGATGATGATGGTCACCCATGACATGGGGTTTGCCCGCAATGTCGCCAGTCGGGTGATTTTCTGCGCCGGTGGCGTGGTGGTCGAGGACGGCCCGCCCGAACAGGTCCTGGGCCATCCCAAGGAAGAGCGCACGCGCGAATTCATCAGCCGCGTCTTTCACATCAACGCCTGAGGGTCCCGATGCAGTATTCCTTCGACCTGGGCGCGGTGACGCGCCATCTGGGTCCCCTGCTGGAGGGGCTTCAGACCACGCTTGTGCTGTCGGCTGCGGCCAATGTCATCGGCATCGTCGCGGGTTTCGCGCTGGCGCTGCTGCTGAGCGGGCGCAGTCGCGTGCTGCGCCTGCCCGCGATGCTGTTCGTGGAATTCTTCCGCTGCACCCCGGCGATCATCCAGATCGTGTGGTTCTTCTACTGCGTGCCGATGCTGTTCAACGTCTTCTGGGATCCGGTGACCATGGGCATCCTGTCCCTGGGGCTGAACCTGACGGCCTTCAACGCCGAAGCCTACCGCGCCGCGATCCAGGCGGTGCCGCGCGACCATCTGGATGCCGGCATCGCCCTGGGCCTGGCGCCGCACCAGCGGGTGCTGCACATCGTTCTGCCGCAGGCGCTGCGCAACGCGCTGCCGGTGCTGCTGACGAACGGTATCGGGATCTTCCAGCAATCCGCGCTGGTGGCGCTCGTGGGGGTGGCGGACCTGATGTACGAGGGCAAGACCCTTGCCACCCAGACCTATCGCCCGATCGAGACCTTTACGGTCGTGGCCCTGTTCTATCTTGCCGTGTCCTTCCCGGTCAGCCAGCTGGTCGGCTGGATGGAACGGCGTCGCGGCATGGCCGTGTAAGGAGCGCCCCGTGATGCCTGTTACCTTCGATTTCCCGATCGTCCTGCACTATGCCGCTCCGCTGGCCCTGGGGCTTTGGATGACCGTGCGGATGACGCTTCTGTGCATCGTGCTGGGCACGGCGCTTGGCTTTGCGGTGGGGCTGGCGCGGGCGTCGCGACTGATCTGGCTGCGGCTGCTGTGCAACCTCTATGTCGAGGTCTTCCGTGGCACGCCGGTGCTGATCCAGCTGTTCTGGATCTTCTTCTGCCTGCCGCTGATCCTGGGTGTCGAGCTGTCGAATTTCGTCTCGGCCGCCATCGCGCTGACGCTTTACATGGGGGCCGTCACCTCCGAAACCTTCCGCGCCTCGCTGCGCGCCGTCGGCCGCGAACAGCACGATGCCTGTGTGGCGCTTGGCCTGCCGCGGCGGGTGCAGATCAGCCACGTGATCCTGCCGCAGGCCATGCTGCGAGCGGCGCCCACGCTGCTGTCGAACGCCGTCAGCCTCTTTAAGGAAAGCGCGCTGGTCTCGGCCGTGGGCATGGCCGACCTGATGTTCATCGGCCAGAACATCTCGAACAACACCGCCCGCCCCGTCGAGGTGCTGACGGTGGTCGCCTGCCTCTACTTCCTCATCGCCTTCCCGCTGACCCGCATTGTGACACTGCTGGAAGGCCGTCTGCTGCGCCGGTTCTCCATCTGACGCCCCCCTCTTACTGCAAGGAAAGACCAATGACCTACAACCTGCAACTCTCGGGCGTGATGCCCGCGCTGATCACCCCCTTCGATGCCACCGGCAAGATCGATTTCGACGCTTTCGCCCGTCACCTGACCGGGCTGCGGGCCGATGGTGTCTCGGGCTGGGTGCCCTGCGGGTCCTCGGGCGAATACAACCTGATGAGCGACGCCGAACGCCACGAGGTGCTGACGTTCGTGCGCGATTTCGCCGCCCCCGGGGAAACCCTGATCGCCGGCACCAATGCGCCGCACACCCGGGGCGTCATCGCCAACACCCTGCAGGCCAAGGACCTGGGCTATCACGCCGTGCTGCTGGCCACGCCCTTCTACACCAGGCCCACCGACGAAGAGCTGATTGCGCATTACCGCGCCGTGCTGGA
The DNA here is from genome assembly GCF_057380705.1 of Pseudooceanicola sp. NS-SX9. Classification (NCBI taxonomy): domain Bacteria; kingdom Pseudomonadati; phylum Pseudomonadota; class Alphaproteobacteria; order Rhodobacterales; family Paracoccaceae; genus Pseudooceanicola; species Pseudooceanicola sp. NS-SX9. The sequence goes on along the minus strand of NZ_JBXXRN010000003.1, from coordinate 106,838 downwards.
TGCGACGGATATGAACATCGTCCTCTACTCTTATCCCGCCAAGGACGGCATCGAGATCTCGACCCAGGTGCTGGATGCGCTGGCCGATGATCCGCGTATCATCGGGATCAAGGAAAGCTCGGGCGTGCTGCAGCGCGCGGTGACCATCGCGACGCGCTACAAGGGGCGCATCCAGCTGGTTTCCGGGTCCGATGACATCGCGCTCGATTTCATGCTCTGGGGGGCCGACAGCTGGATCTGCGGGCCGGCGAACTGCATGGGCCGCGCGGTCTGCGACCTGGATCGCACCTTCCGCGCCGGCAAGCTGGAGAAGGCGCGCGAGCAGATGACCACGCTCTACAATGCGATGAACATCCTGGAGAGCGGCAAGTTCGTCCAAAAGCTCAAGTACGGCTGCGAGGTGATGGGCAATCCGGTGGGGGAATGCCGGATGCCGCTGGGCGCGCTGAGCGATGCCGAGAAGGCCGATTTCCGCGCGGCCATGCAGCCGATTCTCAACTGGTAAGGCCTGCCCGGGTCCGGCGGCTGTCGCGGGACCCGCTCTTGAAGGGAAAAGACCATGCGCTGTGTTGTGATTGGCGGTGGGGTCATCGGTGTGACGCTGGCCCATGCGCTCATGTCCTACGGCCATCAGGTGACCATCGTCGATCGCGACGGCATCGGGATGGGGGCCTCGTTCGGCAATATGGCCTCGATCGCGGTGACCGAGTTCATGCCGGCCTCGCGGCCCTCGGTCTGGCGGCAGATGCCGGGCTGGCTGATGGATCCCGAGGGGCCGGTGCGCATCCGTCCGGCCTACATGCCGCGGCTCGCGGGCTGGATGGGGCGGTTCCTGATGGCCTCGCGTCCTTCGGTGCTGCGCCGGCTGGAGGCGCAGGGGGCGGTGCTGTGCGAACGTGCGCTGGCCGACACCCGGGCGCTGATGCAGCAGGTGGGCTTTGCCGGGGATCTGACGCAGACAGGCTGCCTGTCGCTTTACGCCACCGAGGCCGAATTTGCCGCCGACCGCGACCACCTGGAGATCCTGGAACGCTTCGGCTTTGATCATCAGGTGCTGGATGGCGCGGCGCTGCGGGCCCTGGAACCGGCGCTGACCCCCGGCATCGCCAAGGCGGTGCTGTTCCCCGACAACCGCTCTGTCGCCAGCCCCCACGGCTTTGTCCGCAAGGTCTTCGAGGCCTTCATGGCGGGCGGCGGGCAGCATGTCACCGGCACCGTCGCGGGTTTTGACCGCGCCGAGGCGATCCGTGCCGTGGTCCTTTCGGATGGACGGCAGATCCCCTGCGACCGGCTGGTGATTGCGGCGGGCGCCTTTTCGGCGCAGTTGTCGAAGCGGCTGGGAGAGCCGATGCCGCTGGAAACCGAACGCGGCTACCACACTCAGATCATGCAGCCGGGCATTGGCCTCGGGCATTCGATCATCTGGCCCGCCCGCGCGTTTATGGTGACCCCCACCGCAGGGGGGCTGCGCGTCGGCGGCACGGTCGAGATGGCGGGTCTGGATGCCCCACCCGATTACCGGCGCGCCCGGGTGAGCGTCCGGCGGGCACAGCAGGCCCTGCCTGGGCTGCAACTGCGGGACACCAAAGAATGGATGGGACACCGTCCGGCCTTCCCCGATACCGTGCCCGTCATGTCGGCCTCGGGCAGGGTGCCGGGGGTCTTCTATTCCACGGGGCACGGCCATCTGGGCCTGACCTATGCCGCCACGGCGGCCCGCCTGATGGGAGAGCTGATCACCGGGCGCGCTCCGGCGATCGACATGGCACCCTACAGCATCACACGTTTCTGAAAGGACCTTTCATGGCACAAGACACGTCCGGCCTGAAAAGCTGCCTGATCATCGGCGGCGGCCGCGGCATCGGCGCCGCCACGGCCCGCCAGATGGCTGCCCGCGGCTATCGGCTGACCCTGATGTCACCTTCCGAAAGCTGCGAGACCCTCGCGGCGGAACTGGGCGGCGTGGCGTGGCGCGGCCGGGCCGAGACCGCAGCCGACACCCGGGCGGCCTTTGATCTGGCGATGGATGCCTACGGGCGCATCGACGCGCTGCTGATCCATGTCGGCGGCCCGCCCAAGGGCGATCTGCTGGAGATCCCCGAAGAGGACTGGGACCGCGCCAACGAGATGGTCCTGAAGCCGGTCATCCGCCTGGCCCGGCTGGTCACCCCGGTGATGCAGGCCCAGGGCGGCGGCGCGATCGTGGCAATCACCACCTTTTCGGCCTTCGAACCCTCGCTGCTGTTCCCGACCTCGTCGGTCTACCGGGTCGGGGTGTCGTCCTTCGCCAAGCTCTATTCGGATCGCTACGCGGCCGACAACATCCGTTTCAACTGCGTCCTGCCGGGCTATACCGACAGCCTGGACCTGCCGCAGAAATATGCCGACATGTCCCCGATGAAGCGCCTGGCCCGCGCCGAGGAACAGGGCAAGGCCGCCGCCTTCCTGCTGTCCGACGACAGCAGCTACATCACCGGTCAAAGCCTGCGCGTCGATGGCGGCCTGACCCGGGCGATGTGATCAGATTTCAGGAATTCATCATGCAAGACCAACTTTATATCAACGGCCGCTTCGTTCCCGCCCAAACCGGAGAGATGTTCGACGTGGTCGATCCCTCGTGCCGGGCCGTCGTTCACCGGGTGGCCCGTGGCGGGGCCACGGACATTGACCTGGCGGTGCGCGCGGCGCGGGCGGCCTTCGACACCGGCCCCTGGCCGCGCATGAGCGGCGCCGAACGCGCCGCCATTCTGCACCGGATGGGCGATCTGATCGCCGAACGCACGGAGGCGCTGGCCCGGCTTGAGGTGCTCGACAATGGCAAGCCGCTGCCCGAAGCCCGCTGGGACATCGAGGACACCGCCGGCGTCTTCCACTTCTACGCCGGGCTGGCCGAGGCACTGGACCACGACACCGGCACCGACATTGCCCTGGGGATGGAGGGCTTTACCTCCAAGGCGGTGCGCGAACCGGTGGGGGTGGCGGGCGCCATCATCCCGTGGAACTTCCCGATGCTGATGGCCTCCTGGAAGGTTGCTCCGGCGCTGGCGGCGGGCTGCACCATGGTGCTGAAACCCTCTGAGGTGACGCCGCTGACGGCGCTGGAACTGGGCGACATCGCGACCCGGGCGGGCCTGCCTCCGGGCGTGCTGAACATCGTCACGGGTTTTGGACAGGATGCGGGGGCCGCCCTCAGCGCCCATCCCGGGGTCGACAAGCTGGCCTTCACCGGCTCGGTGCCGACGGGGGCGCGGATCATGGCCACGGCGGCACAGGACATCAAGACCGTCTCGCTGGAACTGGGCGGCAAGTCACCCCTGGTGATCTTTGCCGACACGCCGGTCGAGGAAGCCGTTGAATGGATCATGTTCGGCATCTTCTGGAACCAGGGCGAGGTCTGCTCGGCCACCTCGCGGGTGCTGATCGAGGCGGGCGCCTATGACGCGGTGTTGGCGCGCCTGGCCGAAGAGGCGGGCCGGATCCGCATCGGCCACGGGCTGGAAGACGGGGTTTTGCTGGGGCCGCTGGTCAACGAGGCGCAGCATCGCAAGGTTCTGGCGGCGATCACTCAGGGGGTCTCGGACGGGGCGCGCCTGGTCTGCGGCGGCGGTGTGCCTGCAGGTCTGGAACAGGGCTGCTACGTCGAACCCACGATCCTGGCCGATGTGCCGCTCGACAGCCGCGCCTGGACCGAGGAGATCTTTGGGCCCGTCGTCTGCGTGCGGCCCTTTACCGACGAGGCCGAGGCGATCAGGCTGGCCAATGACACGCGCTTTGGCCTGGCGGCGGCCGTCATGTCGGCGGATCTGGAGCGCGCGAACCGCGTGGCCCGCGCCTTCCGCGCCGGTATCGTCTGGATCAACTGCTCGCAGCCGACCTTCACCGAGGCGCCCTGGGGCGGTTACAAGACATCCGGCATCGGCCGCGAGCTGGGCGTCTGGGGCCTGAACAACTATCTGGAAACCAAGCAGATCACGACGTTCGACCGCGCCCGTCCCTGGGGCTGGTACCTGAAAGGCTGACCCATGCGCTGGACCCGAACCCTGCAAAGCGTCGACGTTCACTGCGCGGGCGAGATCGGCCGCGTGATCACCGGCGGGGTGCTGCCCCTGCCGGGCGCGACCATGGCCGAGCGGCTGCAGCACCTGAACAGCGGTCACGATGCCCTGCGCCGCTTCCTGTGCTCCGAGCCGCGCTCGGGGCCGGCGGGGTCCTTCGTGCTGCTGCAGCCGGCCACCCGCCCCGAGGCGGATGTGGGGATGATCGTTCTGCAGCCCGACCAGGCCCATGCGATGTCAGGATCGAACGCGATGTGCGCGGTGACGGCGCTGCTGGAAACCGGCATGAAGCCGATGCAGGAGCCGGAGACCGACGTGGTGCTGGATACGGCCGCAGGGCTGGTGTGCGCCCGCGCCGAGTGCCGCAATGGCAAGGTGGTGCGGGTGTCTCTGGACATGCCGCCTGCCTTCGTGATGCGCAGCGACGGCGTCGTGACGGCGCCAGACGGCCGGCTGATGCGCTATGACATCTGTTTCGGCGGGGTGTTCTATGCGCTGGTCGACGTGCGCCAGACCGGGCTGACGATCGCGCCACGGAACGCCCGTGCCCTGGCTGCGGCGGGGGTGAGGCTGCGGGACCTGATCGCGGCGCAGGAAACGGCGGTGCATCCCGAGATCCCCGCAATCCAGGGCGTGGCCTATGTGATGTTTTATGACCGGGACCCGGACGGCGCGGTGCGCACCTGCACCACGCTGCCGCCGGGCCGCGCCGACCGCTCGCCCTGCGGGACGGGTTCGAATGCGACGATGGCGCGGCGCTTCGCCCTGCACGAGGTGGCGCCGGGCGACGTCGTGACCTCGCGCTCGATCATCGGAGGAGAGTTCGCCTCGGAATTCCTCGGCACGACCAGGGTCGGGGAGCTGACCGCGACGCGCGCCCGGATCTCGGGGCAGTGCTGGATCTACGCAATGACGCAAATCGGTCTGGACCCGGGCGATCCCTTCCCCGAGGGCTTTACCCTGTCGGACACCTGGGGAGACACCGCATGAGCCTGCAGGATCAGACGGTGCTGCTGACCGGCGCGACCGGTGCCATCGGTGCCGCCATTGCAGGCGCGCTGGCGGCGCAGGGGGGCCGCGTCGTGCTGCATTACGGCCGCAACGAGGCCGCGGCGCAGGCGCTGGCCGGGCGCATCGGTGGCGGATCCTTTGCCATTCAGGGCGACCTGTCGCGACCCGAGGGGCCGCAGGATCTGTGGGACCGGGCATTGGCGCGGGCCGGGGGGATCTCGGCGCTGGTCAACAATGCCGGTATCCGCAGCCAGGTCTCGGTCGATGCGCCGCTGGAGGACTGGCAACGCTACTGGGCGCGAGAGATGCAGGTGAACTTTACCGCCGCTGTCGATCTGACCCGCGCGGCCATCGGCCATTTCCGCGGCCGGGGTGGCGGGCGGATCGTCAACATGGCCAGCCGGGCGGGCCAGCGCGGCTATGCGGCCGATGCCATGGCCTACGGGGCCTCGAAGGCGGCGCTGATCAACCTGACGAAATCCGTGGCGCAAAGCTTCGGCTCCGAGGGGATCGTGTCGGTGGCCATTGCCCCCGGCTGGGTGCGCACCGAGATGGCCGAAGCCTTCATCGCCGAACATGGTGCGGCGGCGGCGCTGGCGGGGATCCCCATCGGCGCCATGGCCGAGCCGCAGGAAGTGGGCGAACTGGTGGCCTTTGCGCTGTCGCCGGGGCAGCGTTCGCTGAACGGGGCGGTGCTGGATGTCAACGGTGGAAGTTACCTCAGATAGGAATGCAGGGCATGCAGAAGCGATTTGAAGACCGGGGCGTGATCGTCACCGGTGGCGCAGGCGGCATTGGCGCGGCGATCTGCCGGCGTTTTGCGGCCGAGGGGGCGGTGGTGCATATCGTCGACATGAACGATGCGGCGGGCCAGGCACTGGCGGCAGACTTGCGCTCCGGGGGCGCGCTGGCGGAAAGCCATGCGGTGGACCTGACCGACGGCGCTGCGATTGCGGCCTTCGTGCAGGGGCTGGTGGCGCGTGGCCGGCGCATCGACGTGCTGTGCAACAACGCCGGGCTGATGCGGCGCGGTCCGCTGATGGAGCTGTCAGCCGAGGATTGGCTGCTGTCGTTCCGGGTCAATGTCGATGCGCTTTTCCACATGTGCCAGGCGGTGGTTCCGGTGATGCAGGGGCAGGGCGGTGGCGCCATCGTCAACACCGCCTCGCAATGGGGGCTGCACCCGGCGCCGGGCCATATCGCCTACAACACGACCAAGGCGGCCGTGGTGGCCTTTACCCAGAACCTGGCGCGCGATTATGCCCCCGACCGGATCCGCGTCAATGCCGTGGCCCCGGGCGAGGTTCGCACGCCGATGCTGGAAAGCAACCTGGCGCGCAGCGGGCGCAGCCTGGCGGATCTGAACGCATTGGTGCCCTATGGCCGCATCGGCGAGCCGGAGGAGATCGCGGCGCTGGTGGCCTTCCTCGCCTCGCAGGAAGCGGCATATCTGTGCGGTTCGGTGGTCGAGATCACCGGGGCCCAGGCCGTGGCCTGACGGGGTCCGGCCAGAGTGGAACTCCTGCGGGCGGTCGATTATACCGGCAGCAGGCCCAGCAAGGACAGGAGCGGCATGACCGACATGGCAGAGGTGGAGCGCCCCGCAAAAGGACGCGGCGCGAAATTCGTCTACGAGACGCTGAAACGGGAAATCCTGTCGCTGGAGCTGCCGCCGGGTGCGCCTCTGGACGAGACCGCGCTGTCGAACCGTTTCGCGATGTCGCGCTCGCCGATCCGCGAGGCCATCGTGCGGCTGTCGTCCGAGCATCTGGTGGTGATGTTGTCGAACCGCTCGACGCTGGTGGCGCCGATCGACCTTGAGGGGTTTCCCCGCTATGTCGAGGCGCTTGATTACCTGCAGCGGATCAACACCCGCCTGGCGGCCAGGAACCGCTCCGAGGCGGATCTGGATCGCATGGAAAAGCTGGCCCATGCCTTCGACGCAGCCTGCCGGGCGCTTGACTACCTCGAGATGTCGGCGCTGAACCGTGATTTTCACCTGGCGATCGCCCGCAGCGGTGGCAATCCCTATCTGGCCGAGGCCTATGGCCAGTTGCTGGACCAGGGCCGCCGCATCCTGCACATGCATTTCGACTTTTTGCAGACCTCGAACAGGGATCGGCTCTTGTCGGCGGACCATCATGACATGATCGCGGCGATCCGGTCCCGCGATGTCGAGCAGGCGGACCTTCTGGCCCATGCCCATACCCGGCAGTTCCATGATCGCTTCATGGCCTTCCTTTCGGCCCGCTACGACGAGGATTTCGATTTCGACATCAAGCCCATCGGCGGCGCCCCGGTCTGACCCTGCCCGCGCCGTCCCGCAAGGCGCGCGCCGGATGCGGCCTTTCGCGGGGCGCGGTGCATCGGTGGTACCCCGGTCTGACCCTGCCCGTGCCGTCCCGCAAGGGGCGCGCCGGATGCGGCCTTTCGCGGGACGCGGCGCATCGGTGGTACCCCGGTCCGCACCCGCCCTTGCCGTCGCGCAAGGGGCACACCGGGCACCGCCGCCGGCAAGGTCACGGCCCGCCGGGCGCCGCATGGTGAACCGGCGAGGGCAGGCGCGACCTGTATTTCCTTGTGCGACAGCTTTGGTGGGGCCGGTTCAATGCGATCCTGTCGCTGGATCCGACCGGCCAGCAGGTGGCGCGGGCCGGTGGCGATCCGTCCAGGGGGGCTTTGCGATCCGGGGCCCGGACAGGCGTCCGGGGTCTGCCTGGCGCGAAGGGACGGTCTGGCCAGCCCATGCAGCCGGGCATGGCCTTCTTGCAGCCTCGGGCCCGAGGGCGCCGGAACCGTCCCGGTTCGCCCCCGGACCTGCGCTTGCGCCCTTTGGCGGCCATGGGATCGCGGCCACGGTGCTGCGCATGGGATGTTCCAGGCCTTTCGCGCCGGTTCCGCCCCCCGTCCGCGCGTTTCGGTGGTGCCCATCCGGCCCGGCGGATCCGTGCGGGGGCTGTCGCATGCGGGTGTGCCTTTGCGTCCCGGGCGATCCTTGCGGTGGGTGGCCTGCCGCGTTGCGGGGACGCGCGCCCCTTGGTGGCGCCGGGGGCCATCTGCCCCGGGGCTCAGACCTGCACGGCGCTCAGGTCCGGGGTGTCGGCAATGTCTTTCAGCAGGAAATCGACAAAGCCCGCGACATGGGGATTGTCACGGGCCCCGGGGTTGATCTTGAGGAAATACGACCGCTGAGAGCCCAGCGGGTGGTCCAGAATCCGCACCAGCCGCCCGGCCTGCAGATCGGTCTGGACATGATGGCGCCAGCCCAGGGTGATCCCCTCGCCATCCAGCGCCGCCTGCAGCAGCGTGACGTAGCTGTTGGTCACGAAATGCGGCCGCGGCGGCGTCAGGCCCGGGGCATGGCGGCGGAACCAGTCGGCCCAGGTCAGCGGATACCAGTCGATCGCCTGAGAGCTCCAGTGCAGGCGGTGCAGTTCCAGGATCGGGACGCGGGCCAGATCGGCCGGGGTTTCGAAGGGGCCGTGACGCTCCAGGAAGGCGGGGGTGCAGACCGGGTCGACCACCTCGGGAAACATGTGCACCACCTGGTGACCGATTTCCGAGCGCTCGTTGCCGCACAGGACCGCCAGGTCGACCTCGCCAAAGTCGTGCAGGCCAAAGTTCTCGTCCGAGGCCAGCAGGGTAAAGCGCACTTCGGGGGCCTTTTGGGCAAAGCGGTTGACCAGCGGCTTGATGTAATGGGCGATGCCCGCATAGGTGCCCGCGATGGTGATGCTGTCGCGTTCGGCCCGCTGGCCGATGTGGCGCACCGCATCCGACAGCCGGTCCAGGCCCTGGGTCACCGCCTCGTGCAGGGTGCGGCCCTCGGCGGTCAGTTCCAGCGCATTGTGCTTGCGCAGGAACAGCCGGCAATCGAGCGCCTTTTCCAGCGCCCGGATCTGCTGGCTGATGGCGGCCTGGGTGACGTTCAGCTCGGCTCCGGCCAGGGTGAACGACAGGTGCTTGGCGGCGACCTCGAAGGTGGCCAGCGCCCCGAGCGGCGGCAGATGCTTGCGCTGCGAGGCGGTGGTGGGAGAGGTCTTGGCCATGGGAACCATCCAGATCAGAGCGATAGGTCATAATCTGTGACTGATGCCCCTTTGGCAAGATGGCCGGGAATGCCTGCTGCTTCAGGTGTCTGGGCAGAGCGCGGCCGCCCGGTGCAAAAGCCCGGGCTGATGGGCGCCGGTCATTCGTCGCGGGCCTTCCATTCCTTCCAGCGCAGCAGCAGATCCGCCCCCAGCCGGGCCAGCGGCGCCGGTGGCAGCCGGGGCGGGGCGGGCTGGGCGGAAAAGAAACGGGTGATGTCGCTGCTGTGGCCAAGCACCGTCTCGGCGGCGGCGATGCCGGTCAGCGTGCCGCGCGCGGTGCCCAGCCCGTTCTGCACGCAGGCGGCATAAAGATCCGCGTCGATCCGGCCGGTGACCGAAACCGAATTCCGGGTCAGGCACAGGTGGCCGGACCAGGCATGGGCCATGGGCATGCCCTTCAGGGCGGGAAAGCGGGTGTCGAATTTTTCGCGCATCATCGCCGTGGCGCGAGCCATGTGGGCGGGGGTGGTGGTCATCCCGGGCAGCAGCTTGGTCATGGTGCGGGTGATGATCCGGTTGCCGCCCTGCGCGCCCGAGATCCGCCGCATCGTCGTGCCCAGCGGGTCCGACGGGGTGACGCCCCAGCAGGGGGCTCCGCCCAGCCGGGCCATGTCATCGGGCGACAGTTCCCGGGTCATGGTGGCAAAGAGGAAGATCTGCATCAGCCGCCCGGCGGCGAAGCCGAAGCTTTCCAGATGGCCATTGGTGGCCAGGATCACCGCGCCGGCATCGACCTGGCCCTGCGGGCATCTTAGGCTCCAACCCTGGGCCAGCCGGATCAGCGCCGTCACCGGCGTGCCCTCGAAGATCTGCAGCCGCGGTGCCAGCCCGCGCGCCAGGCCCCGGATGTAGCCCGCGGGCTGCAGCATCACGGTGCCGGGGGTGAACAGCCCCGAGCGGTAGTGCCGAGAGCCCGTCAGCGCATGCATCTCCTGTGCATCCAGCATCTGGTGCGCCTCGCCCAGCCCGTCCAGATGGGTGGCGTAGCTGCGGTTGGCGGCCTCGGCATGGGCGCTGACGGCGCCGTTGACCTTGCCGTCGCGGCGGAAATAGCCCTCGGGGATGGCATAGTCCTGCACCGCTTCGGCGGCAAAGGCGATGGCGTGGCGGTTCAGCGCGATCAGCTGGCGGTCGGTTTCACCGGCGGCGCCCGCATAGTCATGCGAGGTCAGCTCGTGCGGGAGGTCGATCATGAAGCCCGAGTTGCGCCCGGCCGACCCTTGGGCGATCTGGCCCGCCTCCAGCAGCGCGATGCGCAGCTGCGGGTCCAGTTCCAGCAGGCGACGGGCTGCCGAAAGCCCGGCAAAGCCGCCGCCGACGATGCAGATATCGGCGACGATCCGGCGATCAAGCGCCGGCTGTGCCACGCGGGGCGGCAGGATCGCATCCCAGGCGGCTGGGCCAGACAGGCGGGGAAGCCTGCGGGCGCGGTAGGTTGTGGGCATGGGGACCTCGGAAGGGAGACAGGGCCCGCCAGGGCGGCGGGCCCGGGGAAGATCAGTCGATCCGGTCCTGATCGGTATCGGTCAGGTCAACCCAGATGGTCTTGAGCTGGGTGTACTGATCATGGGCGTGGATGCCGTTGTCACGGCCGCCGAAACCCGATTGCCGGTAGCCGCCGAAGGGGGTCGAGATATCGCCCTCGCCGAAGCTGTTGACGGTGACGGTGCCGGCGCGGATCATCCGGGCGCCGCGGATCGCGCGCCGGGCATTGGCGGTGAAGATCGAGGCCGCCAGCCCGTAATCGGTGTCATTGGCCGTGCGGATCGCCTCTTCGAAGCTGCCGACCTCGATCAGGGTCAGGATCGGGCCAAAGATCTCCTCGCGGGCCAGCGGATGGTCATTGCCGGGCACCTCGACCAGGGTCGGGGCGACATGGGTGCCGGTCGTGGTGCCGCCGAACAGCACCTGGCCCGCGCCCAGCCGGTCCAGATAGCCCGCCACCTTGTCGTAATGCGCCTTGGAAACCAGCGCGCCGATCCGCACCGAAGGGTCCAGCGGGTCGCCCAGGTTCCATTCCCGGGCATGGGCGGTGATCTTCTCGATCAGCCGCGCCTTGATGCCGGACTGCACGATCAGCCGCGACGCGGCCGAGCAGTTCTCGCCCATGTTCCAGAAGGCGCCGTTGACGACATGGGCGGCGACCGCGTCCAGGTTCTCGGCATCATCCAGCACGATGCAGGGGTTCTTGCCGCCCATCTCCAGCACGACTTCCTTCAGGTTGCTGTCGGCGGAATAATGCAGAAAGCGGCGCCCGGTGACGGTCGAGCCGGTGAAGGATACGGCATCGACATCGGGATGGCGGCCCAGCGGTTCGCCGACCTCGGTGCCGGAACCGGTGACCACGTTCAGCACCCCCGCCGGCAGGCCTGCCTCGATCGCCAGCTCGGCCAGCTTCAGCGCCGTCAGAGAGGTCTCGGCGGCGGGCTTGACCACCACCGAGCAGCCGGCGGCCAGCGCCGGGCCGATCTTCCAGGCCAGCATCAGCAGCGGAAAGTTCCAGGGCAGCACCAGGCCCACGACGCCCACCGGTTCGCGCAGGATCATCGCGACATGGCTGTCGCTGGCCGGGGCGACCTGGTCGTAGATCTTGTCGATCAGCTCGGCGTGCCAGCGCAGGCAATGGATGGTCTCGGGAATGTCGACGGTGACGCAATCATAGATCGGCTTGCCGGAATCGACGGATTCCAGCACCGCGAACTCATTGGCGTGCCGTTCCAGCAGCCGGGCCAGCTGCAGCAGCACCTGCTTGCGTTCCCCCGGCGCCAGACGCGACCAGCGGCCATCCTCGAAGGCATCGCGGGCGCGCGACACGGCCAGGTCGACATCCTCGGGGCCACAGGCCGCCACCTGGCCCAGCACGGCGCCGGTGGCGGGGTTGACGGTGTCAAAGGTCGCGCCCGAGGCGGCGGGCCGGAAATGGCCGTCGATGAAGGCATTGCCGGGCATCTCGAGCGCGCGGGCCAGCGCGGCATATTCGCCCTGGGTCAGAAGGTCGGTCATGGCTCAGTTTCCTGCCTTGATGTCTGCGATGGTGGTCTTCAGCACGCGGATGACCTGATCGAGCTGGCGTGACTCGTCGATGTTGAGGCTGCGCAGCGGCGGGCGCATCGGCCCGGTGGGCACGACCTGGGCGGTGGTTACGTATTTCACCGCCGGGACGAACTTGCCGCCCTGTTCCAGCACCCGCATCAGCGGCATCATCGCCGACATGATCCGCCGGCCGGTGGCGAAATCGCCCTTCTGCACGCAGGTCTGATACAGGAAGACATGTTCCTCGGGCAGGAAGTTCGAGCCCGCGCAGATCCAGCTGCGCGCGCCCCAGGCGAAGAATTCCAGCGCCTGGTCATCCATGCCGCAGGACAGCTGGATATGCGGATAGTCCCGTGCCAGCAGATGCAGCCGGTTGATGTCGCCCGAGCTTTCCTTGATGCCGATGATATTGCGCGAGCGGCCAACCCGGTCGAGGAATTCCGCCCCCATGCTGACGCCCATGCGGTCGGGGTAGTTGTAAAGGATGATCGGCAGGTCGGCGGCGCGGTCGATGGCGAGGGCGTTCAGTGCGTTCTCGTGCTCGGTCGGCATGGAATAGGGCGGCGTGCCCAGCAGCAGCGCATCGGCGCCGATGTCGCGGGCGCCGGCGGCCAGTGCCAGGCTGTCGGGGGTGCGCATGGCGCCGGTGCCGACGATGACGGGCAGGCGGCCGTCGACCTGCTGGACGGTGAAACGTGCCAGGGCCAGGCGTTCCTCGACCGTCTGGGCATAGTTCTCGCCGGTCGAGCCGCCGCTGATCAGCCCGTGGACGCCGCAGGCAATCAGGTGCTCGATCAGGACGGCCAGGCTGTCGTAATCCAGCGCGCCATCGTCTTTCAGCGGTGTGACCAGAGGCGTGTAGATGCCTTCCAGCGTCATTCGGAATGTCATCGTGGTGTTTCCCAGCGGGTTCGGGTGCAAATCGGTGTCCCCGGACCCGGGTCCGGGGGCGAGGTCGGGCGGGCCCCGTCAGGCGGGCCGAAGTGGACGGGAAAACTGTGGCACCGCCGCCGCTGCGCCGGCAAACGAGGATTTCAAGGAAATTGGCATAATGAAAAACTTATGATACTTGCGTGTTCAATCCCAAAGGCACCTCTGGGCCGGAAAGGGCATCTTTCGGCTGGACATGGCAGGAATGTCCACTTCATCCCTCAGAATTGGCACTTTTGTACATGATGGCGGGATGATTTGGCCGTAACACCATCTGTTATGGACTGTCCTGCGGCGCCTTTTCGACGTGGATGCAGGGATCTGACAAAATAAAAACCTTATTCAAAAAGGTGGATCCCAGGGCCGGGCGCAGCCGTTCGGCGTGGACCGGTGGCGCCGGGCGGACCAGCGATATCAACAGGGAGACCTTCGCATGAAGAAACTGTTCCGCACGCTTTGCGCCATGGCGCTGGCCCTGGGCACTGCCGCGCCCGTTCTGGCGCAGGACACCAAGACGATCGAGATGGGCACCATGTCCTGGGAGGACCTGACGCCGATCACGCTGATCACCAAGAAGGTGCTCGAGGACGAGGGCTTTACCGTCCACGTGACCGCGTTCTCGGATTGGGGCATCGCCTATGCGGCGCTGGCGCGCGGCGACGTGCAGCTGATGGCCAGCCAGGTCAACTATGCCGCGCAGGATTACTGGGACCGCTACAAAAGCCGCCTCGAGAAGGTCTCGTCGGTGTCGCACGGGCTGTACCAGGCGATTGCCGTGCCCAGCTACGTGACCATCAACTCGATGGAAGAGCTGAATGCCAATGCCGACAAGTTCGGCGGCAAGATCATCGGGATCGAGCCCGGATCGGGCCTGATGAGCGATGCCGAAAAGGCCGTTGACGCCTATGGGCTGAAGCTGAAGCTGGTCGAGGGCTCGACCGCGGCGATGGCGGCAGCGCTGAAATCGGCGGTCGAGCGCAAGGAATGGATCGCGGTGGCCATGTGGGAGCCCTCCTGGATGGCTCAGGCCTTTGATACCAAGTGGCTGGCCGATCCGAAGGGCATCTTCCCGCCGCCGCAGACCTATTACTGGATTGCCAAGGCGGGCTTCTCGGCGGCCAATCCGAAGGCCCGCGAGGCCATCGCCTCGGTCTATCTGCCATTGGCGGACATCAACGCGCTGAACGGCGCCGTCGCCCAGGGCCAGACCATGGAACAGGCGGTCGGGGACTGGGCCAAGGCCCATGCCGATCTGATCACCCGCTGGGAAAACACCAAGGACTGACCGTCCCAGGGCGCCGCCCCCGGTTCCCCCGGGTGGCGGCGTTTCAGCTTTTTGTCCACAGGTGAGGCAAGCGATATGACAGAACAGATCCGCCCTTCCGACGTCCTGATCGAGTGCCGCTCGCTTTGGAAGGTGTTCGGCAAGCGCGAGCAGGCGGCGATCCGCGCGGTGCGCGAACAGGGCGCCACCAAGGCCCAGGTCCTGGCCGAGCACAACTGCGTGCTGGGCGTGCTGGACGCCAACCTGACGGTGATGCGCGGAGAGATCTTCTGCATCATGGGGCTGTCGGGCTCGGGCAAGTCGACGCTGATCCGGATGCTGAACCGGCTGATCGACCCCAGCCTGGGCACCGTGAAGATCAAGGGCGAGGATATCTCGGGGCTGGATCCGCGCCGCCTGCGCGAGGTCCGCGCGCGCCATATCGGCATGGTGTTCCAGTCGGTGGCGCTGCTGCCGCACCGCACCGTGCTGGAAAACACCGCCTTCGGACTGGAGGTCCAGGGCGTGCCCCGTGCGAAGCGGCTGCAGGCGGCGCGCGCCGCGCTGGCCAAGGTGGGGCTGTCGGAATGGGAGGGCCGCTTTCCCGGCCAGCTCTCGGGGGGGATGCAGCAGCGGGTCGGGCTGGCGCGGGCGCTGACCTCGGACCCCGAGATCATCCTGATGGACGAACCCTTCTCGGCGCTGGATCCGCTGATCCGCCGCCAGCTGCAGGATGAATTCCGCGCCCTGACCAAAGAGCTGGGAAAATCGGCGGTGTTCATCACCCATGACCTGGACGAGGCGATCCGCATCGGCGACCGTATCGCGATCATGAAGGATGGCGCGATCATCCAGACCGGCACCGCCGAAGAGATCATCCTGAACCCCGCCGATGGCTATGTGGCCGATTTCGTGGCCGGGATCTCGAAGCTGCACCTGATCCGGGCGCGGTCGATCATGACCCCGCCCGAGGCCTATCCGGGCGATCCCGCGCAGCTGCCGCAGACCGCCCCCGAAGACGATATCGACACGCTGATCGGACGCGCCACCGCCAGCGCCGAGGGGGCGCTGGCCGTCGTCGAAAATGGCCGGATCCTGGGCGTGATCACGCTGCGCGACATCCTGCGGGGCGTCCGCGATGTTCCGGCGGAGGCCGCCCATGGCTGAGGCGGGCTTTGTCGGGGCCTTCGACCGGACCGTCGATGATGCGCTGTTCTGGCTGTCGGATCATGCCGCCTGGCTGTTCGACGGTCTGCGGACGGCTTTGGATGGCGTTTATGCGGCGATCTTCTGGGGGCTGACTGCGCCACCCTTCTGGGTCATCGCGCTGCTGGCCGGGGGGCTGGGCTGGCGCCTGGTCAGCCGCCGGGGCGGCGGGCTGATCGTGCTGGGACTGGGGCTGTGCCAGGGCATGGGCCTTTGGACCGAGACGATGCAGACGCTGGCGCTGGTGGTCTCGGCCACGGCGGCGGCGGTGCTGGTGTCGTTGCCGCTGGGGGTGCTGGCGGGCTATCTGGGCCGCTTGCAGCAGCTGTTCGAGCCGGTGCTGGACCTGGTGCAGACGATGCCGCCCTACATCTACCTGCTGCCCGCCATCGCGCTGTTGGGCTATGGCCAGGCGACGGCCCTGGCGGCGACGATCATCGTCGCAGTGCCGCCGATGATCCGGCTGGTGGCGCTTGGCATCCGCACCACGCCGCCGGCCTATCTGGAACTGGGCCATGCCAGCGGCATCGGGCCGGTGCAGATGTTCCTGAAGATCCGGCTGCCCTTCGCGCTGGCCTCGATGATGGTGGGGCTGAACCAGGGGCTGATGATGGCCTTCGGCATGGTGGTGATCGCTGGCATCGTCGGATCGGGCGGGCTGGGGCAGACCATCTACGAGGCGATCCGGACCCTCGACATCACCACTTCGGTCAATGCCGCCCTGGCCATCGTCATCCTGACGATGACCCTTGACCGGATCACCCAGGGCCTTGCCCGGAAAGGGACGCAGGAATGACGGGACAGTTCCAGATTTCGCCGGGGGCCTGGGTGACGCCGGGCATCGACTGGCTGAACGACCACTGGCACGGCCTGTTCGCGCTGATCTCGACCGGGATCGAGACCGGTCTGAACGGGATCCAGGCGGCGCTGGTGCTGCCGCCCGCCCCGGTGCTGCTGGCCGTGGCGGGGGCGCTGGTGCTGTTCAGCCTGGGCTGGCGGCTGGCGCTGCTGGTGCTGGGCTGCCTGGGCTTTGCCTGGGGCATGGGCCTGTGGCAGCAGACGTTGCAGACCATCACGCTGGTCGGGGTGTCGGTGGCGGTTTCGGTGCTGGTGGCCTTCCCGCTGGGGGTGCTGGCGGCGCGCCGGCCGCGCCTGGAGGCGGCGCTGCGGCCTGTCCTCGATATCATGCAGACGGTGCCGCCCTGGGTCTATCTGATCCCGGCGGTGATGCTGTTCTCGCTCGGGCAGGTGCCGGCGCTGCTGGCCACGATCATCTATGGCATTCCGCCGATGCTGCGGCTGACGACGCTGGCCTTCCGCCAGGTTCCCGCCGATCTGAAGGAGCTGGGGGCGGCGATCGGTGCCAGGCCGCGCACCATCCTGTGGCGGATCGAGATCCCCGCCGCCACCCCGACGCTGCTGGTCGGGCTGAACCAGTGCATCCTGCTGTCGCTGGCGATGGTGGTGCTGGCGGGGCTGGTGGGGGCGGGGGGCCTTGGCGCCGAGGTGACGCGGGGCCTGACGCGGATGGAAATGGGCCTGGGCCTGCGGGCGGGCCTGGCCATCGTGGCGGTGGCGCTGCTGCTGGACCGGCTGTCCCGCAAGGCGCTGGCGCCGCGCCTTCGCGAAACCGGGTAAGGACCCTGCCATGAGAAAGACTGTCTTCTGCATCGACAGCCATGCCTGCGGCAACCCGGTCCGGGTGGTCGCGGGCGGGGCCCCGCTGCTGCCGCATCTGCCCGCAGCCGAGCGCCGCGCCCTGTTTGAACGCGATCACGATGCCCTGCGCCGCGCCCTGATGTTCGAGCCGCGCGGCCATGATGCCATGTCGGGGGCGCTGTTCTACCCGCCGCACCGCGCCGATTGCGACGTGGCCGTCGTCTTCATCGAGGTCAGCGGCTGCCTGCCGATGTGTGGCGCAGGCACCATCGGCCTGGCGACGGTGCTGATCGAGGAGGGGCTGGTGGTGCCGCGCATCCCCGGCCGGCTGGCCATCGAGGCTCCGGCCGGGCGTGTCGATGTCACCTACGAACTGCAGGGCGACCGGGTCAGCGCGGTGCGGCTGCACAATGTCGCCAGCTACCTGCACGCCCGTGACGTGGCGGTCGAACTGCCGGGGCTGGGGGCGCTCAGCGTCGACATCGCCTTTGGCGGCAATTTCTATGCCGTGGTCGAACCCCAGCCGGGCTGGCCCGGCCTGGACATGCCGATGCGCGAGGTCGTGCGCCTCAGCCAGGCGCTGCGGCGGGCGCTGGCGGATGTGATCGATCCGGTGCACCCGGAGGATCCGCGGATCCGCGGGGTGCATCACGTGATCTGGTGCGACGGTGCGCCAAAGGGGGCAGCGGATGGCCGGGGCGCGGTGTTCTATGGCGACCAGGCGATTGACCGCTCGCCGGGGGGGACGGGCACATCGGCCCGGATGGCGCAGCTTTTCGGGCGGGGCCGTCTGGCGCCGGGCGACAGCTATCGCAACGAAAGCCCCATCGGCACCGTCTTCGAGGGCCGCATCGAGGGGCTGGAGCAGGTCGGCCCCTATGCCGCGATCCGCCCCAGCCTGGGGGCCTGGGCGCGCATCACCGGTCACAACACGATCTTCATCTCGGATGACGACCCGCTGAAAGAGGGCTTTTTGCTGCAATGACCGCAGGCCCTGCGGCGCATGAAGACCCGCGGCACCGAAGGCGCCGCGGGTCCGTCTTTGTCCCCTTGGGGTTCAGCATTCCGGCAGGTTGACCGCGATGCCCCCCGTCGAGGTTTCCTTG
Organism: Pseudooceanicola sp. NS-SX9; assembly: GCF_057380705.1. Taxonomy (NCBI): domain Bacteria; kingdom Pseudomonadati; phylum Pseudomonadota; class Alphaproteobacteria; order Rhodobacterales; family Paracoccaceae; genus Pseudooceanicola; species Pseudooceanicola sp. NS-SX9. The sequence goes on along the minus strand of NZ_JBXXRN010000003.1, from coordinate 88,483 downwards.
TACTTCAAATCCATGTCCTGCCCGGTCTGCAGCATCACCCGGATGCAATTGTCGAGCGGCATGACATGCTGACCATCGCCGCGCAGCGCCAGCGAGGCCGCCGAAACCGCCTTGATCGCGCCCAGGGCGTTGCGCTCGATGCAGGGGACCTGCACCAGGCCCGCAGCGGGATCGCAGGTCAGCCCCAGGTGATGTTCCAGGGCGATCTCGGCGGCGTTCTCGACCTGGGCATTGCTGCCGCCCAGAGCCGCGCAGAGCCCGGCGGCGGCCATCGCGGCGGCCGATCCGACCTCGCCCTGGCAGCCGACCTCGGCGCCCGAGATCGAGGCATTGTGCTTGATCAGCCCGCCGATCGCGCCGGCGACCAGCAGCAGGTCGCGGGCGCCCTGGGACGTGGCCCCCAGGCAATGGTCCCGGTAATAGCGCAACACCGCAGGCAAAACCCCCGCCGCGCCATTGGTGGGCGAGGTGACGACCCGGCCACCGGCGGCGTTTTCCTCGTTCACCGCCATGGCATAGACGCTCATCCAGTCATTGGCCTGGTGCGGCTGCGCCTGGTTCAGGCCGCGTTCGTGCAGCAGCGCCTGATGGATCGCCCGCGCCCGGCGGCGCACCTGCAGCCCGCCCGGCAGGATGCCGTCGCGCGCCAGGCCCCGGTCTATGCAATCGTCCATCGCCTGCAAGATGGCATCCAGCCGCGCATCCAGCCCCGCGCCATGCAGCCTGGCCTCGTTCAGGCGCTTCATCCGGGCGATGCTGTAGCCTGTGCGCGCGCCCATCGCCAGCATCTGGGCTGCCGTGGCGAAGGGAAAGGGGACGGTGGAACCGTCCTGGGCCTCGGAGGGGGCTGCGGTCCGGGCCGCAAGCTCGGCCGCGGTCAGAACAAAGCCGCCGCCCACCGAATAGTAGGTCTCGCGGTGCCACAGATGGCCGGCGGCGTCATGAGCGGTGAACACCAGCCCGTTGGCATGGCCGGGCAGCGCCGGGCCCCAGTCGAAGACCAGGTCGTGGTCCGGGGCAAAGCGCAGGGGCCCCAGCCCCTTGGGGTGCACCAGCCCGTCGCGCCGGACCTGTGCCTCCAGCGCCTCGGCCTGATCTGGATCCAGCGTGTCGGGCCTTAGCCCGCACAGGCCCAGGATCACCGCCCGATCGGTCGCATGGCCCTTGCCGGTGAACGCCAGAGAGCCATGCAGCCGCACCCGCAGGCGATGCAGATCCCCGGCGCCGGGGATCTTTTCCACACCGCCGCGCAGATCCTGCAGGAAACGCGCGGCCGCCAGCATCGGACCCATCGTGTGCGATGACGAGGGCCCGATGCCGATCTTGAAGATCTCGAAAACCGACAGGAACATCAGGCGCCGTAGATCGGGAAGGCGTCGCAGAGGGCGCGGACCTCTGCGCGGACCCGGGCCTCGACCTCGGGGTTGCCCTCGGGGGTGTCGGCCAGCGCGTCGATGACCCGCAGGATCAGGTGGCCGATGCGTTCGAATTCGGCCTCGGCAAAGCCGCGGGTGGTCCCGGCCGATGTCCCAAGGCGCACACCCGAGGTGATGAAGGGCTTTTGCGGATCGTTCGGGATGGCGTTCTTGTTGCAGGTCAGCCCGGCGCGTTCCAGCGCCTGTTCGGCGGCCTTGCCGGTCACGCCCCTGGGCTGCAGATCGACCAGCACCATGTGGCAGTCGGTGCCGCCCGAGACGATACCCAGACCGCCCAGCATCAGCACGTCGGCCAGCGCGCGGGCATTGCTGACGACCTGTTCGGCATAGCGGGCGAAGGCGGGATCCTGGGCCTCGCCGAAGGCCACGGCCTTGGCGGCGATCACATGCATCAGCGGCCCGCCCTGGTTGCCGGGAAACACGGCCGAGTTCAGCTTTTTCGCCAGCGCCTCGTCATTGGTCAGGATGATGCCGCCCCGCGGGCCACGCAGGGTCTTGTGGGTGGTCGAAGTGACCACATGGGCATGCGGCACCGGGTTCGGATATTGCCCGCCGGCGATCAGCCCGGCGTAATGGGCCATGTCGACCATCAGATAGGCGCCGACCTCGTCCGCAATGGCGCGGAAGGCGGCAAAGTCGATGACGCGCGGATAGGCCGAGGCGCCGGCGACGATCAGTTTGGGCCTGGTCTTCACTGCCAGGGCACGGACCTGCTCCATGTCGATCCGCTGGGTTTCGGCGTCGACCTCGTAGGAGACGACATCGAACCATTTGCCCGACATGGTGACAGGCGAGCCATGGGTCAGGTGTCCGCCATGGGCCAGCGACATGCCCATGATCCGGTCCCCCGGCTGCAGCAGGGCCAGGAACACCGCCTGGTTGGCCTGGGCCCCCGAATGCGGCTGCACATTGGCAAAACCCGCGCCGAACAGCTGCTTCAGCCGGTCGATGGCCACCTGTTCGACGGTATCGACATGGGCGCAGCCACCATAGTAGCGCTTGCCGGGATAGCCTTCGGCATATTTGTTCGTCAGCACCGAACCCTGCGCCGCCAGCACGTCGGCCGAGACGATGTTTTCAGAGGCGATCAGTTCGATCTGGCCTTGCTGGCGCGCCAGCTCCTCGGCCATCGCGGCGGCGATCACGGGGTCCGAGATGTCGGATTTGGGACGTCGTTCGAACATGGGAAATCCTTCTCAGGTCAGGTCAATTCTGGGGGCGGGGCGGTGATAAAAGACTGTCGCCCAGCTGTAGCCAGAGTGCGCTGGTGCGGCATGGATGTTCCTGCCCCGGGTCTTGCAGATTTCGGACAGGGGCCCGGCGGGATGAAGATTTTTGAGCGCCTTTGGATAATGTTTTAATTATACATTGGGTGCGGCAGCCATCTGGCGTCGGATCCGCGATGCGCCGCGCCCGGGGTGGGGCGCCTCTTTGCCTGCGCCAAGGCGGTCTTTAGGATGAAAGGGGCGCAATAAGAATATCTTCTTGCCATAGCGGTAGCAGTGGCATCATGTGCATTGCCAGAATTCACGCCCTGTGGGGGCAAGGTTTGGCGGCCGGCGGGACGGGTTCCGGCCCGGATAAAGGACAGGAGTTGCGCGCAAATGGATAACCTTATGCTTTTGTCTGATAGGCTCTGCCCTGGGGGATATTCGGGACCTGACCGGCGTCCACAGGTCCGGCATGGCTAGCCCGGCACCGGCACCGCGCCGTCGCCTGCGCGTGGCGTTCCTGCTGGCCGACAACTTCACGCTTTCGGCCTTTGCGAATTTCGTCGATGTGCTGCGGCTGGCCGCCGACGAGGCCGACAAGTCCCGCCCCATCCTGTGCGACTGGGCGGTGCTGTCGGACAGCATGGACCATGTCCGTGCATCCTGCGGGGTCAAGATCCAGCCCGACCGGCGGCTGCGCGATGCCGGCCAGTACGACTATCTGGTGGTGGTCGGCGGCGTGATGAGCCAGCGTGCCTCGCTCAGCGGGGCCTGCCTGGCCTATCTGCGTGACATGGCCCGCAAGGTGCCGATCATAGGCCTGTGCACCGGGGTGTTCATCCTGCAGCAGGAAGGGCTGCTGGCCGGCTACCGCTGCTGCGTCAGCTGGTTCCATCACCAGGATTTCCTGGACCGGTTCGACAGCGAGGTGCCGATCGCCGACCAGATCTTTGTGATCGACCGCGACCGGCTGACCTGTTCGGGCGGCCATGGTGCGGCGCATCTGGCGGCCTTCCTGGTCAATCGCCACATCGGCCATTCCGCTGCGGTCAAAAGCCTGAACATCCTGATGATCGACGATGCCTTCGGCGCCGAGCGGCCACAGCCCGGCCAGTCGCTGCCCCGCAAGCCCCGGGATGCGCTGGTCAAGCGCGCTGTCCTCAGGATGCAGCAGAATATCGAGATGCCGCAATCCATCGAGGACCTGGCTCGTGATCTGGGCGTGTCGCGGCGCACCCTGGCACGCAGGTTCCTGGCCGATCTCGGGCAGCGTCCCCTGAAGGTCTATACCGACATCCGCCTGGAACGCGCCCTGGTGCGGTTGCGATCCAGCGACAAGTCGATCCACGAAATCGCCGTGTGGTGCGGCTTTTGCGATGCGCCGCATCTGTCGCGGGTCATGAAGGCCGAACGCGGCATGACCCCGGCCGAATACCGAAGGACCCAGCCCGGCCCGGCGCAGGCGCCTGCCCCCGAGCCCTCCGCACCGCTGGCCTGAGGATGGGCAGGGGCCATTGCATCCCGCTCCTGCGGCTTCATCCCCGGCGGCGCCTGCCAATGGCCTCTGCGTCGCCGCGTGGCAGGGCGCGGGCAGTCCACCGGCCCGGGAGGGGCCCGCACAGCCAGACCCGCCGGTGGTCTGAAGGGGCCTTGGGGCTTTGGCGAACGCAGCCCCCCCCCCTGGCGACCGCCCGCAGGGGCGCTGCCGAGTTGACCTTTGCCGGGGCCGCTGCGACAAGGGGCGGCCGGTGTCCTTCGGGACCGAACAGGGAATCCGCCCCGAGGCTTTCGGGAAACGGAACTGCCCCCGCAACTGTAGGCGAAGAGCCCGTCCAAGACGCCACTGGGACCTCCCGGGAAGGCAGGGCGGGCCGTGAGGCGCCAGTCAGGAGACCTGCCGGCACAAAGGTAACGTGTCCGGACGGGGTGTTCCGGCAGCGGGGCTGGCCGTTCGACGACGGCGGCAACGTCGCAGGCATCCCGCTCTGGCCCATCTGACGGGATGAACAGATGAAACAGCTTCTTGCCGCGGGGATCCTCCTGGCGGCTTCGGCCCTGCCGCTGGCGGCGCAGACGGCCTATCCGCTCAGCCTGCGCAACTGCGGGCGCGATGTCACCTTCGATGCGCCGCCCCGGGGCGTCGTCACCATCGGCCAGTCGGCGACCGAGATCCTCTATGCCCTGGGGCTGGCGCAACATGTGCGCGGCACCTCGGTCTGGTTCAATCCGGTGCTGCCGCAATTCGCGGCCGAGAATGCCAGGATCCCGCGGCTGGCCGACAACGATCCCAGCTTTGAAAGCGTGGTGGCCCGGCGGCCCGATCTGGTGGCGGCGCAGTACGAATGGCATGTCGGGCCCAACGGCAGTGTCGGCACCCGGCAGATGTTTGCGGATCTGGGGATTGCCACCTACATCCTGCCCGCCGATTGCGACACCAAGGACAATTCCGCCGGCGGTGACGGCCGTCGCACCGGCGCCTTCGCCCCGGAACAGGTCTACAAGGGCATCCACGAGCTGGCCGAGATCTTTGACGTCACCCCCGCCGGCGATCGCCTGGTGGCGCAGCTGCAGGCGACCGAGGCCGCCGCCGTGGCCCGCGCGGCGGCGCTGCATCTGCCGCAGGGCTTGTCGGCGGTGTTCTGGTTCTCGTCTCCGGCGCTGCAGCAGGATCCCTATGTGGCGGGCCGTCTGGGGGCGCCGGGCTACATGATGCGCCAGCTTGGCCTGCGCAATGTCGTGCAGTCGGACGAGGAATGGCCGACCGTCGGCTGGGAGACCATCGCCCGCGCCGATCCCGACATCATCGTCATCGCCTCGATGGACCGTCGCCGCTACCCGGCCGACGACGTGGCCGCCAAGCTGAAGTTCCTGCACGAAGATCCGGTCACCCGGCAGATGCGCGCCGTGCGGGCCGGTCATATCGTCGAGATGGACGCCCATGCCATGAGCGCGACAATGCGCACGATCTACGGGCTGGATGCGCTGTCGACGGCGCTGGCGCAGATGTCCTTCGAATGAGGGGCGCGGCCCTGTTGCTGCCCTGGTTGCTGGGGGGCCTGCTGCTGGGTGCCTCGGTGCTGGCGGGCGCCGCCATCGGAGAGACGCCGCTGCCGCTGGCCACGGTCTGGCAGACGCTGGCCAATCACCTGTGGGATGCAGGTCATGCGGTTGACCGGATCGATGCGGGCATCGTCTGGAACTACCGCCTGCCGCGGGCGATCCTGGCGGCCGCCTGCGGCGCGGGCCTTGCGGTGACGGGGGTGGTGCTGCAGGCGCTGCTGCGCAATCCGCTGGCCGATCCCTATCTGATGGGTCTTTCGGCCGGGGCCTCGACCGGGGCGGTGCTGGTCACCGTGGCGGGCCTGGGGGCGGGGGCGGTGTCGCTGTCGGCGGGGGCGCTGGCGGGTGCGATGGCGGCCTTTGCCTGCGTGGTGGCGCTGTCCCATGCGGTACAGGGCGGCAGCGGCGGAGGGCGGGCCGCGGCGGCGATCATCCTGGCGGGGATCGCGGGCAGCCAGATGTTCAACGCGCTGACGGCCTTCGTCATCGCGCGTTCGGCCAGTGCCGAGCAGGCCCGCGGCATCCTGTTCTGGCTGATGGGCAGCCTGTCGGGCGTCAGATGGGCGGATGTGCCGGGGGCGGTGGCGGTTTCGGGGCTGGGCACGGCGCTGTGCCTGTGGCACCGGCGCGGCTTGGATGCCTTCACCTTCGGCACCGACAGCGCCGCCGCCCTGGGCATCGAGGTCCGCAAGCTGCGCGGCGGGCTGATCTGCGCGACCGCCCTGATGGTGGGCGTGCTGGTGTCGAAAGTCGGCGCGATCGGCTTTGTCGGGCTGGTGGTGCCCCATGCGATGCGCCTGGTTGTGGGGGCGCGCCACCAGCGGCTGGTGCCGGCCTCGGCGCTGGCGGGGGCGGTGTTCCTGGGGCTGGCGGATGTGATTGCGCGGATCATCGTGCCGGGCCAGGTGCTGCCGATCGGCGTGGTCACCGCGCTGGTGGGGGCGCCGGCCTTCGCGCTGCTGCTGGTCCGGGGGGCACGGCGATGACGCCGGGGCTAAGCTGCCGGGACGTCTCGGCCAGGGTGCACCGGGCCTGGCTGCTGCACGAGGTCTCGTTGGCGGTGGCGCCCGGCGAATGCCTGGGGCTGATCGGGCCGAATGGCGCGGGGAAATCGACGCTGCTGCGCTGCCTGGCCGGTCTGCTAAGGCCGCGCACAGGTGGCGTGTGGCTGGGCGATCAACGGCTGGACCGGATGGCGGCCCGGGCCCGGGCGCAGCGCATCGCCCTGGTCGAGCAGCAGACCGACACCACCGACCGGCTGAGCGTGCGCGACGCGGTGGGGCTGGGCCGCACGCCGTTCCTGACGGCGTTGCGCGGCTGGGGCGCCGAGGACGATGCCCGGGTCGATGCCGCCTTGGAGGCGGTCGAGATGACGCCCCTGGCCGCGCGCCTGTGGCACAGCCTGTCGGGTGGCGAGCGTCAGCGCGTGCAGATCGCCCGGGCGCTGGCCCAGACCCCCGAGGTGCTGCTGCTGGACGAGCCGACGAACCATCTCGATATCCGCCACCAGCTGTCGCTGATGGCGCTGATCCGGGGGCTGCCGATCACCCGGGTGATTGCCTTGCACGATCTGAACCAGGCGCTTGGCTGCGACCGGCTGGCGCTGTTGGCGGGCGGGCGCCTGCAGGCCATCGGAACGCCCCGGGAAGTGCTGAGCGAAGACGCGCTGCGGCAGCATTTCGGCGTCAGCGCCCGGACCGTCACCGATCCCGACGGCCGGCCCGCGCTGCATTTCTCGCATGCCCTGTGACCGGTTGCCCAGAGATCCTGGCCTTGGGCGCGATGCTCAGTGATCCGGCGCCCAGTGATCCGGCGCCTTGTGATCTGGGGCCTTGAGATCTGGGGCCTTGTGACCCGACGCCATTTGAGCAGGGCACAGCCGTCAGGGTGCGGCCGGTGGCGTGACGCGGGTGCGCAGCGCCTGCCAGTCCCGCAACAGATCGCTTCGGCGGCGGGGCGGCTTGCGGTCCAGCAGGGTCAGGCCGGACATGCGTTCGGTTCGGAAATGCCGGATCGCGTTGCGGCTCTCGCACCAGCCGATCAGCAGGCAGTGGCAATCGTCATAGCCCAGCAGGATCGGCCAGACGCAGCGCTGGCTGTGCGCACCGTCCCCCGCGCGGTAGTCAAAGCGCACCACCCGGCCCCGGCGCAGGGCCGCGCGCAGGGGCGCCGTATCGATCATCTGCGCCGCCCCGGCCCGGTCGGGGCGAATGCCCAGCGTCGGGTGCTCCAGCACGAAACGCTGCGGCTGCGGCAGGGCCAGGCGGATCTTGGCCAGCGCATCCTGCGCCAGACGCGCCAGCGCCTGGTCGGGATGGCCCGCCACCCACTGCGCCCCGAGCGCCAGTGCCTCGGCCTCGTCCGGGGCCAGCGCCAGGGGCGGAATCTCATAGTCATCGGCCAGCACATAGCCCAGCCCGGCCTCGCCCTGGATCGGCACGCGCTGGCCGATCAGCTGGGCGATGTCGCGATAGACGGTGCGCCGCGAGACCTCAAGCTCGGCCGCGAGGGCGGCGGCGGTCACCGGCCGCGCGGTCCGGCGCAGGATCTGGATGATCTGGAACAGGCGGTCTGTGCTGCGCATGGCGGGGTCTCCTGCTGACAGAATGACGGCAGCAGGGACGCCCTGCAAGAGGCGGCGGCCGTTGGCGTCGAGGGCCCCTGAGGGCCGGGCGGCCGATGGCCCCGCTCGCCTGGGCGGCATGAGGACGGGCGGTTCCGGGGGCGGGCCTGACGGCCCTGTTCTGGCCTCCGGTGCTGATGCCGGGCCCGGCGGGATTGGCGGGGAAAGACGTCTGGCCGGTCCGCCCGCCCGGGACCGCCCCCCCCCTTGCCGGACCCACCGCGTGTCGTCCGGGAGGAGCCAGGCGTGCCCTCAACCGTAACGCCTCCCGTCAGCCGGTCCTGTTACCCCGGAGATGGCCAGCCCCGGGAGGGCGCGGGCATGCCTGCAGGACTGCCAGGGGCGCGCGCCGAAGACGGCCTACTGGACCCAATCCGTGCTGTCCCGGGACAGCTGATCTGAGGCAGTCTGCGGCGGCCGGCCCGGCTTCGGGGGGCGTTCGGCGCAGTCGTGGTTGCGGCAGATCGGCCTTTGCTCGCTGGCAGGGGCCGGTCATTCCGGCGCCCCGAAGGCGGTCGCACCGCGGCCGGTGTTCAACCCCAACGCCTTGCATTAGACTTGGCCGGGCAAGCATCTGCGGAACGGGGCGGACCCCGGCGGCGCGGCCCCGAAACGGCGGCCACCGCACCCCCCCGGCCATTCTTGCAGCGCGAAACGGAAATTTGGAGAGGCCGCAATGGCAACCACCGGCAAGCAACTGTTCACGACACTGGATGCGGACGGCACGCTGACCGTCGCGATCGAGGACGTGACCCTGCCCGATCCGACCGGCAACCAGGTCCTGGTAAAGATGGAAGCAGCGCCGATCAACCCCTCGGACCTCGCCATTCTGGTCGGGGCGGCGGATCTCGGGACCGCCCGCTTCTCGGCCGGGCGGTTCGTCGCGACTGTGCCCGAACCCTTCAACACCGCCGGCAAGGCGCGCCACGGCCTGAAGCTGCCCGCCGGCAACGAGGGCGCCGGTACCGTCGTGGCCACGGGCGAAGGGGCGGCCGCGCGGGCGCTTATGGGGCAGCGCGTCTGCTGCGTGCCCGGATCCGCCTACAGTCAATACTGCCTGGCCGAGGCCGCGCTGTGTCTGCCGCTGGGCGATCATACCGCCGAGGAAGGCGCCAGTGCCTTCGTCAATCCGATGACCGCCCTTGGTTTCGTCGAGACCGCCCGGCGGGATGGTCAGAACGCCATCGTGCATACTGTCGGGGCCTCGAACCTTGGCCAGATGCTGACCCGGATCTGCAACGAGGACGGCATCGGTCTGGTCAACATCGTGCGCAAGGACGATCAGGCCCGGCTGCTGGCCGGGCTGGGGGCGCGCCATGTGGTGAATTCCTCGGATCCCGATTTCATGACCCGGCTTTGTGCGGCGATCGAGGCCACCGGGGCCTTCTACGGCTTTGATCCCGTGGGCGGCGGCAAGACGGTCGACACGGTCTTTCGGGCCATGGAACAGGTCGCCGTCGGCCGGATGAGCGAATATTCCCGCTATGGCTCGAACCAGCCGAAGCGCATGTACATCTATGGGCGCCTGGATACCGGTCCGACGATCCTGTCGCCGGGCTACGGCTTTGGCTGGACGCTGTCGGGCTGGCTGCTGTTCCCCTTCCTGCAAGCCGCCGGTGCCGAGACCGTAGCCCGCATGCGCCAGCGTGTCCTGGACAACCTGACCACGACCTTCGCCAGCAGCTACAAGGCGCGGGTCAACCTGGAGGAAATGCTGACCCGCGAGGCTGTGACCGACTACCGCGCCATGAAGACCGGCGAGAAATACCTGGTCACCCCCTGGTCCTGAGCCCGGCCGCAGCAGTGCCCCCTTTGCGCCTGCTGTCCCGGGGTTCGGGGGCGCCCTGATGGCCCCGCAGGGGCACTGTTTCTGCCCCCTGACCGCCCATCGGATCAGCCCGCCGCGCGGCGTGAAAGGCCCCGCTGTCACGGTCGGTTCCGGGCTGTTGCGGCCAGGTCTCGGGCCTCAGAGGCGCAGGCCAGGGGCTGTTCACCGTGGTGACAGGGGGCAACGTCACGGACCCGCCGCAGCGCGGCTGCGCGGGCACGCGCGCCAGATGGGTCCGGGGACGGCGGGGATTGCGGTCTTGAAGGTGGGCCGGATGTGGCGCAGGCCGCCACCTGCGCATGGCCGCATGATGAGGGGCATTCAGGAAGGCGGGATGTCGGCCGCCCCCTGTGCCGCGCCATGGCGGTTACGGGGCCGTGGCACGATCTTGCAAAAGCGCGATGGCGCGCTGAGGTCGTCTTTCCGCGGATTGGCCGCGCGGAGGTTTTCGGGATCCGGCAGCAGCAGGCCGCCCTTGATCAGGGGGCAGATCGTCTTGCTGGCATGGCGGTTTCGCGCGATCTGTGCAAAGCGGGCGATCCCCCCCGGGGATGCGCTGCGGTATCCTGGGCCTCTGGCTGCCGCGCAAGGGGCCCGCGATGCTGCGCCGGAAGGGTCCGGCGCCAGACCGGACAGGCCGGCCCCGCCGTCGTGGCACCGGACGGGGGCGACAGACCAAGGCTGCCTCTGTCAGATCCGCCGTCATCGAGGGCGACAGCCGGTCGGCGCCGTGGGCCGTCGGCCGCCCTCAGCTTTGACCGGTGGCGATGGAAGGATGCCTCGGCGCGCAACTGCCGCATGCCTGGTGCTGCGGGTGGCACCCCCCCGGGGTTGGCAGGCTTCCGGCGGTCACGACTGCACCGGTTGCCGTAAGGGGGCGGCCTGCCAGGCCTTGAGGGCAGGCATGCCGGTTCCCGGTCCGGCAGGATCCTGTCGCGGGGCCCGGCCTCTGCGGTGTCGTCCGGTTGCGACCGGCCTGTGCTGGGGTGTCCCGCGGTCAGGGTGATTTCGGCGCTTTCGATCTGAAACCGCAGCATCGGTGCCAGCCGGGCCATCCCCTTGGGCATGCAGGCCACGAGGGCCGAGCGCCGCAGCCCGGGCGGGGGGCATCGCATCGGGCCGTCCGGCAAGATCGGCCTCATGCGGCCCGCCAGACGCCCGCGCCATGGCTGTCGAGGCGTCCGGCCGCAGGCGGTGGTGGCGGATCCGGTGCCGTCGGGCTTGGCAGACGGGCCCCGCGCTGCAACGGTTCGGGCGCCCTGGCAGCGCGGCACCGTCATCCGGTCCGGCCACAGCAGGTGGTTCCGCACCCCATGGGGCAGTTCGTTGCAAGGGGCCGGACCGGACAGCCTGCCAGCGATTGGCCAAAATTGCCCAGTGTTTAGGCAAATGGCGACATATTCACCCTGTTTCCCCCGGGCAAAATCGGCCGGATCGGGAAAATATTGACTTTTTGGTAAAAAATATCGGTCCTAAGGGAAGAAGCAGGAGGGATGCGCCATGCCGATCGATCTGACTACCCGTTTTACCGGTCTCGACTTCGTCAACCCGTTCGTGCTGGCCTCGGCGCCACCGACCGAGAGCAAACGCAAGATCCTGAAGGCCTTCGAGGCCGGCTGGGGCGGCGTCGTCACCAAGACCATCGGCCTGCATCCGGTGGAAAACGTCGCCGGTCCCAAGACGATCTACCAGCGCAGCAGCGAGACGAAGCCCTATGTGTCGCGTGAAAAGCGGCCCGAGACGGTCTCGCATTCCTCGTGGAACTGGGAACTGATCTCGGATCAGCCGCTGGAGATGTGGCTGCCCGATCTGGAAGAGATCAAGACCACCTATCCCGACCGCATGGTCATCGGCTCGATCATGGCCGGGGCGGGATCAGAGGCGGAAATGCAGAACTGGCAGAAGCTGGCCCGCGCGGTCATCGGGGCCGGCTGCGACGCGCTGGAGCTGAACCTGTCGTGCCCGCACATGGACCGCAAGGATATGGGCGCCCATATCGCCAATGACGAAGAGATCATCCGTTCGGTGCTGAAGGCGGTGACCACGGCGGTCGACGTGCCGGTCTGGGTCAAGCTGACGCCCTCGACCTCGTCGCTGGTCGATGCGGCGGGCGTGGCCTATGCGGCGGGCGCCTCGGCGATTTCGCTGTGCAACACCTTCCCCTCGCTGCCGCTGATGGACCCCGAGACCCTGAAATTCGAGGTCGAGGTCGACGGCCTCGTGACCTCGGGCGGGCAGGGGGGGCTGGCGATCCTGAACCAGGCGTTGCAGAAGGTGAATTCCATCGCCAAGGCCTATCCTGACGGAGCGATTTCGGGCATCGGCGGCATCAAGGGCTTCCGCGAGGCCTTCAACTTCATCGCCCATGGGGCCGGCAACCTGCAGATCTGCACCGCCGCGATGGAGGAAAAGGGCAGCGGCGGCGTCGGCGTCAAGCTGATCCAGGAGCTGACCGAAGATCTGAGCGATTACCTGGAACGCAAGGGGCATGACTCGATCGAGGCATTCCGGGGCATCGGGCGGGACCGGATCGTCGAACATTCCCGCATTCGTCGCAAGAGCGAGGATTACAATGGCGGCTACGCGCAGACGGCCTGACACGGCCGATCCCATGCGGCCGGTCTGAGCGTCTTGTCTGATGAGACCCGGTCCCGGACCGCCAGCCGGGGCGGCGCCGGTCCGGGACGCGGACTGATTGGACCTCGTCCATGGTCGATCGGAAACGAGGAGGCCCGTTTCGGGCGGTTCTGCGTATCGCGATCTTGCGGACGTGGCCGAGCTTGAGCCGCCGCCACATGACGGAAGGGAAGTGTGGGCGGATAGGTCAGGGAATCCGTTTGATGGGGCCCGAACCTAGCGGCCAGGCAGGGCGGCCCGGGGGGCTGTGGCCCGTGACACGCCCCAACGCAGTGTCACGCCCAGGCTGGCCACCAGGATGCAGACGAACCCTGCGTATTGGCTGGGGCGAAGGCTGTGCCCGTAGACCAGGGCCTCGACCAGGACGGCGCTGGCCGGGTAGACGAACAGCAGGACCGCCGCCAGGGCCATGGGCAGTTTCGGCAGCCCATTGTACAGCAGCGCATAGACCAGCCCGGTGTGGACGGCGCCGATGACCGCGAACCAGCCCCATTGCGCGGCGCTGACCCGCATCGGGCCCAGCGGCGCCAGCAGGCACAAAAGGGCGGCTCCGCACAGGCACTGGATCAGCGCCAGCTGCGGCGGGCGGATCCCCTTCAGCCCCTTCGCCAGCAGCGTCACGAAGGAATACAGCAGCGCCGCGCTGACGGTGCAGCCGATGCCGATCCACCAGGCACGGTTCGGGGCCAGCCCGCCCGTGGCATAGCCGGTCGCAAGGATCAACCCCGCCAGCGCCAGCGCCACCCAGCCGAAGGTCGCCGCATGCAGGCGCTCGCCAAACAGCAGCGCCGCCAGGATCACCACGAAGAAGGGCTGGACATGGAAAAGGACCGTCGCCACCGCGATGCCCGTGCGCTCGATGGCCATGAAGAACAGGATCCAGTTGCCGACCATGAAGACGCCGCTCAGGACCGCCAGCAGCAGGACCCGCAACGGCAGGCGCAAAAGCCCCGGCAATCCGCCCTGCAGCGCCAGGAACAGGGTCAGGGCCAGCGCGCCGATCAGGCACCGGTAAAAGGCCACCGAGACCGGGTCCGCCCCGCTTTGCAGGACGCAAACCCCCAGTGAGCCCAGCAGGAACTGGGCGGCGAAAACGCTCAGCATCCCTTCTGTCCGTTCCGTCATCGCCCCTGTCCTTCCGATCTTGTGCGGCGACAGGCTTAGCAGCGTTGACTGTTCCATCAAGAAATATAAACTAACTGCATTATTTGGGATTTCTGAAGAATAATGCAGCTCGATCATGTTTTGCTTCGAACCTTCGTGGCCTCGATCGACGCCATGAGCTTTACGCGGGCGGCGGCCAAGATCCACAAGTCGCCCGCCACGGTCTCGACCCAGATTGCCCGGCTCGAGGCCGAGATCGGCACGCCCCTGTTCATCCGTGACACGCGGAACCTGTCGCTGACCCGCGCCGGAGAAGAGCTGGAGGCCTATGCCCGGCGCATCCTGCGGCTGCACGACGAGGCGGTCGAGGCCTTCCGCCGCCCCGACATGGTCGGCCGGATCCGCATCGGCGCCCCCGAAGACTACATCTCGCTGCTGCTGCCGCCGGTGCTGCGCCGCTTCGGGTTGCTGTTCCCCCGGGTCGAGATCGAGATGACCTGTTCACAGTCCACCGCGCTTCTGCCCCGGATCGCGGCGGCAGAGCTGGATCTGGCCATCGTCACGCGCTCTGCCGGGGTCACCGGGCAACTGATCCGCCGCGAGCCGATGGTCTGGATCGCCAGCCGCGAGCGGATCGCGCTGGAACGCCGTCCGCTGCCGGTGGCGCTGTTCGAACCGGGCAGCCAGGCGCGGGCGGTGGTTCTGGCGGCCCTGGGGCGGGGCAACATCCCATTTCGGCTGGCCTATGAAAGCGTCAGCCAGCTTGCGCTGCTGACATTGGTCGAGGCGGGTCTGGCGGTCGCCGCGATCACCCGGATGTCGGCGCCCGGATCGGTGATCGAACTGGGCCCGGCCGATGGCCTGCCCGAGGTCGAGCCGCTGGACGTGGTTCTGGTGCGGGGGCCGGGATCCGACAACCCGCTTTGCGATGCCATGGCCGAAGCGGTCCGCGAGGCCTCGCATCCGGCCGAGGGGCTGCCCCGGGCTGCGGCGGGCTGAGGCCCCCCTCGGGGCCGGATCCCGGTCTGCAGTCACGTCGGCCGGGCCTTCGCGCCCCGGGGGGCGGAAAAGCGCCGGGCTGTCGTCCAGCCACTTGTCCTTATGCCAGACCTTTCAGCATGTTGGCGTATCTTGTGCCGGAAAAAGTGTCAACTGCGCTCGGCATACGCCGCCGCCGGGTGGTGCTGTGCGGAGGCCCGTCCAATGGGTGAAGCGACGCTGTGGCTGGGATGGATCGGAGAGGGCAACTGCAGGAGCAGAAAGGGGCATCCGCACCCGCGCCGATGCGGATCGTCCGGTTGCGGCCGGGCATGTCCCACCGCCCGGTGACCCGGAAATTGGCTTGGGAGTCTGGAATGCACTGACTTCTGGCCACCCGCGCGGGCGCTGCAATGACGCACGGGGGGCTGCTGCGACCGGCCGTGCCTCTTCCGCATTTCCAACGGGATCGGGCCGAAGGTGGGGCAAGGGCTGTGCCCTGCAGCGTCGGGTCCGGGCATCTGGCAGCTGGCGGGGCGGCGGCCCGCCACCCTGATCGGGGAACGGTCGGGACCGGCCTGTGCCTGTGCGCCTCTCCCCCCCTTGCGGGGCATTGCGGCGGATGGGCCTGCCCTGACGGGGCTTCGATCGGATGGCGCCGGGCAGTGCGGGGCGCGCCAGCGCCCCTGTCCCGTTGCTCTGCCCCCGACCGACGGCTTATGGCCGTCGTTTCAGACCGCCGGACCCAGCGAACTGATGCCGGATGCAAGGCCTGCGCATTCCCCTGGGGCAGGCAGGTTCAGGCCACGCCCTTCCAGGTCTCGGGGGTCAGGTAGACGACGCTATCATCGGCGCTGACCATGACCTCGCCGTCCTGGATATTGACCTGCAGCTTCATCGCCCGGCTGGCCAGCCCGGCCAGTGCGGTGCTGTCGGCCTGCGCGACATTGACCACGCGCAGGTTGTCGAAACGGGCCGCGCCATGCCGGACCTTGTCCCACCAGACCTCGGCCGGGCGGCCGCCATAGGCATAGACCACGACCTGCCCGGACTTGCTGCAGGACTGTCGCAGGACCTTCTCGCTGGGCTGGCCAAGGGCCACCCAGACGTCGATCTCGCCGCTGAGGCTTTTTTGCCAGAGGTCGGGCTCGTCATCCGTCGACAGACCCTTGGTCAGTTCCAGATGTTCGTGCGCATTCAGGGCGAAGGCGACGAGGCGCAGCATCAGACGCTCGTCCGTCTCCGAGGGATGCTTGGCGACCGTCAGCTTGTGCGTCTCGTAATAGTGGCGGTCCATGTCCGAAACCGACAGCTCGACTTTGTAAATGGTGGCATTCTGCGCCATGATCTTTCCAGCCCTTGCAAGGATCGGGCTGCCTACCGCGTGCGGCCGGTCTTGGAAAGCAGATATGGCAGGCGCCGTCCGACATGACCGCCCCTGTCAGGACGGCAGGGACCCGGACGATGACCGGGGCAATGCCCGGCCACTTGGCCTCTCCCCTTGTCGGAACTGCCCCGTGTCGGGCCGGGTGGTGTGGACTGGCCCGGCCCTTGTCCGACGGCCGGGACCGGCCGCTTCGGGCGATCCGCACGAAGGGGGGCGGCATGGCGCAAAGCCAGGCGGCCGGGCGCGCTGTCAGCCCGACCGTCCACCCTGCGCACCGCGTGGCGGGTCCCGGAAAGGCTGCCGGGGACCGTCATTTCGGTCGTCATGATCCGGCCACAGGCGCCGGACCGGACGCGCCACTTCAGGCGCCTCTGGCCGGGGGCGAACATTGCGGTTTCCCAATGTTCCGGTCAGGGCAACGCATCCTTGCATCGCCATCTTGAGGGCATCAGATCACCAAGGGCGAAGGAGACCCTGACGATGGAACGGATCAAGATGGGGCTGGCAGCCGTGCTCATGGGGGCCGTGGCGGTTGCCGGTTTGTGCTTTGGCCTGATGGCGCTGCTGATCATGTCGATGATCGGGGCCGTGGCTGTGCTGGCGGCCCGCATCGCGGCGCCGGTGCTGATCAAGCGGATGGAGGCCCGGCGCGCCCAAGGCGGTTCCGGCCCGCACGAAGAGGTCGTCTGGATCCACGTTCCGGGCTGATCGCGGCAGGCCACAGGCGATGAACACGGACGGCGCCGGGGCAGGGATGCCCTGGCGCTTTTTGCGTTCCGGCTGTGACAGGCGCCTCAGTCGAAGGCGACGGTCACCACAAGCCCTCCGGCTTTGGCATCGCCCAGGGTCAGGGTCGCTGCGTGCTGATCCGCGATGGCCCTGACCAGCGCCAGCCCCAGACCGGATCCCGGAGTGCTGCGACTTGCCTCGAGGCGGACGAGGCGCCGCTGCACGTTGTCCCGCTGATCTGCCGGGATGCCGGGGCCGCCGTCCGTCACCCGCAGGGTGCCTGCGTCGATTTCGACCTGGATTTCGGTGCCGGGGGCATGGCGCAGAGCGTTCTCGATCAGGTTCGCGATCAGTCGCGACAGAAGGTGGCGATCCCCGGTGACGGCTCGGGGCTGACGCACCGCGCTCGTCAGGCTGCCGCCAGCTTCTTCGACCGCAGGGCCGTAGATCTCGACCATGTCACGGACCAGCGTTTCCAGATGAACCGGCCCGAAGCTGTCGCGCCCCTGTCCGCCCTCCAGCTGCGCGATCTGCAACAGGGACTGAAAAGTCCCGATGATCCCGCGCGTCTCGCTGCGCGCCGCCTCAAGCGCATCGGCGGCGGCCTCGCTGAGGCTTGTGTCCCCAAGCCGTTCGAGGTGAACGGCAACGCGCTGGATCGGGGTCTTCAGATCATGCGCGATGTCCGAACCGATCTGGCGCAAGGCCTCGGTCGCGGCTTCCTGCGCGGTTGCCATGCGGTCCAGGTCGCGCCCGATGTCGCCCAGGTCGGTGTCGGGGTAGGGGGCGCCGACACGGGCCCTCAGGTCGCCTTCGCTGATCGCATGCAGCGTGCTGCGGATACCGTCCACGCGCCGCCCGGTGCGCCGGACCGCCACGATCGCGATGGCCCAGGTCAGCAGCAGCGCCGGCAGAAAACTGTAACCCAGAATGGCCACGAAGGTTTCGTTCAGCTCTGACACGGCTTCGCGGCCGACAAGCACCGTCGCCTGGCCGGCGGGCAGGCGGGCCGTCATCGCAAGATAGCTGTCGGCGGTGCCCTTTAGCGGCAGGCTGTCGCCTGGAATGATCCCCTGCAGGGCTCCGGTCAGCGGCAGGGTGCCCACCCGTGTCGCGCCAATGCTGACGCCCAGCAGCAGGCGGTCGGTTTCGGCCGCCCCCGCGATTTCCTGCGTGCGTTCGCGCAGTTCTTCCGGAT
Organism: Pseudooceanicola sp. NS-SX9; assembly: GCF_057380705.1. NCBI lineage: Bacteria > Pseudomonadati > Pseudomonadota > Alphaproteobacteria > Rhodobacterales > Paracoccaceae > Pseudooceanicola > Pseudooceanicola sp. NS-SX9. Next base: position 70,292 of record NZ_JBXXRN010000003.1, on the reverse strand, counting down.
CGTCGATCTTTCGCAGCTCTTCGATGACCTGCGCGCCACGATCGGCGATGTCCGATGAAAGCGTCCGGTGCATCATCACATAGGCCGCGCCAAGGCCGGCCGACAGGAACACCGAAAAGACCGCGATCAGCACCACGGCCAGCCGGAACGGCGTCGAGCGCGATGGCTTCATGCGCAAACCCGGTAGCCAGAGCCCCTGACCGTCTCGATGAGGGCGGTTTCGAAGGGCTTGTCGACCTTGCCGCGCAGGCGGCTCATGTGGCTTTCCACAACGTTGGTCTGAGGATCGAAATGGATGTCCCAGACGGCCTCCAGCAGCATGGTGCGGGTCTGCACGCGGCCCTTGCGGCGCAACAGGTGTTCCAGCAGGGCGAATTCGCGCGGTTGCAGGTCGATCTCCTGCCCGGCACGGGTGACGCGGCGCGACAGCAGGTTCATCTCCAGGTCCAGCGCGCGCAGCACCGTGGGTTCGTCCGACGGCGGCGGACGGCGGGCCAGGGCGTTCAGTCGGGCCGAAAGTTCGCCGAAGGCGAAGGGCTTGACCAGATAGTCGTCAGCCCCGGCATTCAGGCCATCGATCCGGTCCTCGACGCCATCAAGCGAGGTCAGCAGAAGGACGGGAACCGGGCTTTTGGAGGCCCGCAGCGTGCGCAGGATCGACATTCCGTCGACACCCGGCACCATCCGGTCCAGCACCATGACGTCGTAGCTGCCCGACATGGCCTGAACGAGCCCCTCGCGACCGTCGGCAATAAGGTCGACCACATGGCCTTCGGCGCGCAGGCCGGATGCGATGTAGTCGCCGGTGATGCTGTCGTCCTCGATGACCAGAATATGCATGCCCTGCCTTCCCCTTCCCGCGGGCGGTGACCGTCACCGCCCGCATCCCCTTCTACAGCTTTGCCCCGGTTTACACGTCGGGCAGGGGTCTGTCAGTCGTCACTGGCCTCGTCGTCGCCATGGTGGTCCATCTCCGGGGTCATGCTGGTGATCGCCCCGGTGGCCGCATCGACGAAGTAGCTCTGGACGGCCGTCCCCGAGGTGTCGGCGACCTCGACCTCATAGCCCCAGGATTTGCTGGCGTCGTCCTGTTCCCAGGCGGCCGACATCAGGGTGCCGGAGACCTTGCCCTGAACGCTGGTGATCGCGTCCCCCAACGACAGGTGGCTGGCCTGAAGCGCCTGGATCTCGGCCGTATCCGGGGTTTCGCCATGCTGGCTGGTCGCGGCCCAGGCGGCCCCGGCGATGCCACCGGCAAGGGTCAGCGGAAGCACGGTCATGGTGAGGATGCGTTTCATGGTCTTTCCTTTCGGGTCTGGATGCGGGCCCGGCGGGCTGCCGTCGCCTCGTGAACCAGATTTGGGCACCCCGCTTTGCCGGTGCCTGACGACCAGATTGATTATCCGTAATGCCGTGAAACCGCAGATTACCGATTTGCAATCTTTCCGTCAGGCAGCGGCGAGGTCGCACATCCAAAACAGCCTCATCACGTCCAACGCTGAGGTCCTGTCTCATGAAACAACTATTGCTCGCCACGGCCCTGATCGCGGTTCCGGTCGCGGTCTTTTCGGCCGTGGAGCATTCCATCGTGCCGCCCGCACCGGCCACGGCTTCGGTGCAGCCGTCTCTGGGGGATATGTCACCGTTCCAGACCATTGTCACCGACACCCAGAGCATTGCGGCAAGCGGCGACATGGTCGCGGCAGAAAAACGCATCACCGATCTGGAAACCGCCTGGGACAAGGCCGCGAAGGTGATGCGGGCGCGGGCGCCGGTGGCCTGGGGCAATGTCGATGCCGCGGCCGATGCGGCCTTTTCGGCGCTGCGGGCGAAATCCCCTGATCCGGCCAGGGTGGATGCCGCGCTGAACGCGCTGAGCGCAGTGCTGGCGGCCCCCGGTGGCGGCGCGGCCGCAGGCCCGCAGGAACAGGTTGCAGGCATTGCCGTCACGGATGCAGGCGGCCACCCGATTGCCTGTGAAGTGATGCTGAACGCGCTGCGTGACGGCATCGCGGCAGGCCGGGTGCCGGCCGACAAGCAGATCAAGGTAGGTGACCTGCAAGCGCAGGCCACCGAACGCTGCAACGCCGATGACGACCGCCGCGCCGATGGCTTTTCCGCCCAGGCGCTGGCCCTTTTGACCCCGAAGGAGCTTTCCAGATGACCACGATCGAATCCTGCGGCCCCGCACCCACCCCCCACAACAAGGTGCCCGAGGTGACGCCCGGCTTCTGGGTGATCAAGCTGATGGCCGTCACCATGGGCGAAACCGCCGCCGACTATCTGAACGTGAACCTCGGCTTCGGGCTGACCAACACATCGCTGATGATGTCGCTGATCCTGGCGGGCACCCTGGCGCTGCAATTCGCGCGCGACCGCTACGTCCCCTGGAGCTACTGGCTGAACGTGGTGCTGATTTCGGTGGTGGGAACGCTGCTGACCGACAACCTGGTCGACAATCTCGGCGTCAGCCTGGTGACCTGTACCGTCGGCTTTGCCATCCTGCTTGGCCTGACGTTCCTGGCCTGGTTCCGCCTGGAGGGCACGTTGTCGATCCATGCGGTCGATACCCCGAAACGAGAGGCCTTCTACTGGCTTGCCATCCTTTACACCTTCGCGCTCGGGACGGCGGCAGGCGATCTGGTGGCAGAGCACTTTGGCCTGGGTTACCTTGCCACGGGCGTGCTTTTCGGATCGGTGATCCTGAGCCTGGCGGCCGGGTATTTCCGGCTCGGCCTCGACGGGATCTTCGCCTTCTGGCTGATCTACATCCTGACCCGTCCCCTGGGCGCCAGCTTTGGCGATCTGCTGTCGCAGCCGGCGCAATACGGTGGCATGGGCCTTGGGACGATCTCTACCAGCCTGATGTTCCTGCTGGTCATCATGGTGACTGTCGGCGGAATGACCTTGATCCTTCGCCGAAAATCGCAAGTTTAGGGTCCGTTCCTCTCCCCGGTGAGCCAAAACCTCACCGGGGTTACATTCTGAAGGCCAACACCGGGGTCCCATGCACAACTTCCTCGCGAACCTTTTGCCGACGCTCGATTCCCTTGGGGTCTGGTCCTATTGGATCATCGGGCTGTTCTCGTTTCTGGAAGGGTGGTGGCTGACCGGCGTCATTGCGCCGGGTACCTTGGTGGTGGATGCGGGCGGCGCGCTTGTCCGGCTGGGGCATCTTGGTTTCTTCGATCTCGTCTGGTTCGTGGCCATCGGCGCGATCATCGGCGGCGAGGTCAGCTGGCACAGCGGCCAATGGCTGGGCAGCCGGGTGCGCCTGCCCCGGGGCAAGACCTTCCTGCGGGCGCAGGACCTGGTGCGGCGCAGGGGCCCGATTGCCGTCGTGATCGGCCGCTTCCTTGGCCCGGTGGCCGGGCTTGCCGCACTTGCCGCGGCGATGTCCGGCATGAAGCGGCGTCAGTTCGTGATCTGGAACATCGTCAGCGGCTTCATCTATGCGCTGGCGCATGTCGCGATGGGCTACCTTGCCGGAGACATCCTGGCCCGGATCACACCCTATCTGCCCCGGATCATCCTGCCGCTTGGCCTGCTGGCAGCAATCATCCTGATCACCTGGATCGTGACGCGCCAGATCCGGCGCGGCTGGCCCGTCCTTGCGGAAACGCTGGAAGCCCTCGCGCTGCGCCTGGCCGACTGGCCGGCAGCGCGCGCCCTGGCCGCGCGGCACCCCGGAACGGCAGCATTCGTCAAAGCCCGCCTGCACCTGCGCGACGGCAGCGGGCTGATGACAACCGCCATTTGCATGCTGCTGATCTATCTGGCCGGGGTGTTCATCGACAATGCCTTCGATCTGACCTTCCTGCCGGAAACCGCGGCACTGGATCATCGGGTCGCGAACCTGGCCCATGCCTACTGGACGGATACCGGGTTGCGCATTGCCGGCTGGCTGACGCAGCTGGGACATGCTCCGGTGTCGGCGACCATTTCTGTGGGCGCCGTTGTCGCGCTGGCGCTTTGGGGGCGGCGGGCGGCGGCGATCGGCCTGGCGGTTTCGGTGCTGGGCGACGCTGTGACCGTGACCCTGCTGAAGCTCGCCTTCGGTCGCGCCCGGCCGTCCCTCGGCTATTTCCTCGAAAGCTCGCACAGCTTCCCTTCCGGTCATGCCGGGATTTCCGTTGCCCTTTATGCCTGCATCTTTGTCATGCTGTGGCGGGAACGGTTTATCGGCCCGACCTTCGCGCTGATCGCCGGCACGGGCGTTGCGGCCACGCTGGGGCTGACGCGGATCTACCTGGTCGAGCACTATCTTTCCGATGTCCTGAACGGCTGGGTCATTGGCGCCATCTGGCTGGTGATCGGCTTTGCCATCGCCGAGCAGCTGCGCCGCACGCACGGCCCCTCCCGTCCGCCGGTCCGGGTTGCGGCGGCCGTCGTGGTTGTGCTGGCGCTAAGTGCGGCAGGCTGGCTGGCAGTTGCCCGCCAACCCGTCCTGCGACAGGCGCAGGCGGCCCCGCCCACGGTCGTCGCGGACATTGCCGCGACGGTCACTGCACCGGGCTATCCGCTTGAGGTCATGACCCTGACCGGCGAGGACCTGCCGCCGGTTTCGATGATCATCGAAGGCGAGGCGCCGCAGGCGCTCGCGGCGCGGCTGGTGCCTGCAGGCTGGACGGTCGTGCCCGCCCCGGGGATGGTGTCAATTCTGTCCGCGCTGCGCCAGGACCTCTCGGACAAGAGCCGCGCAGACGCGACTGTCGCCCCCGCCTTCCGCGATGCGTTGCCTGCGACGATCACGCTGCGGGCGCCGTCCGGGCATAGTGTCCTGCGCCTGTGGCCAGCCGGTCGGACCCCCACGGGCTTGCCCATTGTCGCCGGAGCGTTTGCCCCCGTAGGAGATCTGGCCGAATGGTCCGGGCAGAGCGTCCGTGGCGATGTTCAGTCGCTGCTTCCCGGTCGCTCAGAGCAATATCCGACCGCGATCGCATCCGGCCGGACCGACCTTTACGGCACGTCCTGGCGCACAGATGGCCAACTTGTCCTGATGACCATCCAGCAGCCTGTCCCGGCGCCTGCAAAGCCCTGATGGCCGGACTGTGAACCGGTCAAAGGCGACAGCCAAAACCGGATGCCCTCTGGTCTTCCCCTGTGAAAAGACCAAGGCATGCCGAAACGAAGGCATCACGATGCGGGCTGCCGGGGCCACGTGCCGGACGAAACTGTCCGGTATTGTCGAGGCCTCATCTGGGCTGAAGGGCCAGCGTATCTTCTGTCTGCAGCCGGATTTTCTGCCCCGAACGGACGTTTGGCGGCGTTGTGAAACAGGAGGGCCGAAACAGGTCATCGCCCCGGATATAGATGCGAAGCCCCGGCGCCTTTCGGGCAAGGCGTGACCTCCTGCAAGGCGCCGGTCAGGATCGGACGCGCAACGGTCGTGACCGAACCGGCATCGGGCACGCCTGCTGCCCCAGATCGCAAAGATCGCCTGCATCCGGGCGGCAGGCCCCTGCGGATGGCCGCGCAGGCGTTCCTGGTGGCGACAAGGCCGGTGGAGTGCGGGAAGGGGCAGGGCGGCCTTGCTTCTGCCTGGGCTGGCCTGGGGCCCCGTCCGGCACGGTCTTCGTGTTCCGCTCAACGCGGACCGGCCGGATCCAGATCCTGCTCCGGGACGACAAGCCGTTGTCAGGTCATTGGTGGCGTGGATGGCTCTCTCTCTCTGCCGATATGAAACTCTCCCACATCGGCGGCGCTCAAACTCGCCACCAAGCCGCGCCATCCATGACAAGGTTTGGCAGGGTCGGCGTCGACCGGGCCCGGCCTGCCTTTCAGCTTTATCGCATCAATGCCTGAGGGGGGCTGCGGCGCAACCAAAGGCCCAAAATCGTCCAGCGTCTTGCGCCCTGCCCGAATGGCACAAAGGCCTGAGCGGGCACGCATCGTGGGGGTCATGAGCCCGGCCAATTCCGCCACGACATCCGGCGGAAGGTCAGCCGTAACCGCGGCCCCGGTGAGGCCGCGCCAGGGCATCGAACCTCCGGCGGGAGACCGATGCGGAGGGGGATATGCGCGCTGCTGCGGCGCCAGCTTCGGTACGAAACGGGTGCGACAGCCCGTCGAAGGGCATTGCGCGCCCCGGGGCCTGCCGCATGCTTTCTGAGGCTGCATGTTCTGACCTGCTCGCCTGCAAATCCCCAGACGCCAGATCGTGGCGGCCGCCATTCCAGGATTTCCGACCGATCGCTGACAGCTCCCGGTGCGACCTTCGCCGCAGGCCGAACTGCGTTGCGCCAAGCGACATCGCACCCTTCGATCTTTGGCACCGGCGCATGAAACCTCCACAAAGCGACAACGGCCCGCCTTGGTCTGGCCGCGACCCCGCCCGGGTCCCCGGCAGGGCAGACCGCGCTGATACTGCCCGGGGGCCGCCGCCCATGACCTTCAGCTTTCGCCCTTTACGCCGCTGCCGCGCTCTCAGCCCCCTGACCTGCCCGCGGGGCCCGACACCAGGCCTCTGTCGGGCCGGGCGCATCGGCAACCGCGCAAGCCCGGGACCTGTCAATGGGCTTGGCGATCCGTGCTCAGATCGTATCTACCAGAACCTTGCCATTTTTCCTGTGCCGTTCGATCATCCTGCGCCCGATCCTGCCCGAAACCAATGGCCGCACCGGAGCGCAGCCTTCCCGCGCAAGCAGACCCGGAAACAGCGTCGAAATTTCCTGCCGGGCCTCTGCGCTGACCAGCGCATCGAACTGCGGGCCGACGAAGAGTGATTCAGTCTCGGCACCATTCGACACAAGGATTTCATGGCGATCGAAGAGCAGGTGATAATAGGTCACCTCACGGGCATCCTCGAGGGTCGTGATGCCGGGGCAGCCCGCCAGCTGGCGGGCCGGAACCAGAACTTCGGCACTTCCTGTCATCCTCTGGGCCACGGCAGACCGCAGAAGCACCCTGTGTTGCGGCGAAAGTGTCAGCGGGCTGGAGGGCCGTCCTGCCCCGAGCGCCCCGGCCGCAATACGGATCGGCCTGAGGCGCGGCGCCAGGCGCAATTCGGCATCACCAAGCACCCGTCGGCCAATCCAGCGGATCGGCTGAAGACCGTTGTCGCGCGTCATGACGACATCGCTCACGGCCAGATCCTCGACGGGGCAGGTGGTGTTGCCGTCGATCAGGATCCGGGTTCCCTTGCCAAAGCAGACGACGGCCGTGACGCGGATTTCCTCGATCTGAAAGAATGTCAGCTCGCCGGCATTGTTGCCCTGTGCGTCGCGCAGCCTGACATAGCCGTCGTAGGTGGCCCCGGATCCGCTGGTGTAGCTTTGCGTGATGACGATCGTGTAGCTGGCCGGGTCAAGCGCGCTCAGATCCAGGACGTCATGATCGGAACCCGTTTCACCGCCGAAGATGCGGTCATGGTTGCCAGCGTCCAGAGAGGTGATGCGGAAGACGTCGCTGCCCTCGCCGCCCTGCAGCAGATCGACACCCGCCCCCCCCTCCAGCACATCATCGCCCGAGCCGCCATCCAGCAGGTCCTGGCCCTGCCCACCCGACAGCAGATCATCCCCCGGTCCGCCAAAGATCCGGTCATCTCCGTCCTGCCCTTCCAGAAAATCGTTCCCCGCCTGTCCCTCCAACAGGTCCTGGCCGGGGCCGCCCATCAGGTGATCAGCCCCATTTCCGCCGAACAGCAGGTCGTCCCCCTGACCGCCGTCCAGAATATCGTCGCCCCCCAGGCCCACCAGGGTATCCTGCCCCCCCAGACCCGAAATCCGGTCTGACTGCTGGGTTCCGATCAGAACGTCATTTTCGGACGTGCCTTCTATGTTCCCGGAGGGATCTCCGGAAATTGGGCCAACGCCAGCCATCCAATGCTCCTGGTTTCACCAGTGAAAAACGCAAGCCCGACGCCGGCGGCAGGATATGGTCTAAGGTCAAATGGCTTGGAATGATGCCCTGGGCTTCAGATCAATCCGGTCGCCATGTTTCGCGTCGAGGCAGCCTAAGGTTGCATTTGAGTCAAGGAATGGTGACTTCAAAAGACGATTTCTTGTTTCTATCCCTGAGGATATGCGGATATCCGTCGGACCCCGCGGCAGGTACGGCAGATACGTTTTCATGCCTTTTATCCCATTGATATAAATGGTATTTAAAGGTATCAAATGGTATTTTGATTTTTGTTAATATATACCCAAACGGATATCCAAAATGCAGCAGATTGTTGCATTCCGGATCGTAAATCTATTATTAACCACCCCATTCAACTATGCCTGCCCCACAGGCAGTCGGCCATCATACCCCTTGGAGTGGAACTTTTCCGAAGGAAATGGACCAGGCGACATTTGGTCAGACGTCGGCCCACTGAATTTGCGTTCATGTGGCATATAGGGCCGGGGCGATGCGTATGACGACGAACGACCGCATCAAATGTTGCACGGCGAAGGGCGGACGCTCCTGGCTGATCGGGATCGTCCAGGGCTGGACCATGGGGTGGCAGGCGCGCGGGTCCTTCGACCTCGTCCCTTCGAAAGTCGACGACGAAAGGCGGGCATGAAGGACAGCCTGCGCTATCCACTCGCCATCCGCGAGCCAAAAGAGGGCTCTTCGGGGCCCGGCGGCAAGGCGTGTCCGACCCTGCACCGAAGGACTGGATTTCGACGGTAATGATACCGACAAGGTGGCGGCAACGCGCCCCGGGCATTGGCCGACAAACGCTTCCCCAAAGCCGTTTTCGGATCCAGCGCACCCGAGGCGCCAGCTGCGGGGTTGGCAATTGTCGGAATCCGGTAAGGCAGCGCGCCCAGACCGCGAGGTCCTGCAACTCAGGTCAGGTTCTTCAATAGGCGACGCCCGATCTGCCGGTCGGGATCTGGCATTCCCTCGGCGGATCTCGCCGGGCGAAACATCGTAAAAATTTCGCTAATCTGTCTTATGTAACTTTACTTGAGAAGCAAGGCGGCGGTCGGCCAGATCATGGCTGGTATTTTGGGGACCCTCCAGAACGGACCCAGCAGGCGGGCCTTGTCCGGGCCCTTTGGGCGTTGTTGCAGAAAGGCGGCCTGAGGCGTGAGTGCCCCTTTCCCGTTCAGGCTCAGGCCACGCGAACAACCTCGGCGGTGCCGAGCGCGTTGAAGCGATTGATAAGAGCGACGCGGATGTGGATTTCGGCGGTTTGGCGATCGGGGTCCCTTGCAGCGATGCGCTCGCCGAAGGACTTGATGCAGCGCATCTTGGCCTCCACGCGGCTGCGAGCGTGGTATCCGGTCCACCGTTTCCAGAACGCCCGGCCGTAGTGACGTGTGGCGCGCAGGGGTTCGTTGCGCGCCTTGGCAGCCGGGCAGTCCTCTTTCCAAGCCCGACCGTTCCTTCGGATCGGTATGATTGCCGAGCCGCCGCGTGCGATGATGGCGCTGTGACATCGGCGGGTATCGTAGGCGCCATCCGCAGTCACGGTGCCGATGTCCTCGTCCTCGGGGATCTGGCCCAACAGGTCTGGCAGGATGGGGCTGTCGCCTTCCCGGCTGGGGGTGAACTCAACGGCCCGGATATCCGAAGTGGTAGTGTCCATTGCCAGATGCACCTTGCGCCATTGGCGACGACCCTGAACACCATGCTTGCGGGCCTGCCATTCGCCGTCGCCAAGAAACTTGATGCCGGTGCTGTCCACCAGCAGATTCAGCGGCCCGTCGGCACGACGATAGGGGATCTGCACCTTGAGGGTCTTCTGCCTACGGCACAGCGTCGAGTAGTCGGGAATGGGCCAGTCCAGTCCTGCGAGCCGCAGGAGGCTCGCGACCATCCCGGCTGTCTGTCTGAGCGGCAGTTTGAACAGCACCTTGATCGACAGGCAGAACTGGATCGCGGCATCCGAGAAAACTGGCGGGCGCCCTGGGCGTCCCTCATGCGGCGCGTGCCAGGCCATCTCCTTGTTCAGCCAGATCAGCAGTGACCCGCGCTTCCTGAGCGCATCGTTGTAGGTAGACCAGTTTGTCGTGTGGTAGCGGGCGGGCTTGGGCTTGCTCATGCAGCGCGTCTAACCGCATGGATTCCCGATGTGAATCCTTCACCGGCTGAGTTCTGCAACAACGCCCCCCCAGCCGCTGCTGGCGGCGCAATCGACAGGCCGGCTGACGACCCTGACCGAGTCCATCGTCCGGCGCGTCCTGACCGATGCCAGCGGCACCCGCGCCACCGGCGTCGAGGTCCTGGATGCCAAAAGCCGCGCCTCCCGCACCGTCACCGCCCGTGCCGTCGTGCTGTGCTGCTCGCCCATCGAAACCGTGCGGCTGATGCTGAACTCGGCCAGTGACCGGCATCCCAACGGGCTGGCCAACAGCAGCGGGGTCCTGGGACGCTACTTCATGGACCAGGTGCCGTTGCTGATCTTCGCCAGCGCGCCCGGATCCACCGGTCAGGAAGACGATCCCACCTGGCCCGCGGATCCGTTCTACGGCCGCACCGGGGGCACGTTCATTCCCCGCTGGCAGAACGTCGGCGGTCAGGATGAACCCTTCCTGCGCGGCTACGGCTTTCAGGGTACCGCAGGGCGGCTTTATGTCCGTCCGGGCAAGGCCTCGCAGGTCGCGATCATGGGCTTTTGCGAATTGCTGCCCAATGCCGACAACCGCGTCACCCTGGCCCCCCGCCGCCGCGATCACTGGGGCCTGCCCGTGCCGCATATCCGCTGCCACATCGGCGACAACGAACGCAAGCTGCTGGGCGCGGCCACCGTCGAAATCCGCAAGATGGTCGAAGAGGCGGGCTTTGCCACCGAATGGGTCGGCTCACCTCTGGGTCTTGAGGAATTCGGCCGCGGCGCCTATCCGGATGCCGATCCGGTCAGCCGCTTCATCTTCCGAAAGTTCTTCAAGAAATCCATGACCATGGGCGGCGCAATCCATGAAAGCGGCGGCGTCCGCATGGGCGAGGATCCTGCCACATCCGTGCTGGATTCCCGGAACCGCAGCTGGGATGTGCCCAACCTTCTGGTCACCGACGCCTCTGCCTTCCCCACCGGAGGCACCTCGGGCACCACGCTGACCATCATGGCGATGACCCTGCGCGCCTGCTCGGCCCTGGCCGACGACCTGGACGCGGGCGCGCTCTGAAAGGCACCGGGTGTCGGGGGGCGCCGGTTCAGGGCCACGGAAAGGTCCCGCTCCGCGGCCTGCACGGCCCGGCCCGCTCCCGAAAAGCCGCGTCGCACCGCCAGCGCCCAGACGTGCTGGCGGTCATGGCCATGCAAACGGCCGGGACTTGGGCGGCACCGGTGAGGGCGTGCCGACAGGCCGCCCATCCCCCGCGCCGCGACCTGCCGCCGACGGCGGTGCCCGGCGACAAGGACCGGGATTTCGGCGGCCGGGAACGCCGCCGCAGGATCCCGTCCCGGCATCGCCCTGCCGGGCCCGGGACGGCCTGATCCAAAGGCGCCCACCCGGGGTGAGGCCTGCCTCGCGCAGCTGGTGCAAACCGGTTTTCAGCAGCCAGCCTATTCCTTGAAACTCAGCTCGGTCAGCAGCTTGCGGACGGCTTCTGCGGGTTCTGACAGCGGCAGGTTGGCCGAGGTGCAGATCGCCATATGCACCGCCATCACCGGCTTGCGGATCCGGTAAGAGGCAAGCTCGGGCATCCGGCGCAGAAACGGCAGGGTCGCCGAACGCGGCAGGATCGTGCCCCCCAGCCCCTGCGCCAGCGCCCCCGCCAGCACCGAGGGGGATTCCGTCTGCGCCACGACATCAGGATGCAACCCCAGCCGCCCGAGCGCCGTATCCACGACCTGCCGCAGCGTGTGAATGCGCCCCGGCAGCACCAGCGGCCCCGAAATCGCCTGCTCCAGCGTCACCTCGGCGTCCTCGGCCGCCATCGGACGGGCGGTCAGCAGATGCAGATCCTCGCTGAAGAAGGGCTCCAGCTGGGTGCCGGGAATGGCGCCGGGATTGAAGATCAGCGCCATGTCGGTCTTGCCCGCCATGATCTGTTCGCTGATGCTGCCGCCGCCGACGCTTTCGTTGATATGCAGCACGATGCCGGGATGGCAGCGGCGGACCTCGCTCAGCAGCGCCGGCGCCAGCGCCGCGCCCAGCCCCAGCGGCGCCAGCGCCACCGTGACGACGCCCGCCAGGTCCTCTCCGGCGCCGCGGACCTCCAGCAGGGCCTGGTCCAGCTGCTTCTGGATCGTCAGGCAGTGGCGGTACAGCATCCGCCCCGCCTCGGTCGGCACGACGCCGCGCTTCGAGCGCACCAGCAGCGGCTTGCCGAAATGCTGTTCCAGCGCCGCGATCTGCTGGCTGAGGGCGGGCTGGGCGATGTTGAGAAGGCTGGCCGCCCGCGTGATGCTGCCAATGTCAATGACCTTCGCAAAAGCCTGAAGCCTCCGGGTATCCATCTGCCTGCTTTTTAACCTCTTTGCGCCGCTTTTGGAAGATTTACCATCTTTTTGAAAACGCATAACAAAATGCAATCATATCAGATGGAAGTCGTCTTTTGCGCCACGGATTTGACCATTTAGCCTGAGGGCATAAACCAGAACCGCGAGAGCTGCATCCCGGAAAATCCACTGCCGTCGGCGGTGCGGGATCCGTTTCTCCGACAACCGGGAGACTTGTATGTCGATCATTCGGAACCTTCTTCTCGGCTCTGCGCTGGCCGCAGGCCTTGGCGCTTCGGCACAGGCCGGCACGCAGCTGAACCTGTCGGACGTCCTGCCCGAGAGCAATTTCATGGTCTCCAACGCCCAGACCTTCGCCGAAGCCGTCGACAAGGCGACCCATGGCGATGTCACGATCAAGGTCTATGCGGCCGGCTCGCTGGGCTTCAAGGGGCCCGATCAGATGACCGCAGTGCGCGACGGGCTGGTCGACATGGCCGACATCAACCTGTCGCAGCAGGTCGGCCTGAACCCGATGTTCGGCGCCGAAGGCGTGCCCTTCCTGATCACCTCGATGGATCAGCTGCGCGCCTATCACAAGGTCCTGCGCCCCGAGCTGGACAAGCTGGCGGCGAAGTACAACCAGAAGATCCTCTACATGGTGCCCTCGCCCGCGCAATACGTCTACCTGAAGAAGAAGATCGACAAGATCGACGACTTCCGCGGCATCAAGGTGCGCGGCGCCGACAAGAACACCGTCGAGATCATCACCGCCATCGGCATGGACGGCGTGATCATGCCCTGGGGCGAACTGCTGCCGGCGCTGGCTTCGGGCCGGGTCGAGGGCGTGGCGACCTCGGCCACCTCGGGCGTGGACGGCAAGTTCTGGGAATTCCTGCACTACATCTACCCGACCAACCACACCTGGGGCTCGAACGCGGTCACCATCAGCCTCGACAAGTGGAAAAAGCTGTCGCCCGAGGACCAGGCCGCCATCGAGAAGGTCGCGGCCGATCTGGAGCCCAAGTTCTGGGACATCTCGCGTCAGGGGGATGTGGACAGCCTGAAGACCATGACCGAACACGGCATGGAACTGGTGCCGCTGTCGGACAGCCTGAAGGCCGAGATCGCCGAGCGCGCCAAGACCGTGCAGGCCGATTTCTTCAAGCGCACGCCCCAGGCCGAACCCATCGTCGCGGCCTTCCGCAAGGCAGAGGAAAGCAAGTAACATGACCTTCAGCGAAGACATGGGACGCAGGTCCGGGCTTCGCGGCGTGGCGGCCGTCCTTCAGGGGGCGGCCGACCTGGCGGCAATGGCGGGGGGATGGCTTGCCGCCATCTGCATTGCCGCGCTGACGCTGCTGGTGCTGACGGATACCCTTCTTGCCGCAATCAGCCGGGTGCTGCCCTCGGTGCCCTCCAGCACCGGGATCGGCTGGGAATACAGCGCCTACCTGATGGGCGCGGCCTTCCTGCTGGGATCGGGGCTGACGCTGCGGGCGGGCCTGCAACTGCGGGTCGAGATCGTGCTGTCGAACGTCGGACGCGGCCTGGCCCGCCTGCTGGAGCTGTTCGCCGCAGCCCTGGGCAGTGTCGTCACCGTGTCGCTGACGATCTGGCTGATCCGCTTCACCTTGCGCAACCACGGCTACGGAGAGGTTTCCCAGGACAGTGGCACGCCGGTCTGGATTCCCCAGGCCGTGCTGTCGTTCGGGATGCTGCTGCTGGCCTTCCAGATGGTCGCCCGGCTGATCTCGGGGATTGCGGGCCTGCCGCTCGACAAGCCCGAACTGGGTGCCGCAACTGCCATCGAATGACCGGCCCCGGGGCCGACGCTTCCAGACTTAAGGACATATCATGGGCGCGATCTTGACGGGGCTCTTCGGGCTTCTTTTCGGAACACTGGCCACCGGCAGCTGGATCGGCATCTCGCTGCTGGCGACGGCGATCGGGCTGGCGATGATGTTCACCGGCCTGCCGGTGGACCGGCTGTTCCCGCAATACCTCTACAACACGCTGACCACCGCCGACCTGCTGGCGCTGCCGCTGTTCATCCTGATGGGCGAATTCCTGTTCCGCACCCGCCTGTCGGCGGCGCTGTTCACCGGCCTTGCCCCCTGGGCGGGCCTGATCCCGGGCCGGCTGCTGCATGTCAACATCATCGGCTGCTCGATCTTCGCGGCAATTTCCGGGTCTTCCGCCGCCACCACCCAGGTCGTCGGGCGCATGACCCTGAAAGAGCTGACCGCACGCGGCTATTCCCCCGAGATCGCCGTCGGATCGCTGGCCGGGGCCGGCACGCTGGGCTTTCTGATCCCGCCCTCGACGGTGATGATCATGTATGGCGTGCTGGCCAATGAATCGGTGCTGCGCCTGTTCACCGCCGGTTTCCTGCCGGGCATCCTGCTGGCCTCGGTCTTTGGCGCCTACATCATGATCCGCACCACCCTGAAACCGGAACTGGTGCCCGAAAGCGAACGCGCCCTGCGCCACATCCCCTTCGGCCAGCGCATCGCCGCGCTGAAGGATCTGGCCCCGGCGCTGTTCCTGATCCTGTGCGTGCTGGGTTCGATGTACGGCGGTCTGGCGACCCCGTCCGAAGCGGCAGCCCTGGGCGTGGTCGGCGCCTTCCTGGTCACGCTCTTCCAGGGGGCGCTCAGCCTGCGGATGCTGCGCGACGTGATGTTCGGCGCGGTGCAGACCTGCTCGGTCATGGGGATCATCATCGTCGGCGCCTCGATCATGGGGACGATCTGTTCGACCCTGGGGATCCCGGCGGCCGTCGCCGATGCCGTCACCGCATGGCACCTGCCGCCGCTGGCGCTGATCGTGGCGCTGATCGCGCTTTATCTGATCATGGGCACGGCGCTGGAAGGGTTTTCCATGATCGCGACCACCCTGCCGGTGGTGCTGCCGCTGGTCGAGGCCGCCGGTTTCGACAAGGTCTGGTTCGGCATCTTCATGGTTCTGGTGGTCGAGATGGCCCAGATCACCCCGCCGGTGGCCTTCAACTTTGCGGTGATCCAGAACATCACCGGCCACAGCACCGGCTACATCGCCCGCGTCACCTTCCCCTTCCTGCTGATCATGATCGCCTTCGTGATCCTGCTGGCGGTCTTCCCGCAGATCGTTTCGGTGCTGCCGAACCTGCTGCTGGGCTAAGGCCCCCCTTCGGACAGGAAAAAGGCGCGGCCCTTGCGGGTCGCGCCTTTGGCGTTTCAGGAAAGCGGGATCAGACCAGCGCGGCGCAGGCGGTCTGGATGCGGTCGCAGGCCTCGGTCAGCACCTCGATCGAGGTCGAGAACGAGATCCGGAAATACGGCGACAGCCCGTAGGCCGAGCCCTGCAGCGCCACCACGCCCACGTCCTCCATCAGGTAGAGCACGAAATCCTCGTCCGTCTTCAGCACCTTGCCGCCGGGGGTCGTCTTGCCGATGACGCCCGCACAGTTCGGGAACAGGTAGAAGGCGCCATCCGCCGGGCGGCAGGACAGGCCGGGAATGGCGTTCAGCCGGGCCACCACATAGTCGTGACGTTCGCGGTAGATCGCCACCATCCGATCGACATCCGCCCGCGGGCCGGTCAGCGCGACAATGGCCGCCGCCTGGGTGATCGAGGACGGGCAGGACGACATCTGCCCCTGCAGCTTGTTGATCGCATCGGTCAGCACCTTCGGCCCCACCGCATAGCCCAGACGCCAGCCGGTCATCGCGTGGGATTTCGACACGCCGTTCACCACCAGGGCGCGCCCGGCCAGGGCGGGCACGGCGGCGGCGATGCTGACGGGGGCGAAGTCGGCGAACCAGATGCGGTCGTAGATTTCATCGCACAGCAGCCAGACATGGGGGTGGCGTTCCAGCACCGCACCAAGCGCCTGCAGTTCGGCGCGGGTATAGGCGGCGCCGGTCGGATTCGAGGGGCTGTTCAGGATCAGCCAGCGGGTCGCCGGGGTGATCGCGGCCTCCAACGCCTCGGGCGTCAGCTTGAAGCCCTGCTCGGCCGGGCAATCGACGATCACGGGCGTGCCGCCGTTGCAGATCACCATATCCGGGTAGCTGACCCAGTAGGGCGCGGGCACGATCACCTCATCGCCTACGTCGATGGTGGCCATCAGCGCCAGGAACAGGATCTGCTTGGCACCGCCGCCGATGCTGATCGTGTCCATGGTCGCGCTCAGCCCCCGCGTGGCGTAATCGGCGATGATGGCGCGCCGCAGCTCGGGCGTGCCGTTCACCGGCGTATAGCGGGTCTGGCCGGCGCGGATCGCGGCAATCCCGGCCTCGCAGACGGCTTCGGGCGTGTCGAAATCGGGCTCGCCCACGGTCAGGTCGGTAATGCTGCGTCCGGCGGCCTTCAGGTCGCGCGCCTTCTGCGACGCGGCCAGGCTGGGCGAGATCCGGATGTCGGTGACGCGGCGGGCAATTTTCAGCGTAGTCAAGGTGTCCTCGCATGACTTCAGGGGAAAGGGCTGTCGCAGTCTACCGCCCGCCGCAGGGCCCGGGTTGTCGCAACTTGGTCTGTGGTCATAGGCGATTGCAATGGCCCCGCCCGAGCCATTGCAATTGACACTGACATCATTCCCGGAACGCGGTGGTAATCTGATTTCAAAGGAAAATTACTCTCAACAGGACCTGCTTGCCCCATGTCGATCACTGTCGATGAGCTGATCGCGCAGATGCGCTGGATGGCTGACCATGGCCTTGCCGAATTCTCCCGGACCGATGGCGATCAAAGCCTGCGACTGGTGCGTGGCGCCCCTGCCGCGGTCTTGGACCCGATCTTGGGCCCCATGCCTGCCGCAGCCCCGGCCCCCACGCAACCCGCCGCCCGGGTCGCGACCGCCCCCCTGTCGGGGCTGTGCCACCTGTCCCCGGAACCCGGCGCGACACCCTTCGTCGCCGTCGGCGATACCATCGCCCCAGGTCAGACCATCTGCATCCTCGAGGCGATGAAGGTGATGACCCAGGTCCCCGCCGAAACCGACGGCCGCGTCGCGGAAATCCTGGTGGCGGATGGCGCAAGCATCGACGCCGGCGCCCCGATCCTGAGACTGGAGGCCTGATCATGGACACTGTTCTTGTCGCCAACCGGGGCGAGATCGCCCTGCGCATCATCCGCGCCTGTCGCCGCCTGGGCCTGCGCGTGATCGCCGCCCATTCCGAAGCCGACCGAGGTGCGGCCTGGCTGTCGCTGGCGGATGGGTCGATCTGCATCGGTCCCGCCGCCGCCCAGGCCAGCTATCTGAACATTCCCGCCCTGATCGCCGCCGCCCGGCTGACCGGCGCGACGATGATCCATCCCGGCTATGGCTTTCTGTCGGAAAATCCGGATTTCGCGCAGGCCGTGGCCGAAGCGGGCCTGACCCTGATCGGCCCTTCGGCGCCCGTGATGCGGCGGATGGGTGACAAGGTGTCGGCCAAGTGCAGCATGATCGCCGCCGGGGTGCCCTGCGTGCCCGGTTCCGAAGGCGTGCTGCCCGAAGACCCCGCTGCCCAGGCGGCTCTGGCCGAACAGATCGGCTATCCGGTGATCCTGAAGGCTTCGGGCGGGGGCGGCGGGCGCGGAATGCGCGTGGTGCACGAGGCCAGCGAACTGGCACAGGCCGCGATGCTGACCCGTCAGGAATCCGGGCGTTTCTTCGGCAACCCCGATGTCTACATGGAAAAGTACCTGCAACGTCCGCGCCATGTGGAGATTCAGGTGATCGCCGACAGCCATGGAAAGGCGCTGTGGCTGGGCGCGCGCGACTGTTCCATGCAGCGCCGTCACCAGAAGCTGATCGAAGAGGCCCCCGCCCCCGGCATCGACCCCGCCCAGATCGCCGCCATCGGCGACCGCTGCGCCGCTGCCTGTGTCGAGATCGGCTATGTCGGCGCGGGCACCTTCGAATTCCTCTATGAAGACGGGCGTTTTTTCTTCATCGAGATGAACACCCGCATCCAGGTCGAACATCCCGTCACCGAGATGGTCAGCGGCCTCGATATTGTGGCACTGCAGATCGAGGTGGCGCGCGGCGCCGCCCTGCCGCTGGATCAGGCGCAGGTGCAAAGCCTGGGCCATGCCGTCGAATGCCGCATCAATGCCGAACATCCCGACACGTTCGTCCCCAGCCCCGGCCGCATCACCCGGCTGCATCTTCCCGGCGGCCCCGGCCTGCGCGTCGACACCCATATCACCAGCGGCGAGGTCATCCCCGCCCAGTACGATTCCATGATCGGCAAGGTCATCGCCCATGGCGCGACAAGGGACGAGGCGCTGGACCGGATGCGTGCGGCGCTGGCGGAAATGACGGTCGAAGGGCCGCATACCAACATCGCCCTGCACCGCCAGCTGATCGAGGACCCGGGCTTTCGCGCCGGGGGCGTCAGCATCCACCATCTAGAGGGGCTGTTGGCCGAAAGGGCAAAGGCATGACCGGCCGTCTGACGCTGATCGGCAGTCGCGCCGTCCTCTATGAGCGTGACTGCCCCTTCGATCTGAACCATCAGCAGCGCTTCTGGGCGATGGCCGACGCGGCGGGCCACTGGCCCGGCCTGCGCGAAGCCATCCCCGGCATGACCAACCTGACCCTGCTGCTGGATCAGGTGCCCGAGGCGCTCGGGCCCATTCGGCAGCGTCTGGATGCCCTGTGGGACAGTGGCATGTCGCGCCCCGCCGAGGGCCGGCTGCTGGAGATCGACACCACCTATGGTGGCGAAGGCGGTCCGCATCTGGCCGATGTGGCCCGGATGACCGGGCTGGACATCGACACCGTGGTCGGGCTGCATTCCGCCGTCACCTATACCGTCTTCGCCGTCGGCAGCCACGCGGGCTATTGCTATCTGGGGGGGCTGGACCCACGTCTGGCGACCCCGCGCCGTGCCGTGCCACTGCCGCGCCTGCCGGCCGGATCGCTTTCGGTTGCGGGGCTTCAGACCGGCATGTCGGCCTCGATGGGCCCCAGCGGCTGGAACACCATCGGCCATGGCGATGTGTCCTTCTTTGATCCCTTCCGCCAGCCGCCTGCGCTGTTGCGTCCCGGGGATCGCATCCGCTTCAACCCGGTAGAGGTGATCGCATGATCGAGGTCGTGATGCTGCCGCCGCTGGCCAGCGTTCAGGATGCGGGCCGCGATGGCTACTGGTCGCAGGGCCTGGGCCGCGCCGGGGCGATGAACCTGCGCGCCCATCAGGTGGCGAACCTGCTGCTGGGCAACCCGCCCGAGGCCGCCACGCTGGAAATCCCGCTGACGCCCGCCCGCCTGCGCTTTGTGGCCCCCACCGCCTTTGCCCTGTGCGGCGCCGCCTGCGATGCGCATCTGGACGGACATCCCTTGCCGCGCTGCTGGGCCGGCCATGCCCCCGCCGGGGCCGAGCTGACCCTGGGCCCGCAGCGCGAAGGGGGCGGCGTCATGCTGGCCCTGCCCGGTGGCATCGACGTGCCGTTGGTGCTGGGGTCGCGCTCGACCCAGCTGCGAGAGCATTTCGGCGGCCACCAGGGCCGCGTGCTGGCCCCGGGCGACCGCCTTTCGGCCCTCGGCCCCCAGCCGCACCTGCCGAAAGGTGGCCTTGGCCTGGCAATGCCGGACCCGGACCGCGATGCAGACGGAGCCGTATGGCTGCGTGCCCTGCCCGCGACCGAACTGGGCGAATTCTCTGACGCCGCACGCCGCGATTTCTGGTCCACCCCCTATGCGGTGACCACGCAAAGCAACCGCCAGGGCTTCCGGCTGGAGGGTGCGATGCTGGAGCGGACCTCCTCGGCGGAACTGCGTTCGCATGGGATCGTGCCGGGGATCGTGCAGGTGCCCAATGGCGGCCAGCCGATCATCCAGCTGGCCGACAGCGCCACCATGGGCGGCTATCCCAAGATCGCCGCCGTCATCGAACCCGATCTTTGGCGCATTGCCTGCTGCCGCCCCGGCGACAAGGTCCGCTTCCGCCAGGTCGATCTGGCCGAAGCGGCCCGCGCCATGGCCGAAGACACCGCCCTGCTGGCCAATTGGGCCACGCAGATCGCCGCCCTTACCCTGCTGGAGACCCGCTGGTCATGACCCCGACCCAACCCGAGCTGGACCTGCTGGTCGCCGCCATGCGGCAGACCGGCGTCACGGATCTGTCCCTGACCACCGGTCCCGATGCGCTGGTGCTGAAGCTCTCGCCAGAAGCGGCACCCGCCGCGCCCCCCGCCGCGCCCCCCGTCGCGCCCCCCGCCCCCGTCGCCGCCCTCAGCCCCGGCCTTGGCCGCTTCGTCCCCCGCGGCGCGGGCGACGGCCTGACGCCGCTGACCGAAGGCGATCAGGTCGGCGCGGATGACATCCTGGGCTATGTCGCGCTTGATGCGCTGCGCATGGCCGTGACCAGCCCTGCCGCCGGCCGCATCACCGGCACCCTGCCCGAAGACGGCCGCATCACAGGCCACGGCGACCCCCTGTTCCTGCTGGAGACCTGCGCATGAGGATCGACCTGAACTCGGATCTGGGCGAGGGCTTCGGCCCCTACCGCATTGCCGAAGACGAAACGCTGATGCCGCTGATCACCTCGGCCAACGTGGCCTGCGGGTATCATGCGGGCGATCCGGTCATCATGGACCGCACCATCCGGCTGGCCCGCGATCACGGCGTCGACCTGGGCGCCCATGTCAGCTTTCCCGACCGCATGGGCTTTGGCCGCCGCAAGATGGACATGGCCCTGCCGGAACTTGAGGCCCATATCCTCTACCAGATCGGCGCCCTGTCGGCGCTGGCGGGGCGCGCAGGCCATCGCATCACCCACATGAACCCCCATGGCGCCCTGGGCAACCTGGCCTCGGCCGAGCCCGAGATCGCCGCCGCCGTCGCCCGTGCCACGCTGGATTTCGACCCCGAGATCGCCTTTCTGGTGCTGCCCGGATCGGCGCTGGAACAGGCCGCGGCCGGCATGGGCGGCCATTGCGTGCGCCTGTTCCTGGCTGATCGCGGCTATACCGCCGACGGCCAGCTGGCCCCGCGCGGCACGCCCGGCGCGCTGATCAAGGACCCCGAGGCCGTGCTGGCCCGCGTCATCCGCGTCATCGAGACCGCCCGGATCGACACCACCGAGGGGACCGAAATCGCGATGCCCGTTGACTCGATCCTGCTGCATTCCGACACCCCCGGCGCCGTCGACATGGCGCGCCTGATCCGCGGCGGCCTGCTGGCCCGCGGCATCACCCTTCAGCCGATCTCTGGCTGAGCCCACATTCAAGACAGGACCCAACCGATGGCCTTTTCCGATTATTCCTCCGCGCTGGTCACCGGCGCTTCCGGCGGCATGGGCCGGGGCATTGCCGAACGTCTGGCCAGCAAGGGCCTGACGGTCCACGCCCTGGCACGCAACGCCGCCGCCCTGCAAGAGCTGGCCCAGACCCCCGGCATCGTGCCCCACGTGATCGACGTGACCGATCTGCAGGCCGTCACCGCGCTGGTCTCGGGGCTGCAGATCGACGTGCTGGTCAACAACGCCGGCGTGTCGCGCCCCGGCAGCCTGCTGCAATCCGACGCCTTCGCCATCGACGAACAGATCGACGTCAACCTGCGCGCCGCCCTGCACCTGTGCCGGCTGATCCTGCCCGGCATGATGGACCGTGACCGTGGCCATATCGTCAACATCACCTCGATGGCGGGGCATTACGAATTCGGCGGCCACATCGCCTATCACGCCACCAAGTCGGCCATGCACACCGTCTCGCGCCAGCTGCGCGTCGATGCCTTCGGCCGCCGCGTCCGCGTGACCGAGATCAGCCCCGGCCGGGTGGAAACCGACATCTTCGCCCGCGTCGAAAAGATCGACCCCGCCGAGGCCAGGCGCAAGTATTTCGAGGGCTTCGAGATGCCGCAGGTGTCCGACATCGCCGATGCGGTGGAATATGCCGTCGGCACCCCGCATTACGTCAACATCAACCTGATCGAGCTTCTGCCCACCCTGCAGGTGCCCGGCGGCCTGCGCACCGCCAAGCGCGTGGGTGACGAGGTCATCCTGACCGGCAACAAGTGAGCCCGCGCAGGGAGGCCCTGAGATGAGCGTGAAACGCGGCATCAGCCTGAAAATCGCCGCCACCCTGTCGACGGTCGCCATGTGGGCCTGCGTGCGCGGCCTGCATGGCGCCATCCCGACCGGAGAGGTCGTCTTCTTCCGTTCGATCTATGCGCTGCTGCCGCTGGTGATCTGGTACACGCTGAAGGGACGGCTGCGCGAGGTGACGCGCACGACATCCCTGATCGGCCATTTCGGGCGCGGCCTGTCGGGCACGGGGGGCATGTTCTTCAACTATCTGGCGCTGGCCTTCCTGCCATTGGCCCAGGCCACCGCCTTCAGCTACAGCGTGCCGCTTTTCACGGTGATCTTCGCCGCGACCCTTCTGGGGGAAACCGTGCGCCTCTATCGCTGGAGCGCTGTGGCCATCGGCCTGCTGGGCGTGCTGGTGATGCTGCTGCCGGGTCTGATGAGCGGCGGCGACACCGCCGGTGACGCCCGGGGCTTCGTGCTGGGTGCGGGGGCGGCGCTGGCGGCGGCGGCGTGCTCGGCGCTGTCGCTGATCCAGATCCGCCACATGACGGGCACGGAAACGCCGGGCGCCATCGTCTTCTGGTTCGCCGTGCTGACAACGGTGATCGGCGGGGCGACCTGCGTCTTCGGCTGGAAGATGCCGGACATGACGCAGTTCCTGCTGCTGACCGGATGCGGGCTGTTTGGCGGGCTGAACCAGCTGCTGCTGACGCTTGCCCTGCGCGAGGCCCATGCCTCGCTGCTGGCGCCGTTCGAATATGTCACGATGATCTGGTCGGTGCTGGTGGGGATGGCGGCCTTTGCCACTGTTCCTGATCTTTGGACCCTGATCGGTGCGGTGATCGTTGCCGCCTCCGGCATGTTCACACTCTGGCGCGAGACCAGACTGAGACGGGCGGCGCAGGGGGCGACCTGAGGCCCCATCGCAACGCCGCATCGACCCGCCGGGCAGAAACGCCCGGCGTTTCGCACGATGGGGGCCGGAACGTCGGCAGGCGGCAGGCGGCTTCTGCGCCCCAGACAGCGGCTGCCGGTCACTCCGGCTGCGGGCGCCACTCTCTGGCCCGAACAGGCCCGTGCGGATACGGCGCAATCTCCCTGAAGCAGTGGAAGGCACGGTCGGGCTGCCGCCATCACGCAGCTTTGCCCCCGCCGCCACGACGCCGAAGGACTTGCTGCGGGGGGCGCCGGCGGGCAGGATCCGTGCCAGCCCGCAGGGCCGCCGACCTTTGGCATTTCCGTCCATGCCCGATTTCCCTCCATGCCCGGCACCGGCAGGATCGCCATGTCGTGGCCCGGCAGCCTGTCTGCCTGGCGGAAGCCGCGCCCTGCAGGCGTCCGCATCAGGCGGGTCTTGGGGGCCTCCTCGCTGTCCCTTTCCATGGCGCACGGCAACCCGCCCGCGGCAGACATGGGCAGGATCCAGTGATGCGGATGAGGATACGCCCCGATGGAACCGCAGGGGACATGCGGGACCGGTCTGTCCGCCCGTTCGCACCGATGCTGCGGGTCGGGCCAGGACGGGATGCGGAACCCCGATCCCGCCCCCTGCGGCCCGGTGTGACGGGGCGCGTCACGGCGCCTCGTCCAGTGCCGGATAATCGGTATAGCCAGCGGCACCGCCACCGAAATAGCTGGCGCGATCAGCCGCGTTCAGGGCGGCACCAGCCCTGAGCCGTGCCGGGAAATCCGGGTTGGCCAGCACGAATTGCCCATAGGATTCAACATCCGCAAGCCCCGCTGCCACATCGCTGCCCACATCGGACAGGGCCCGGCCCGGCCGGTTCAGGATCAGCACCTGGTTCCAGAGCGCGTGCAGGTCCCGCAGCAGGGCTTCGTTGCCGATGTGCATGAGGTGGACATAGGCCAGCCCAAGGCCGTTCAGCTCCTTGACGAGGTAGCGATAGAGGTCCGGGCCCTCGGGGCCTTCGTCCAGACCACCCAGCGTCGCCCCCGGCGACAGGCGGATGCCGGTGCGCTCGGCGCCGATCTCCTGGGCCACGGCACGGGCCACCTCGATGGCAAAGCGGGCGCGGTTCTCGATCGGGCCGCCATAGGCATCGGTGCGGATATTGGCGTTCGGCGCCAGGAACTGCTGGATCAGATAGCCATTGGCACCGTGGATCTCGACCCCGTCGGCGCCAGCTTCGATGGCGCGGCGGGCGGCAAAGCGGAAATCGTCCACGACGCGGGCGATCTCGGCCGTGGCCAGGGCGCGGGGACGGGGCACCGGTTTCAGCCTGCCTGCGGTAAAGATCTGGTCGGCCGGCGCGATGGCCGAAGGCGCCACAGCCTGCGCCCCGTTGACATTGTCGGGATGCGACGTCCGCCCGACATGCATCAGCTGGATGAACAGCCGCGACCCGGCCGCGTGTACGGCATCGCTGACCGCGCGCCAGCCGGCGACATGGGCATCGGTGTAGATGCCCGGGGTGAAGATATAGCCCTGCCCCTCGTCCGAGGGCTGCGTGCCTTCCGCGATCAGCAGGCCCAGACCGGCACGCTGTGCATAATACCGGGCGGCCAGCGGACCGGGCGTGCCATCGGGTTCGGCGCGTGAACGGGTCATCGGGACCATGGCCAGCCGGTTCTTCAGCGCAACGGCACCCAGGGTGACGGGGGTCCAGATATCGGTCATGAGACTTTTCCTTTGCCTTGGAGCGCCCGAAGGGGCGCTGTCCTTGGAACCGAATTAAGTGTTCCATATGGATCTTTGATAGCCCGTGAAATGAAACACGGTGGTCCGTAGATGAAACAGATGAACCTTGAAGCGCTGTCGCTTTTTGTCGCCGTGGCCCGGCTTGGCGGGCTGAACGTGGCCGCCAAGGATACCGGGGTGCCAAAGGCCACCCTGTCGCGGCGCCTCCGCGAGCTGGAGGCCGGGCTGGGCGCCATCTTGCTAGAGCGCAGCAGCCGCGGCATGGTTCTGACCGAAGCGGGACGGACCCTGTTCGACCGCTCGGCACCGCTGCTGGCCGGTCTGGCCGAGGCCGGGGCCGAAGTCAGTGCCCGCGACGGGAAGGTGCGTGGCCATCTGCGGGTCTCGGTGCCCGCGCTGCTGGCGCGTTTCGGGATTGCCGATTTCGCGGCCAGCTTCCTGCGACGCTACCCGGCGGTCACGCTGGAAATCGACATCGACGACCGTTTCATCGACCCGGTCCGCGACGGCTATGACCTGGTCATCCGCGCCAACCCCGCGCCGGACACCGGCCTGGTCGGGAAATGCTTTCTGCGGACCCGGGGGAAACTGGCGGCAGCCCCCGCCATGACATGCCCCAGCCAACAGGACAGCGACGTCGATGCCGTGGTGTTGTCTGCCGTCAGCGGACAGGTGGAATGGATCGCCATGCAGGGCGGAAAGGAAATCCGGCTGCGCCCACGCGAGGTCTTGCGCTGCTCGTCCATGATGATGGTCTACGAGGCCGTGGTCGCCGGGGCCGGTGCGGGGATCCTGCCCGAGTGGCTGGCGCATCGCGACGTCGCGGCCGGCCGGCTGGTCAGTTGGGGCAGACTGCCGGAGGGGCCCCTTGGCGCCTGGGTGCTGCATCCGCCCACGCATGTGCCCAACCCCAAGCTGCGCGCCTTCACCGAGGCCATCGTGGAATATTTTCGCGACAACCAAACCAGCTGAACCTGGCGCTGTTGCACGGATCCCCTGATGGGCTTTGCCCCGCGCCTCCGGCAGCGGCCGACCCGAACGACCAGAAACCGGCCTGCCTGCACCACAGCGCGCGGGCGATCCGGGTCCTGCCCACGGCTTGGGGGCTGCCGCGCCGACGGGCAAGGGCAGTCGCCAGCAGGCCAGGGCCATGCGCGCGCCCTGAGCTGCATATCGACGAGGATGTCACCGGGCATGGCCCTGCGGCCAGGGACCGGGCGTGTCGCGCGTTTCCGGCAGCGGATCGCCCCCCTGCGCCGCCGCCAGATGGCCCCGAAGGCCTCTCTCCCGTCGTGAGGGGGCCGCTGTTGCTGGCGCGCGGCAAGGCGCATGGCCTGGCCCTGTCTTGGCCCGGGCTGGACGTCGCGGCCCGTCCTGCGGGCGGCCGACCATTGCCGGTGCCCGATCCGCAACGCCCCTGACTGATCTGCCGGACATGCGGCCTCGACAGGCCGACAGCGGCCAGGTCCCGGTCAGGGTGCACTGCAGCGGCGAACCGCTGGCCTTAGGCGCCCTGCCGGAACAGGGCGACGCGCAAGGCTCTCCAGTCCCGGGGCCGCCGCGCAGGCGTCGCCTGCCAGAGCCCTCGGAGCGTTTCGCCAAACCGGCTGGCGATCACCCCGCGCCGATTGCAGGCGGCAGACCCCACGCCTTAAACCCGCCCGATCAGCCTGCCTTGCCCCGCCCTGACAGCCCCCCTAGGCTGGCCGAGACGCAACGAAAGGCTCCCGACGATGCACCTGCGGCCCGCGACCCCGCACGATCTGCCAGCCCTGGCCCGGCTTTACGACGCCTTCTTCCTCGAGGATGGCATTGCGACGCCACCGGCCGCGGTGCGGACACATCTGGCCCAGATGCTGGAGGATCCGCGCGCGGCGATCTTCGTTGCGGAAACGGCCGGAGAAATCGTCGGCATGGCCTCGGGCAGCCTGACCTTCGGGGTGGAATTCGGCTGCGCGGCCGAGCTGGAGGACCTGTATCTGACACCGGCCTGCCGGGGCCGCGGATGGGCACGTCTGCTGGCCGGGGCGGTGCTGGACTGGGCTTCGGCACAGGGCGCGTCAGAAACCATCCTGGTCATCACCGCCCAGGCCGAGGCCGAGCAAGGCCTGACCGGTTTCTACCGCAAGCTGGGTTTCCGCGATGCCCGCCGCATCACCATGTATCGCAGCGCCCCGCAGGACGCGAGCGCCGTCGCGGCCGAACTCTCTGGCCCCGCCGATCCTGCCTGACAGGGCCTTGGCCGCAAGCCGCCTATCCCGGCACCAGCCGCTGCGGACGACTGCCCAATGCGCCTTGCACGACCTGACCGGGCGCGCCCTTTCGCCCCATCCGGGCGCAAAGCGGCACCGGCCCGGCATGGCGCGACGCTGCGCGGGTCCCCCCTTGCCGGGCCTCCCAGACGTCCCGGAGGGCCCTTGCAAACCCTGCCCTTTCAGTGCCTTGCCCCCGATCCCGGCACCGGATGCAGAAAGAAGGTGGCCACGGCCCGCCACCGGGATTAAGCCTTGGCCCGCTGCGGCGGCGCCCGATGTCCCACAGCCGCCCCCTGTACCCGCGCCCCGGAGACCCCGATGCACCGACGTCTTGCCTGCCTCAGCCTGGCGCTGCTGCCGCTGCTGCCCACCATCGCCCCGGCGGCCTCTGCGGCCCAGATCACCCTGCACAGCCGCTACGGCGAAACCCGGGTCGATCCGGCCAAGGTGCAGCGCATCGTCACCGTCGGCTACCACGAGCAGGATTTTCTCTATGCCCTGGGGCTGGCACCGGTGGGCGTGCACGAATGGTTCGGCGACCGGCCCTATGCCACCTGGCCCTGGGCCGAGGCCGCGCGGCAGGCGCTGAATGCCACGCCCTCGGTGCAGAAGGGGCTGGAAATCGATGTCGAATGGGTCTGGTCGATGAAGCCCGACCTGATCATCGCCACCTTTGCGCCGCTGGATCCGCAGGTCTATGCACAACTGTCGCACATCGCCCCCGTGGTGGCCGCCCCCGCCGACTATCCCCGCTGGGGCACCCCCTGGGATGTCGAGCTGCTGCGCATCGCCCAGGCCACCGGCCGCGAGGCGCAGGCCCGGCAGGTGATCGCGCAGGTCAACGCCGAGATCGCCCGCGCCGTCGCCGCCCATCCCGAATTCCAGGGCCACAGCGGCACCGCCGCCTCCTATGCCGACGGCCAGATCCTGGGCTATCCGCGCAGCGATGGCGGCAACCGGTTGCTGGCCGAGCTGGGGCTGCAGACGCCCGCCGCCTTCGACACCCTGTCGGGGACACGCGGCACCTTCTCGGTCAGCCCCGAGCGGCTGGACCTGTTCGACCTCGACGTGGTGCTGTGGCAGCTGGAGGGGCCGGCGCGTGCCGCCATCGAGGCCACCCCCACCTGGCCCGGCACCCGCATGGCCCGCGAGGGGCGCGCCATCTGGGCCGGGCCCGAACTGACGGCGGCGCTCAGCTTCCAGTCGCCGCTGTCGATTCCCTGGGCCCTGACGCAGCTGGTGCCGCGGATCTCGGATGCGCTGAGCGGTCGGCCCGTGCCGCCAAGCCCCTGAAGCGTGGCAGATCGGCAACAGATCACGGCCGCGATCCACCGGCACCCGCCCCACTGGGGCAGCCCAGACAGCTGTAAATCCTGACTCTTTCCCTTGGGAACCCGGGGGTCATCCTGCCACGCCCCCTCCGCCGCCCCGCACCGGCTTGCTTGTGGCCACCGTGCCGCATTGCTAAGGGCGAAACCGACATGCCGGGCCAGCCCTTGCGCCAGCCTTCCCGACCGGCATCGCGGAGCCCTCCGCGACGGCACAACGGCAAGGCGCGATGACAGCAAGATCCGAGGAACTGAGTGCGCTCTACGCGCGCGAACATGACCGGCTGGAACGCCAGATCCGGCGCCGTGTGGGCTGCGCCAGCACCGCCTCGGATCTGGTGCAGGACATCTTCCTGCGGCTGTGGGAACGCGCCACCGACTGGCGCGGCGATGGCGGGGCCTATCTGTCGCGCTGCGCCCGCAATGCCGCCATCGACCATGTTCGCGCCGAGAAATCCCGAAACGCCACCCTGGCGGGCCTGCTGCCCGAACATTACCCGGCCCCCGGTGCCGCCGCCCCGGCCGAGGCCGCGATCGCCGCCCGCCAGGACGTCGCGCGGATCGAGACCGCCCTGGCCGCGCTGCCCGACAAGACCCGCCATATCTTCCTGCTGAACCGCCTGCATGGCTGCAGCTTCACCGAGATCGCCCAGGTCATGGGCATGTCGCGCCGCAGCGTCGCCACCCACATGGCCCGCGCCACGGACGCCTGCGCCAGGATTGTGGCGGACTAGGGGGTGGAAATCGTGTATCGCCGCGCCAGCATGGGGTCCGCGCCTTTCGGATCCTCATGCCGCAAGGACCCGAAAACGCCATGACGCAGCCGCCCCCTTCCCCGGCAGACCCCGAGGCCCTGACCCAGGCCCGACGCTACCTGTCGATGCTGCGCGCGCATCCCACCGCGCGGTTGCGCGCCCGCATCCTGCACTGGCGCGAGGACACCCCCGCACACGAGGCCGCCTGGCAGCAGGCCAGCGCCGAGCACGAGGCAACCACCCAGGCCGTCCGCCGGCTGGCCCGGCAGGACGCGCCGGCAATGGCGGGCTATCTGGCCGCGGTCGACCGGCTGCGCCGGCGGCGGCGGCACGCCCGGCAGGCCCTGGCGGCGGCGGTCGCGGCCATCGCGGTGCTGGCGGGCGCCACCTGGCTGGAACGCCCCGGGCTGTGGCAGGACCTGCGCGCCAGCCATGCCACCGGACGCGGCCAGCGGCAGGACATCGCGCTGGCCGATGGCTCGCATGTGCTGCTGGATGCCGACAGCGCCATCCGCGACCGTCTGAGCGGCGACATCCGCCGCGTCGACCTGCTGCGCGGCCGCGCCTATTTCGAGATCCGCCACGACGGCCGCCCCTTCGTGGTCCATGCCGCCGGTCACGAGGTGCAGGTTCTGGGCACCGGCTTTGAGGTCAGCCTGGAGGGCACGCGCGCACAGGTGACGCTGGACCACGGCAGCATCCGGCTGCGCGACGATGCCTCGGGCACCACCACCCCGCTGACCCCGGGCGAGCGCATAGCCTTTCGTCCCGGCCAGACCGGCCCCGTCCAGCGGGTGGACCTGACCGATGCGCTGGCCTGGCGCGGCGGGCGCTATGTCTTCTATCGGGCGCGCCTTGGCGACGTGGTGCAGGAGATCGCCCGCTATCGCCCCGGCCGCATCCTGATCCCCTCGGCGGCGCTGGCGGATCTGCCGGTCACCGGCAGCTTCGCGCTTGCCGATCCACAGGCGGCCCTGGCCGCGCTGCAGGCCAGCGTCGGCTTTCGCATCACCACCCTGCCCGGCGCGCTGACGGTGCTGCGGCCCTGATCCGGGCACCCGAACAAAAATTTCGAAAATCCGCACCGAAACGCTGCACCGATCGGCCCCGGCATCCGTGAACCCATCAGGGACCGGGCCAGCCGCCCGGGCTGTCCGATCGCACGGGACAACGAACAAGAGGGTACGGGAATGAAACGATACAGTGCAGGACGCGCCGGGTGCCTGCTGGCGGCAACGCTGGCGGCGGGGATCGCGGGGCCGCAGGCGGGCCTGGCGCAGGGCCAGGTCCAGACCCAGCAGTTCCGCTTTGACATCGCGGCGCAGCCCGTGCCGCAGGCGGTCAATGCGGTGGGCCGGATCACCGGCCTGTCGGTCGTGTTCCGCGAGACCCGCCCGATCACCGCCCTGGCCCAGCCCGTCCGCGGCACGATGGATGCCGCCGCAGCCCTGGCCCGGCTGCTGACCGGCACCGGGCTGGACTACCGTTTCAGCAATCCCACCACGGTGCAGATCTATGATCCCGCCGAAGACGCCGCAGGTCTTGAGGATGACGGCGCGATCACCCTCGGGCCGCTGGTTGTGCGCAGCAAGCTGGCCTATTCCGGCGCCATCAACGGCTATCTGGCGCCGGCCTCGGAAACCGGGGTCAAGGCGGGCGCACCGCTGTCGGAAGTGCCGCAGTCGATCTCGGTCGTCACCAGCACCGAGCTGAAGGACCGCCAGCCCCGCCAGATCGAGGATGCGGTGAAATACACCGCCGGCGTCAATGCCTCGACCTGGGGCACCGATGACCGCTTCGACCAGTTCGCCATGCGCGGCTTTGACCTGGGCACCAGCTCGATCTACCGCGACGGGCTGCCGCAGAAGGCCCTGAGCTTCAGCGCCTTTTCCACCGATCCCTACATGATCGACCGGGTCGACGTGCTGCGCGGCCCGGCCGGGGTGCTATACGGCTCGAACGATGCGGGGGGCATGATCAACCTGGTCACCAAGCGCCCGACCTTTGATCGCCTGGCCGAAGCCAGCCTCAGCTATGGCAGCAACGCCACCCGCAGCGCCGCCTTCGACTGGTCGGATGCGGTGAATGCCGACCGCACCCTGGCGCTGCGGCTGACCGGCCTGCTGCGCGACGGCAGCACCGAGATGAGCAATTCGGAAAACGACCGCGGCTTCCTGGCGGCGGGGCTGACCTGGGCGCCTTCCGACAGCACCGCGCTGACCATCCTGGCGCATGTCCAGCGCGACAGCCTGACGCCGCTCGACATGTTTCCCGTCGCCGGGCAGGACTATGACACCGCCTGGGGCACGCTGCCTGCGGACTGGGCCCACCAGCAGTCGCCGTACAACCGCTTCGAGACCGAACAGCAAAGCATCGGCTGGGAATTCACCCATGATTTCAACAGCAGCCTGACCTTCACCCAAAGGCTGCGCTATGCCCACCAGACCACCGACTACCGTCAGCTGGACTATTCCTACCTGGACGAGAGCGGGGTCTATTACTATCCCTTCACCGTGCGCGACAATGCCCACACGCTGGGCCTCGACAATGCGCTGAAATGGCAGCAGCAGATGGGCGCGGCGCGCAACACCCTGGTCGTCGGCGCCGATTACCAGCGCAGCTGGTATTCCGAAACCGTCAACATGGACGACAGCACCTATCTGGTGCCCTACGACAATGCCTCGTTCGACTTTGCGGTCACGGATCCGGGCGTGTCGTCGAAGGATCGCACCACCTATACCGAAACCGGCATCTACGCCCAGGACCACGTCACCTTCGACGGCGGCACCACGCTGACCTTCGGCCTGCGCCACGCCTGGATGAAGAACACCATCAACGACCTGCTGGCCGACAGCACCAGCCGCCAGTCCAACAGTGCCACCACCGGCATGATCGGCCTGACCCATGCCTTTGCCAACGGCCTGACGCCCTATGTCAGCTATACCTCGGGCTTCGTGCAGAACGTCGGCACCACGATCGACGGAGACGCGCTGGCGCCCTCGGCCAGCCGGCAGTGGGAAACCGGCCTGCGCTACCAGCCTGACAACGGCCTGATGCTGAGCGCGGCGCTGTTCGATCTGCGCAAGACCAACGTCAAGGAATACGACCAGAACGATCCGACCTGGACCAGCTTCACCCAGGCCGGAGAGATCCGCTCGCGCGGGGTGGAACTGTCGGCGCGCGGCCAGATCACCCCGGTGCTGCAGGGGGTGGTCAGCTATACTTATCTGGATACCAAGATCACCCGCAGCTCGGATGCCAGCCTGATCGGCAACGAAAATCCCTTCGCGCCGCATCATCAGGCCTCGTTCTGGCTGGAATATGATGCGGCCGCCTGGGCCAAGGGGCTGTCGCTGGGCGCCGGTCTGCGGGTGCTCTCCAGCGCCTATTCGACCCAGGACAACCTGCGCAAGACGCCCGGCTACGGCATTGCCGACCTGTCCGTGCGCTATGCCGCGCGCGCCTTCACCGTCGATCTGGGGATCACCAACCTGTTTGACCGCGACTATTACGGCGTCTGCTACGATAGCTACGGCTGCGCCAGCGGCGAGGGGCGCATCGCCACCCTGACCGTCAGCCGGAGCTTCTGATGCCCCGCGCCACGCCCTGCGGCGTCCCCTGCGGGGGGCGCCGGTGAAACCCGCCCTGGCCCGGCTGGGGCTGGTCTGGCTGCTGCTGCTGCCGGTCTTCGCCGCAGCCCTGCTGCTGGGCGCGCGCACCTACCCCCCCGAGGCGCTGTGGCAGGCCCTGACCACCGCCCCCGGCAGCCAGGCAGCATCGGTTCTGGCAGGCATGCGGCTGCCGCGCGCGCTGGCGGCCGTGGTGGTGGGGGCGGCGCTGGCGGTGTCGGGGCTGGTGATGCAGGCCATCGCCCGCAACCCTTTGGCCGATCCCGGGCTGACCGGCGTCAATGCCGGCGCCGCGCTGGCGGTGGTGCTGGCGCTGTGGCTGCTGGGGCCGCTGCCGCATGTGGCGGTGTCGGGGCTGGCGCTGGCGGGGGCGGCCTTGGCCACGGTGCTGGTGCGGCTGCTGGCGGGATCGGGCGACAGCACGCTGCGGCTGCCACTGGCCGGGGCGGCGCTGGCCAGCCTGTGCCTGTCGGTCGTGTCGCTGATCGTGCTGCTGGACCCCGAGACCCGCAACACCTACCGCTTCTGGATGGTGGGATCGCTGGCGCTGGCCGACCGCCCGGCGCTGGTGTCGCTGACCCCCGTGGCTCTGGCCGGGATCCTCTGTGCCCTCGCCATGGCCCGCCCGATCGAAGCCCTGAGCCTTGGACAAGAGATGGCCGGAAGCCTGGGCCTGAGCCCCCGGCGCGTGCTGGGGTTGGGCCTGCTGGCGATTGCCACCACCGCCGGGGCGAGCGTCGCGCTGGCGGGGCCGGTCAGCTTTGTCGGGCTGATCGCCCCGCATCTGGCGCGCCGGGTCTGCCCCGGCGGCGGGCTGGGGCTGCGCCTGCTGTTTGCCTGTCCGCTGGGCGCGGGGCTGGCGCTGCTGGCCGACACGCTGGGACGGGTGCTGATCCGCCCGCAGGAGCTGCCGCTCAGCATCGTTCTGGCGGGGCTGGGGGCGCCGGTCTTCATGCTGATCGTCCGCCGCCTGCTGAGAGAGGCCGCATGACCGCCCTGTTGCGCCGCCACCTGCCCCTGCTGATCCTGACGCTGGCCCTGTCGGCGCTGGCGCTGGCCGCCGGGCGCAGCTGGCTGGCGCCTGCCGATCTGGCCCATGCGCTGGCCGGAGGCCCGGATGGCCCGGGCGCGATGATCTGGTACCTGAGGATGCCCCGGGTCGTCGCGGGCCTGCTGGCGGGGGCGGCCCTGGGTCTGTCGGGGCTGGTGTTCCAGAGCCTGCTGCGCAATCCGCTGGCCTCTCCCGACGTGATCGGGCTGTCGCAATGCGCGGCCTTCGGCGCGGTGGCGGCCCTGCTGGCGGGGGTGCCGGTGCTCTGGGGGGCCTGGGGGGGGACGCTGCTGGCGATCGCGCTGCTGGCCTGGCTTGCGGCCCATCCGCGGCGCGGCATCGACAGCCGGGCGCTGGTGCTGCAGGGGCTGGGGCTGGCGATCCTGTCGGGCGCGGGCACCGAGGCGCTGATCCTGCGCGCCGGCGACGGCGATGCCGCCATGGTGATGACCTGGCTGTCGGGGTCGCTGAACGGGGCGGGCTGGCAACAGGGCGCGCAGATGCTGATCCTGGCGGTCCTGCTGCTGCCTCTGCTGCCCGCAGGCCGCCTGCTGGACCGGCTGGAGCTGGGCGACGATCTGGCCCGCGCCCTGGGGCTGCGGGTCGGGCCGCTGCGGCTGGCCCTGGTGCTGGGCGCCGCACTGCTGAGCGCGGGCGCGGTGGCGTTGTCGGGGCCGCTGGGATTTGTGGCGCTGGCGGCCGGGCCGATCTCTCGCTGGGTCAGCGGCGGCAGGCCTGATCCGCTGACTGCGGCCTTCTGCGGCGCGGCCTTCGTCACGCTGGCCGATCTGATGGCCCGCGCACTGGCGCCTGCCGCCCTGCTGCCCACCGGCCTTTATACCTCGCTGATCGGCGCCCCGGTGCTGATCCTTGCCGTCCGCCGCCTGGCCCGCGGCCCCGGCCACTGATCCCCAGGGAGCCCCCGATGTCCTTTTCCGTCCGTGACCTTCGCGTGCAGTTCGGCCAGACCGCCATCCTGCGCGACCTGAGCTTTGATCTGCCAGCGCACAGCATCACCGGCATCATCGGCGCCAATGGCAGCGGCAAGAGCACCCTCTTGCGGGCCCTTGCCGGGGTGCAACCGGTGTCGGGCGGGCAGATCCTGCACATGGGGCAGGACATCGCGCCGCTGGCGCCGCGCATCCGCGCCCGGCAGATCGCGCTGCTGCCGCAAAGCGGCCAGGCCCCGCCGGGGCTGAGCGTGCGCCAGCTGGCCGAACGCGGCCGCACCCCCTGGCTGCGCCCCTTCCTGCCGATGCGCCCGACCGATCACGCCTCCGTTGATCGTGCCCTTGCCGCCGTGGGGTTGCAGGATCTGGCGCAGAGGCCGCTCGACAGCCTGTCGGGGGGGCAGCGGCAACGGGCCTGGATCGCGCTGGTGCTAGCGCAGGACAGTGCCTCGATCCTGCTGGACGAGCCGCTGAATTTCCTCGACCTGCCCTATCAGGCGGAACTGGTGCAGCTGCTGCGCCGCCTGCGGGGGCAGCGCAACGTGGTGATGATCCTGCATGATCTGACCATCGCGGCCCGTCTGTGCGACCAGGTGATCGCGCTGCGCCAGGGCCGGCTGGTGGCCGCAGGTCCCACAGCCCAGGTCCTGAGCCCCGCGCCGCTGCGCGACACCTTCGGCATCGACTTTGCCGTTCAGGGCGCCCCCGGCAGGCCCGTCGTCCTGCCGGAAAGCTTCTGATCCGGGCCTAGCGCAGGGCAAAGACCGTGTGCAGCGCCCGGTTCACCGCCACCGGCAGCACCGACATGTGGGTTTCGCCCGCGTAGACCTCCCAGGCGACCTGGAAACCGGGCAGCGCCGACAGGTCCCGGGCCATCTGGCGGGCGGCCTCGATGGTGCGGGTGGTGGCACGTTCGGCCTGACGGGCAACGGCGTCCTCGGCGCCGCGCTGGAAGGGCGCCAGCAGGTCCCCCTCCCATTCGCCAGCCGACAGGTGCACGACCACCGGCCGCCCATCCGCCACGAAGGCGCGCTGGTGCTCCAGCAGAAAGCTGTCCTCCCAGGTGATGGCGGGGCTGGCGGCGATCCAGTGGCTGTAGCTGTCGGGGCGGGTGAACAGCAGCCACAGCGCGAAAAGCCCGCCGAAGGAATGGCCGAACAGCCCCCGCCGCTGCGGATCCAGCGGCACCAGATCGGCCAGGAAGGCCGCAAGGTCTTCGGTCAGGAACCGCGCCATCTCGGCGCCGCCGCCGGTGCGCACATCGGCCGTGCCGGGCCAGAACGGCGGATAGGTGCGCCCGGGCGGCGGCCCCAGATCCCAGCTGCGGCGCACATGGTCATAGGGGTCATCCGTCGGATACCCGACCGAGATCAGCACCCCCGGGCCAAGGTTGGTATGTCCGGGATAGGGCGATTGCACGCGCATCGTCTCGACCGCAGTGTCGATCACCGCATTGCCGTCGGTCATGGTCAGCGAGGGCCAGCCGCCTGCGGGCGCCTCGCCCGGTGGTATCCACAGGAAAACGCGGCGCAGATCGCCGGTGACACGATCGGCCAGGTCGTACCAGCGAAGGCCCGTCCGGGGGTCCCGCCCAACGGGCCGGAGAGAACAGTTCATGACAAGGATCCAGTTGCGTATGGTGGCGAAGGCCCCCCTCGGCCCGTCTCCCGGACAACGGAACGCAGGCGCCCTTTCGTGACGGCAAGGATACCCCCTCGTCCCTCGCATCGCGAGGGGAAAATCCCGTAGTGACAATTCTTTCCGGGAACTGCCCCGGCCCGCCGCCCGAGGCCTTTGCCGGTTTTCAGACCGACGGAATGCCCCTGCATTCCACGATGGCGCCACTGTGCCGGTGCCTTGTTTCCCGGGCAGGAAGGAACGTGGATCGCCCGTATCGGCGGGCGATTGTCGTCGCGCCGTCGGAAGGGATGAGGTGCCTCTTGCCCCCCATCTTCATGCTGTTGAGGCCCGTGCCCAGGCGGCCCCGGATGCAGTGCCCCGACCAGAGCCGCTGGTGCGGCAGGGCCCGCACAGGATCAGCCGGGCGCTGCAGGGCTATTTCGCCCCCGCCGAAGCAGTGCATCGGCCGGGATCGCCGAACCGGCTGGCTGTCCTGCCCGCGACGGGCCTGCGTGCCGTGACGGGGCTGTTGGGGGCGACCGCGGAACGGGGCATGATGACCGCCAATGCCCGTTGTCCGAAGCCCGCCAATCGGATCTTGCGGCCAAGGGGGGGCGTTGTTTGCCGCCATCATGGTCCTCTCGCTGCAAGGGACCGGGCTGTGCGCCCCATTGCCCCGGCCTGTGTCAGCCAACTGCCGCGTCTGGCCGGGCCGCCGCTGCGACCAGACCCTGCTGCCAGCCGATGCCCCGGACCGGGTCCTGACGCTGCCCGGCAGGGCAGATCGTCGTGCCGGGCCGGGGGGGGCCGGTGGTTGCCTGTGACCAGGCGCCGAGGCCCGCCATGTGCTGAGGCGCGACGGCCGCGATCAGGGCCTGCGCCGCGGCGCCACGGGCCTCAGCGGCGGATGCGCATGGCAGCAATACTGGCCGAGGTCGGCCGGTTTGCCCGCCGGATCAGCATCACCACCCCGGTAAAGACGAGGCAGAGCAAAACGATGCCCGGCAGCCCGTACCAGGGCTTGAAATACGACAGAAGAGCGAGTGCCGCCAGCGACGCGAAGAAGGTCGATACGACAAGGAGCTCCAGTGGTTTCATCTTTTCTTGCTTTCAGTTCATGGGGTAACGTCACCCCGGCCCGAAGACCGCGCGACGCGAACCCCACCGGTACCGAAGAACCGAAGCCTGGGCGAGCACCCCCCGAACGATCAGCGCCGGACCGCCGATCGGGCCAGCCAGCGGGGCAGACGAGGGGCAGACGATGCAAGGACATACTGTCAGGCGGGGGCGCTCAGGTGCTGCCAAAGGATGGTTGCACCGATGCCGCACAGCGCCATGCCACCGCAGATCTGCAGAGATGTCTCCGCCTGGGGGCGAGGGCTCCTCCCCGATGCGGCCGGGAGGCGTGAAGTAGAGAGGGAAACATTTCAAAACAATATTTTAAAGTGAAACTCATGCGCGCAGGCATCTGCAGCGGCCGCCATTCAATGGCCCTATGGCAAGGGGGCAGGCCCCTGATCGGCCGACAGCCCGTCTGCCATTGTCCGTCCCCGCTGCCAGGCCGACTGACCCACGGTGGCTGGCCCCATGGTGGCGGACCTGATGCGCCCTGCCTCCATCCGGCCCGAAGTTCCAAACGGCCAGATGGGACAGATCCATCGCCGCATCGCCATCCGCCCGACAGGGGCGCCCGTGCCGGTCACGGCCTGCGCTGCCGCGCCTGCCCGCACGGTCCGATCCCGCTGAACCTCTGACCTGCTAAAGCGACAGCCGGTCGCGCAACTGGTTGCAGGGGCCCCGCAGCAGCTGCACCGCCTGCCCCAGCAGCTGCCGCGCATGGACCCGCGGCGGGGTGCGGGCGGGCCAGTAGCTGGCGCCCTCGGCCGGATCCTTCAGCGTCTGCGCAAAACAGACCGACAGCGCCGCCGAGGTCGGCACCCCGCGTCCCGACCAGCCCGAAAGCGCCCAGAGCCCTTCGTCCAGGCGGCTGATCGAGGGGGTCTGGTCGCGCGCCATGCTGATCGTACCGCTCCACATGTGCTGCCATTCGAGGCCACCGAGAACGGGGAAAAGGCGGCTCAGGCGGCGGGTCATGAAGGCGGATGTATAGGCGAAATCACGGCCGCGGCGGGGTTCCTTCAGGCCGCCGGTGATGATCCGCCCCGCCCGGTCGATGCGGAAGAACATCGGATCGCGGTGGGTATCGCCGAAATTCATCCCCGAGGGCATGACGGCGGCGCGTTGCGCGGGCGTCAGGGGGCGGCTGGCAATGGCATAGCTTTCCAGCGGGAAGAAGCCACGGGTCAGGCTGCCGGGCACGGCGGCGGTGGAATAGGCATCGGTGGTCAGCCCGACACGGGGCGCGCGAATTTCGCCCTCGGGGGTCTGCAGGACCCATTGGCCGTTATCTCGCGACAGCGCCGTCATCGGGGTATCGGTCAGCACCTCGACCCCGTTCTCCTGTGCCAGCCGCGCCAGTTCGCGCGCATAGGCCAGCGGGTTCACATGGCCGCCCTCGGGATGCACCCAGCCGCCCTGGAAAGCCTCGGTGCCGGTCAGCGCCCGGACCTGATCCGCGTCAAGATAGCCGGTGCTTTTGCCGAAGCCGCGATAGCGCGCCTCGGTCGCGCGCGTCAGCGCCAGGGTGCGCGCATCAAAGGCCGCCGACAGCGTGCCGTTCTGCACCGGCTCGCAGTCCAGCCCCTCTTCGGCGATCATCCGAAAGACGCTGGCACCCGCATCGCGCAGCAGCGCGAACCCCCGGGGCGGCAGGCGGTCGGGGGAGAGGTAGCCGAAGACCGGGATGCACTGGCCATGGTTGCGCCCCGATCCGCCATGGCCGATCTGGCGGGCCTCGATCACGCAGACGCTCAGGCCCGCGCGGGCCAGATGCAGGGCGCTCAGCAGGCCGCCATAGCCCGCCCCCACCAGCACCGCATCGACCGCGCGGCTGCCCTGCAGCCTGTGCGAGGGCGGCGCGGGCGGGGCGGTCAGGGCATAGGGGGGATCGGGAAGAAAGCTCATGCCGGAACCTCGGGTGTCAGGATGGATTGCAACGCGCCCGCCAGGGCATCGGCCCAGAAGACCCGGCCGGCCTCGGTCTCCAGCAGGTCGTTCATCACCTCGAAGCCGCAGGCCGGCAGGCCCGAGCCGAAGCAGTGGCGATCGACGGTATAGATGCCTTCGCGGCCGGAATAGGGCTGGTTGCAGCCGATGGTCAGGCCGTAACGGCTGGCAAGGTGGTCCTCCAGCGGACCGGCCAGGGCCTTGTCCTCGTGCCAGATGGTGCCGCCGTCCCAGGGGCGGTGAAAGCCCTCGAAGACGCGGGTGCAGGTATGCAGCGCCAGGAACACGGGCCGGGCGTGGCGGGCCTGCTGACGCGCCCACAGATCCCCCACTGCCTGCTGGTAGGGCCAGAAGACGGCCTCTTCCCGGGCCAGACGCTCGGCCGGTGAAAGGGCCATGTTGCCGGGGATCGGGTGGCCCTCAAGATGGTGGGCGATGGCGCGGGGGTCCTCGATCCAGCGGTTCACGTCGATGACCAGGCGGCTGACGTCACACAGCACCACCGGCATGTCGAGGCGCCGGGCCAGCAGATGCGCCAGTTCCGCCACGCCCAGGTCGCAGAAATGGTGGGTGTCGTGCCAGGCGGGATCCAGACGCAGCAGATCGGCCAGGCCGCGGCCCGCGTGATCGACGGCAATCAGCCCGGGCAGGCGGCCTTCGGGGTTCAGCACAAGGGGGGCAACGGGGGTCACGGGGTCTCCTTTGGCAGGGGGCGGCGCAGGTCCTCGATCCGAGCCAGCCGCGCCCGGCCCTGATCGGGCAGGCGGGCGATGACGGCGGCGACCAGGGCCTCGATCTGGGCGGTGGGCACGACGCGCGAGCCGAAGGGCGACACCGAGGCATCGGGCGAGGTCAGCACCGCCGCCGCCAGCCCCGCAACGGGCGAGCGCCACAGATCGGTGAAGACGCACAGCTTCGCACCGGCGCGGTGGGCCGCTTCGGCGAATTGCAGCATCTCGGGCTGGTAGCGGCGGTAGTCGAACAGCACGAAGACATCGCCCGGGCCCGCATCCGCCAGCGCATCGAAGGCAAAGCCCACCTCCATGCGCAGCAGCTGCACCCCGGCGCGCACCTGCCCCAGCTGCAGCGCCAGCCGCTGCGCCAGGATCTGGCTGTAGCGCCCGCCCAGCAGCCGCACGTTCAGCCGCGGGTTCGCCAGCAGATCGGCCATGTGATCGAATTCCGCCGGCACGCCCTGTTCGGCGGCGGTGCGCAGTGCCTCGGCCTGCATCATCAGCGCGCGGGTGTAGAAATGCGCGGCCTCGGGCGCGGGGGGATCGCGCGTCAGGTTCTCCAGCGGCGAGCCCAGCTGGCGTTCCACATCGGCCTTGGCCCGGGCCTGGAAATCGGCAAAGCGGGCAAAGCCGATCTTGGCCAGAAAGCGCAGCACCGTCGGCGCGCTGACCCCCGCCTGCCGCGCCAGCCCGTCGACCGTGGTGATCACCCGCGCCGGATAACCCTCCAGCAGCACCCCCGCGATCTTGCGTTCGGCGCCCGATTGGGCAGCGGCGCGGATCCGCGGCAGCAGGTCTTCGGTTTCGGCCATGCGGGTCCTCGTGTTTCGTTTGTTACATGTTGACATATTGATTTTCAATTTGCACGAAATATTACAAACGCAAAAGCCCGCCCGCGCCGAAACGGGGGGCAATGACAGGAGAGTGACCATGAAAAGGACCCATTGGCTGGCCAGTGCCCTGTGTCTGGGCGCGGTAGCGGCGGCGCCGGCCGTGCAGGCGGCCGGGGACAGCGTGCAGATCCTCTACTGGCAGGCGGCCTCGACGCTGAACCCCTACCTGTCGGGCATCGCCAAGGAGGTCGACGCGGCCTCGCTGGTGCTGGAACCGCTGGCGCGCTTCAACCCCGACGGCACGCTGCTGCCGATCCTGGCCGCGGCCATTCCCACCGCGGAAAACGGCGGCGTCTCGGCGGATGGCACGACGATCACCTGGCCGCTGCGGCAGGGGGTCACCTGGTCCGACGGCACGCCCTTCACCGCCGCCGACGTGGTCTTTACCTGGCAGTACTGCACCGCCGAAGGCGCAGGCTGCGCGGCTTCGGATGTCTTCGCCGGGGTGACCTCGGTCGTGGCGAAGGATGACCACACCGTCGTCGTCACCTTCGACAAGCCCACCCCCTATCCCTATCTGCCCTTCGTCAGTTCGACCGTGCCGATCCTGCAGGCAGCGCAGTTCCGCGACTGCATGGGCGCCAAGATCGTCAGCTGCACCGCGCAGAACATGAAGCCCATCGGCACCGGCCCCTATGTGGTGTCGGATTTCAGGGCCAACGACGTGGCGACCTTTGACGCCAACCCCGATTTCCGCACGCCCGGCCTGCCGAAGATCCCACATGTGGTGATCAAGGGCGGCGGCGATGCCATGTCGGCGGCGCGTGCCGTCTTCGAGACGGGCGAGGCCGATTATGCCTGGAACCTGCAACTGGCGCCCGACGTGATGGCGGGGCTGATGAAGGGCGGCAAGGGCAAGCCGGTGACGGCCTTCGGCTCGATGGTGGAATACCTGTTTCTGAACCAGACCAACCCTAGTTCCGATCTGGGCGACAGGAAATCCACGGTTGCCGGTGGTCCGAACCCGGTGCTGGACGACATCCGTGTGCGCAAGGCGCTGTCGCTGGCGATCGACCGCGGCGCCATTTCCGACGTGCTTTACGGGCCGCAGGGGGAACCCACCTGCAATGTGGTGCCCGCGCCCGCGCAATATGTCTCGAAGGCGAATGACGCCTGCCTGACGCCGGATCTGGCCCAGGCCAAGGCGCTTCTGGACCAGGCGGGCTGGGTGCCGGGGCCCGACGGCATCCGCCAGAAGGATGGCAAAAGGCTGGAGCTGAGCTTTCTGACCTCGACCTCGGGGGTGCGGCAGGATGAACAGGTGATCCTGAAACAGACCTGGGCCGATCTGGGCGTGGCGGTCGAGCTGCGCAATGTCTCGGGTTCGGTCTTCTTTGGGGGGGATGCGGGCAATCCCGACACCCGGCAGAAATTCCCCGCCGATATCGAGATGTACACCGACAACTCGAAAGGGCTGGACCAGGAGGCCTTCCTGGGCAAGTGGACCTGCGCCAACATCCCCTCGCCCGACACGCAATGGCAGGGCAGCAACATCCAGCGGTTCTGTTCGCCCGATTACGATGCCCTGGCGGCCGAGTACCATGCCACCGCCGGGATCGAGGCCCGCGCGGCCCTGGCCCGTCGGATGAACGACATGCTGGTGCAGTCCTACACGATCATCCCGCTGGTGCACCGCGGCTTCGTCTCGGCGGCCTCGGCCACGCTTGAGGGCGTGCAGATGAACCCCTGGGACAGCGAGCTGTGGAACGTCGCCAGCTGGACGCGGGGCGAATGATCCAAGCCCCGGGCGGCCCGTCCGGCCGCCCGGGACCGCAGGTTCAGGCCCAGACCCGGTCCAGAAGCGACAGCCAGTTTTCCCCCATGACCTTGCGGATCTTCGCCTCGGACCAGCCGGCGCGCAGCATGGCGGCGGTCATGTTCGGATAATCCTCAAGACCCTTCAGGCCCTGCGGGAACTCGACCTGCCAGAATTCGGTCAGCTGGCGGCCATCGCCCTTGTCGCGGTTCAGATATTCAAAGAACGGGCCGCCGTAGCCCATGGTGAAATCGGTGCCAAAGCCCACCGCATCCTCGCCCGCGATGTTGATGATATAGTCGATGGCGGCGATGTAGTCATCGACCGTGGCGCCGTTTCCGGCCGCCAGGAAGGGCGGGAACATGGTGACGCCAACGAACCCGCCGTGATCGGCGATAAAGCGCAGATCCTCGTCGCTTTTGTTGCGGGGATGGGCCTTCAGGCCGGCGGGCAGGCAATGGCTGTAGGCCACGGGCCGTGTCGAGGCCAGGATCACATCGCGCGAGGTGCCGGGCGCCACATGGCTGAGGTCGCACAGCATGCCCACGCGGTTCATCTCGGCCACGACATCATGGCCGAAATCCGACAGCCCGCTGTCACGACTTTCATAGCAGCCCGATCCCACCAGGTTGCGGGTGTTGTAGGTCATCTGCACGATGCCCACGCCCTGCTCCTTGAACAGCTCGATATATTCCAGCCGGTCCTCGAAGGCCGAGGTGTTCTGGAACCCCAGCACGATGCCGGTGCGCCCTTCGGCCTTGGCGCGGCGGATGTCGGCGGTGCTGCGGCATTTCACAATCAGATCGGCATGGTCGCGGAACATGCCGTTCCAGCGCCCGATGGCCCGCATCGTGTCGCGGAACCCCTCCCAGACCGAACAGGTGCAGTTGGCGCCGGTCAGCCCGCCCGCGCGCATGGCGCGAAAGACCTCGGGCCCCCAGTTCGAGATGACCAGCCCGTCAAAGGTGATGAGGTCGTCGTGAAGCTCTTGCGGTGTCATTGGCCTGCCTTTCGTCACAGGTAGATGTTGCGCACGATGGCCTCGTGATCGCCCGCCAGGGCGCGCACGTCGCCGCCGTCGGTGACACGGCCGTCGCGCAGCACGATGAAGCGGTCCGCCGCGCGGAACGCGAGGGTGAGGTTCTGTTCCACCATCAGGATGGTGACGCCCTCGGATTTCAGCGCGTCGATCAGCAGGGCGATCTCTTCGCAGAACTGCGGCGAGAGCCCGCCCGAGGGTTCATCCAGCAGCAGCAGCCGGGGCCGCGACATCAGCGCCCGGCCGATCGCCACCATCTGCTGTTCGCCCCCCGACAGCGTCCGCGTCGGCTGGCGCCGCCGTTCCGCCAGCCGCGGGAAGCGCGCATAGACCTGTTCCAGCGTGCGGCCCAGCTCGGCCCGGCCGCGGCGCATGGCCCCGAGCCTCAGGTTGTGCTCGACCGAGAGGTCGGGAAACAGATCGCGCGCCTGGCTGACCTGGGCAATGCCCAGCCGGAAGATCGCATGGGCCGCAAGCCCCGCGGTTTCCCGGCCCTCGAACAGGACCGAGCCCTGCCCCGGCCGCACGAAGCCGCAGATCGCGTTCATCGAGGTCGACTTGCCCGAGCCATTGGCCCCCAGCAGCGTCAGGCATTCCCCCGGCATCACATCGTAGGAGGCGCCGCGCAGGATCGCCTTCTTGCCATAGGCCACATGCAGGTCGCGGATGCGCATCAGGGGGGTCGGGATGTC
This sequence comes from Pseudooceanicola sp. NS-SX9, assembly GCF_057380705.1. Classification (NCBI taxonomy): domain Bacteria; kingdom Pseudomonadati; phylum Pseudomonadota; class Alphaproteobacteria; order Rhodobacterales; family Paracoccaceae; genus Pseudooceanicola; species Pseudooceanicola sp. NS-SX9. The sequence goes on along the minus strand of NZ_JBXXRN010000003.1, from coordinate 25,542 downwards.
AGGCGTAGCCAAGATAGGCCTCCAGTACGGCGCGGTCCTGGCGGATCTCGTCGGGGCGGCCGTCGGCGATCTTGCGCCCCGCAGCCATGACGATGATCCGGTCGGCGCTGGCCATGACCAGCTCGACCGCGTGTTCGATCAGCAGGACCGCCACGTCGCGCTCGCGCGACAGGCGGTGGATGATGGCCATCAGATGATCGCGCGCCACCGGCGACAGGCCCACGGCCGGTTCATCCAGCAGCAACACCGGCGGGTTGGCAGCGACGGTGCGGACGATCTCGACGATGCGCTGCTGGCCGCCCGACAGATCGCCGGCCCGGCGCTCGGCCATGTGGCCGATCTCCATCAGATCGAGCAGCGCCCGCGCCTCCTCGATGGCGCGGCGTTCGGCGCGCAGGGCGGCAGGCCCGCCCAGCAGGATGCCCAGGAACGGCGCCCGGGTGCCGGTGTGCAGGCCGGTCATGACGTTTTCCAGCACGCTCAGCGCCGGGAACAGGCCGCCGTTCTGGAAGGTCCGCCGCATCCCGCGCGCCGCGATCACATGCGGCGCAAGGCCGGTGATCTCGGTGCCCTGCAAGGCGATCCGCCCTGCGGTCGGCCGCACGTAGCCCGATATGGCGTTGAAAAGCGTGGTCTTTCCCGCCCCGTTCGGGCCGATCACGGCGCAGACCTCGCCCGGGGACAGCGCGAAAGAGACATCCTCCAGCACGCTCAGCCCGGCAAAGCGCACGCCCAGCCCGTGAATATCCAGCAAGGGGGTCATCGGTCACTCCCGGTAATGGCGTTCGGTGAACAGCGCCGAGGTCCGGCGCAGCAGGCTGGCCAGCCCATGCGGCATCAGCACCAGCACGGCGGCGACGATCAGGCCGAAGAACAGCTCTTCCAGGCCGGGGAAGGCGCGCAGGTATTCCGGCAGCGTGGTCAGCGCCACCGCCCCCAGCACCGCCCCAAGGACGGATCCGATCCCCCCCACCAGCATCATCGCGAAGGACGTCAGCAGCTGCACCATGCCAAAGCTGTCGGCAAAGACATGGCCGACGTGGCGCGCGAAAAGCGCCCCCGCCGTGCCCGCGACCAGCCCCGACCACATGAAGGTGACGACGATCAGCCGCGCCGTGGGAATGCCCAGCGAGGCTGCGGCCAGCTCGTTCTCGCGGACGGCGACGATGGCGCGCCCCAGCCGCGAGCGCAGCAGGTTCAGCGTACCCTTGAACAGCAGCACCGCCACGCCAAGGAAGACGTAGAATTGCGTGCGGTCGCCGTCCAGACGGTGGCCGAACAGCGTCTCGGGCGGCAGCGGCAGGCCGTCGGTCCCGCCGGTCACGGCGCCGCCATGCAGATAGAGCCAGCGCATCAGCTCTCCGAAGGCGAGGGTCACGATGGCAAGGTAGTAAAGGCGGATGCCCCGCAGTGCCGCGGCCGAGGCCAGAAAGCCCCCCGCCGCGCCGCACAGCCCCGCCAGCGGGATGGTCGCCAGCCACGGCAGCCCCAGCCGGGCCGACAGGATGGCCGAGGCATAGGCCCCGATGCCGAAAAGCGCGGTATTGGCAAAGGCCAGCTGGCCAAGGCTGCCCACCACCAGCGTGAAGCTGAGCGTCACCAGCGCCGAGATGACGATGCTGTTGACGATGAACTGCTGGTAGTCATTGGCCACCATCGGCACCGCCAGCAGCAGGACGGGAAAGGCCCAGCACAGCAGGGTGCGCAGGCGGATCTGTCGGGATGTGGGCATGGCTCAGACCTTTACCACGACCTTGCGGCCGAACAGGCCGCGGGGCCGGATGAACAGCACCAGCACGATCACCAGATAGCCGGTGATGTCGATCATCGCGCTGTCGATATAGGCGCCGGCATATTGTTCCGCGAGGCCCAGCAGGAAGCCCCCCGTCACCGCCCCGCCCAGCGATCCGAAACCGCCCAGCGTCATCGCGGCAAAGCCCTTGATCAGGAAGGGCGCCCCCAGGTCGGGATAAAGCAGCGACACCGGCGCGATCAGGATGCCTCCGACGGCGCCCAGAGCCGCGCCGATGCCCCAGCTCATGTCGTGGAAGCGTTCCACGTCAAAGCCGATCAGCCGCGCCCCGCGGGGGCTTTGGTAGACCGCCTGGATCATCCGGCCCAGCGTCGTCAGCTCCAGCGTGCCGAAAAAGCACAGCAGCAGCACCAGCACGGTCGCGATGGTAAAGACCGCATCCCCCGTGATCACCAGATTACCGATGAAGATCGGCGGGATGTCGAAGACATGCGGCATCGGCAGCACGTCGCGCCCCCACAGCATCCGGGCGATGCCGCGCAGGATGAAGCCCGCGGATATGCCCATCAGCGCCAGCCCGACATGCGGGCCGCCCTTGATCGGGCGCACCAGGCAGCGGCTGAACAGGAAGCCCAGCACGAACATCGCGAGCGCCGCCAGAATGGCGCCGGGCAGGAAGGCCACGCCCCCCAGCACCACAAGGATATAGGTCAGGAAGGCACCGGCCATCACGAAATCGCCCTGACCGAAGTTCACGACCGAGGTCGAGCGGTAGATCAGGGTCATCGACAGGGCAACGAGGGCATAGAGCGCCCCCTGTGCGGCCCCGCTGAGGGTAAGCTGCATCAGCATCGGAGTTCTCTTGTCGAAAAAGCAGGGGCGGCACGCGCCGGGTCGGGCCCGGCGCGCGGGGGCTCAGTAGGGTTGGCCCCAGGCTTTCAGCACGGTGGTCTTGCCATCGACAAAGCCCGCCACGGCCGCATCCTTGACCCCCTGGTGATCGGTGGGCGTCCAGCTGACGGGCCCGGCCAGCACGCCGGTCTGGAAATCGCGGGTCTGGTCCAGCTGGGCGATCAGCTTGCTGCGGGTCAGATCCGGCCCCACCGCCTTCAGCGCCGCCACCAGCGCCTCGGCGGACCCGAGCGAGATGTAGCTGAAGTTGGTCAGCGTCTCGTTCGGGTAGTACTTGTGGATCATGTCGGCCCAGGGCTGCATCTTGGGCCCGTCGAGGTTGTCGACATACTGGTGGATGACGAAATAGTTCTTCACCGTATCCGGATCGCCCACCCGTTTCAGCGTGTTCTCAAGATCGGTGCCGGCGGTGCCCATGACGGGGATGTCGCCCAGACCGTAACGCTTGAGGTCGCGCAGGAAGATCGCGGTTTCGGCCTCGTAGAGGGCAGCGATGATGAAATCGGGCTTGTCGGCGCGCATCTTCAGCACCTGCGCCGTGGCATCGGTGGCGCCGCGGGCCATCGTCAGGTCCATGTCGGGGGGCGTGCCATGGGCGTCCAGATAGGCCAGGGCGGGCTTGGTGTAGCTGTGCGCCCAGTCGTTGTCATGCTCGATGACCGCGATCTTTTTCACCCCCGGCTTCGACAGGACGAACTTGGCCATCGCCTCGCCATTGGCGGATCCGGTGGGGACGCCGTGGAAGATGTTCGCCGCCACCGGAACCGAGATCGAATCGCTGACCGCATGGGCGACGATCCACGGCACGCCCGAATCCGCCACGATCGGCCGGATCGCCAGCGCCACCCCGGAGCACGAATTGCCGTCGAGCAGAAAGACCTTGTCCTGCGACAGCAGCTTTTTCGTGGCGGCAATGCCCTTGGCGCTGTCGCAGGCGGTGTCTTCCTGCACCGCCACCAGCTTGCGGCCATTGATGCCGCCCTCGTCGTTGATCTTGTCGAAATAGGCCATCAGGCCGATCTCGGCCTCGCTGTAGGACGAGGCATTGCCGGAAAACGGCCCCATCACGCCGATCTTGATGCTGTCGGGTGTCAGGCCCTCGGTCTCCCATTCGGGCGAGCCGGCCAGGGCGGGACCCGCCAGCAACGCCACGGATGTGCAGAAAATCGTAAGCTTCTTCATGTCGTCTCCTGTTGGCAGTCGGGTGGGAAGGGCCGTGTCTTCCCTTTTTATTAATTTAGCGGCCGGTCGGTATGTTTTTGCGCAACCCTCAGCCGGGCCGCACCCGCGCCAGAAGGATCTCCTTCAGCGCGGCCAGCATTTCCTCGAGGTAGCGACGGTCCTGGCGCAGCACCGCCTGCACCGCCATGCCCCTAAAGACGTTCATCATCAGGTTCATCGTCACCCGGGCACTGGCCCGGTCGGGATGCACGGCCACGAAGGTCTCGGACCAGGTGGCTTCGAACTGCGCGTGCAGATCCAGGATCAGCGGCGACAGCCTGTGGCGCAGTTCATCATCCCCACGCGCCGCCACGATGATTTCCAGCGAGGAATAGAACCAGTCCCCGTGGATCATCTCTTGCCAGACAGCATCGATATAGGCCTCGAAATCCAGCCGCCCCTCGCGCAGGTCGGTGGCCAGCGCCGCAAGCGCGCCGGCGAAATTGTCGAACATGTATTCAGTCGCGGCGACGATCAGTGACAGCTTGTCGGGATAGTGATGCGTCTGCGCGCCCCGCGACAGCCCGGCCCGTTCGGCGATCGCCTTGCTGCTGGTATTGGCATAGCCGATCTCCATCAGAGAGCGGATCGTCGCCTCGTGCAGCAGCCTCCGCGTTTCAGATGTGCGTTCTTCCTGGCTGCGTCTTTTCACCGGGGCCTCCTTATTTCAATACAGCCTGGTCGGTATGTTAAGACTTCGTCAAGGATCTTGTGCCGTGCCCGGCCGACGGGGCCCGGCCCCCGGATCAGAAAGCGCAGAAATGCGGCGTGACGCCCATCGCGCAACGCAAGTCGCCCGGCGCGCATGGCGGCCGGGCCCCAAGGGATCTGGTGGCGGCCGGCCTTGCAGCCGACCGCCGGAGGTCAGGCCGCTTCGCCCCGAAGCGTGCCGACATGCCCCTGTTTCAGCGCCACCGCCAGGCTGCGGCAGGCCCTGAGCGTCTGCGCCATCACCGTCAGCGTGGTGCCCGAGATCCCGCTGCCGGCAAAGCAGCTGGCATCGGTCACCACCAGGTTCGGCGCATCCCAGGCCTGCCCCAGATGGTTCACCACCGAGCTGTCGGGCGCCGCCCCCATCCGGGCGCCGCCGCTTTCATGGATCGCCGCCCCCAGGCACATGGTGCGCCCGAACATCTTGCGAAACATCAGGCGCTCCCAGGCCGCGGCCCCGGGATAGGCCCCTGTCCCCATCTCGCGCAGCCCATGCGGCGAGCCGATGAATTCGGGCACGCCACCCGCCAGCCGGATCAGCGCCTCAAGCGCCGCTTCCTCGGCCTCAAGGGTGCGGTGATCGGCGGCCTGCATGACGCAACGGATATGCGGCACCGCCATGCCCTGCCGGTCGCGCCGGTGCGGCGACAGGGTGATGCGGTTTTCGGCATCGGGCAGCATCTGGCCAAAGCCCATGAAGGCAAAGCGCGCCGGGGCCCCATCGGCGGCCGCCATCCGGCCCACCGTCCCCTGGAAACCGAAGTCGCGCGGCCGGTCATCGCCCGGCCTTGCATCGGCACGCGGAATGAAGATACCGCCGGGCAGGTTGTAGAACGGATCCTGCGGCGCGCCGGACCGGTCGGCCTCGGCGCCACGCCGGGCCGGAAACTGACCGGCGGCAAGGCAGGGCAACTGGTCCATGAAAAAGCGCCCCAGCGTCCCCGAGCGATTGCCGAACCCCTGCGGATGGCAGGCACTGTCCGAGGCCAGCATCAGCCGCACCGTCTCGACCGGCGAGGCCGCCAGCACCACGGCCCGGGCCAGGAAGGTCTGCTTGCGGCCGGTCCGGGTGTCGATGGCCTCGATCCCGGTGGCCTGGCCGCTCTGCGGATCGCACAGGATGCGCAGCGCCGGGCAGTCATAGCGCGCCTGCAGGCGGCCCGTCGCCTCGGCCGCAGCCAGCGGCGCGGGCACCCGGTCGCGGTCCGGCAGCATGTAGCGCCACGAGATCACGTGCTGGCCGGGCGCCCCGGTTTCCACGGCCGTCTTGAAAAGCGTCTCGGCCGCCGTCAGTTCGGCCCGGTTCTGACAGTCGGAATCCGGCAGCGTCGCCAGCCCGTCAGCCTGACCATAAAGACCCAGAAAGCGCTCGACCTCGGCATAGTAGGGGGCCAGGTCGTCATGGCGGATCGGCCAGTCGACGCCCTGCCCGGTCCGGGTGGCAAGCCGGAAATCATCATCCGACCAGCGCATCAGCACCCGGCCGAACAGATGCATCCGCCCGCCCTTCTGCTTGCCACGGATCCACAGATAGGGCGCATCCGCCGGGGTCGTGTAGGGATGCTGCCGGTCGTTCACGTGAAAGCGGCCCATCCTGGCGGTGAAGAAGGCCGCACGGGCCTGCACCTGCTGCCCCCGCAGTGTCGCCATCGCCCGGTCCAGGATGTTGATGTCACGGCGCGGCGCCGTCCGTGGCGGCAGGCCTTCGAAATCCGCCGGACCGATCTGCGGCCCGGCCTCGAGCAGCAGCACCTGCAGCCCCTGTTCGGTCAGTTCCTTCGCCGCAAAGCTGCCGGCCGCGCCGGAGCCCACAACGATCACATCGGCAGTGGGTTCTATCGTCATGCCCGCCCCCGCCTCACAGCAGGCCCCGGCGCAGCCGGTCCAGCCAGTTGGCGCTCAGCCGGGCGCTTTCGAAGGGATCGAGATCGGTATAGTCGACCTCGGCAATCAGCCAGCCGTCGAAATCCGCCCCCAGGCAGTCGATCATGCCCACCAGATCCAGATCGCCATCGCCGGGCTCGGCCCACAGCCCGGCCACCGCCGTCTGCTGATAGCTGAACAGCTCGCTCCGGGCGCGGTCCCGCAGCGACAGGCGGCAGTCCTTGACATGAACCACCCGGATGCGGTCGCGATAACGGGTCAGCAGCGCCGGCACATCCGCTTGCGCCCAGCTGAGATGCCCGGTGTCGGGGCCAAATCCCATCTGCGACGCCGGGATCGCGTCCAGCAGGGTGCGGGCCTCGGCCTCGGTCTCGATCCAGGTGCCGACATGGGGATGCAGCGCCGGATAGATCCCCTCGGCCCGCATCACCGCAGAGGCCGCGTCAAACAGCGCCACCAGATCATCCAGCCGCGCCGGATCAGCCTGCGCGCCGCAGGCCGGGCTCAGAACCCGGGGGCTGCCCTTGACCATCCGCGTCGAGAAGAACATGTCGCCCAGCCCGAGCGCCGCCTGCTGGGCAGCCATCCGGCGTGCGGTCTCGACCGCCTCGGCCCGGGACACGCCGATCTCGGGCGTGCCGAGGGCGACATAGCCCGGGGCCGGGGCCAGCCCCGCCTGCTGCAGCGCCGCCGCATAATCCTGCACCGCCATGTCGGCGGGCAGCTGGGCATGGACCGCAGCAAAGCCCGCCTGCGCCACCTGCGCCAGCAGATCGGGCAGCGGCGGGGCCAGCGCGGGATCCAGCCAGCCGTCGGCGGTGGCGGACCACTGGATCGGGTTGAGCGCCGCCCTGAAGCGGCGAGCCGAAGAAGCATGGGGCGTCATGTCGGATCCTTTCCTGGGGCATGACACCGGGCGCCGGCCCCGGGATGCAGGGGCCGGCCGGGCGTCGGGCGCCGCCACGGGCGGGCCGCATGTCCGGGATGTCACGCGCCGGGCCTGCGGGCCCGGTTCCCAAGGTGTAGGGGCGCCGGTTCCGGGAATGAAATGAAAAAGCGGGCCCCGCCCATGACCGAAAGGAATAGCGTCAGTCGGGTCTGATCTCGCGCAGGAAGCTCATGACCGTGGGGCGCACGACCCCCTTGCGGCGGAACACGGCGCAGATCTCTCGTTCAAAAGCTATTTCCTTGATATTCAAGGTACAAAGTCCCGATCCGGTCTCTCGGATCGCGGGCATTGTCAGGTAGCTCAGATACTGGGTCCGCCGTACCAGCGCGCGCAGGAACGTCACCGAAGTCGTGTCGATCATGACTTTCGGTCGCGGCAGGCCGGCCTTTCGGAACAGCGTGTCCAGCTGGTGCCGGTCGGGTTCCGGCCGCGGCGGCAGCACCCAGGGAAAGGGCACCATGTCCTGCAGCGTGACCTCGGGCTTGCCGGCCAGCGGGTGATCGGGGGCGCAGACAATGCCGACCGGCTCGCACATCACCGGGCGCCATTCGAAATCCGCGTTCAGCGGTTCGTTCGGCTTGACCGTGAACAGCATGTCGAGGCGCCCGTTGTAAAGCTGCGGCAGCATCGTCTCGTTCAGGCCTTCGTTCACCACCAGGGTCACGTCGGGAAAGGCCTGCACGAAGCGCAGCGCCGCCTTCGGCACCAGTTCGATCAGCGCCGTGGGCAGAGCGCCAATGCGCAGCGCCCCGCGCCGCGCACCGCGCAGGGCGTCGATCTCGTCCACCGCCTCTTCGGCCAGCGACAGGATCAGCTGGGCGTAGCCCAACAGCTCCTGACCGAACAGCGTCACCTGCGCACCGTTCGCCCCCCGGTCAAGCAGCCGCACACCCAGCTGGCTTTCCAGGGCGCGGACGCTTTTGCTGATGGCGGATTGGCTCAGATTTAGGCTGTCGGCGGCGACGCTGAAACTTCCGGTCTGGGCGACCGCCAGGAACTGCCGAAGCTGCCTGAGGTCCAGTTTGTTGAGGGAATGCTGCATGTTTCGAACCTTCTGACCCAGGCCTATGACCGACAGTCATATCCCGGGCAAAGTTAGTCGTTTGACCTGTGGCGGGCCCCAAGGCGAAGTCTGGGGCACTGCCGACCGATGTTCTGGCCCATCGGTCAGTCGGAGCACTAACTGTCTGACTTTGAAGGGACTTCCAAGCCTTTCCTTGTTCTGGTGGCGCGGTGCGCCGGTTTCATAACCCACATAACGGCTAGCGCTATCCAATCAGGAGGTCACCTGTCAAAATGAAAGATATTCTTTTCCTTCCGCCCCGGTGGGGCCATCGGCTGCGTGCCGCGGGCCTGGGTGGCCTGCTGGCCGCTGCTGCCCCTCTGGCTGGCCAGGCCGAGGTCCCCAAGGTCGATCCCGGCACCGTCGCCGCCGCCGAAAGCTTTGCCGAAACGCTGAACGGCGGCGCCACCAAGCTGGGCGGCACCGTCACGGTGATGGGGGTCAACGGCGGCAATGAGCTGGAGCTGCTGCGCGCCGCCTGGGCGCCGTTCGAGAAGGCCACCGGTATCAATATCGACTATTCCGGCACCACCGATTTCAACGCCGTGCTGCAGACCCGCACCCAGGCGGGCGATCCGCCGGATCTGGCGGGCTTCAACTCGATCTCGGCGGTGCAGCGTTATGCGGCGCGCGGCGACCTGATCCCGATCGACAGGCTGATCGGCGCCGACAAGCTGACCGGCCATTTCAACCAGGGCCTGATGGACACGGTGTCGAAGGACGGCCATGTCTATGCGCTCTGGACCGAGCTTTCCAGCTACATGCTGTGGTACAATACCGCGCTTTACACCGGCCCCAAGGGCGAAACCACCACCCAGGCCTTCGATGCCTGGGCCAGCGATTACGCCAAATCCGGCAAGACCCCCTGGTGCTATACCGATGAACGCGGCCCGGCCTCGGGCTATGTGGGGCTGAACTGGATCGAGAACTACCTGCTGAAAAACGACGGCCCCGAGGTCTTTAGCGCCCTGATCGACGGGTCGATGAAATGGTCCGATCCCAAGGTCAAGGCCGCCTTCCAAGCCTTCGGCGCCATCGTGCATGATCCCAAGATGCTGGCCGGCGGCCCGATCGCGGCGCTGTCCACCCCGGCGATCCGGCTGGGCGCGGGGATGTTCTTCGATCCGCCGCAATGTGCGGTCATGCAATGGGGCGTCTATGCCGGCCCCCTGACCATGCTGATGTATCCCAAGGTCAAGCCGATCAAGGATCTGGACTTCATGCCGGTGCCGGGCGCCCCGCAATACCAGAAGTACGAAACCTTCGGCGGCACCGCCTACATGGCCTTCCGGGACACGCCGCAGGTGCGCGCCTTCCTGACCTATCTGGCCTCTGCCCCCGGCGAGCGCATGGTCGCCGCAATGGGCAACTGGACCGTCGCCAGCACCGATGTCGGGGCCGACGCCTATACCAACCCGATCCTGGCCAAGGCCCGCGAAACGCTGCAGGGGCCCGACAAGGTGCTGGTCGCCATGCCCCATCAGGTGATCTCGCCCGCCATCGCACAGGCGCTGCTGAAGGCAGTGGTGACCTATGCGCTGGATCCGGGCAGCCTGGATGCCAATCTGGCCGCCGTTGATGCGGCTGCGGCTGGCTGAGGTTCATGGGACCGGTGGCCGGGCACTGACCCGGCCGCCCTCCCGTCCCCAAGGAAAGTAGATCCGTGCATTCCCAGTTTCTTCAACTGCTGACAGGACTTGTCCTGTTGCCCGCCCTCGCCTTCGTCATCATCCTGCCAGGAGAACTGCTGTTGCGGCGCCTGCCCGCCCGCCGGCAGGGCCGCCTGCGCCCCTGGCTGTGGCTGGCCCCCGTGCTGGGGCTGGTGGGGGTGATCATCGCCTACCCGCTGCTGGCCTCGATCACCTTCGCCTTCCGCAATGCCACCGGCAGCGCATGGGTGGGCTTTGCCAACTTCCAGTGGGCCTTCAGCCAGGCCCTGCGGCCGGTGCTGTGGAACAACGTCATCTGGATCGTCGTCTTTCCGCTGGCCACCTGCTCGATCTCGTTGCTGGCCGCGGTGCTGATGGACCGCGTCCCCTACGAGCGCCTGGCCCGCACCTTCCTGGTGCTGCCCACCGCGATCTCGTTCACCGCCGGCGCGGTGATCTGGAAAAGCCTCTATACCTACGCGCCGCCGATGATGCCCCAGACGGGGACGCTGAACGCGCTGCTGCTGGCCCTGGGGATCAAGCAGCCGGTGGCCTGGCTGCTGGACCCCCGGATCAGCACCTATGCGCTGATCGCCGTCGCGGTCTGGATGGCGATGGGGGTGGCGACGCTGATCCTGTCGGCCGGCGTCAAGGCCGTCAGCTCTGAGATGGTCGAGGCCGCGCGGCTGGACGGCGCCGGAGAGATCGCGATCTTCCGCTTTGTCACCCTGCCCTCGCTCTGGCCCACCCTGCTGGTGGTGCTGACCACCGAGGCGATCTTCTCTCTCAAGGTCTTCGACATCGTCTATGTGATGACCAACGGCGCCTTCGGCACCGACGTGATCGCCAACCGCATGTATACCGAGCTGTTCGTGCGCGAGAACCTGGGCACCGCCAGTGCCATCGCGGTGCTGCTGCTGGTGCTCTCGGCACCGATCATCATCCTGAACATCCGCCAGATGCGCACCGAAGGAAAGGGCTGAGCCATGGCCTCCACATCCCTGCAAGCCCCGATTGCCCGCAAACCGGCTGCCTGGCGGCGCTGGCTGCCGCGCCTGGCGCTGCATGGCGTCGTGCTGGCGCTTTGCGTGATCTGGTTCGTGCCGGTGCTGTCGCTGCTGATCACCTCGCTGCGCCCCGAGAACGTCTCGGCCAGCTCGGGCTGGTGGCATGCGCTGATCGCGCCGGTGCTGACGCTGCAGAACTATCGTGACGCCTTCGCCCTGTCGGGCTTCGCCGGATCGATCGTGAATTCGGTCGCGCTGACGATCCCGACGGTGCTGGGAACGGTGCTGTTCTCGGCCATCGGTGCCTTCGCCCTGGCGCAGATGCGCTTTGCCGGCCGCGTCACCGTCTTCCTGGCGATGGTGGGCCTGCAGGTCCTGCCGCCGCAGCTGACGCTGGTGCCGATGCTGAAACTGTTCCTGGCGCTTGGGCTGACCGGAACCTTCGTGCCGGTCTGGCTGATCGAAATGGGCCTGACCGTGCCCTTCGGTGTCTTCCTGCTTTATGGCTTCTTCTCGTCCATCCCCTCGGACCTGCTGGAGGCCGCCCGCATCGATGGCGCAAGCGAGCCGCGTATCTTCGTGCAGATCGTGCTGCCGGTGTCGGGCACCATCCTGGCCTCGCTGGCGATCCTGCAGTTCATGATCGCCTGGAACCACCTTCTGGTGCCGATGATCTTCCTTGGCGGCTCGGAATCCCTGGCGCCGCTGACGGTGCGCGTGGCGACCCTGGCCCAGACCCAGACCGGCGGCGTCAACGTGCTGACCGCGGCCACCTTCGTGTCGGTGGCGATCCCGCTGCTGCTGATCATCACCTTGCAGAAATATTTCGTCCGCGGCGTGCTTGGCGGCTCTGTCAAAGGCTGAGCCCCGCCCCCCGGCCCCCATTACAAGGAACATCCCATGGCAAACGTGAACATCCGCGACGTGGTGAAACGCTACCACAAGACCGAGGTCATCCATGCGGTCAACATCGACATCGAAGACGGCGAATTCGTCGTGCTGGTCGGCCCCTCGGGCTGCGGCAAATCCACCCTGCTGCGCATGATCGCCGGCATCGAAGAGATCTCGGACGGGCAGATCCATATCGGCACCCGCATCGTCAACGACGTCGCCGCCAAGGACCGTGACATCGCGATGGTGTTCCAGTCCTATGCGCTTTATCCGCATATGACGGTGGCCGACAACATGGGCTTTGCGCTGAAGCTGCGCGGCACGCCCCGGGCCGAGATCCGCAAGGCGGTGGAAAACGCCGCCCGCATCCTGAACCTGGAGGCGCTGCTGGAACGCTACCCGCGCCAGCTGTCGGGGGGCCAGCGCCAGCGGGTGGCGATGGGGCGCGCCATCGTGCGCAACCCCCAGGTCTTCCTGTTCGACGAGCCGCTGTCGAACCTTGATGCCCAGTTGCGCGTCACCATGCGCAGCGAAATCAAGGCCCTGCACCAGCAGCTGGGCACCACCATGGTCTATGTCACCCATGACCAGATCGAGGCGATGACCCTGGCCGACAAGATCGTGGTGATGCGCGACGGGCTGGTCGAGCAGGCCGGCTCTCCGCTGGATCTTTACGACCGGCCGGCGACGCGCTTTGTGGCGGGCTTCATCGGTTCTCCGGGGATGAACTTCCTGCCGGTGCAGCGTCGGGATGGTCGGCTGGTGCTGGAAGGGCATGACCTGGGCTGCGCCCCCGAAGGCAATGGCGAGCTGCTGGCGGGCCTGCGCCCCGAGCACCTTTTCCTGGCACCGCAGGGCCTGCCGCTGGTCGTCGAAGTGGTCGAACCCACGGGCGCCGAGACCCATGTCGTGGGCCATGTCGGCCAGGTGCGGATGATCTGCGCCTTCCGCGAGCGCGTCACGGCCCTGCCGGGCAGCGTGCTGCACCTGGGCTTTGCCCCCGAGGCGCTGCATCTTTTCGACAAGCGCAGCGAACGTCGGCTGAACTGATCGCCATGCCGAACGCGCGCCCCGCAGCCCCTGCGGGACGCGCGTTCGGGCAGGCCAGGTGGGCGGGATCGCCTGCCACGGCCCGCCCCGGCGCACCGGCAAGCGGATCGAAGGGGATCCTCAGCCGGTGCGCAGCTGCGTCCAGCCCTGCAGCAGCGCACCAATGCGATCCGGCGGCAGGCCCGCCTGCAGCGCCAGCATCAGCAGGATGCGGATCTTGGCCGGGCTCAGCCCGCCGCCCGAAAGGATCCCCGCCGCGCGGTTCCAGGCCTGATCCGGCACCATGCCGCGCAGCGCCCTGGAGGCCTGCACCACACAGACCCCCGCGCGCGCCGCCGCTTCCATGGCCTGACGTTCGCCAGGCGTCGCCCGGCCCGGCGGCAGGCCGATGCTGACCAGCCCCCTCGCGCCCGCCGCAACGAAGGCCTCGACCGCCGTGCCATCCGCCCCCGCGTAGGAGGCATGGATATCGACCCGGGGCAGCGGACCGCAGGGCGCAAAGACCTGCAGCGGCGGCAGCGGCCGGGCCCACAGGCGCAGCGCGCCGCCCGGATCGACCTCGGCCAGCGGACCGCCGGTCGGGGCCTCGAAGGCATCAAGGGCATGGTTCGCCGTCTTCGTCACCTGCACCGGATCGAAAATCTGGCCATTCATCGACAGATAGACCGCCGGTGGCAGCGCGGCCGCCGCGGCAATGGCCGCCCGCAGACCACCCGCGGCATCGCTGCCGCTGGTATTGGGGGGCCTCTGGGCGCCGCACAGAACCACCGCACAGCGCGGCCTGAGCGTTGCATGCAGGAAGAAGGCGGTTTCCTCCAGCGTGGCCGTGCCATGGGTGATGACAATGCCATCCGGCGCGCCCTGCTGCGCCAGCAGCAGCTGCCGCAGCTCCAGCCAGTCGGCCGGGGTGATCCCCGTCGAGGGCAGCGCCCGAAAGGCCAGCGGCGTCACCTCGGTCCCCGGCAGGCCAAAGTCCATCCCCGCGATAACCCCGGCGGCATCGTGAATGATGCCGGTGTCGCCGTAATCGACCCAGTCCCAGGCCGTGGCGCCCTGCATCGCGATGGTGCCCCCGGCCCCGATCACCAGCACCCGTCGGCGGCTCACAATGCCACCAGCACGCGGCCGTCCTCGACCTTGAGCGGATAGCTGCGGTTCGGCCTGTCGACCGGATCACCCGCCGGGCTGCCGTCGCGGTAGTCGAACAGACCGCCGTGCAGCGGGCATTCGACGACGCAGTCGTCGGTGTCGCAATAGCCCTCGGACAGGAAGGCGCGGCCGTGGTTGCACAGATCCGCCAGCGCGTAATACTGGCTGCCGTCGAAGATGGCGCAGATCCGGTGCGCACCCAGGGTGATGGCCACCGGCTGGGCCTCTGGCAGCGCACCCTCAAGGCACAGTTCGGTCCAGGTCGTCATGGGGAGGTCTCCTGCGGGAAGGGTCATTCGGCCGCCAGCCCCGGCCGGGGGGCACCGTCATGGGTGGCCGCCATGGCGCCCACCAGTTGCGAGATCCGTGCAAGGCCGTGCCGCCGGCAATAGGCCCCAAGCCAGTCGACGGCCTGCACCATCGCATCGGGATCGATGAAGTTGACCGTGCCCATCTGCACCGCCGTGGCGCCCGCCAGCAGGTATTCCGCCGCGTCCTCGCCGGTGGCGATCCCGCCGCAGCCGATCACCGGAATGCGGACCGCCTGCGCGCATTGCCGCGTCATGCGCAACAGGATCGGCCGGACCGCAGGCCCGGTCAGACCACCGATGACATTGCCCAGCCGGGGCCGCATCCGCTCGGCATCGACAGCCAGGCCCAGCAGCGCATTGCCGACGATCACCGCCTCGGCCCCGGCGGCCTCGGCGGCCAGGGCGATCTCGGCGATATTGCCGACATTGGGTGTCAGCTTGGCCCAGATCGGCTTGTCGCTCCGGGCGACCATGGCGGCGATCACCGCATGGGTCGCCTCGGGATCCATGCCGAAGGCGCGCCCCTCGGCCCGCAGGTTCGGGCACGAGACATTGGCCTCGATCGCGCTGACGCCCGGCACCGACAATCGTGCCGCCAGCCGGCCGAAATCCTCGGCCGTATCCGCCGAGACAGAAACCACGACCGGCGGCCCGAAGGGGGTGTAGAAAGGCAGCGTGCTCTCCAGCAGATGCCCGGGACCTTTCGACGGAATACCGATCGAGAACAGCGTGGCATCGCGGAATTCGGCCACGCGGGGCGGCAGCACGCCCTGACGGATATCCGGGGTGATGGTCTTCAGCACGATCGCGCCCAGCCGCGACAGGTCGGTCAGCTGGGAAAGGTTTTCGGCCAGGGTGCCGGATCCGGGCATGATCGGGTTCGCCAGGGTCAGCCGGCCGATGCGGGTGCGCAGGTCTACCATGCGACGGTTTCCTCCAGGGTGAAGACGGGCCCCTCGCCACAGACGGTGCGATAGGTTTCGGTGCCATCGGCAGCACGGGTGGTCACGACACAGGCCAGGCACATGCCGGTGCCACAGCCCATCCGCGCCTCCAGGGCGACCTGGCCGGGGATGCCCCAGTCGGCCGCCAGCGCCTTGGCCAGGCGAAACAGCCGGTTCGAGCCGCAGGTGGCGATCCGGTCGAAGGGGGCCTCGGCATGCAGGCGCCGCAGCTGCGTGGCGACGCGCGGCACCTCGGCGCTGCCGTCGTGATCGGTCACCACCTCGACCCGGGCGCCGTGGCGGCGCAGCAGATCGACCGACATCACCACATCGGGATGGCGCGCCGACAAGAGGGCGGTGACCCGCACCCCCCGCGCCGCCGCCGCCCGCGCCAGCGGCGCCAGCGTCGCCAGCCCCACGCCGCGCCCGATCAGCAACAGATGCGACGGCGCCTCGGGCAGGTCAAAGCCCTGCCCCAGCGGCCCGAGCGCCTGCAATGCATCGCCCGGCACCAGGCTGGCCAGCGCCCGGGTGCCCGCCCCCTGCACCTTGTAGAGAAAGCTGATGCAGCCGCTGTCGCGGTCGACGTCATAGATGCTCATCGGGCGGCGCAGGAAGGGCGCGGCGCCCGCAGCCACCGGGCATTTCAGGTGAAAGAACTGCCCCGGCGCAGCCGTCAGCGCCATCGCCGGCGCCTGCAGCCGCATCAGGTGGTAATCCGCGTTCTGGGCCGTGTTCAGGACCACGCGGCAGGCATTGTCGGCCATGGGTGTGGCACGTGTCATGGGGTATCCTCTGCAAGGGGGATCACGCAGCGCAGGGCTGCGGGGTGATCGGCCAGGGTCACGGCATGCAGCCGTTCAAAGCCCATCCGGGCGATGCGCCAGCCCTGGGACGTGTGGCACCAGTCCTGCGCGACAGTGCCCGACAGCAGCTGCACCTGGCCTTGCGCCGCACCGGCCGAGCCATCGGGAATGCCGATTTCCAGCAATTGCCAGCGGGCTGCCGCCGTCTTCAGATCCGTGGCGACGCGGATATCCGCCCCGCCGTAAAGATGCGCGGCAAAGACCCAGGGGCTGGCCTCGAAAAAACGGGCAATGGCGATGCGCCCGTGCAGCGTGCCGCCAAAACGCCCCCCCGACCACAGGCCATCTTCGGTGAAATGGCCCGCCTGACGGACCGCGGCGGCGCGTTGCGCGGCCGGATCACGCCGACGGCGGTCGGGGGTGTATTTGGCATCCGCCGCGGCGGCATAATCCTGCATCGCGGCCTCGATGGCGGCGCGGGCCTCCAGCCGCGCCAGCCGGGTTTCCAGCGTACTCACCGTCGGCGCACCCGGTAGAGCAGCACCGGCCCCCGCGGGGCCAGACGACGCGCCGCAGCCGCCGGCAGCAGCGCCCCCATGCCCGCAGCCAGCACATGGGTGACGCCGTCGCAAACCAGCCGCAGCTCGCCTTCCAGCACCGCGATCACCTCCTCGGGGCCCTCAAGGCTGCGCTCCTCCGACTGGATCCAGTCCATCGAGACCTGCAGCTCGGCGCCCTCGGCGCGGAAGGGTTCACGGCCCAGCGTACTGTCGAGACAGCGGGGGGCGGCGCTCATCGCGTCTCTCCCTGCGGGTAATAGGCGACGGCGCTGCCCTTGCGGCCATATTCGGCCCGGGGTGGCGTCACCACGTTCAGCCGCAGGCACTGGCCCGCCGCGTCAAACCGGTTCACCCCGGAATGCGGCTGCCCGGCGGGCATGATCATCACCGTGCCCTCCTGCAGCGGCAGCGTCGCCTCGGGCGCCAGACCATCCGGCCCCAGCCCCACGGAACAACCGCCCCGGATCTGCAACGTGACCTCCTCGCCGTGGGCATGCGCCTTGGGCACCACGCCGCCCCCCGCCGCCGCGCGGAAATTCACCACCCCGACCGAGATCGTGTCACCCACGACCGTGCTCATGTAGAGGCCATCCGCGATGACCTCCTGATCCGGGTCATGGAAGGAAAAGACTTGGCATGTCATGGCAGGTCCCTCAGATCGCAGGCCGCAGGCGGTGCTGCTCCAGCGGCGTGAAGCGCTTGGTTTCGTAGCCGTCGGTGACCTCGACATCGGGGTCGTAGCTTTCGATCACCGGGGCCACCTCGGCCAGCGACAGCAACAGGTGAAACAGCGCCAGATGCGCTTCATCATGCCCGCCATCGGCGGCCTGCGCGGCATCGATCGCGGCACAGATCTCCTCGACATGGGGCAGCATCGCCTCGGCAAAGGCCGAGATCTCCTCGAAGCTGCTGGCGACGCGACGGGCATTGCGCTGCGTCTCGGTGGGCAGCGCCCAGGCCGACCAGGGCTCCAGCGCGGCAAAGCGGGGGGGAAGAACGGACATCCGGGGGCTCCTTATTCGGCGGCCAGCGCCGCAGCCGCCTGGCCACGCGCGATCATCGTCTGAACCACGTGCAGCTGATGGCGCACCATGATCTCGTAATCCTGCAGCACCATTTCGGACTTGGCGCCGGTTTCGGCGGCCTGCTGCGTCAGCTCCAGCGTGCCCAGGTCCTCCAGCAGGACATCGCGCAGCGACACCTTCATGTATTCCTGGTAGAAACGCCCCCCCGCCGTGGCCATCTCGGGGTAGTAGACGCGGGCCTCGAAGAGGGTCCGGTTGTGGCTGATGGGGCGGAAATTGTAGGCCTGGAAGTAATTCGGCCGGCACGACAGGTAGAAGTCGGGGAAGACCACGTTGATATCGAAGGCCCAGTCCGGGTGGCGCGTCCAGTTCAGCAGGTCCGGCAGCACGATGCCCGACAGGTCCAGCCGGGTGCCGCCCGCGCCCACCTTCAGCGCCTTTGCCGCAATCGCCCGGCCGACCTTGCGCGCGCCCTCGACACTGTCCTGCGATCCGCCCGCCGCGCCCTGGGTCGCGGCCTTGGGATTTCCGTATACGGAATTCGGATTGCCCGCGATCGACAGGCGCCGGTGAAAGTCGCCGCACAGACCATCGATCGGATGCTGGTTGCCGTCGGCATCCCTGGCCAGCGCATCCGCGATCGAGCGGCCGTGCACATAGCCCACGTGGTAGGTCTCCTGGAAGGCATCGATTGCCAGCTTCCAGTTGCAGTCCACCACCGTTTCCCAGGCGTAGCAGGCGGTGAACTTGTCGAAGGGATAATCCTTCAGCCCGCCGAACATCGGATCCAGATAGGCCGCCAGGGACATCTCGGGGGCGGGATCGAGGTTGATGAAGACAAAGCCGTTCCAGATGTCGACGCTGACCGGGGTCAGACCGTGGCATGTCTTGTCCAGATCAAGGAAACTGCCTTCGTCCGGCACGCCGGTCAGGCTGCCGTCCAGGTCGTAGGCCCAGCCGTGAAACTTGCAGAAGAACTTGCGCGTATTGCCCTCGGGGCGGTCGGCCACCTTGTTCAGCCGGTGCGAGCAGACGTTGTGGAAGGCCGACAGGCCCTTCTGGCGATTGCGCGCAATGATGACCGAGGCATTGCAGGCCGCGATGTCGCGCACGACGTAGTCGCCGACCTTGGGCAATTCCTCGACACGACCGACATGCAGCCAGGTCTTGCGGAAGACATGCGCCTGTTCCTGCCGGAAATAGTCTTCCGAGATATAGGGGGCGACGGGAATGTTCGCAGTGCCCAGATGCGGGTAGCGATCATGCAGACGGGGGGATTGGTCCATGTGGCTCTCCTTTGCGTATACGGTATACGTTAGAAAATCGAAGCCACAATATCCCTGTGGGTTCACGCGGCGGAAAACCGGGTTTTCCGATTCAAGACCGGTCGGAAAACGCATACAACATACGCAAATGACAACGGACGGAGCGCCCTGATGAGCATCCAGAGAGTCTCGGACCTGCGGCAGCAGGTTTACGATGACCTGCGACACCGAATCCTGACGGGAGAATTCCCGCCCGAGACCAAGTTCCAGGAGATCGCCCTGTCCGAGGCCCTGGGCGTTTCGCGGACCCCGGTCCGCGAGGCGCTGGCGATGCTGGTGCGCGACGGCCTTCTGGCCCAGGCCCGCCGCGGCTTCCGCTTTCCGCGCCGCTCGGCCCGCGACGTGATCGACATCATCGAAGTCCGCCTGCGCCTGGAGCCCTACGCCATGAGGCGGATGGTCGAGCGGATGCCCCCCGAGGCGCGCCAGCAGCTGGCCGGAAAGGTGCGCGCGGCAATCGAGGCGCATCGCGACGACGACGGCTATGTCGGCGTGCACGCGATGCTGCGCACCGAGATCCTGCAGCATGTCGGCAACCGGGTGCTGGTCGACGCGATCCAGCAGTTCGAGGATTTCATCCACATGATGCGCCACGCGACGCTGCGCGACGCGCAATGGCGCAGCAAATCGGTCGAAGGCAACCTGCTGCTGGCCGAGGCGATCGCGGCCGGCGATCCGGCTGCGGCCGAAGCCGCCCAGATCCGGGTGCTGGAAATGGCGCGGGAGTCGTTCCTGACCTACCTCGCGCTCAGCGACGAGGCAGAGGCTGCGGCGGACTGAGCCCCCGCACCCCCCGGAGCATGGCGCCCGGCATGGGGCCGATCCCCCCGGGCCCCGCACCGGCACGGCAAAGCGCCGGCGCCGGCGTCTCGCGCCCGTCACACCCGGCCCGCGCGACCGGCAGCATTCCGAAGGGCCACCAGCATGGGCCGAAGGCAGGCGCGCGCCCCTTCGGCCTGAACCGCAGCGGAACAACATGCAGCCGCAACCGGCCGTGAAAACACTCTGTCCCTGACGGCATCCTGATCAAGGCGGCTGCCAAAACGCATCTGAAAGCAGCCTTGCGGGCAATTGCCGAAAGGCCGCTGCCTGCCCCTTGGTGGTCGCGAAGAAGGCAGGGATTGCAGCAGGCGCCCCAAGCTTGCGTGCACGATCCCCACCGGCCCCTTCTGCCACAACAGGACGGCCCGCAGCGGAACGCGCCAGTTCGCGCGGTCGCCGTCCGAACTGGCGCCAAGAAGGCCGGTGGCCCTGCCTTGCGGCAACCTAACCTGAACCAGAGCGCCGGCAGGAGGGTCATTCAAGCCAGCAGGATGGCCCTTCAAGACTGTCCCGCCCCGGCCAAATCGACGTTCCCGGACGGCTCCGCCCCCCTCACATCAGCGCCTCGTGGCGCGCCAGCGCGCACCGCAGGGGCAGGATCGCCATATCGCTGCCATTGCACAGCGGACGGGCTGGAACAGCGGCGAAAGGCGGCCCCGATTCAGCCTCAGGACCGCAGCGGCGGACGGCTCCGGGTCCCGGGCAAAAGGGCTCTCTCGGCCCTCAGCAGGCCGACCGTTCCGCCGTCAGCGCCCTGCGGGCCCTCTCGCGCAGCACTTCCGGGCCACCCGGAGGGCTGTCGGACGGCGCTGATCACCTCCCGATGGCCAAAGTGCCGATCACCGAGCGGTTCCCGGACCGGTTGGCCCAGCGGCGCCATGCGCTGGATCTGCTGCACGCCTCGGCCGATCTGTTCGACGACCAACGACCGGCCGCAGGATGGTCAGCCGCGACGGGCGACTGGCCGCACGCGGGATCTGCCCGATCCGGCCTGTCATCCCCGCAGGGCAAGGCCGAAGCCACGGCCAGCAAGGCGGAAGAGCGCAGGAACAGCGCGGTGACAGGACGAAGCCGCCAAGGACAAGAGGCCTGCGTATACATAACCTCCAATCCCAAAATGGCACGGGACTGCCATATCGCAACATTTTTCGGCACCATGGTGATTTCAACACCCACCCCGGCCTTCCATCGAATCCAGAATTGCGAATCCTGAATTCTTGCGTATACCGTATACGAAAAGAGGAGACCCCATGCCGGAACTGCCCCTTCTCATCATTGGCGCCGGTCAGGCCGGTGGCCAGCTGGTCCATGCGCTGCGCAGCGCCGGACATGTCGGCCCGCTGGTCCTGGTCGGCGCTGAAACGCATCTGCCCTACGACCGGCCGCCACTGTCGAAACAGGCCCTGAAGGATCCCACGCTCGAGGCCGACGTCTTCGTGCTGCCTGCCGAAATCTTTGCCGACCCGGCAGTGCGCCACCTGAAGGGCACCCGTGTCGAGGCGCTGGACGTGCAGGCCGGGATCGCGCGGCTGTCCAGCGGCGAACGGCTGGCCTTCGACCGTGCGGTGCTGGCCACCGGCGGGCGGGCGCGGGCGCTGACGATCCCGGGGGCGACGCTGTGCCACCAGCTGCGCACCCTCGACGACGCCCGGCAGCTGCGGGCCGGGCTGCAGCCGGGGCGCAGGCTGGTCGTGCTGGGCGGCGGCGTCATCGGCATGGAGGTCGCGGCCACCGCGCGCCAGCTGGGCTGCGACGTCACCGTGGTCGAGGCCGGAGCCCGCCCGATGGCGCGCTGCCTGTCGCCGCAGGCCTCGGACTGGCTGGCCGCGCGCCATGCCGAAGCCGGGGTCAGGCTGCTGACCGGCGCCCAGGCACGGGGTGTGGCCCGCACATCCGATGGCGCCCTGCAGGTCACCCTGGCGGACGGCCCGGCGCTGTCCGCCGATCTGGTGCTGGCCTGCATCGGCCTTGCCCCCGAGACCGCCCTGGCCCCGCCTTCGGCCATCGGCCCCTCGGGCGGGATCCTGACGGATGCCTGCGGCCGGGTCGCCGGACAGACCCGCCTGTTCGCCATCGGCGATGTGGCCGAGACGATGAATGCCCATGCCGGACGCCCCCTGCGGCTGGAAACCTGGCGCAATGCCGACCGTCAGGCCAAGGCGCTGGCCCGCACGCTGATGGGCGAGGACACCCCCCATGCGGAACTGCCCTGGATGTGGACCGACCAGCTGGGCCACGCGCTGCAGGTGGTCGGCCAGTACACCCCCGAGATGACCGAGGTTCCCCTGGCCGCAGGCGGCATCCTGCTGTGGACCCTCGGCGGCTGCATCACCGGTGGCGTGCTGATCGACGCCGGACAGGAACGCCGCTTTCTGGAAAAGATCGTGGCCGCCCGCATGCCCCTGCCGCCGGGCGCCGCGACCGATCCCACCCTGACCCTGAAGGCCCTTTCGAAAGGACAGCTTGCCGCATGAGCTTTGTGCATTTCATCTACCTGATGACCGATACGCCCGGCTGCGCCCTGCCGCCCACGGCCATGGACGGCCTGCGCCGCGCGCTGCGCGATCTGCCGGGCCTGACCCGCGCCTTGGTCTTCACCCCGGCCTCGGCGCGGGATTTCTACACCGATGACGGCCCCTCGCCGGCGCTGGCGCTGCAGCTATACTACGACGACCTGCCCACGCTAGAGGCCACGCTGCGCGCCGGCGGGCCGCTGGACCGCGCCATTGCCGCCCTGCCCCCGGCAGAGGTGCACCATCAGGTGATGGTGGCCCGTCCCTACCCCGCCCAGGACGCCACCTGGCAGCCCGACGGCACCGCGCCGCGCTGCGCCTATCTGGTGCATTACCCTGGCGCAGCCGAGGATTTTACCGCCTGGCTCGATTACTATCTTGATCACCACCCGCAGATCATGCGGCACTTCCCCCGCATCCGCGAGATCGAGATCTACACCTGCGCCGACTGGCGCGACACCCTGCCCTGGACCCGCGTCCGCTACATGCAGCGCAACCGGCTGATCTTTGACAGTGCCGCCGCGCTGGAAGCGGCGCTGAATTCCCCGGTGCGCCACCAGATGCGCCAGGATTTCGAGGCCTTCCCCCCCTTCAGCGGCGAAAACATCCACTACCCGATGCATCTGGAAGACCTGACCCTGGCCCCGCTGCCCGCCTGAGCCCCCCCCAAAGCTTCCCGCAGCCGCCCGCGCACGCCCCGGGCGGCTGCCCGACCCTCAGCCCGCCAGCGGGGCGAAGAGGGCGTGGATATAGCGCGCCATCCGCGCATTCAGCTGCTCCAGCGTCATCGCCTCATCCACCGTGAACCCGGTGAAAAGCGCGTTCAGGCTGAGAAACACAACCTCGCCATAGACCTGCGCATCCAGATCGGTCGCGATCGCCACCTCGGCCTGCAGGCGCAGCATCAGCCGCACCACCTGATCCGACAGGGCCGCATCCAGCGCATGGTAACGGCGCGAGAACGGCGTGTCGGGGCTCTGGATCGACAGCGCCATGGCGGTGCGCCACATCTCCTTGGTCAGATAGACCAGCGAATGGTCGTAATAGGTGGCCACCAGCGCGCAAAGCGCCTGTTCGGGCGGCGGCAACGGCCCCGCCAGCAAAACCTCGCCCTGCGCCAGCACTTCCTCGACCTCCATCGAGACGATGGCCAGCAGCAGATCCGCCTT
The DNA here is from genome assembly GCF_057380705.1 of Pseudooceanicola sp. NS-SX9. Classification (NCBI taxonomy): domain Bacteria; kingdom Pseudomonadati; phylum Pseudomonadota; class Alphaproteobacteria; order Rhodobacterales; family Paracoccaceae; genus Pseudooceanicola; species Pseudooceanicola sp. NS-SX9. The sequence continues at coordinate 1,828 of NZ_JBXXRN010000003.1, read as the reverse complement.
GTTCTCGAAGTAGTTGTAGAACGTCCCGACCGAAACCTCGGCGCGCTCGGCGATGGCCTCGATTCTGGCGGCCTCGTAGCCGGACTGCTTAAAAAGCGTGCTTGCCGCCTGCAGGATTGCCCGGTTCCGTTTCGCCTTCTGTTTCTCGCGCAGTCCGGACATCGGATCTCCTCAGCATCTACAAAATTAGCATTGACTGCAAAATTGAATACGTTCAACTTTTTTCGCAAGGCAGCCGTGAAATGCCGGATACCGAACGGGAGAAGACGATGAAACTGACACATACCTGCGCCATCGCCGCAATGCTGGGCGGTCTGGCAACGACGGTTTCGGCCGAGGATCTGAATGCGCTGGTCTGGTGTGATCACACCGACCCCGCGCTGCTGGAACCCTTTGAAAAGGCCCACAACGTCCATGTGAACGTGAAGGAATACGAAGGCACCGCCGCGGGTCTGACCCTGCTGGAGCAATCGCGGCCCGGCGACTGGGACGTGATGGTGATCGACGCGGTGGACGTGGGGCGGGCGGTGGCGCGCGACCTGCTGGCCCCCCTGCCCGACGGCACCGCCCCGACGGCCGACTATTTCCCCCAGGTGGTGCTGAAGGATCACGTCACCGTCGACGGCACGACCTATGCCGCGGTCGAGAAATTCGGCTACAACACCATCGCCTACAACAAGGCCAAGGTCGATCCCAAGGACATGGAGGACCTGGGCACGCTCTGGTCCGGCAAGTACAAGGGCCGCATCGCCATCTACGACTATTACCTGCCGGTGCTGGGGCTGGTGGGGCTGCAGGCGGGCGTCAAGACCGCCGATCTGAACGCCACCACCCTGCCGCAGCTGAAAGGCCCCCTGATGCAGCTGAAGGCGGCCTCGAAACAGGTGTCGGACGTGGTGGCCAGCCAGACCGCCCTTGCCACCGGCGAGGCCGACATCGTGGTGGGCGGCGGCGAATGGCTGACCGCGGTGCTGCATCAGGAAAACCCCGATCTGGACTGGACGATCCCGAAACAGGGCGCACTGCTGTGGGCGCAGTCGCTGGCCATCGTCAAGGGCACGAAAAAGCCGGAACTGGCGGCCGAATTCATCAAGTACATCACCTCGCCCGAGGGGCAGGCGCGGCTGGCGACGTCCTCGTGCTACTGGGGGATGCCGGCCAATGAAAAGGCCGGGGCTGAGCTGACGGCCGACCAGAAGACGGTGCTTCGCTGGGATGACCAGGCAAGCTATCTGTCCCGCGCGCAGCTTTACCCGGTGCCCGATGCCGACACCGATGCCGCGATGCAGGACATGTGGACCGACATGCTGCAGAACTGAGGCACCATGACCATCGAAGCCAAGGAAAGGCGGCGGGGGGCGGCACTGGTCGCCCCGGCCCTGCTGTGGACGCTGCTGTTCTTCATCCTGCCCTTCGCCGGGATGATCGCGATGAGCCTGTCGCATCTGGAAGGCCGCACGCTGGTGGCCGGGCATGACCTGCGCAACTATCTGAAGATATTCAGTGATCCCTCGTTCCGCCGGGCCATTTCCGTGTCGCTGGAGATCACTCTCGAGGTCACGGTGATCTCGGTCGCGCTGGCCTGGCCGCTGGCCTGGATCATCGCCACCCGGGTGCCTGCGCGCTGGCGGCGGCTGGTGCTGCTGCTGGCGGTGCTGCCGTTCTGGACCTCCTACGTGGTGCGGTCCTATTCCTGGGCGTTGGTGCTGGGGCAGAAGGGCGTGATCATGAACGCGCTGGTGGGGCTGGGGCTGCTGGCGGAACCGGTGCAGATCATGGCGACGCGCACCGCAACCGTCATCGGCTTCGTGCATTTCTTCGTCATGCT
>NZ_JBXXRN010000002.1:0-343797 GCF_057380705.1 Pseudooceanicola sp. NS-SX9 | reverse complement strand
CGGCATAGAAGGGCGAGCCCGAGCGCGTCTTCAGCCCCTTCATGTCGTCCAGCGTCTTCACCGGTTTCGTCGACAGGATGTCATAAAGCGGCGTCGCATCCGAACCCAGGTAGACCTGGCCGTTGCGCTTGAATTCCGCCTGGCAGGGGGCGCAGGTGACGATGTATTCGGTCACCGCCGCCGACACGACCTGCGCCGAGGATCCCAGCATCGACAGGTCCGACATCATCGCGCTGTCGGGATAGTCGGCGATGAAATAGGGCATCAGAAGTGGGCCGAAATCGCTGACCCCGTCGCGCAGGGCGGTCGACATCTCGTTCGGGGCGACCAGCCCCGAGGGGGTGTCGCGGCCGGTCCAGCGGCCATCCGTCAGGGTTTTCAGCTTGGCAAAGAGCGTGGGGTACACGTCCTTGGCGATGGCATGGTTGGGGCCGAAGGCGCTGGTGGCGCGGATCGTGTCCGCGGCAGCCCCGGTGGCAAGGGCGGCGACCGAGCAGGCAAGCAGGGTCGCGGCAAGGCGCGTTCTCATGGTGTCTCCTCCCTGGATGACCCCGGCCGGCCTCCTCAAACGGGCCGGGGCAGTGATCTAGGACGCGCCCGGGCCCTCCAGCCGCAGCAGCACGTCCAGAAGGCGGGCGCGGTCCTCGGGGGCGAGGTGCGCGATCGCCGCGTCCTCGGCCTGGCGCACCCGTGCCGCGGCACGGTCCCGCAACCTGCGGCCGCGCAGCGTCGCCTGCAGCGCATAGCGCCGCCGGTCGGTGGGCACCTTGCGGCGCCCGATCAGCCCCCGGCCCTCAAGCTCGTCGATGATGACGACCAGGTTCGAGCGCTCCATCTGCAGCGCCGAGGCCAGCTCGGACTGCACGATGCCGGGGTTGTCGGTGATGACCGACAGGCAGGAAAAGCTGACCACACGCAGGTCGTCCTCGGCCAGGGCCTTCTGGGCCAGCGGCTGGATCTGCATATAGGCCCGCTTGAGCCGGTAGCCGATCAGCCCGCGCAGCACAGTGTCCTCCACCCTGCGGCCGGCCTCGTCTTCAAGGGCTCTGTCATCCTGGCTGGGCATCGCGATCCTCCTTCTGTCATGAACGCTATGCTGCATAATCGTTATGGTCAATAACTATATTTTGAAGCTGATTATTTGTTTTAATTTATTGATATTAAATGAATTTCATGTGTCTTGATGGGGGGGTCATTCTGAAAACCATGGTCCTTTTGGCGACTCGGACTTTGCGTCACCTCACGGCGTCGTCACGGGTCAGGCACGTGGGCGTGATCGGCCTGTCGTGGAAATGTCAAAGAACACGCCTAGGCCGGGCGCAGCCGGAAGCCAGCGCGGGACCCCTCGCGCCAGCCAGACCCCGGGCCCCTGGGCCGGGCGGTTTCCGCACCCTGAACCGGACCAAGAGGACCCCATGCCTGCACCCCTTTCCCGGCTGCGACCCGTCATCGCCGCCTGTCTTGCGACCTCTGCCATCGTGCCTGCCGCCCAGGCGCAGGATGCCGCGCGCAACACCGCGACGCCGATCAAGCATCTGGTGGTGATCTTCCAGGAGAACGTCTCGTTCGATCACTACTTCGCCACCTATCCCAAGGCCGCCAACCCCGAGGGCGAACCCGCCTTTACCGCCGCCCCCGGCACGCCTGCGGATATCGACACGCTGGCCCATGCCGGGCTGCTGGACACCAACCCCAACACCGCCGCCGCCAATGGCAGCGATGCGGCCGCGCCCTTCCGCCTGGACCGCACCCAGGCCGCCAGCGCCGACCAGAACCACGGCTATACCGCCGAACAGGCCGCCTATGACGGCGGCAAGATGGACCTGTTCCCGAAGAACACCGGCAAGGCCTCGTCCGGGGGGGCGGGCAGCTTTGGCACCAAGGGCCAGGTGATGGGCTATTACGACGGCAACACCGTCACAGCGCTGTGGAACTACGCCCAGGCCTTCGCCATGAACGACCGGTCGTTCTCCAGCCAGTTCGGGCCCTCGACCCCGGGCGCGATCAACCTGGTGTCGGGCCAGACCAATGGCATGGCGCTGCCGCCGGGCTATCAGCTTGAGGCCGACGGCACCTATGACAAGGGCCGCGTGGTGCCCGACGGGCAGGGCAACTGGACGATGATCTCGGATCTGGATCCGACGGGCGACGTCTGCTCGAAGGGCAAGACGGCGCTGATGACGGGGCATAGCATCGGCGACATGCTGAATGACGCAGGCCTCAGCTGGGGCTGGTTCGAGGGCGGCTTTGACCTGGGTGCCACCAACGCCAACGGCACCACCGGCTGTGCGCGCTCGACCGTGTCGAAGGTGACGGGCGTCGATGCGGCGGATTACATCCCCCACCACGAACCCTTCCAGTACTATCCCTCGACGGCCAATCCCCAGCACACCCGCCCGGCCTCGGCCGGGGTGGTGGGCACCGATCACGACGGCGGCGCCAACCACCAGTACGACATGAGCGATTTCTACGCCGCGCTGAAGGTGGGCAACCTGTCGGCGGTCAGCTTCCTGAAGGCGCCCGCCTTCCAGGACGGCCATGCCGGCTATTCCGACCCGCTGGACGAACAGACCTTCGTCGTCAATGCGGTCAACGCCATCGAGGCCTCGCCCTTCTGGAAGGATACCGCGATCGTCATCGCCTATGACGACAGCGACGGCTGGTACGATCATGCGATGGCGGTGGTGAATGGCTCGAAGATCCCGGTTGCGGGCTATGACGTGCTGGACGGCGATCACTGCGGCGCGGGCACGCCGCTGCCGGGCGTTTCGGGCAAGCCGGTGCAGGGCCGCTGCGGCTATGGCACCCGCCAGCCGCTGCTGGTGATCTCGCCCTATGCGAAGACCAACTATGTCGATCACACGCTGACCGACCAGACCTCGGTCATGCGCTTCATCGAGGACAACTGGCTGGGCGGGCAACGCCTGGGCGAGGGTTCCTATGATGCCATCGCCGGATCCCTCGATGGCATGTTCGACTGGTCCGCGCATCACGCCGCCCTGGTGCTGGACCCGGCGACGGGCCTTGCGGCGAAAGGCTGACGACGTGACGACCCGATCCCGCGCCCTGCGCGGGGTCGCGGCCCTGGCCGGGGTGATCCTGGCCGGGGCAGCGGCCCCCGTGCCTCCCCCCGCGCGCCCCGCCTCCGACAGCCTGCAGGGGCTGAGCGCCGTGGCCCGCATCGGGGCCGCGATGTTCTACGACACCCGGCTGTCGGGCGATGGCCAGATGTCCTGCGCCAGCTGCCATGACCCGGCCAACCACTTTGGCCCCGATGGCCCGGGGCCGGTGGTGCTGGGCGGCGCGCATCTGGACCGCACGGGCTTTCGCGCCGTGCCCTCGCTGACCTATCTGGAACATACGCCTGCGTTCTCGATCGGTCCGGTGAACGAGGCCAACGAGGTCGGAGAGGCCTCGCCCATGGCGGTGACGCAGGGCAGTTCCGCCACCGCTGCGCCGGTCACGACCACCGCGCCGCAGCAGGCGAAATCGGCGGCGACCTCGGCGGCCAACATGGTGCCGAGGGGCGGCATGTTCTGGGACGGGCGCGCCGACACGCTGCAATCGCAGGCCTCGGGGCCGCTGATGGCGCCTTACGAGATGGCCAATGCCGATGCCACGACGCTGGCCACGCATCTGCGCACCGCTTATGGGGCGCAACTGGCGGTGCTGTTCGGGCCGGGCGTTGTGAAGTCCGACGCCCTGCTGCTTTCCGAGGCGAACTTTGCCCTCGCGCGCTACCAGATCGAGGACCCGGTCTTTCACCCCTATACCAGCAAGTACGACGCCTGGCTGGCTGGAAAGGCGCAACTGAGCCCGCAGGAAGAGCGCGGCCGCCTGCTGTTCAACGATCCCGCCCGCGGCAACTGCGCCGATTGCCATGTGGATACGACAGGCAGCGACGGCACGCCGCCCGCCTTCACCGATTACGAATACGAGGCCCTCGGCCTGCCGCGCAACCCGAAGATCCCGGCGAACCTGGATCCCGCCTGGTACGATCTGGGGATCTGCGGACCGATGCGCGAGGATGACTATGCGCATCAGGCGGCCAATTGCGGCATGTTCAAGACGCCCAGCTTGCGCAATGTGGCGACCCGCAAGGTGCTGTTCCACAACGGGGTTTATACCAACCTGACGGATGCGGTGCGCTTCTATGTCGAACGCTCGACCGATCCGGCGGCGGTCTATCATGGCGGCGATCTGCCTGATGACCTGCCGGCGCGGTATCAGGCCAGCCTCGACGTGGTGGACCCGCCCTTTGACCGGCCCAAGGGGGCGCAACCTGCGCTGGATGCCGCGCAGATTGCCGATATCGTGGCCTTCCTGGGGACGCTGACCGACGGGTGGTCTCAGGCGGCGGGACCCAGCGACGTGCCGTAGACGCAGCCCTTTTCCTTCAGCCAGCGGCGATAGGCGATGGAAATCGCATCGGCGCGGGTGGGGGTTTCGCGGCGCGGCTCCATTGGCAGCAGCACGGGGCGCTGGTTTTCCAGGATGATCCGGTCCTGCAGGAAGATCACCTGCTGGAACGAGATCAGATCGGCATCCCGCGCCCCGTCGTCGATCAGGAACATCACCGGATGTGCCCGGCACAGCCCCGGCGCCATCGGCTGCACGAACAGGCAGATCACGTCCCAGCGGTCGGCCGCCAAGGGGCAGGTCTTGTAGAGGATCGCGGCAAAGGGCGCGGCAACGCGGTATTCATAGCGCACCTCGATCTCGCCCTCTGCCGACAGCGCCGCCTTGGGCTGCGGAAAGCGGCAGTCGGTGGCCCAGACCTCATCGACATCGCGGCGGATCTCGGTGCAGTAGCTCAGCACCTCGGTATGCGGCTCGGATCCCAGGATGTCCGTGTGCACGAAGGGGAAATGCGCCATGTCGAGGAAGTTTTCCACCACCCGCGGCCCCGCGGCCGCCACCCGGATCGCGCCGCAGGGCACATAGCGGCGGTCGGGCTCGGCGGCTTCGGGGATGGCGGGGGGGGCGCTCTCGGGCTGGCCGAGGCTGGCCCAGACATAGCCGTAAAGGAGCGTCACCGGCAGGGCGCGGTCGCCGCAGGTGGCGCGGGCGCCGTCAGCGGTGCGGGTGACATGCAGGGGCATCCCCAGCAGCTGCGTGGCAAGGCCCGGCGCGGGGATCTCGTCCAGCTGGGTGATGCAGTACCACTGGTTCAGCGACACCGGGTCCACCAGGTCAAGCGGGGTTTCAGGCAGCATAGATCCTCTCCAGCGTGCGGGCATGGTCGTGCAGGGCTTGGTCCAGGTCGAGGCGGGTGAAGGCCTGCTTCTCGATCACCGGGACGCCGTTGATGAAGGAATAGTCCACCTGGAACGGCCCGCACAACACCAGCGCCGCCAGCGGATCGCGCTGCGTGCCCGCAAGGCCCAGCTGGTGCAGGTTGACGGCGATGATGTCGGCGGATTTTCCCGGGGCGATCTGGCCGATGTCGTTGCGACCCAGCAGGCGCGCGCCGCCCCGGGTCGCCATGTTCAGCACCTCGCGGGCGGACATGGCGGCGGGGGTGCCGCCGAAACCGCCGCGCCCGCCGGGCGTCGCGGACAGATAGCTGTGGGGCGCCACGCGCTGCAGCATCATGCCCATGCGCGCCTCGAGGAACATGTTCGAGGTGTCGTTGCTGGCCGATCCGTCGACCCCCAGCCCCACCGTCACCCCCGCATCCAGCATTTCCCGCGCCCGCATGATCCCCAGGCCACAGCGCATATGCGCCGAGGGGCAATAGGTGGCCCCGGTGCCGGTTTCGGCAAAGGCGCGGATCTCGGCGTCGTTCAGGAAGATCGCATGGGCGAACCAGACATCCTCGCCCAGCCAGCCGACGCTTTCGGCAAACCCGACCGAGCGCATCCCGTAGATCTCTTGGCAGTAGACCTCTTCGTCCAGCACCTCGGCGATATGGGAATGCAGCCGCACACCCCGGTGGCTGCGCGCCAGCTGGGCGGCTTCCTTCATCAGGCCGGGGGTGACGGAGAAGGGCGAGCACGGCGCCACCACGATCCGCGTCATCGCCTGGTCGGACATGTCGTGATAGCGGTGGATCAGCCGCTCGGTGTCCTTCAGGATGTCCTCTTCGCGCTCGACGCAGCGGTCGGGGGGCAGGCCGCCCTGGCTTTCGCCGCGGCTCATGGCGCCACGGGCGGCGTGAAAGCGCAGGCCCATCTCCTGTGCGACGCGGATGGGCGTGTCCAGCGTGCAGTCGTTGGGCATGATGTACTGGTGGTCCGACGAGGTCGTGCAGCCACTGGCGATCAGTTCCGCCATGGCCATGCGCGATGTCGTCTCGATCGCGGCATCGTCGATGTTGGACCAGATCGGATAGAGCGTCTTCAGCCAGACGAACAGCGGATCGTCCTGCACCATCACCCGCGTCAGGTTCTGGTAGAAATGGTGGTGGGTGTTGACCATGCCGGGCATGACGATGTGCCCGGTCATGTCGATCACCCTGTCGGCGGTGGTGTCCGCCAGATCGGCCATCGGGCCCACCTCGGCGATCACCTTGTCGCGGATCAGGATGTAGGCATCGGTCAGCTCGCGCCCCGCGCCACCCGCGTCGTCGTCGAAACAGGCCAGATGCGCGATGTTCTTCAGCAGCAGGGTCGTCATCTTTCGTCCCGGAAATAGGGTTTGGTGATGCCCTCGGGGGCGGCCATCAGGCGGCGCATCTTCTGCCAGGCCATGACGGGCAGGATCATCAGCGCGATGGTGCCCGCATAGGGCAGCATCGCCAGGATCGAGGCCGCGATGGGCCAGTTGCGCGCCTGTCCGACAAAGCCGAGCGCGGTGATGAAGCCGAAGAGCAGCGCCGCCAGCACGGTGTTGACCGGCCGGAAGCCCGCGAAGATCACCAGCGCCACGGCAATCCAGCCGCGCCCTGCCACCACGCCTTCGGACCACGAGGGCACGAAGGCCAGCGTCAGATAGCCCCCCGCCGCCGAGGCCAGCCCCGCCCCCAGCGTCGTGTACCAGAAGCGCATCTTCAGCACGGAGATCCCCGCCGCATCCGCCGCCGCCGGGTTTTCGCCCACCGCGCGCATGTTCAGCCCGTGGCGGGTGTAGAACATCACGTAATGCATCACCGCCGGGATCAGCAGGAAGATGATGTAGACCAGGATGTTGTTGGAAAAAAACGCCCGCCCCAGGAAGGGCAGGTCCGACAGGAAGGGAATGTCGAGCCGCCCGAACGTGGCCTGCGCCGGCGAGCCCGAGAACGGCTTGCCCAGCGTCGAGGCCAGCCCCGTGCCGATATAGGTCAGCGCCAGCCCCGCCAGCACCTGGTTGGCCCGCACCACGACCGTGGCCAGCGCATAGATCATCCCCGCCAGCAGCCCCACGCCCAGGGCCGCGGCCATGCCCAGCCAGGGCTCAGGAGTGCTCGAGACGACGGCAATGCCGGTCATGGCACCAAGCGCGATCAGCCCCTCGACGCCCAGGTTCACCACGCCCACGCGCTCGGCCAGGACCTCTCCCAATGCGGCAAGGGCCAGCACGCCGCCTGCCAGAAAGGCCGTCTGGATCAGCCCTGCAAGAATGTCCATGTCAGTCCTTCCCAGCGGGCTTGGCGTTGCGGATCAGCCGGTAGCGGGCGAATTCGTCGCCGATGGCGGCGTAGAACAGGATCAGCCCGGTGACGGCCAGCACGGTCTGGGTGGTCAGCCCCTGCGGTTGCAGGATGATGCCGCCGTTCAGGATCACTGCCATCAGCAGCGCGGTAAAGATCACCCCCAGGGGGGCGGCGCGCGCCAGCACCGCGACCATGATGCCGATATAGCCGAAGTTGTTGGAAATCCCGCCCTGCAGGCGGTGCACGGTGCCTGCGACCTCCATCATGCCGCCCAGGCCCGCGATGGCGCCCGACACCAGCATGACGGTGATCAGGTGGCGCCGGACCGGCATCCCCGCATAGCGCGCGTTGCCGGGGTTCGAGCCCCCGATGCGCACCTCGTAGCCCCATTTCGTGACGCTGAAGACGACGGCCATCACCAGCGCCAGGATCACGCCGATGGGCAGGCCCCAGTGCACGATGTCCCAGACCGCGGGCACCTCGACTGGCAGGCGCGCGGTGGTGGCCAGCGCCATCCCCGAGGGATCCAGCCACGGCCCCGTCGACACATAGGTCACCAGCAGCGCCGCGACAAAGTTCATCAGCAGCGTGGTGATCAGTTCCGACACGTCCGCATAGGCGCGCGCCAGCGTCGGGATCAGGATCCACAGCGCGCCCGCGATCATGCCCCCGACGGCCATCAGCGGCAGGATCAGCGCCGGCGGGCCGGGGATGAACAGCCCCACGGCGGTGGCCGCGAAGGCGCCCAGGTTGAACTGGCCCTCGGCGCCGATGTTCCACACGCCGATGCGCAGGCCCACCGCCACCGCCAGCCCGGTGTAGATCAGCGGCGAGAACAGCAGCGCCAGATCCGCCAGCCCGAAGCTGTCACCGAAGGTCGAGGACAGCACCCGCCCGCCAAGCGCCAGCGGGTTCATCCCGACGGCTGCCAGGATCAACCCCGCCGTCACCAGCGCCAGGATGACCGAAACCAGCCGCGCGGTCAGCGACACCGCGGCCGAAGCCGCGGGAAGACGTTGCAGACGATAGCTCATGCGGCGCGCCTCCCGCCCATCATCATGCCGATATCGTCGATATCGACCCCCTCGGCGGGCACGATGCCCATGACCTCGCCGTGGAACATCACCGCGATGCGGTCCGCGAGGTTCATCAGCTCTTCCAGTTCTTCCGAGATCAGGACGACCGCGACACCGCTGTCGCGCAGTTCGACGAAATAGCGCATCATCGTGTTGATGGCGCCGACATCGAGGCCCCGCGACGGGTAGGCGGCGATCAACACCTTGTCGGCGATCCGCATCTCGCGCCGGGCCACCAGACGCTGCTGGTTGCCGCCCGACAGGTTGCGGGCGGGCATGGCGAAATCGGGCACGGCGACCTCGGCGATCTTCGCGATCTCCTGCGCCAGCAGGAAGGCCTGGCGGGGCAGGTACCAGGGGCCCTTCGCCAGCGGCGGCTGGTCGTATTCGCGCAGCACCGCGTTATCCGTGATCGGCAGGGCGGGGGCCATGCCGGCGTGCAGGCGGTCTTCGGGGATATGCCCCACGCCCGCCTTGGCCAGCGCCCGCGCGCCCTTCGACGACACGTCCTGCCCCTCCAGCAGCAGCTGGCCAGAGGTCGGACGCGCCATGCCGCTCAGGACGTGGCTCAGTTCGCGCTGGCCATTGCCCGCGACGCCCGCGATGCCCAGCACCTCGCCCGCGTGCAGCGTCAGCGAGACATTCTTCAGCAGCAGTGCGCCACCCGACACCAGCGAGACATCGCGCAGCTCCAGCACCGGTGCCCCGATGCCCGCCCCCGGGGGCCGCCCGCGCAGGGTGTTCAGCACGATCTCGCGGCCGACCATCATCTGCGCCAGCCCCTTTTCCGAGCAGTTTTCCGTCCATTCCGTCGCCACCTTGCGGCCGCCGCGCAGGATGGTGACGCGGTTCGAGATCTCCATCACCTCGTCCAGCTTGTGGCTGATGAAGATCACCGCATTGCCGCGCGCGGTGAAGGCGCGCAGGGCCGTGAACAGCTCCTGCGCCTCGGCGGGGGTCAGCACGGCGGTCGGTTCATCCAGGATCAGCACGCGGGCATCGCGGCTGAGCACCCGCAGGATCTCGACCCGCTGCTGTTCGCCGGTCGACAGGTCCGACACCCGCGCCGCGGGGTTCACCGCCAGCCCAAGGTCCTGCGACAGCTTCAGCGTGCGCGCCTCCAACGTGCGCGCCGAGATCCGCCCCGGCGTCTGCGACCAGCCTAGATGCACGTTCTCGGCCACGGTGAAGGCCTGCACCAGCTTGAAATGCTGGTGCACCATGCCGATCCCGGCCGCGATCGCGTCGATCGGAGAGGAAAACGCCACCGTTTCACCGCCGACGATGATTTCCCCCGCATCGGCCTGGTAGATGCCGGTCAGGATGTTCATCAGCGTCGACTTGCCCGCGCCGTTCTCGCCCAGCAGGGCGTGGATCTCTCCGGGGTAGATGGAAAGGTTGACGTCCTCGTTGGCGATCACGCCGGGAAAGTACTTGGCCACGCCCTTCAGCGCCACCAGCGGAGGCGTCCCGGGCTTCAGCCCGAGACGTGATTGCACGCTTTCCTCTGCCATGGATCAGCTTTCGAGGCCGCTGACGCCCTCGATGGACCAGTTCCAGTGATAGAGCTCCTGCTCGGTCATGGTCTGGCCCTTGGCAACCTTGACGTTGCCCTTGGCATCCTTGATCTCTCCGACGAAGGGGCTCCAGCCGCCCAGCATCTTGGTGCGCGCCTCGTCGGCCTTGGCGGCGACATCGGCGGGGACGCTTTGGCCCCAGGCATCGCGGTCGACACCGCCGCCCATCGGCAGGATTTCATAGGTGGGGGTCCAGGTGCCGTCCAGGCGGCGGCCCACCTGTTTCACGTACCAGTCGTTGAAGTTCACGACGATCGAGGTGATGTAGGCATCGGGCCCGAAGCGGCGCTGGTCGGTGTTCCACATCACGGCCTTGACGCCGCGCTGCTGGGCGACCTGAAGATAGCCTGCCTCGTCCATGATGCCGAACAGCACGTCGCAGCCGTTGTCGATCAGCGCCGTGCCGGCCTGGGTGGCGGCCTGCGGATCGAACCAGCTGTTGATCGAGATGCATTGCAGCGTGGCCTTCGGGTTGACCGTGCGCGCGCCCATCAGGAAGGCGTTGGTGCCCGAGAAGACCGAGGGCACCGGGAACGAGGCCACATAGCCCATCTTGCCGGTGGGCGACATCATCCCCGCCGCGATCCCCGCGACATAGGACGGATACCAGTGCGCCACGTAATAGGTGCCAAGGTTGTCCATCGGATGGCGGCCGTCGCATTCGTAGAAGGCGACCTTGGGGGCGCGTTTCGCCACGTCGTACAGGAAATCGCCGTAGTTCGAGGTCGAGAACACCATATTGGCGCCCTGGCTGACGAACTGGCGGAAGATACGCGTCGCATCGGCGGAATAGGGGATCGATTCCACATAGGTGGTCTTGATGCCCGGATAGGCGGCCTGCACGGCCTTCATCCCCTGGTCATGCGCCCAGGTCCAGCCCTCGTCCGAAACGGGGCCGGTGTGGCCGAAGGCGATCAGCGCGTCCTCGGCCTTGACGGCGGGCAGGGGGGCTGCGGCCATCGCCGGGCGGATCAGCCCGGTCTGCGACAGCACAAGGCCCGCGCCGGCGGCCGCGCCCAGGTTCAGGAAACCCCGGCGGGAAAGCTCTTTGGTGGAAATCATCTTGGTCCCTCTTGTGGTTGAGAGCGCTCTTCTGCGGCAGTCCGGCGCCCCTGGGGCACCCGCCCCACCGGGCGTCCCGGGGGCGGGTCCGACAGCCGGTATGGCAGATGCCGCCGGAACCCTGCGAAATCGGAAATCACGTGCCAAGAGCGAAAAATCCGATGCAGTTGTTGCGTAATACGCAACACTTGACCCCCATGTCAGGGCTTGCCTAACTGTCCCTGAATCGCCCCGAAACAGGGGCCGAAAGCCTTGCAAAAGGCCATAAAACCAAGGCGGAATACCCTCGTGAGCACCCAGGACAGGACCGTGACATTCACCTTCACGGGGCATCTTCCCGAGGCCAGCTTTGCCGAATTCGCGCAACACCGCGCAACACGGCTCTCGATTATTTTGAACACGGTTGCCCAAACTTCGGGCAGCGCTACGCTGCGGGTGCACGGCCCGGTAGATTTGCTGGAGGCCTTCGAGATGGCGATGAGCCTCGGGCCCGCCGACTGCCTGGTGCAAGAGGTGCACCGCGTCGACAACGACAGCCAACAGGAGTGAACTGAGATGACGATGACGGGATGGATCCCGCTGGCCCTGTCGCGCGAGATCGAGGCCGGGACCTCGGCCGGGGCGGTGCTGGAGGGGGCCGAGATCGTGGTCTGGCGCGACAGCGCCGGCGCCCCCCATATCTGGGAGGACCGCTGTCCCCACCGCGGCATGAGGATGAGCTTTGGCTTCGTGCGCGGCGATCACATCGCCTGCCTCTACCACGGCTGGGAATTCGCGGGCTCGGGCAACTGCCAGTACATCCCCGCCCATCCGCAGCTCGAGGTCCCGGCCTCGATCTGCGTGACCACCTATGCGGTGGCCGAGGCGGCCGGGATGATCTGGGTGCACGCCCCCCTCGGGGGTCCGGCCGAAGGCGCGCCCGAGGCAGCCGAGGTGACGCCGGTGCGCTCGCTCTACCTCGATGCGTCGCTGGATGCGGCGCTGGCGGCGCTGCCGCAGGTTTTCGAGGGGCCGATCACGCGCGCGGCTTCGGTGGCGGTGCTGGACGCAGGCGCGGTGACGCTGCGCATCGGTCTGCAACCGGTGGGCGCGGACAGATGCGCGCTGCACATCACGGCCATGGGCCATCCCGACACCGGCCTGCTGCTGGACCTGCTGGAGCGCGCGCAACGCCTGCGCGCCCTCGTCGAACCCGCGGAGATCGCCGCATGAGCCTGCCGCTGCTGTCGAATTACGACCTGGACGACCAGTGCTACCGGATCCGCCTGACGGCTTCGGTCTGCGGGGTGGAGCTGGCGATCCGCAACCTGGATGTCTTTCCTGGCGCCGATCACCGGGCGCCGGAGTTCCTGGTGCAAAACCCCCTCGGGCGGTTGCCGCTGCTGGAGCATGACGGCCAGTTTCTGCGCCAGACCGGCGCCATCCAGTACCATATCGCGACGCAGCCCGGCGCACGGCCGCTGATCCCCGCGGATGCAGCCGCGATGTGGGACTGGATCCTGCTGGCCGATGGCGATCTGCGCGCCGCCAGCCAGGCCCGCGCCGTGTCGCTGATGGATGCGCCCGGCGATATCGACACGCTGCGCGCCGCAGCCCGGCGCCTGTTTCGGATGATGGATGACCACATGACCCGCCAGGGGCTGCTGGGGCAGGGGTTCTTTGCGGGTGCGCTGTCGCTGGCGGATCTGGCGCTGTTTCCGCCCTTCGCGCTGTCGCGCGATTTCGGCATCGACCATGACGAATATCCCGCCCTGCGTCTCTGGGCGCGCCGGGTGCGGCTGGTCGAGGGTTTCATCACCATGCCCGGCATTCCCGATTACCACTGACCCCGCAGGAGGCCCCTCATGACACCGATCACCCGTTTCTCGGTCCCGCCCCTGTCGGGGATGACGCGCCGCCTGGCCGATGTGGCCTCGGGGCGGGTCGATCCGGACCTCGTGATCACCGGCGCCCGGGCGCTGTCGACCTATTCGCAGCGTTTCCTGCCAGAGCGCGAGCTGTGGCTTTCGGGCGGGCGCATTGCCGCGATGAAGCCCGCGGGCAGCTACAAGGGATCCGCGCCGCGCCATGACGCGGGCGGCGGCATCCTGGCCCCCGGGCTGGTCGATCCGCATATCCACATCGAAAGCTCGATGATCACGGCCTGCGCCTATGCCGAGGCGGCGCTGCTGAACGGTACCACCACGATCTTCTGCGACAGCCACGAGATCGGCAACGTCATGGATGTGGCGGGGGTCGAGGCGATGCTGCACGATGCCCGACAGGCGCCGCTGTCGATCTTCCTGACGGTGCCCTCGACGGTGCCGGCGACCTCGGCCGAACTGGAAACCGCCGGGGGGGACCTGACGCCCGCCAAGATCGCGGCGCTGTTCGACCACTGGCCCGAGGCCGTGGCCCTGGGCGAGAAGATGGATTTCGTCCCCGTCGCCATGTCCGACCCGCGCAGCCATGCGATCATCCAGGCGGCGCTGGAACGCGGGCGGCCGGTTTCGGGCCATGTCTACGGCCGCGAATTCGTGGCGGCCTATGCCGCGGGCGGCGTCACCGACACCCACGAGGCCATCGACGTCGACATCGCCGAGGACCTGATGGAGGCGGGCCTGTGGCTGTTCCTGCGCGGCGGCCCCCCCACCACGCCCTGGCATTCCCTGCCCGAGGCGATCAAGGTCATCACTGAACGCGGCGCCAGCCCCAAGCGTGTCGCCGTCTGCACCGATGACCGTGACGCCGATGATCTGCTGATGTTCGGCCTGGACTGGGTGACGCGGCAGGCGGTCGCTTGCGGGATGCGCCCCGAAACCGCCTGGTCCATGGGCTCGCTGCACGGTGCCACGCGGTTCGGCATGGGCGACGAGATCGGCGGCCTGGGCGGCGGGCGCCGTGCCGATCTGGTGCTGCTGGATGACGATCTGAAGCCGGTCAACACCTGGTATGGCGGCGAGCTGATGGTCGAGGGGGGCAAGATCACGCCGCTTCTGGATCAGGCGCTGTCGCAGCCCTACCGCTATCCGGAAGCGGCCTATCACACGGTGAAGCTGCCGAAGGGGCTGAAGCTTGCGCCCGATCTGCCCACCACCCCCGTCATCGCCCATGCCATCCGCACCGAACTGCCCGGCATCACCCTGCCGCATGAGCGGATCCGGCTGGAGCCCGCCAACGACTGGCAATCGCATTTCGACACTCACGGGCTGTGCTTTGTGACCGTGGTGGAACGGCACGGCAGGTCGCAGGGGAACGTGGCCCATGGCCTTCTGTCGAACTTCAACCTGAAGGACGGCGCGGTGGCGTCCTCGGTCGGGCATGACAGCCACAACATCATCGTCGCCGGCACCAACGAGGCCGACATGCAGACGGCCCTTGCCGCCATCGAGGCCGCGCAGGGCGGCGTCTGCGTGGTGCGCGGGGGCCAGGTCACGGCCATGGTCGAACTGCCCGTCGCGGGCCTTCTGTCCGACAAGCGCGTGGGCGTCGTCGCCGAAGAGGTCAGGGCGCTGAAGGCCGAATGGCAGAAGATGGGCTGCACCATCCCCTACATGGGCTTCAACCTGATCCCGCTGTCGGTCATCCCGGAAATCCGCATCACCGACAAGGGTCTGGTGCTGGTGCCGGAAATGGCGATCCAGCCCCTGTTCGAGCCCGCCTGATGGATCTGCACCGACTTGGCCTTGTGTCCTCGCGCGTCCATCACTTCATGCTGGTGGCGCGGCTGGGGTCGATCCGGCAGGCGGCGCTGGCGCTGAACGTGGCGCCCTCGTCGATCAGCCGGACGATCAAGCAGCTGGAGGACGACGTGGGCATGCCGCTTTTCGAGCGCACCAAGCAGCGGCTGCGGCTGACCTCGGCGGGGGAATTGCTGTCGTATCACCTGCAGGAATCGACCTCGGAGCTGAACCGCGCGATGACCGAGCTGGGCGACCTGCGCGGCCTGCGCCGGGGCACGGTCAAGCTGGCGGTGATCGAAAGCGCGGCGCGCGGGCTGGTGCCGGATGTGCTGTCGTCCTTCTGGGTGCGGCACCCGGAAATCAGCGTCGACGTGCGCGTCTGTTCCGGCGACGAGGCCGCCACCCTGGTCGAGGAAGGCGAGGCTGACATCGCCCTGGCCTTTGACGTGCGGGTTCCGCGGCGGGCGCGGCGGCTGGGGGCCATCAGCCTGCCGCTGGGCGTTCTGGTGCCCCCCGGCAGCCCGCTGACGCGCCGCGAGGGGCCGCTGAAGGTCTATGACCTGACGGGGGAACGGGTGATCCTGTCGGACGGCTCGCTGACGCTGGCGAATTCGGTCGAGCAGGTCTTTGCGGGCAGCATCGTGGAATTTTCCCGCCGCACCAGCACCAATTCGATCGCCCTGATGATCGAGCTTGCGATGCGCGGCCTTGGCACGGTGATGCAGACCCGGCTGGGGGTGCAGGCGGAAATCGCCTCGGGTCAGCTGGTGTTCATTCCGCTGAACGACGCGCGGCTGGCCTCGCGGCGGCTGACGCTGATGTGCCGCCAGAAGGGCGAGACGTCAGACGCCGCCGAGGCGCTTGGCCACAGCCTGCTGCGCGCCGTCGAGAGGATCTGACAGATGTTGCGTCGGGACGAACAACTGGTTTCCAAATCTCTGTCTTTTCGGAACATCTTCCCTCTGACACCTATGCCGCATCACTGGTTTGAAAGAGACGTCCCATGCAGCAGACAGCCGTCGACGCGGTGATCCGCGGGCTGAAGCGGGCGGGGGTCAGCATCGTGTGCTACCTGCCCGACAGCCTCTTCAAAGAGCTTTACCCGGCTCTTGATGCCGATCCCGACATCCGCACCATCCCCGTCACCAACGAGGGCGAGGGGGCCGCGATCTGCGGCGGCGTGTTCCTGTCGGGCAAGCGCGCGGCGCTGATCATGGAGAACTCGGGGCTGCGGGCCTCGGTCGAGCCGCTGGCGCGGATGGGCCTTGGCGCGGGCATCCCCGTCATCATGCTGATGAGCTATCGCGGCGACATGGGCGAGAACAACTGGTGGGCCGTCCCCCATGGCATCACCATGGAACCCGTCCTGCAGGCCCTGCGCATCCCCTATGTGGTCGAGCGTCAGGAAGACCGGATCGAACAGGCCATCGTCGATGCCTATGAACTGGCCTATGCCAGCTACTACCACGCCGCGGTGGCGCTTTCGGGGGGGATCGTGCGGTGAAACGCTATGATTGCATGACGAAACTGGCGGCGCGGTTGCAGGATGAACTGGTGATCCTGTCGCTGGGGGCCTCGGTCGATGAATGGTACAATGCGGCGCCGCACATGCGCGCGGCCTCGCTGTTCCAGCAGCAGCTGGGCTGCGTGACGCCGCAGGCCTTCGGGCTGGCCGCCGGTCTGCCGCATCGCCGGATCGTGTCGCTGGATACCGACGGGGGGCTGCTGTTCAACCTCGGGATCCTGGCGACGCTGGGGAACGAGCGGCCGAAAAACCTCTTCATCGTGGTCTGGGACAATGAGATGTACCAGTCGATCGGCGGGCCGCGCACCCATACTGCCGCCGGTCACGTCGATCTGGCGGCAATCGCCAAGGGCGCGGGCATCCGCCACGCCTACACCGCCCGCACGCTGGAGGAGTTCGACGCCCATTGCGCCCGGGGTCTTCAGGCCGAGGAGCCCTATATCGTCGTCGCCAAGGTCGCGGGCACCGTCCAGCCCGAGATCCGCCGCAAGCATTCCGACGGCCGCGAGGACAAGTACATCTTCGTCCGCCATGTCGAGGCGACCGAGGGCATCACCATCATGGGCCCGTCGGAGCACAACTGATGCCGTCCAGCGACTACATCGTCATCGGATCGGGCAGTGGCGGCGCCCCTGTCGTGCGTCGCCTGCTGGAGGCGGGCGCGACCGTCACCCTGATCGAGGCCGGGCCCAGCACCCTTGGCGTGCCTGAGATCGAGGATGCCTCGGGCTGGTTCGCCCTGCAGGGCAGCCGCTGGGACTGGGGCCATGCCTATCAGCCGAACGAGCGGGTGCTGAACCGGGCGATCCCGATCCCTCGGGGGCTGGGGCTGGGCGGCAGTTCGGCCACCAATGCGATGATGTGGTATCGCGGCGTGCCCGCCGATTACGCCCGCTGGGATGCCCATGCCCCCGGCTGGGACTGGGACGCCTGCCTGCCCGCCTTTCGCGCCTGCGAGGCCTGGGCGGGTCCGCCCGGCCCCCTGCGCGGCAGCGATGGCCCGCTGCGGATCACCGCGTCCGGGCCCGCGCATCCGCTGACCCGCGCCATGCTGGGCGGCGCCCGCGCCATGGGCCTGCCGGAAAACGCCGACCCGAACGGGCCGGAACCCCTGGGCGTGGCGCTGGCGAATTTCAACATCGCCCCCGACGGGCGGCGCTGGACCTCGGCCATGGGCTATCTGGCCCCCGTGCTGGACCATCCCGGGCTGCGCCTGCTGCTGGACACCCGCGCGACCGAGGTCCTGTTCGAGGGCGATCGTGCCTGCGGTGTCCGGGTGGTGACAGGGGGCAGGGCGCAGGACCTTCACGCAGGCACAGGCGTGATCCTGGCCGCGGGCGCGCTGGAAACCCCGCGCCTGCTGCAGCTTTCCGGCATCGGCCCCGAGGCCGAGCTGTCGCGCCTTGGCCTGAAGACCCGCATCGCCGCGCCCGGGGTCGGGCAGAACCTGCAGGACCATCCGCTGATCCGGGCGCTGAATTTCCGCGCCTCACGCCCCCTCGGCCCGATGCAGGGCAATGGCGGCGGCACGCTGACGATCTGGAAATCGGACCCCGCGCTTGAACAGGCGGATCTGCTGGCGTTTCCGGTGCAGGGGCGATCCGCCGTGCCGACCCTTTGGGATCACTACGATCTGGGCGGCGATGTCTTTGCCATTGGCCTGGGCGTCATGCGCTCGCATTCCCGGGGGTATCTGCGCCTGACCGGCACCGCCCCCGACGCCCCCCTGCAGATCCAGCCCAACCTGCTGGCCGATCCGCGCGACCTCGACGCCCTGATCCGCGGCGTGGCCTTCCTGCAGGAGATGGTCGCAACAGAAGGCTTCGGGGATCTGTTCGCAGGCTTCGCCGCCCCCGACACCAGGGTCAGCGGGCCGGAGGCGGAAACCTTCGTCCGCCGCGCGACCTCGACCTTCTTTCACTGCTGCGGCACCGCGCGGATGGGCCAAGGCGATGACGCCCCCGTCACCCCGCGCCTGGCCGTGAAGGGCACAAGGGGCCTCTGGGTCGCCGATGCCTCGGTCATCCCCGAGATCCCCGCCTGCCACACCCATGCCCCCGTCACCATGATCGGCGAACGCGCCGCGCAATTCGTACTGGAAGCCTCATGACCGACCTGATCCTGACCGCCGATGCCGTGGTCACCATGGATGACGCCCTGACCACCATCGCCGGCGGCGCCATCGTGGTGCGGGGCAGCCAGATTGCCGCAGTAGGCCCGAAGGCGCAGATCCTGGCCGATTACCCCGATCTGCCGGTGCGCGATCTGGGCCGCGCGGTGCTGATGCCGGGGCTGATCAACGCCCATGCGCATTCCGGGTTCCTGCGCGGCACCGCCGAACACCTGCCCGTGTGGGACTGGCTGAGCCGCCACATCAACCCCATGCACCGCTGCCTGAAGGCCGAAGAGGCCGAGGCCGCCAGCTACCTTGCCTATGCCGAAAGCCTGCTGGGCGGGACCACCACCATCGTCGACATGTGGCGCTACATGGAGGGCTCGGCGCGCGCGGCCGACACGTTGGGCAACCGCCTGATCGCCGTGCCCTATGTGGGCGAACATCCCGATTACGACTATTTCGACACGCTCGACATGAACGAGGCGCTGATCGAACGCTGGCATGGCGGCGCCGAGGGGCGGGTGAACGTTTGGGTCGGGCTAGAGCACCTGTTCTACGCCGATGAAAAGGGCCAGCAGCGCGCCATCGACATGGCCAAGAAGCATGACACCGGCTTTCACACCCATTCGTCGGAGGCCGAGATCGAAAAGCAGGGCTATCTGGATCGCTACGGCAGGAAACCGATGCAGGTCTTCCACGATCTGGGGTTCTTCGAATGCCCCTGGACGATGTTCGCCCATGCCGTCTGGCTGGATCAGGACGAGGTCGAACTGATCGCGCAGCACCGTGTCTCGGTCGCCCACAACCCGGTGTCGAACATGAAGCTCGCCTCCGGGATCGCCCCCATTGCCGAGATGCTGTCCCTGGGCGTGCCCGTCGGCATCGGCACCGATGGCGAGAAGGAAAACAACAATTTCGACATGTTCGAGGACATGAAGGTGGCCTCGCTGCTGGGCAAGCTGCGGCACCGCGATGCGGCCGCCATGGACAGCTGGCAGGTGCTGCGCATGGCCACGTCGCTGGGCGCGAAGGCCGTGGGGCTGGGCGATGTGACCGGATCGCTGGAACCCGGCAAGAAGGCCGACATCATCGCCGTGCGCGCCGATCAGCCCCGCATGGTGCCCTTCCATCCCGACGGGCCCTGGTTCAACCTGCAGCACAATCTGGTCCATGCCGTGCGCGGCGGTGATGTCGCCATGACCATGGTGAACGGCCAGATCGTCGTCGACAACGGCCGCCTTGTCACCGGCGACATGACCGAGATCATCGACCGCGTGCATCGCCTGGCGCCGGCGCATTTCACCCGTCGTCAGGCGTGGCTGGATGCCAATGGCGGCGGCACCAAGCAGTGGACGGACTGAGATGACCCGCACGACCGACCCGGTGGCGCTGGACGACTGGTATGCCGTGGCCTCGCTGGGGGATCTGGGGCGGGCCAGCGCCACCCGCCTTCTGGGCCAGGACATCACCGTGGGTCCCGGTCCTGAGGTCACCTGCGATGGCGCCCCCCTGCCGGTGCAGCAGAAATACGGCTGCCTCTGGACCACCCTCGGCCAGCCCGCGAAGGATCTGTTCGAGATCGCCGAAGCCCGCGATCCGACCCGCCGCTTCGTGCCCTGCGGCTGGGTGACGATGCGCGCCTCGGGGCTGCGGGTGGTGGAAAACTTCCTCGACATGGCGCATTTCCCCTTCGTGCACACCGATATCCTGGGATCGGAACCCCATACAGAGGTGCTGCATTACACCACCGAGATCCGCCGCGACGTGGACGAGGTCTGGGCCACCAACTGCCGGTTCTTCCAGCCGCAGATGACGGCCTCGCGCCCGGGGGGGGAATTCGCGCAGCTGATCTACCGCGTCATGGCGCCCTTCCAGGTGATGCTGTACCGCGTGGTGCCGGGCGGCGATCTGCTGGATGCGATCGCGCTGTTCATCCAGCCGATGGAGGCGGGCCTCTGCCGGGCGCAGCCGGTCATGTACCTGACCGATCAGCAGGCCAGCCACACGGATCTGCTGCGGTTCGAACAGGTGATCTTCCTGCAGGACCGCATCATCGTCGAGAACCAGCGCCCGCTGCTGTTGCCGCTGGAACCCCGGGCCGAGGTGCCGACGCGTGCCGACGGATCCTCGATCGCCTATCGCCGCTGGCTGAAGGAAAAGGGGCTGACCTTCGGCACCACCCTGCCGGAGGTTTCCGCATGAAGATCCTGCATCCGCATTCGCTGCCCGAGGCCCTGTCGATGATCGCCGCGGGCGCGGTGCCCGTCGCGGGCGGCACGGCGCTGCATCTGCAATGGTCTCAGGGCGCGGAACGGCCTGGGGTCATGGCCGAGGTCGCCCCCCTGCTGCCCCGCGGCATCCATGGCCTGAGCATCGGCGCCGCGACCCCGCTGGAGGATCTGCGCATCGCCCGCCTGCCGCTTTTGTCGCAGGCGCTGCGCGATGTGGCGGCCCCGGGCATCCGGCGGCTGGGGACGCTGGGCGGACAGATCGGCTTTGGCGCCGGATGCCTGCTGCCCGCCCTTCTGGTCATGGATGCGGAACTGGAGACCACCGAAGGCCCCCGCGATCTGGCCGATTACCTGCGCGCGCCCCGGGGGCTGATCCTGAAGATCCGCCTGACGCCCGCCGATCGCTACGGCTGGCGAAAGACCGGCCTGCGGGCGGCGTTTTCCCCGGCCATCCTGACCTCGGCCATGACGCTGAAGATGCAGGGCACCCGCATTGCCCATGCCCGCGTCGCGGTGGGCGGCGGCCCGGTGCCGCCCCGGCGGCTGGACACCATCGAGGGCTGGCTGGCCGGGCAGGACCCCGACACGCTCGACCCTGCCGAGCTGCACGCCCGCCTGCTGAGGGCCGTTCAGGCGCCCGACTGTGCCTTCCGCAGCGCGAGCTACCGCCGCAAGATCGCCGCCAACGCCCTGACCCATGCGATCACCGGCCGTCTGCCCGCGCGCCCGGGCCGCCTGCATCCGGTGCCCGCCCATGCCCTGCCCCCCGCGCAGACGCAGCTGTCGCGGGCCGAGGGCGGTGCCCGATGGCAGACCCGCCCCGACATGCCCGCCAAGGTGCGCGGCGCCATGCCCTATCTGACCGACGCCCGCGCCCCCGACATGCTGGTGGGGCGCATCCTGCGCGCCGCCCATCCCCATGCCCGGATCCTGTCGATCGACACCACCGCGGCCGAGGCCCTTCCCGGCGTCCGCGCCGTCGTCACCCATCGCGACGTGCCGGGGCTGAACGCCTTCGGGATCATTTTTCAGGACCAGCCGGCGCTCTGCCATGACAGGGTGCGCCACATCGGTGACATGGTGGCCGCTGTTGCTGCCGATACGGACCAGATCGCCGAAGCGGCGCTGGCGCTGATCCGGGTCGATTACGATCCGCTGCCCGTCGTCTCGGACGTGACCGCAGCGCTCGCCCCCGATGCCCCCTCCCTGCACGATGGCGGCAACCTGATCGCCGAATTCGGGCTGGAGCGCGGCGATGTGGATGCGGCCTTCGCCACCGCCGCCCATGTGGTCGAGGACACCTATACCACCCCCCGCCAGATGCATGGCTTCATGGAAACCGAGGGCGGTTGGATCGCCCCTGAGGGCGACGGCCTGCTGGTCTGCGTTGGTGGCCAGCACGGCGCCCGTGACCGGCTGCAGCTGTCGCGCATCCTGAACCTGCCCGAAGCGAAGATCCGCGTGATCACATCCCCCATCGGCGGCGGCTTCGGCGGCAAGGACGAGCTGACGGTGCAGCCTCCGCTGGCGCTGCTGGCGCTGAAGACGGGGCGCGCGGTGCGGCTGCAGCTGTCGCGCGCCGAAAGCGTCCGCGCCGGGATCAAGCGCAACCCGATGACCATTCGGATGCGCACGGCCTGCGATGAAACCGGCCGCCTGATCGCCCAGCAGGTCGATCTGACCGGCGACAGCGGCGCCTATGCCTCGCTCTCGCCCGGGGTGGTGGAAACCGCGATGGAACATTGCGCCGGCCCCTATGTGATCCCCAACATCCGCACCCATGGGGCCTGCGTCTATACCAACAACGGTGTCGGCGGCGCGTTCCGGGGGTTCGGCTGCAACCAGATGACCTTTGCGGTGGAATGCCAGATCGACCGGCTGGCGGCGAAAGCGGGCCTTGATCCGGCCCGGATGCGCCGCCTCAACCTGCGCCCCGTCGGATCGCCGGGCTATCTGGGGCAGGTCGTCGGCCCCTCGGAACGGCTGGCCGAGATGCTGGATGCGGCGCAGGCCTCGGACATCTGGGCGCCCTTCGACGTGGCCCCGGACGAGATCCCCGGCACCGGCATGGCGCTGGCCTATCAGGGCACGGGCCTTGGCAGCATCCACCCGGACGAGGCCGATTTCGCCCTGCGCCTGACCAGTGGCCGGGTGCAGGCGCTGTGTGGCCTGGACGAGATGGGGCAGGGGCTGGTGGCCTCGGTGCAGGCGGCGGTGGCGGACCGGCTGGGCTGCGCACGCGGCGACATCGACGTGATCTTCGGTGACACCGGCGCGGCGCCCGACAGCGGATCGACCTCGGCGGCGCGGGGCGGCTATGTCGTCTGGAAGGGGGCCGAGCAGACCGCCCCCGGTTTCGCGACCCGCCTGCTGGATCATGCGGCCGCCCTGCTGGACCTGCCGCCCGAGGCGCTGGTGATCGTGCCCGGCGGCATTGCCGAACGCACCGCGAATGCCGCCACCCCGCGCCTGACCTTTGCCGATCTGGGCGATCTCGCCCCGCAGGAGGCGCATTACCATTTCCCGAAGACCGATCACACGACCGGCAATGCCCGCTTCCTGTTCACCTTCGGCGCGACGCTGGCGCGCGTCGCCGTCAACCGCCTGACCGGCACCGTCCGGCTGCTCCGGCTGGAGTTCCACTCGGCCGCCGGTCCCGTGATCGACATGGCCTCGTACCTTGGCCAGATGGAGGGTGCGCTGGTGCAGGGCGCGGGCTTTACCCTGAGTGAGGACGTGACGATGCGCGAGGGCCGTATGCTGACGAAGAACCTCGACACCTATGCCCTGCCGACCCTGCAGGATGCGCCAGCCGAAATGCATGTCACTGCGCATGAGGATCTGGATCCCGGCGATCCCTTCGGGCCGCGCGGCGCGGGGGAACTGGGGATGGCCTCGGTCACGCCGGCGATCGTCAATGCGGTGGCGGATGCGACGGGCGGCTGGTGCCCCACCACGCCGCTGCCCCCCGAAGCGATCCTGTCCCTGATGGAGGCCGCGCGATGATCCGCTTCAGCCTGAACGGTCAGCCCGCCTCCATGCCCGAGGACGCGACGCTGGCGCATGTGCTGCGCGACGACCTGGGCCTGACGGGCACCAAGATCGCCTGCGACATCGGCCGGTGTGGCGCCTGCATGGTGCTGCTGGACGGGCAGGCGGTGAACGGCTGCCTGCTGATGGGCTGGCAGGTGGCGGACCGCGCCGTCACCACCATCGAGGCGCTGGAAACCCTGCCCGTCGGCGCCACCCTGGCCCGCGCCATGGCCGAGGAAAACGCCTTTCAATGCGGCTATTGCGCACCGGGCGTGATGATGACGCTGGCGGGGCTGCTGTCGGCCGGGCCCGACATCCCCGACGCGGGCCTGCAAGAGGCGCTCGGGGGCAATATCTGCCGCTGCACCGGCTATCATTCGATCCTGCGCGGCGCGCGACGCGCCCGGGACATGCTGAAGGACCTGCAATGACCTTTACCCTCCGCCCCCAGACGCCCCGGACCGAGGGCGCCCGTGCCTTCCTGCAAGGCGGCCCGAAGCCCGTGCTGATCGGGGACGACTGGCAGGTTCTGCCCCGCACCTTCGAGACCCGCGACCCCGCCACCGGCGCCCCCCTTGCCACCCTGTCGCGCGCAGGCGAGGCCGAGGCCGATGCCGCCGTTGCCGCCGCCCGGACCGCGCTGGACAGCCCCGCCTGGGCCGGGATGCTGCCCGCCGCCCGCCAGGCGCTGCTGTGGAAGATCGCCGATCTGATCGACGCCCATGCGGACGAGCTGGCCGAGCTGGAAACCCTCGATCAGGGCAAGACCTACGCCACCGCACGTTTTGCCGAGATCCCGGCCTCGGCGGCGCAGTTTCGCTATTACGCGGGGCTGGCGACCAAGATCCATGGCCAGACCATCACCCCCTCGATCGGCTATGCGCCGAAGGGCAGGCAGGTGATGGCCTATACCCGGCCCGAACCCATCGGTGTCGTGGCGGCGATCACGCCGTGGAATTCACCCATGCTGATGGCCGCGATGAAGCTGGCGCCGGCGCTGTGCGCGGGCTGCACCGTGGTGCTGAAACCGGCCGAGGAAACATCCCTGACCGCGATCCGTCTGGTGCAGCTGATGCAGCAGGCGGGGTTGCCCGCAGGCGTCGTGAACCTGCTGACGGGCTTTGGCCACGAGGTGGGCGATGCGCTGGCCCGCCATCCGGGCGTCGCCAAGGTGGCCTTCACCGGCTCGACCGAGGTGGGGCGGATCCTGCTGGGATCGGCGCGCGGCA
The DNA here is from genome assembly GCF_057380705.1 of Pseudooceanicola sp. NS-SX9. Classification (NCBI taxonomy): domain Bacteria; kingdom Pseudomonadati; phylum Pseudomonadota; class Alphaproteobacteria; order Rhodobacterales; family Paracoccaceae; genus Pseudooceanicola; species Pseudooceanicola sp. NS-SX9. Next base: position 318,710 of record NZ_JBXXRN010000002.1, on the reverse strand, counting down.
ACCTCAAGAAACTGACGCTGGAGCTGGGCGGCAAAAGCCCCGCCATCGTCATGCCCGATGCCGAGATGGCGCTGGCGGTGCCGGGGGTGGCGCGCGGGATCTTCGCCAATTCCGGTCAGGTCTGCGTGGCGGGATCGCGCGTTTACGTGCACCGCTGGATCTATGACCGCTTCTGCGAGGGGCTGGCGGCCGAGGCCGCGCGGCTGTCGCTGGGCCATGGCCTTGACCCCGAAAGCGATCTGGGTCCGCTGGTCAGCGAGGCCCAGGCGGCCCGCGTCGCCTCTTACGTCGAGGGCGGCCTTGCTGCGGGCGCCCAGGTCCTGTCGGGGGGCACCAGCCCGGGCGGCGCCTTCTACGCCCCCACCGTGATCACCGGCGCCACCCCGGACATGCCCCTGATGAAAGAAGAGATCTTTGGCCCCGTCACCGCCGTCACTCCCTTCGATGACGTCGAAGAGGTGCTGGCACTGGCCAATGACACCGAATACGGGCTGGCGGCCTCGGTCTGGACGCAGGAGCTGTCGGCGGCGCACCGGATGGCGGCAGCCATACGGGCGGGCACGGTCTGGGTGAACTGCCACAGCTATTTCTCGCCCGAGCTGCCGAAGGGTGGCATCAAGGCTTCGGGCTGGGGGGTGGAAAACAACCTGGCGGGCCTGTCGAACTACCTTGAGGAAAAGACCGTCTGCATGGTGATCTGACCGCTCAGGCGCGGGCGGTTTCCTGATCGCGGTAAAGGGCGGAAAGCGGCAGCGCGCGGCTTTCATCGACCTGCAGCGGTGCCGGATGGCCAAATCCGCCCGCATGGCCGCCCGGGCGGCGGCGGCAAGCACCGTGCCAGGGACCTCGGCCGTCAGCAGCCCGAAAAGCGTGCGGGCGATGCAGCTGTCGCCCGCCCCCAGCCTGTCCAGCACCTGCCCGGGTGCGGGCCGGGTGGTGAAAAGGCCATCTGGCCCGGCCAGCCGAGGCCCCCTCGGCGCCGCGCGTCATCAGAACCCAGCCGGCCCCCGAGGCCAGGCATGATCCTTCAGCGCGCGGGCCCCGGCCACCTCCAGATCCCCGCCCGAGAAACTGGCCAGGAAGCACAGCCGTGCCAGTGCCGCGAACGGCCCCGGATCGCGGATCACCGCGAAATCGAAGGACAGCCGCGTGCGGGCGGCAAAGGCGCCGAGATGCGCATTGACATGGCTAAAGCGCCCGGTATGCACCGCATCCGCTGCGGCGATCCGCGCCAGGCCCTCCGTCGCCGGTGCGATGATCGAGGCCCCCAGGTTCGCGCCCGGGAACGCGCGCTCGCCGTTGCGGGGGCCGATCAGGCAGAAGGCGGTATGGCCGGGCAGGGTGCACAGGCCCGACACGTCGCCCCCCTCCGGCCTGAAGGCTGGCGCGGATGTGCGGGCCCGCGGCATCCTCTGCCACCGCCCCGCAACAGGCCGCGCCCCGCCCGCACGAACTGGGCCGCGACATTGGGCGTGTTGCCGCCCGGAAACATCCGTCCCTGATCGGCATAGCAAACCACCACGTTGTCTCCGCACCTCACAAGTAACGGCTGCCCAATTCCTCAGCCAGGTATGTGAGAGCTTTCTCAGTTGGACTGCCGCACTGTCATGACGGGCGCGGCCGGGATTGACGCACGGCCGAGCCGTCCAATACGTCATGGGACGTCATATAGTTGCCGGAGGTCCCGATGCCCCTGCCTGCCCTTGATCCCGCCTTTGATCCCGGCGTCGCCCAGGCGCTGACGACCCTGGCCGAGCGCCCGATATCGCATGTCTTCTTCGAGGCCTGCGGCGGCGCCATCTCGATCATGCATCCTGCGAAATTCCTTCTGGACCAGCACTCTGACCTGCCTTCGGATGGGCTGAACGCGGCCAAATTCACCACCCGCGCGCCGCGCCGCCCGGGGCGCTGGTGATCCTGTGTTCGATGACCGGCACGACCAAGGAAGCCGTGGCCGCGACGGCCTTTGCCCGGCAGGACGGCGCGCTGACGGTGGGGCTGACGACCGAGGGCGCGGGCCGTCGATCATGTCGTGGGTTTCGAGGCGCCCTATACCACCGGCACGCCGAACGGCGCGAAAAACAGCAACCACGCCCGGATCCACCAGTTGGTGATGGGGATCGTGGCGCTGAAGGACGGCCACGACCAGCTGCCCGAACTGCTGGCCTCGCCTACAAGATCGCAGACCTGCATGCCCAGAAGATGCTGGCGGCGCGGCGCTACATGAAGAAACTGCACGATTGCTGACGAAGGGGCCCTGATTGGAACAGGTGGATCCGCTGGCGCCGCTTTATGCGCAGGTCCGGCAGCGTCTGGCGGCCCGGATCGGCGCGGGCATCTGGCCCGAGGGCAGTTTCCTGCCGCCGGAACCGGCGCTGTGCGCCGAGATGGGCGTCAGCCGCATCACCCTGCGCCGCGCGGTGAAGGCGCTGTGCGACGAGGGGCTGCTGATCCGCCAGCAGGGCCGGGGCACAGTGGTGGCGCGGCGCAAGATCCGCCAGACGCTGGTGGCGCTGGCGGGCTTCGCCGAGGCCTTCGAGGACCAGGGCGCGGTCGAACATCAGGTGCTCTCGGTGACGGAAGGTGCCCGCGATGCGGGGGCCGCGGTGCTGGGGGCGGGGCCGCTGGTGCGCATCGACCGGATGATCCGGGTCGGCGGCCGCCCCCTGTCGCTGGAGCACCTGTTCTTCGATCTCGTCCGGCTGCCGGACGTCGCGGAACCGGTGCGCGCCGGCGCCTCGTTCTTCCGCAGCCTGCGTGCCACCGGCGGTCCCGTGCCCGAGGGGGCGCAGCGCCTCATCAACGTGGGCTTTGCCGATCCCGACGAACGCCGCCACCTGGGGATCGACCCCGGCCAGCCGGTCTACCGGATCGACAAGACCGTGCTGGATGCGGCCGGGGATCCCCTGGCCTTCTTGCGGCTGGTCACGCCCACCCACCTCATCATCTATTCCCTGCGCAGCTGAGCGAAAGGCCCCCCATGCGTCTTGTCACCGCCGAACAGGTCCATGACCTGCTGGACTATCCCACCCTGATCGCCGCCCTGAGAGAGGCCCATCGCGACGCCCCGCCGCTGGGCGACTACATCGTCGCCGACGACCCCTCGGGCAGCGGCAACCAGTTCGTCAGCCTGCTGGGCTGGCAGGGCGGCCGGGCCATCGCCGCCAAGCTGGTGGGGGTGTTTCCCGGCAACCTGTCGATGGATCCGCCGCAGGCCAGCGTCCAGGGGCTGGTGGCGGTCTTCGACCCCGGGACCGGCGCGCCGCTGCTGGTGGCGGATGGCGAGGCAATGACCTTCCGCAAGACCGCAGCCGACAGCGGCATGGGCAGCCAGCTTCTGGCCCGAAGCGATGCGCAGGTGCTGCTGGTGCTGGGGGCGGGGGGGCTGGCACCGCATGTCATCGCCGCCCATTGCGCCGCGCGCCCCTCGATCCGCGAGGTGCTGATCTGGAACCGCACCGCCGCCCGGGCCGAGGCGCTGGCCGCGCGGCTGCATCAGCCCGGCTGCAGCATCCGCGCCGTCGGGGACCTGGATGCGGCGGTGGCGCGGGCCGACGTGATTTCCTGCGTGACGATGTCGCGCGCGCCCCTGGTCAAGGGCGCCCTGCTGAAGCCCGGCGCCCATCTGGATCTGGTCGGCGCCTACCTGCCCGACATGCGCGAGGCCGACGATGCCTGCATGACCCGGGGCACGATCTTCATCGACAGCCGCGACGGCATGAAGGATGCGGGCGATCTGGCGCAACCGGTGGCCGCCGGTGTGATCGGCTGGGATGCGGTGCAGGCGGATGCCTATGCGCTGGTGCAGGGCCTGCATCCGGGGCGGACCTGCGACAGCCAGATCACCATCTACAAGAATGCCGGCGGCGGCCATTTGGACCTGTTCACGGCACAGGCCCTGCGCGCCCGTCTGGAGGCTGCGGGCTGAAGTCGCCATCCGGTCAAGGGGCCTTGGTCAGGCGTGCCCGTCGTCGCACCGCAAGGCCCCCCGGGGGGCGTCACCACCAGGCAGCTCTCTTTTGGACCGCCGGTTGCCCATGGCCAGCCGGCGGCAGGGCCGCGGCCTGGTGCGCCTGGGACAGGACGCGCGACAGGAAGGCGCGGGTGCGCTCGTGCCGGGGCCGGGTCATGGTGGCGCGCGGATCGCCCTGTTCGACGATGACGCCGCCCTCCATGAAGATCGGGTGATCGGCGACATCGCGTGCAAACATCCTCTCGTGGGTGACGACGATCATCGTGGTGCCCTCGTCAGCCAGCTGGCGCATCGTCGCCACCACCAGCAGCGGGATCGTCTGGCAGGCGCGGGCATAGATCATCTGCGCCGAATAGAGCACGTCCGGCAGCGCCAGAACGCCGACCCGAGAGGCGAATTTCAGCATCGAGAGCGTGTCATTGCCGATCGGCGGGATGGCGATGCGCAGCGCCTGCGGCAGCACGATCCGTCGCAGCGTCTGGCCCCGGGTCATGCCCAGCGTGGCGCAGGCCTCGGCCGGGCCATGGGCCACGGCCTGGATGCCAGCGCGATCACCATCGCCAGCACCTTCAGCAGGATGGTCATGCCCAGCCCGGCCAGGATGTGGCGCTCGAACAGGTGGTGGCCGACGACGGGCCATTGCATGTTGGCATTGCTGCCCAGGCTTTTCAGCATCAGCGCCGCCAGCACGATCAGGACCGCGCCGCCGGAGGACCGCGCCGTCGGCCCACTGACCGTAATTGCGCACCGGCACCGGCCGGGTCACGTGGATATCGGGTCTTGGCATGGGTCAGCATTCCGCTGTCATCCATGCCCCATTTCGCCATGATCTTCTGATAGCTGCCGTCGTCGATCATGCTCTGGATGGCATCGGCAAAGACCCTGCCCAGCGGGCTGCCCTTGAGGACGCCGATGTTGGCATGGATCGCCTCCGGCATCAGATCCGAGACCCGGAACTGGCCGGTCTGCTGCGCCATGCAGGCCATCTTGGCCGAACTGGCGAGGGGCGCCTCGGCGCGGCCCGACCGCACGGCAAGCTCGGCCGGGTTCCGGGTTCGGTGCTGCCGGATCGTGACCGGGGGCAGGCCGCCGCCGCCGCAGGCATTCAGCTTGTCCAGCAGCTGGTTGTCCCACGACCCCGAGATCACGGCCACGGTATGGCCGCAGACATCGGTTGCCCTGGCGATCTTCAGCGGGCGGCCGACGGGCAGGCCGAAGGCGGTGCCGATCTTGCGCTGCGGCACGAAATCCAGCTGCTGCAGGCGCTCGGGCGTGCTGCCGAACGAGGCAAGACCCGCAGCAAAGCGCCTGGCCATCAGCCCCGGGATCACCGCGTCGAAACTGGTCCCCGTATAGGTGAAGGGCACCCCGATCTGAGATCGCATGGACGAGGTCAACGCTCCAGCCGACCAGGGGGTCGTCCTGCAGGAATTCGTCCGGCGGCCGGTCGTTGAAGACGGCAACCGTGATGCCCTTCTGGTAGGTCGCGGGCACCTCGTCGTGCGGCGCGGGGATCACGTCGGCCATCGCTGGCGGCGCGCCCAGGGCCAGGGCCTGAGCCCAAAGGTGGTTCGTCTTCATCCCGTTCTCCGTTCCGGCTTGTGCTTGCTGCCGGGGGCGGGACGCGGGAGGATATGAGAGGGTTCTCATAGCGATTTGCCCGGCGTCAAGGACATCTGCCGTCCCGGCGCGGAAATGCAGCGGCTGCGGGGAAACTCGCTTGGGAACGGGGGGCGGCGCGCGCAGGACGGCGCCAGCAACGAAAGGGCGCGGGATGAACGACAGGCGCAGGGCGACGATTGCCGACGTGGCGCGGCGGGCCGGGTGCTGGGCAGCTACGGCTATGTCAGCGGCCCGATGCGCGACCGGGTGATGGAGGCGGCCGAGGCGCTCGGCTATCGCGCCAACCAGCTGGGCGCAGCCTGATCACCGGCCGGACCCGCACCATCGGCGTCGTCGCGGCGATATCCAGAGCCCGTTCTACGCCAAGATCCTGCGCGGCGTCTCGGATGTGCTGGAGGCCGAGGGGATCGGCCTGCTGATCACCAACAGCGACAAGCGCGTCGAGACCGAGCGCACCGCCCCGGGGCTGTTGCAGGAAAAGCAGGTGGACGGGCTGATCGTCTCGCCCTGCGATACCGAAGGGGCGGCACATCTGCGCCGTCTGGCCGCCAAGATGCCGCTGGTGCTGATCGACCGAGAGGTCGCGGGCCTTGCCGCCGACAGCGTCGGCATCGACAATGTCGGGGCGGCCGAAACCGCGGTGGCGCACCTGATCGCGGCCGGGCACCGGCGCAATGGCATGGTGGCGGAACTGCATTCCGGCCCCTGGCGCGATCTGGGCAGCTTTGTCGCGCTGGCCCGCAGCCGTCCCGCCGAACGGGCGGCAATCCATCCCAGCTGGCAGCGTTTCATGGGCTATATCCACGCCCATGACGCGGCGGGTGTGGTGCTGGAGGTGTCGCTGATCGCCCGGGTGAACAGCTCTTCGACCAAGGATGCGCTGCACGCGGCCACCCGGCTGCTGGCCCGTCCCGACCGGCCGCAGGCCCTTTTCACCGCCGACGGGCTGATGACCGAAGGCACGATGGCCGCAATCACCGGGGCCGGGCTGCAGATGCCGCAGGCGCTGTCGCCGGTGGCCTTCGACGACCTCGACTGGATGCGGTTCCTGCCGCCCGGGATCGAGGCGGTGGCGCAGCCGCGCCGCCAGATGGGCGAAACCGCCGCGCGGATGCTGCTGGAGCGTATCGCCGGGCTGCAAGGCCCCGCCCGGCGCATCCGCCTGACCCCGCGCCAGGTGACGCGGGGCCCGGTCGTGCGGGCCTAGGCCTCGACCGGGGTGCGGGCGAAACGCTCGGGGCGGAAGGTGGCCAGCATCGGGTGCCGCAGGTCGAGGGCGATTTCCTCGGCCAGGATTTCGCCGATGATCAGCCCCAAGGTCGCCCCGGAATGCGAGAACGCCACGTAGCAGCCGGGCAGCTCGGCCAGTTCGCCGAAGACCGGCTCGCCGCCGCCGGGGATGGGTTTGGGGCCCATGTGCACGGCCTTGACCTTCAGTGCGGGCTTGGGCGACAGGACCTCTTGCGCCGCCGCGATCAGCCCCTCGACGGTCGAGGGCCGGGCCTCCCAGGTGCCGTCATCGTGGATCACGACCTCTTCCTCGGACCAGCCGGAATCCAGGAAGAAGGCGCCCTCGGGGGTGGGGCGGATGGCGACGCGGGGGGTGTTCAGTACCGCCTTCAGCGGGTGATCCAGCGGCTCGGTCTCCAGCAGCAGGGCGATCGGGGTGTCGTCGCCGATGGTGATGCCGAAGGGCGCGACCATGGCCGGAACCGCGGGGCCGGTGGCCAGCAGCACCGCATCTGCGGTGAAGGTCCGGCCATCGGCCGCCTTGGCACCGACTGCGCGGCCGTTTTCCACCAGCGGCTGGGCCGCGCCCGCATCGGTGACGACAGTGCCGCCAAGCTGCACCAGTTCGCCCGCCAGCAGGGTGATCAGCGAAGGCAGGTCGACCCAGCCCTCGTTCGGGTTGAAGATCGCGCCGGGGGCGGTGACGGTGCTGCCGTCGACGCCGGGGAACTGGTCCGAGACCTCCTCGCCCGACAGCAGATGCGCCTGATAGCCCAGGTCGCGTTCAAAGCGGTAGATCGCGGCGATCTCGTTCGCGGCATCGTCGGCATCCCAGGTCAGGCCGCCGGCAAACGACAGCCAGGGCGCACCCGGATGCTGGTCGGCCAGCACGCGGTAGCGTTCGATCCCGGCCTGCCGCAGCCGGTGATAGGGCGCCGAGCGCCGCCGCGCGGTGTTCAGCCACGCCAGAGAGCGCCCCGAGGCGCCATTGGCCAGCGGCCCGTCGTTGATCAGCGTCACGGCAACGCCCATCCGGGCCAGCTGCACCGCGGTCGAGGTGCCGAAGATACCGCCGCCGATGATCACGGCGGAACGGCGGTTCAAGGGGGGACGGGGCATGGTCAGTTTCCTTGCAGGTCTTGGGAGGTCGAAAGGGGATCCGTGGCGGGGGCATGACCGGCGCGGGTCAGGGCCTCCAGCGCGCGGGCATTGGCGCGGAATTCGGCGCGGGCGGGGGCGGGATCGGCGCCCGAGCGCACATCGCGCACGAAGGCATCCAGCTGCGCGCGGTACTGGTCGGTGGCGGGGATCGCGAAGACCTCTCGGTCCGTTCCCAGCAGGTCGGCGCCGGGATCCAGCACCAGCTGCGCCACATGGTCGGGCGGGCAGTTGAACGGGGCATCCAGTTCGATCCGCCCTTCCGAGCCCAGCAGCACCAGCGACTGCGCCAGGCTGGATTGCGTGGCGACGGTGAACGAAAGGTGCCGCCCGCCGTCAAAGCCCAACAGCCCGGTCGCCAGCCGGTCGGTGCCGAAGGCCGGGTCCAGATCCATCAGGCAATCGCCGCGCAGGGGCTCGGATCCAAAGAAGAACCGCGCGGTGTCGACGGCATAGCAGCCGATGTCGTAAAGGCCGCCGCCGCCGATGTCGGCCTGGTTGCGGACATTGGCGGGATCGCGGTTGGCGTAGCTGAACAGGCATTGGATGGCGGTCAGCTCTCCGATGCGGCCCTCTTCGACCAGCGCGCGGGCCTTGTGCCACTGGGGATGGTGGCGGGTCATGAAGGCCTCGACCAGGCGGCGGCCGGTATGCTGGGCGACAAGGGCGGCCTGCTCGGCCGCCTGTACGGTCATCGCCAGGGGCTTTTCGCACAGCACGTCCTTGCCCGCCTCCATGGCGCGGATCGCCCAGGGGACGTGCAGGTGGTTGGGCAGCGGGATGTAGACGGCCTCGATCTCGGGATCGGCCAGGATCGCGTCATAGCTGTCATGGGCGCGCGGAATCCCGAAGGTGTCGGCCATGGCGCGGGCCTTGGCCAGATCGCGGGACGCGATGGCCAGCGGCTGGCACAGGTCGCTTGCGACCATCGCGGGCAGCACGGCCTTGCGACCGATGCCCGAAGCCCCCAGGATCCCCCAGCGAAGCGGTGTCATGTGATGTCCTTTCGGCAGTCAGAGGACCTCGGCGAAGAATTTCTTCAGCCGCTCGGTCCTGGGTTCGGTGAAAAGCTGTTCGGGCGTGCCGGATTCGACAATGCGCCCCTCGTCCATGAAGACGATCTGGTCGGCCACCTGACGGGCAAAGCCCATCTCGTGGGTGACCACGACCATGGTCATGCCGCGCCGCCCCAGATCCGCCATCAGGTTCAGCACGCCCTTGACCAGCTCGGGATCGAGGGCGCTTGTCACCTCGTCGAAGAGGACCACCTCGGGCTGCATGGCAAGGGCACGGGCGATGGCGACGCGCTGCTGCTGGCCGCCCGACAGGTTCGCCGGACGGTGATCGCCGCGCCCCTCCAGACCCACATCGGCCAGACGCGCATCGGCGATGCGGCGGGCCTGGGCGCGGGGCAGGTGCTTGATCTTGGTCAGCGACAGCATGATGTTTTCCCGCGCCGTGTGGTCCGGGAACAGGTTGAAGTGCTGGAAAACCATGCCGATCTTGGCGCGCAGGGTCTCGGGCTTCATGGCGCGGATGTCGGCGCCGTCCAGCGTGACCTCTCCGGCGTTCATCTCGACCAGGCGGTTCAGGCTGCGCAGCAGCGTCGACTTGCCCGACCCCGACGGCCCGATGATGCAGGTGACGGATCCCTTGGGAATGTCCAGATCGATGCCGCGCAGCACCTCCATCTGGCCATAGGACAGGCGCAGGCCGCGGATCGCCAGGCTGCCGCCGTCAAAGCGCGGCGCGTCCGAGGCGGGGGCCTTGTGCAGTTCTTCGACCTCCTCAAGGCCCGAGGCCGGTTGCAGGTTCGACAGGCGCCGACCGGTCCGCAGGTGGTGGTCGATGAAGTTCACCAGATGCGTCAGCGGCACTGTGATCACAAGGTAGAAGACCCCCGCCAGCAGCAGCGGCGACAGGTTCCCGGTGACCACGGCCGCATCCTGGCCGACGCGAAAGATCTCTCGTTCCGAGGCCAGCAGCCCCAGGAAATAGATCAGAGAGCTGTCCTTGACGTTGCCGATGAACTGGTTGACCAGCGCCGGCAGCACCCGGCGGATGCCCTGTGGCACGACGATCAGGCGCATGCCCTGGCCATAGCTCATCGAGAGGGCGCGGCAGGCTTCCATCTGGCCGGTGGGCACGGCCTGGATGCCGGAACGGAAGATTTCTCCGATATAGGCGCCGGCGATCAGCGACAGCGCCAGGATGCCAAGCGGGTAGGGCGAGGGCCCGAACAGATGCCGCCCGATGACGGCAAAGCCCTGTCCGATCAGCAGGATGGTGACGATCGCGGGCAGGCCGCGGAAGATGTCGGTATAGACCCGGGCCGGGATGCGGATCCAGGCGGATCGCGAAATGCCCATGACCGCCAGCACGATGCCGATCAGCGTGCCCAGCACCGTCGAGGCCGCCGCCAGGATCAGCGTGTTCTTCAGGCCCGTGGTGATCATGACCGGCAGGATCTCGGCCATTGCGCCCCAATCAAGGAAGGTGCGCTGGAGGTTTTCCAACCACATGAGGAATGCTCCGCAGGCCCCGGGGGCCCGTTCTTGAAATGAGTGAGAGAGAGGCGAGGGGGCCGGACAGGCGGCCCCCCCCGAAGATCAGCAAGCGGGGATCAGCAAGCGGGGATCAGCCCTTGGCGGGCAGGTATTGTTCGGGCATCGGCGAGCCGGGGAACCATTTCTGGTAGAGGGTTTTCCAGGTGCCGTCCTGCATCGCCTCGTGCAGGGCCTTGTTCAGCGCCTCGCGCAGCGCGTCGTTGCCGGGATGCACGGCAAAGCCCGCGGGGGCATCGAAGGAGGGGATGTTTTCCTTGATCTCGAGCTTGTAGCGCTCGGCGTAGCTTTTGGCGGCTTCGTAATCCAGGAACTGGGCGTCGATGGTGCCGTTGTTCAGCGCCGCGATGCCGGTGTTGTTGTCGGGGAACTGGACGATCGCAGTGTCGGTGAAATGCGTCTTGGCGTACATTTCCTGCAGCGTGCCCTGCACCACGCCCAGCCGCTTGCCGGCCAGGGTCTTGGGATCCTCGGTGATGGCCTTTTCGCCCGACAGCACCGACAGGTAGCCCGCCAGATAGCCGTCCGAGAAATCGACGACCTTCTTGCGCGCATCGGTGATGCCGATGGCGGCGGCGGCAATGTCGAAGCGCCCGTTCGCCACCGACGGCAGCAGGGCCGCGAATTCCTGGCCGGTGAACTGGATCTGCTCGGGCTTGATGCCCATGCGGCCCAGGACGTTCCTCAGCAGTTCCACGTCAAAGCCGGTGAATTCGCCGGTGGCGGTGGTGAAGGCATAGGGTTTCGCATCCCCCAGAGAGCCCACCATCACGGTGCCCGGTTCGATCAGGTTGTAGGGATTGGCATCATCGGCCTGGGCCGCACCCGTCAGGGTCACGGCCGCAGCCAGCGCCATGGCAGGGCGCGCAAGGCGGCGCAGCAGGGTCAGGGTCATCGGGATCTCCACTGTTGTCGGTCTGCGTTGGATTTTTCCATTTTGCATCTTGAGACCGGTCCCAAGGCAGTTGATACCGGTCTCAATAGGTTCATGCTGCATGTTTGTTTTGCCTCCCGTCAAGAGGCAGGATAGGAAAATCCGACCGGCCCCGGGGAAAAGGCGAAGATGAGTTCACGAAGCAAGAAGCTGACGGTTGCGGATGTGGCACGGGCGGCGGGCGTGTCGAAGGCAACGGCGGCGCGGGTGCTGGGCGGCTACGGCGTGACCAGTGACCGCACCCGCGAGGCGGTGCTGCAGGCGGCGCAGGAGCTGGGCTATCGCCCGAACGAGCTGGCCCGATCAGTCAGCACCGGGCGCAGCGGGCTGATCGGCGTGGTGGTGGGCGATATCGAGAACGCCTTCTTCTCTCGTGCGGTACGCGGCATCAGCGACCGGGCGCGGGCGGCGGGGCTGAACGTGATCATCTCGAATTCCGGCGAGGAGATCGCCCAGGAACGCCGCCTGGTCGAAATCCTGCTGGCGCAGCAGGTCGAGGGGCTGATCGTGGCGCCCACCGATGACCGCGACGTGGCGCATCTGGCGGGGGCCATGGCGGGCGGCACGCCGGTGGTGACGCTGGACCGCCGCGCCGAGGGGCTGGGGGCGGATGCGATCTGCGGCGACGACCGGCGCGCGACACGGGCGCTGGTGGAACGGCTGCAGGGGCTGGGGCATCGCCACATCGCCTATGTCTCGGCGGTGCAGACGGCGGAACCCCGGCTGAAGGCGCTGGACGAGGTTCGGATTTCCGCGGTGCGCGAACGCATCGCGGGCTTCCTGTCGGGGGCGCCTGCCGGGCAGGACTGGCGCGGGGCGGTCTTTACCGGCGCCGCCGGTTCCGCTGCGACCGAAGGCGTGGTGGCGCGCATCCTGGCGCAAGCCCCGAAAATCACGGCGATCCTGGCCTCGGACAGCCTGGTGGGGGCGCAGGTCTTCCGCGCCCTCAGCGCCCGGGGGCTGATGATGCCCCGGGATCTGTCGCTGGTGTCATGGTTCGATGCCGACTGGACGCGGGTCACTTCACCCGCGATCACCGTCATCGACCAGCCGACCTACCGTTTCGGCACCCTCGCGGCCGAACGCATCATTGCCCGCATCAGTGGCGACACCAGCCCGCCCGGGGCCGAGCTGGTCGAGACTCCGCTGATCCTGCGTGGTTCGCTGGGGCCGGTGCCGGATCCCGCCCGGCACCCCTGACCCGCGGCCTCAGTGGTCGTGCTCAGTGATCGTGGCCGCAGCCGCAGGCATTGCCGCCGCTCCAGTTCGCGCGCTTCGTCGTGCGCCCGATGCCGGGGTTGAAGCTGTTGGTCGGGTCGAGCGTGCGATAGTGCCGCTCCAGCGCCGGTTTGGCGTGGTAGAGGTGGCCGACGTTGTGCTCGGCCGGGTATTCGGCGCCGCGGTGGTCCAGGATCTCCCACATCTGCTCTTCCAGGGCCATCACGTCATGGCCCTTGGCGATCAGGTATTCCTGGTGGAAGACGTGGCAGAAGAAGTGGCCATAGTAGATCTTGTGCAGGATCGGGGCCTCGATCTCGGCCGGCAGGCTTTCCACCCAGTCCTGATCATTGCGCCGCAGCGCGATGTCGAGCGCCAGCAGGTCCTCGACCTCGCGGGTGTGCACGGCCCGGTAGCGGTTGGCGGCCCCCGCCACGGCAAAGCGGTGCAGGAAGGCCTTGGTGCCCTCTTCCGGGGTGCATTCGAAGAAATCGCCCATGTCCGAGGGGAAGATCGACGACAGGTAGTCGCGCGCCTCGGCAATGCCCGTGCCGCCCATCTTGATGATCAGGTGGTGTTCGTAGCGGTCGCGGTAGTCCGTCATCCGCTTGGGCAGATGCGCCGGGAACAACGCACTTGCCGCCTGCATCAGCCGGTCGCTGAGGTTCGCGGGCAGGAACCTCAACCGCGAGGCCACCGCATCGAAGCGCGCCTTCAGCGCCATCATCCTGGGGATGCGGCCGGTGCCCAGGTACTGGATCGCCAGGAAGGTGTCCTTGCCGTATGTCTCGGCCAGGCGATAGGCGTGCTGGTGGACATATTCCCCCGACACCGGCAGCGAGGTGAAGTTGGCCAGCATGTGGCGGCGGATGTCCTCCAGGTCCTTGGGATCGTTGGAGCCTACGTAGAAAACACCAGTCTGGGCGTCCTTCTCGAAGGTATCAAGGCGCACTGCCAGCAGCATCACCTTGCCCGCGCTGCCCGAGCTTTCGAACAGCCGCGAGGGGTCGGCGTTGAAGCGCGCGGGGGTGTCGGCCTCGACATCGCGGACATGGGCGGCGTAATTGTGGTCGGATGCTGCCCGGCCGCTGGCATTATCGACATCGGCGGCGGTGAAATCGCCTTTTTCCAGCCGGGTCAGGATCTGCTCCGGGCTGCCGCCCAGCCGGATGCCAAGGTGGTTCACCAGATGCAGATGCCCCTGCGCATCGACCTGCGCGTAAAGCGACAGCTGGGTGAAGGCCGGCCCGCGGTGAATGAGCGCCCCGCCCGAGTTGTTGCAGATCCCCCCCAGCACCGAGGCGCCGATGCACGAGGACCCGATGACCGAATGCGGCTCCCGGTTCAGCGGGCGCAGCATGTCCTCCAGCTCGTAGAGGCGCGATCCGGGCAGGCAGACCACCTGGCGCCCCTCGTTCAGCAGGTGGATGCCGGCGATGCGGGTGACGCTGATGATCACCACGTCGCGGTCATAGTCGCTGCCATCGGGGGTAGAGCCGCCGGTCAGGCCGGTGTTGGCCGATTGCATGATGACGATCTTGTCCGCCGCGACGCAGGCCTGCAACACCCGCCACTGTTCCACCAGCGATCCCGGCCGCACCACCGCGATCACCGGACCCGAGCCAAAGCGGAAGCCGGTGCGGTAGGGCCGGGTGGCCTCGGGGCTGGTCAGCAGGTGGGGGGCGCCGACGATCTCTTTCAGGACGCCCAGAAAGCCCGCGTTGCTGCCCACCTTGTCGGCGGCAAAGACCTGGTTCGGGGCAACGGGAATGTCGAGGAAAGCGGAACCCATGGCGGTTCTCCTGTCTTGGCGCGGTGTCCCGCGGGGGGCCTGCGACGGGGTGGGGGGCGCGGCCCGATGGCCACGTTGTTGCAAAGACACATAAAAGCCCGGCCCGGCGCTGCTAACCCCGGAAAAACTTTGATCCGCTCAACGGAAATCGTTTAACTGACCGGGAAACCACCCGGGATCTTCACACGTTTTCGTGTGGCGCAAGGGGATATCATGGACCAGATCACCGCCTTTCGCATCTTCGAACGCGCCGTCGCGACCGGGTCGCTGTCGCAGGTGGCGCGCGAGATGGGCATCAGCCAGCCCGCCGTCGCCCGCCATGTCTCGATGCTGGAAGAGCGTTACGGCGTGGCGCTGCTGCATCGCACCACCCGTGGCATCGCGCTGACCGACCCGGGCCGCGACCTGCTGGAACCCGCCCGCGCCGCCATCGAGGCCGCCGAACTGGCCGATGCGGCGCTGGAAGGCGGCGGCAGCGCGGTCTCGGGTCGGGTGCGGATCGGGCTGACGGTGGCCTTCGGGCTGTTCTTCCTGTCGCGGATGGAGAAATTCCGCGCGGCCTACCCCGGCCTCTCGATCGAGCTGGTGATGCGCGACGGTTTCGGCTCGATGATCGAGGAAAACATCGACGTGGCCGTGCGCACCGGCGAGGTCAGCGATGCTGCGCTGATCATGCGGCTGGCGGCGGAAAACGGGCGCTACGTGGTGGCCGCGCCAGGCTATCTGGCGGCCCATCCCGCCCCGCGCCAGCCCTACGAGCTGACGCGCCACAACTGCATCGCCTATACCGGCGACACCGACGAATACGAATGGCGCTTTGACGCGGGCGATGACACGATCGCCGTGCCGATCACCGGCAACCTGCGCCTGAACAACCGCTACGCCATCCACAAGGCGGTGCTGCAGGGCTATGGCGTGGGGCTGCTGCAACATTACATCGTCTCGGACGACATCGCCGCCGGACGGCTGGTGCATCTGCTGCCCGACTGGAAGCCGAAGGCGCTGCCGATCCACATCGTCTACCCCTCGCGGGCGGTGCTGACCCGGCGCAGCCGCGTCGTCATCGACTGGCTGCTGGAGGTGCTGAAGGACACCATCGTCTTCCCCGACTGATGCCCGGTATGTGCAAATGGCTGGGCAGCAAGTCCTTTTCGACAATTCACCCCGGCGGCGCCTTGCCCTAGGTGTGCGCCAGCACGAACCAGTTCCAGGGGGGCGCCTGCATGGCCAGCCGAACACCGCACGCACATCTGCCACCGCCTTCGGGCTCGGCCATCTACCGGCTGGCCCGCAGGCTGGAGGGGTATTCCTTCGGCATGGTCCCGGAATACATCGGCATGGCAGAAGGGTTGCGCGCCTCGGTCGCCTTCGCGGTGATGGTGCTGGTGGCCTATACCAGCGGCGAGACGCGCCTGCTGTGGGCGGCCTTCGCGGCCTTCTGGGTCTGCCTGTGCGATCCGGGCGGCCATGATGGCGTGCGCTTTCGCGCCATGGGGGCCTTTGTGGCGGCGGGAACCCTGGCGGCCTTCCTGGGGGCGGCCTGCGCCGGGGTCGGGCCGCTCTGGGCCAGCCTGGTGCTGCTGCCGCTGATGTTCCTGCCCGCGCTTGGCGGCGCCTTCGGACCGGCGGGCGTGCAGTCGGGATCGCTGATCTGCGTGGTGGGGGGCGTCGCGGTGGGCTTTCCCAGCTCGCCCGGCGTGGCGCTGCAACTGGCGGGGGCCTTCCTGCTGGGCGGCCTCTGGGCGCTGCTGTTCTGCTTTCGGATCTGGCGGCTCAGGCCGCAGGGGGCGTCGCGCCGGGCGGTCGGGTCGGTCTTTGCCCGCCTGGCCGAGATGAACGCCGCCATGCGCGCGCGGCTGGGCACCGGCGAAGCCGTCGGTGCCCGCGCCCCCGAACACCGCCGCGCCCTGCGCGCCGCGATCGAGCGCGCCCGTGGCATGATCCTCGCGCAGGGCAACGGGCAGGGGCCGCTGATGGCGCAGCTGGGCTGCGCGGACCGGATCTTTGCCGCGATGATCGCCCTTGACCACCTGATCGCCCATGCCCCCGCCCAGGCGCTGCGCGGCCTGCCGCAGCAGATGGACCGGATGTCGGTTCTGCTGGAGGAGGCCCAGGCCCAGGTCATGCTGCGCGCCCCCGCGCCTGATCGCCTGTCCTGGGAGGCCGACGACCTGAAGCACGCAGCCGAGCGGGACGCCGCCGAAAGCCGTGGGGTCGTGGTGGCCATCGCCGCCGCCTTCACGCGGCTGTCGGACCAGCTGCGCATCAGCGCCAGCACCCCCGCGACCGACACCGCCCTGGCGCCGCTTCGTGCCGGTCTGCCGGCGATCCCCGCGCCGATCCTGCGCCATGCGGTGCGGCTGACGGTGGCGGTACTGGTGACCTATCTGCTCTGCGTGGGCTTCGGGGTGAAATACCTCTACTGGGCGACGATGGCGACGATCGTGGTGCTGCAACCGGCGTTCTCGACCACCTGGCCCAGGATGCTGGAGCGCGTTCTGGGCTCGATCGCGGGGGGCATCGTGGCCTCGGGGCTGATGGCGCTGCACCCCGGTCCGCTGGTGCTGCTGGCGGTGATCACGCCGCTGGCTGCGGTGACCATCGCCTGCAAACGGGTCAACTATACCCTCTTCACCGGCTGCGTCGGCGCATTGTTCGTGCTGGTGACCGAGCTGGTGATGCCCAGCGGCGGCATCGCATTGTCTCGGGCGCTGAACAACACCATGGGATCGCTTGTGGCCTTCGGGGTGGGGGCGCTGCTGTGGCCCGGCCGGGGCGAAACCCGCTTTCCCCAGGTTCTGGCCGAAGCCGTACGGGCCAACCTGGCCTATGCGGCGGGGGCCGTGGGGGCGGGGACGCTTGACGATGCGGTCGATGCGCTGCGCCGGCAGGCCGGTGTGGCCAGCACTGCCGCCGAAACCGTGCGCCAGCGCCAGCTGCTGGAAGGCCGCCGCCGCCATGCCCATCTGGATCAGGCGGGCGGGGTGCTGCAGGCGCTGCGGGTGCTGGCGGGGGCGGTCACGGGCCATGCGCTGCTGGCGCCCTCGGCCGATGCCGAACGCGCCGGGCGGCTGCAGGCCGCAACCCAGGCGATGCTGGCGGATCTGACCAGCCCCGGCAGGGGCGCGGCCCAGACCCCGCCGGACATGCTGGGCGATGACGATCTGGGCCGGGCGATTGCCACCGTTCAGGACCAGCTTGCGGGCTACCTTCAGGCTGCGGCCCGGCAGGGCTGAGGCCCGCCGGATTCTAATCCCCGGGGCAGTTCTCGGGAAAGAAGATCTGCACCGGGGTGATGCCGTCAGGCGCCACCGGCAGGCGCCCGAAATGGGCGGCCAGCAGTTCCAGCGCCGTGCGTGCCTCCAGCGCCGGGGCCTGGTCGATCACCGCATCGATCCTTGAGGCCCGCAACAGCGCCCGGCGGCGTGCCGTCAGCTCGTGGGTGACAAAGACCAGATCCTGCTGGCGGCCGGCGTCGCGGATCGCATCCGCCACCGCCGCAGCCCCCGATGAGGCATTGTAGATCCCGGCGATGGCGGGGTTCGCCTGCAGCATCTGTTCCGCGATCCGCCCGGCACGCACCGGATCCTCGTGAAATTCCCGAAGCTGGACGATCCGGCAGCGCGGGAACCGTTCTGCCAGGGTACTGCGGAACCCGGCCACCCGCTGGGCCTGGCCGGTCATGCTCAGCAGCCCCGCCAGCACCAGGATCTCGCCGCCGGAGGGGCCGATCAGCCGCGCCGTCAGCTCGGCCGCCAGCCGCCCGGCCTGGCGGTTGTCGGGCCCGACATAGCTGTGGGGGCCACGGGTCTCGATCTCGGTTGCCAGGGTCACCACCGGGCAGTCGCGCGCGATCAGCCCGTCCAGCGCCTCGGCAATCGTGGGATCGTGGGGGACACAGATCACCACGGCGTCGTGGCCCGGGCAGAGCCCCGACAGCAGCCGCGCCGTACCAGCCGGATCCTCGGGGCGGATGTGATGCACCCGCACCTGCAGGTTCAGCGCCGCCATCGCCCGCGCCGCATCGCGGAACGCCGCCGCCAGCGCGGCATGGAACGGGTTGCCGGGCGGCTGCACCAGAACCGCGATCCGCAGCGTCCGGGCCGGCCGCTGATCCAGCGCCCGGTCCAGGCCCAGCCGGCGTGCCCAGTCCAGCACGCGGCGTTCCTTGTCCGCATCGACGCCGCCGCGATTGTTCAGCACCCGGTCCACGGTCGACACGGATACCGCCGCCGCCCGTGCCACGTCCGCCGCCGTCGCCTTTCGTGCCATGTCCATCCCCCATGGTTTTTTTCTTGCAGAGATCTCCTCAAAGCATCGCTACCAGAGCAGGCGCGCCGCTGCTAGATCCGGGGCAGGCCCGCCCGCAGAGGAGACGGAGCGGGCCCTTTCAACGGAGATCTGACCATGCCCACCCTCGCCCTGTTCGGCGCGGGCCGGATCGGTGGCGTGCATGCCCGCACGGTGGCGGCACGACGCGACGCGACTCTGGCCTGCATCGTCGATCCGATCGACAGCCCCGCCCGCACGACCCTGCTGCAGGACACCGGCGCGCGGCTGGCCCCGGCCAGCGCGGTCTTTGCCGATCCCGCCATCGACGGCATCATCATCGCCAGCTCGACCGAAAGCCATGCCGGGCTGCTGATGCAGGCAGCCGAGGCCGGCAAGGCGGTGTTCTGCGAAAAGCCCGTCAGCCTGGATTTCGCCCTGACCCGCCAGGCCTGCGCCCGGGTCGAGGCGGCAGGCATTCCCTGCATGATGGGCTTTCAGCGCCGTTACGACCCGTCGTTCCGGGCGCTCAAGGCGCGCATCGCCTCGGGCTGTGCGGGGCGGCTGGAACATCTGGTGATGCAGTCGCGCGATCCGGCGCCGCCGCCGGTGTCCTATGTGCGCACCTCGGGCGGGATGGTCCGCGACAGCGCCATCCACGACATGGACATGGCCCGCTTCCTGCTGGAGGAGGAGATCGCCACCGTCTATGCCACCGGCGCCTGCCTGATCGCCCCCGAAATCGGCGCCGAGGGCGATATCGACACGCTGATGATCACGCTGACCACGCGCTCGGGGCGGATGGCGCAGGTGATCAACTGCCGCCGTGGCCCGATGGGCTATGACCAGCGGCTGGAAGCGCTCTGTGCCAACGAGGTCCTCTTCGTCGAGAACCGCGCCGCCACCTCGATGCGCATCGAGGGACCATCGGGCGCCCTGCATCCGCCGCCGGAAAGCTATTTCATCGACCGCTTCGCCCGCGCCTATGCCGCCGAGATGGAGGATTTCATCGCCCTGATCGCGCGCGGCACCCCGGCGCTGACGACAATCCGCGACGGGCTGGAGGCACAGCGCCTGGCCGAGGCCGCCATCGTGTCGCACCAACGCGGCCAGGTTGTCACCCTGACCCCCGACTGGCAGCCCTGAGGAGGCCCCATGACCGATCCTATCCTTCTGCCCGAAACCGTCCGCCTGGGGGTCAGCCCGCTCAGCTGGACCAATGATGTCCTGGAGGACCTGGGCGGCGACATCCCGCTGCAGACCTGCCTGGACGAGGCCGCCGGTCTGGGCTTTGCCGGGGTCGAGCTGGGCCGCAAGTTTCCCCGCGATGCCGCCACGCTGGGCCCGCTGCTGCAGGCCCGCGGGCTGGCGCTGGCCTCGGGCTGGCATTCTGGTGGGCTGGCCGAGGGCGATCTGCAGACCGAGATCGCCGCCGTCGCCGCCCATGCCGCCCTGCTGCGCGACCTGGGCGCCGGGGTGATGGTCTATGGCGAATGCGCCATGATGGCCTCGCTCGATGCGCCGATGTCGCAGCGGCGACGGATGCCGCGCGATGCAGTGCCCGCCTATGCCGCACGGCTGCGCGGGCTGGCCCGCCATCTGCAGGATGATTACGGGCTGCGGCTGGCCTATCACCACCACCTGATGATGGTGGCGGAAACCTTCGACGAGACCTCGGCGCTGCTGGCGGCGGCGGGCCCCGAGGTGGGGTTGCTGCTGGACACCGGGCACGCCGCAGCGGCGGGGTTCGACTATGCCCGCCTGATCGCGCGCTTCGGCGAGCGCATTGCCCATATCCACCTGAAGGACCTGCGCGGGCCCGTCATGGCGCAGGTCCGCCGCGACGACCTGGGATTCAATGCGGGCGTGCGCG
The DNA here is from genome assembly GCF_057380705.1 of Pseudooceanicola sp. NS-SX9. Lineage (NCBI taxonomy): Bacteria > Pseudomonadati > Pseudomonadota > Alphaproteobacteria > Rhodobacterales > Paracoccaceae > Pseudooceanicola > Pseudooceanicola sp. NS-SX9. Next base: position 298,076 of record NZ_JBXXRN010000002.1, on the reverse strand, counting down.
CGGGCATGTTCGCCGTGCCCGGCGATGGCGATGTCGATTTCGGGCCGCTGGTGCGCTTTGTCCGGCAGGGTGGCTATCGCGGCTGGATGATCCTTGAGGCCGAACAGGACCCCGCCCTGGCGCCGCCGCGCGCCACCGTGGCCCGGGGCCGTGCCTGCCTGCGGGCCCTGTTCGATCCCGCAACCACCTGAAAAAGGAGATGTCTTCATGACCCGCAAGGATCTTAACATCGGGCTGATCGGCTCGGGCTTCATGGGGCAGGCGCATGCCGATGCCTTTGCCCGGGCGGCGATGCTTTATCCCGACCTGCCGATGGTGCCGCGGCTGGCGCTGCTGGCAGATGCCACGCCGGAACGGGCAGCCAGCGCCGCTGCGCGCCTGGGCTTTGCCCGCAGCACCGGCGACTGGCGCGCGCTGGTGCGCGATCCGGGGGTTGATGTGGTCGACATCACCTCGCCCAACCTGCTGCACCACGAGATGGCCCTGGCCGCAATCGCCGCCGGCAAGCATGTCTACTGCGAGAAGCCCCTGGCCGTGACCCTGGAACAGGCCGAGGAAATGGCCGATGCGGCCCGGCGTCAGGGCGTGCTGACCATGGTGGCCTTCAACAACATCAAGACCCCGGCCGCGATGCTGGCCCGCCAGCTGATCGCCGCCGGAGAGATCGGCACCCCGATGCGGTTCCGCGGCTGGTTCGACCAGGGCTTTTTCAATGATCCCGACCTGCCGTTTTCCTGGCGCTGCACCCGGTCCGATGCGGGGTCGGGGGCGCTTGGGGATCTGGGCAGCCACGTGCTGTCGGTGGCGCAGTTCCTGATGGGCGACATCAGCGCCGCCACGGCTCAGGCGCAGACCTATTTCCCGACCCGCCCCGAAGCGTCTGACGGCATGGGATATGGCGCCAGGGCCGGGGCCGATGCCCCCCGCCGCAGGGTCGAGAACGAGGACCAGATCCAGGCGTTGGTGCGCTTTGCCAGCGGTGCCGGCGGCACGATCGAGGCCAGCCGCGTCAGCGCCGGCAAGGTCTTTGGCATCTACTGGGAGGTCTCGGGAACCGAGGGCACGATCCTGATGGATGGCGAGCGCTTCAACGAGCTGAAGGTCGCCCGGTTCACCGATCCGAAGGCGGACCGGGGATTCAAGACACTGCTGGCGGGCAGTCAGGTGCCCCAGTTCGGCGGCTTCTTCGGATTTGATTTCGGCGGCGGCGGCCTGGGCTATTTCGACGTCAAGGTGATCGAGGTGCACGACCTGATCCAGGGCATTGCCGCCGGGCAGTGCAGCCCGGATTTCGACTTTGGCGTGCAGAACGCCCGCATCATCGACGCCATGGAACGCTCTCTTCTGACGGGGGCATGGGAAACGGTCCGCGCGGCGCGGACCCACGACCGGCAAGGAGTACCCGCATGACCTTCCCCACCGCATTGCCCGCCGCGCGCGTGCCCGATCCGATGCAGGCCCCGGCGCTTCGCTGGGGCATCCTGGGCACCGGCTGGATCGCCGAACAGTTCATCGCCTCGGTGCGTGCCCATACCCGCCAGCAGATTGTCGCGGTGGGATCGCGCAGCCAGTCCGGCGCCGATGCCTTTGCCGCGCGCTGGCAGATCGGGGCCGCGCATGGCAGCTACGAGGCGCTGGTGGCCGATGACAGCCTGGACGTGATCTATGTCGCGACGCCGCACAACCTGCACCATGCCCATGTCGGCCTGGCGCTGCGGGCCGGACGCAACGTGCTGGTGGAAAAGCCGATGGCGCTGGACCGGGCCGAGGCGGCCGAGATGATCGACCTGGCGCGCGACCGGGGCCTGTTCCTGGCCGAGGCCCTCTGGACCTATTTCCTGCCCAAGTTCGACGTGCTGCGGCAGGTCTTCGACAGCGGTCTGCTGGGCGAGATCAAGTCGGTTCATACCGATTACGGCGAGCATTTCACCCGCGATCACCGGATCTTCAACCCGGCGCTGGCGGGTGGGCCGCTGCTGGATCTGGGCACCTATCCGGTCTCTTTGCTGGCCCGGCTGATGCCGCCGCCGGTGCAGATGATCGGGCAGGCCCAGGCTGATCCTTCGGGGGTGCATGGGGCGCTTTCGGTGGTGATGTCGGATGCCGCCGGCAACCAGGGGACATTGTCGACGACGCTTTATGGCTTTACCCCCACCAATGCCGTCATCGTCGGCACCGGCGGCACGGTCAGCTTCGACGGGCCGTTCAACCTGCCCGGCAGTTTCCGGGTGGCCTCGGCCGATGGTGGCACGGTGCTGCGCTACGATGAACCTGCGGGGCGGCATTTCGAGGGGCTTTTCTACGAGGCGGCCGAGGTCGCGCGCTGCATCGCCGAAGGCCGCCCCGAGACCGCCTGCCGGCCGCTCTCGGACACGCTGGCGACGATGGCGCTGCTGGACCGGATCCGCGCCGCGACCGGCATCCGCTTTGACGCCGCCCGTGCCCCGGCTGCGGTGTCCTGAGGCGGCCCGGCGCGGGGATCATGAAAGAAATCCCTCATCCGGGTTGATGAAGGCCTTTCATTGGTGACATCCTGACCCGCAACACCGGGGACACCGGGCCATCAGGAGGCAGCATGAAAAGACCGACCATCGCCGATGTGGCCCGGGCCGCCAATGTCAGCGTCGCCACCGTCGACCGGGTGATGACCGGTCGCGCTGCGGTGCGCGAGGAAACCGCGCGCCGCGTCCATGAGGCCGCGCTGAGCGTCGGCTATCACGGGGCCGAGGCGATCCGCCACCGGATCGTCAACGAACGCCCCGAACTGCGCCTGGGCGTGGTGCTGCAGAAAGAGCGCCACGCCTTCTACCAGGCCTTCCGCGAAGAGATCGAGACCCAGGCCCGCGCCTCGCTGACGCGCAACATCCGCACCCGGATGGTCTTTGCCACCTCGACCCGCCCCGAGGAGCTGTCCGAGATCCTGCTGAAACTGCGTGGCCAGGTCGACGTGGTGGCCGCCACCGGCATTGATCATCACGAGGTCACCGCCGCAGTGCAGGCCCTGCGCGACGACGGTATCGCGACCTTTTCGCTGCTGTCGGATTTTGCCCAAGGCGTGCGGGAAAGTTACTTTGGTCTCAATAACCTGCGGGTTGGTCGCACGGCCGGGTGGCTGATCTCGAAGGTGGCGCCCCGGCCCGGCAAGGTGGGGATCTTCGTCGGTGCCCACCGCTATCACGGTCATGAATTGCGCGAAACCGGCCTGCGCAGCTACTTCCGGGAAGTCGACGGCGGCTTTCGCATGCTCGAGGCGCAGATCAACCTGGAGACCCGCCAGCTGACCTACGAGGCCACCACCGAACTGCTGCACCGCCATCCCGACCTGGTGGCGCTTTATGTGGCTGGCGGTGGCATGGAGGGCGCGATCAGCGCCTTCGAACGCCACAGCCCCCCCGGCGAACGCGCCCTGCTGGTCAACGAACTGACCCCGGAATCGCATCGCGGGTTGCAGAATGGCACCGTTTCGATCGTCTTCGGTACGCCGATCCGCCAGATCGCCACCGATCTGCTGGCGCTCGCTATTGCCAAGGTCGATCACGGCCTGTCGGAAACCCCCGGCCAGCGCTTCTTCTTTCCGATGATCTATACCCCGGAAAGCCTGTCTTGATAGAAAGCTATCATTTCATGTGACGTTTCTATCAAGGATGATGGGAAACGGGTCATCAAGCGCGTTGACCCGGCCCGGTGTTTGGAGAAAGTTCAGCTTGCGGGATCGGAGGAGGATCCCGCGTCACCCGCGGCAAGACAGTCCCGTGCGGCCCGTTCCCCCCCCGGAATGCGGCCCCCGGAGACCTGCATCCGCGGGCACAGGGAGGCACCGGCGCAGGCCGGGCCAGAGCTTGGAGGAGCTGAAGAATGAAAACCTACCTGATCACGACCGCGCTGGTCGTGAGCCTGGCCGGGGCCGCGCAGGCCGAGACCATCGGCGTCAGCATGTCGCGCTTCGACGACAATTTCCTGACCGTGCTGCGCAACGGCATGATTGCCAAGGCCAAGGGCATGGACGGTGTCGACATCCAGGTCGAAGATGCCCGCGAGGACGTCGCCCGCCAGCTGGACCAGGTGAAGAACTTCATCGCGACCGGTGTCGATGCGATCATCGTCAACCCGGTCGATACCTCGGCCACCCAGGCCCTGACGGACGAGGCCGAGGCCGCCGGTGTGCCGCTGGTCTATGTCAACCGGATGCCGGTCAACATCGACACGCTGCCGGCCGACCAGGCCTTTGTCGCCTCGGACGAACGCGAATCCGGCACGCTGGAGACGATCCAGGTCTGCGACCTGCTGAAGGCCGCCGGCAAGACCGACGCCCGCGCCTATGTGCTGATGGGCACCCTGTCGAACCAGGCCGCGCTGCAGCGGACCCAGGACATCCATGACGTCATCGACCAGGGCAAATGCGCCGTCAAGCTGACCATCATCGACCAGCAGAGCGCCGACTGGCAGCGCGATGCCGCCCAGGACATGATGACGAACTGGCTGTCTGCGGGTGAACCCTTCGATGCGGTGATCTCCAACAATGACGAGATGGCGCTTGGCGCGATCCAGGCGATGAAGGCCGCCGGTGTGTCGATGGCGGATGTCGTGGTGGGTGGGGTGGATGCCACCCAGGATGCGCTGCTGTCGATGGCGGGGGGCGATCTGGACGTGACGGTGTTCCAGGATGCCGGTGGCCAGGGCGCAGGGGCGCTGGATGCCGCGCTGAAGCTGGCCCGCAAGGAACCGGTCGATCAAAAGGTCTATGTGCCCTTCAAGCTGGTCACCCCCGAGACCATGAAGACCTTCGTGCAGTCGAACTGATCTGTGCCGCCCGGGAAGGGGACGACCCCTTCCCGCATGGCCCGCCGCGCGGCGGGCACCCCCTGGGAGGAAACCCATGTCCGACACGACACACGGAACCGGCGGCCTGGCCTTTGACACGTCCCGCCGCAGCTGGCCGCCCGAGGTCGGGGTCGCGATCGCCCTGGTGCTGATCGTCGCCACCTTCGAGATCCTCGGCCGGCTGCTTTATGGCGAAAGCTTCATCTTCAACACCCGCGACAATGTCGAGGGCCTGTTCAACGTCCAGCGCCTGCAGGTGATCATCCTTCAGGTCTCGATCATCGGGATCATCTCGCTGGGTGTGACCCAGGTCATCCTGACCGGCGGCATCGACCTCAGCTCGGGTTCGGTGGTGGCGATGACGGCGATGATCGCCATGAGCTTTGCCCAGGTCGGCGCCATCAACGGCATGGCCAACAGCCGGGCGGTGTTCTTTGCCAATGGCTGGGTGGATCTGCCGACGATCCTGCCGGTGCTGATCGCGCTGGCCATCGGGCTGGCCGCCGGGGTCGTCAACGGCGCGCTGATCGCCTGGACCGGTATCCCGCCCTTCATCGCCACGCTGGGCATGATGGTGGCCGCCCGCGGCGCCGCGCAGTGGTGGACCGCCGGCCAGCCGGTGTCCTTCCCGACCCCGGGCTATGCGGCGATCGGCAAGGGGATGACACCGGTCTTCATCTTCGTGGGCCTGGCCATCCTGTCGCACCTGATCCTGAAATACACCGTCTACGGCAAGCACACCTATGCCATCGGCTCGAACGAGCAGGGCGCACGGATGGCCGGCATCAACGTCGGGCGCCACAAGGTGATGGTCTATGCCATGGCCGGGCTGATGACCGGGATTGCGGCGCTGGTGCTCAGCTCTAAGAACCTGACGGCGCAATCCGGCATGGGCATGATGTACGAGCTGGACGCCATCGCCATGGCGGTGATCGGGGGCATCTCGCTGCAGGGCGGGCGGGGTTCGATCCTGGGCACGGTGCTGGGGGCGCTGATCTTCGGCGTCATCATCTCTGGCTTCACCTTCCTCAAGCTCGACGCCTACTACCAGGAAATGGTCAAGGGCGCGATCATCGTCGGGGCCGTCGTGCTGGATCAATGGCGCCAGCGCCGCGCCGCCATCGGCCGCTAAGGAGAACCGTCATGAGCGATCTTCAGACCAACATCCGCGGCGCCGGCCACCCCGCCCCCCATACGGGAGAGGTGATCCTGCGCACCGAGGGGCTGACCAAGCATTACGGCGGCGTCCAGGCCCTGACCGACTGCAACTTCGAGATCCGCAAGGGCGAACATGTTGCCATCATGGGGGACAACGGCGCCGGCAAGTCGACCTTCGTGCGTCAGATCACGGCGGTCGAACAGAAATCCTCGGGCAAGATCTGGTTCGACGGCCGTTATGTCGAATTCGACGGCCCCCTCGAGGCCCGCGAGGCCGGCATCGAAACCGTGTTCCAGAACCTGGCGCTGGCCGATCACCTGGACGTGCCCGACAACCTGTTCCTGGGCCGCGAGAAGCGCCTGATCAACCTCGGGCCGTTTTCGATCCTGGATTACCGCGGCATGCGCGAGGCGACGCTGCGGGGCCTGGAAAAGACCGGGGTGAAGATCCCCAACATCTCGAACACGATCCAGAACATGTCGGGCGGCCAGCGCCAGTGCGTCGCCATCGCCCGCACCGCCACCTTCCATTCCAAGCTGACGATCATGGATGAACCCACCGCGGCCCTTGGCGTGCAGGAAACCGCCCAGGTCGAGAACATCATCCGCACGCTGAAGGAACAGGGCGAACCGCTGATCCTGATCAGCCACAACATGCGCCAGGTGATGGACCTGTGCGACCGCATCGTCGTGTGGCGCCGCGGTCGGGTCTGCGCCAACCTGCGCGTGTGCGACACCACCGGCGAAGAGGTGGTGGCCTACATCACCGGCGCCAAGACCCAACCGGACTACGCCGCGGCGCTCTGAGCGCCCGGTCCCTTCCCCCTTGCACACCGATCCGACGCGCCCCCGGGCGTGACCGGAGCGGTCATGCCCGAAAGACCCCCGGAGCTGTCATGAAGATTGCCATCGACCCGTTCATGCACCGACACCTGAGCCTGGAACAGCTGCCCTCGAAAGTGGCGGAACTGGGCTACGACTGGATCGAACTGAGCCCCCGCGCCGATTTCCTGGAATGGTTCAAGGCGCCCCGCGTCTTCCCCGACCGGGTGAAGGCGTTGCGCAAGGCGCTGTCGGATGCCCATGTCGGCATCGCCTCGCTGCTGCCGATGTACCGCTGGGCCTCGAATGACGAGGACGAGCGCCAGGCCGCCGTGCGCCACTGGAAACGCGCCATCGAGATCGCCGTCGAACTGGGTGTCGACACGATGAACAGCGAATTCGGCCGCGGCCCGCATCCCGACAAGGGCAGCTGCTACTGCTGCCACACCGGATCGCGGATCGAGGCCTGCGAGGACGCCTGGTGGCGCTCGATGGAGGAACTGGTGCCGCTGTTGGAGCGCGAGGGCATCCAGCTGAACATCGAACCCCACCCCGAAGACTGGGTCGAAACGCTGCAGCCCTCGGTCGATCTGATCCGCACGGTGAATTCCCCGAATGTGCGGTTCCTCTATTGCACGCCGCACACCTTCTATTTCGGCGACGATACCGTGGCCATGCTGAAGGAATGCGCCGACGTGCTGGCCCATGTGCATATCGCCGACACGTTCAACCACCGGGCCAGCTCGGGGCTGCGTTACATCCTGAACCCGCCGGGCACCCAGGCCCGCGTCCACCAGCACCTCAACATCGGTCAGGGTGAAGTGCCCTGGGACGATTTCTACCGCACCCTGGCAGAGGTGGGCTTTGACGGGATCATGACCGCCTGCGTCTTTGCCTGGGAAGAAAAGGCCGACGAGAGCGGCCGGTTCATGCGTGCGGAAATGCAGCGCTACATCGACACCTATTTCAAGTGAGATCCTGAAATGACTGTGAAAATCGGAGTCATCGGCACCGGCATGATCGGCCGTGACCACACCCGCCGCCTGTCCCGGGTGCTGACCGGCGCGCAGATCGTTGCCCTGAGCGACTATCACCGCCCGGCCGCCAAAGCCGTCGGCGCCGATCTGGCGCCCCAGGCCGTCATCCACGACACCGGCGAGGCGCTGATCGCCGATCCCAACGTCGATGCGGTGCTGGTCTGTTCGACCGGCGCCACCCACGAGGCCTATGTCCTGGCCGCCATCGCCGCCGGCAAGCCGGTGTTCTGCGAAAAGCCGCTGGCCACCACCGCCGAAGGGGCCCGCCGCATCCTGGAGGCCGAGGTCGCCGCAGGCCGACGGCTGGTGCAGGTGGGTTTCATGCGCCGCTACGACGCCGGATACCGGATGCTGAAACAGGTGGTCGACAGCCAGATCGGCGCGCCGCTGATGGTCCATGCCGCGCATCGCAACCCCTCGGTGCCCGAGCAATACGTGACCCCGATGGCGATCCACGACACCCTGATCCACGAGATCGACGTGCTGCGCTGGCTGCTGGACGATGATTACGTCTCGGCCCAGGTGGTCTTCCCGCGCCGCAGCACGCATGCCCATGCGGCGCTGGCCGATCCGCAGATCGTGCTGCTGGAGACCGCCAAGGGCATCCGCATCGACGTCGAGATCTTCGTCAACTGCCGCTACGGCTATGACATCCAGTGCCAGGTCGTCGGCGAAGAGGGGCTGGCCAACCTGCCCGAACCGATGGCGATCGTCACCCGCCAGGCGGCGGCGCTGTCGCAGCCGATCCTGACCGACTGGAAGCAGCGCTTCATCGACAGCTACGACGTCGAGCTGCAGGACTTTGTCGATGCCGCCGCCCGGGGCACTGCTGCGGGCCCCTCCAGCTGGGACGGCTACGTGGCCGCGATCTCCTCGGATGCCTGTGTCGAGGCACAGGAGAAGTCCGGCCAGATCATCCCGATCTCCCTGCCGGCGCGCCCGGCGCTTTATGCCTAAGGAGGCTGCCTTGGATTTTGCGATCAATCATATCTGTGCACCCAGCCTTTCGGTCGAGGCGTTCTTTGCCATGGTGCGGCGGCTGGGCTCTGACAAGGTCGAGATCCGCAACGACATTCCCGATGTGCTGGGCACCTACCCGCCCGAGGCGGTGCGCGATGCCGCCCGCGCCGCCGGGGTCGAGATCCTCTCGATCAACGCGCTCTATCCCTTCAACTGCTGGTCGGGCGATCTGCCCGCGCGGGCCCTGGCGATGGCCGATTACGCGTCGGCCTGCGGGGCCAGGGCGCTGGTGATGTGCCCCCGCAACGACGGCACGCCCGTTGCGCCCGAAGAGGTGGTGCGCGCCCTGCGCGAAATGGCTCCGATCCTGCGCGAGCGCGGCCTGACCGGGCTGGTCGAGCCGCTGGGCTTTCCGGTGTCCTCGCTGCGGCGCAAGGCCGATGCCATCGCCGCCATCGAGGCGGCCGAGGGGGGCGATGTCTATCGGCTGATGCATGACACCTTCCACCATCACCTGGCTGGTGAAACGCAGATCTTCCCGGACTGGACGGGCCTCGTGCATATCTCGGGGGTGACCGATCCCGGGGTCGCGGTGGATGACATGCTGGATGCCCACCGTGTGCTGGTCGATGACGGCGACCGGCTGTGCAACATCGCGCAGATCCGCGCCCTGATCGCGGCCGGCTACAGCGGCCCGTTCTCTTTCGAACCCTTCGCCGAAGAGGTGCATGCGCTGGCCGATCCCGAATCCGCCCTGCGCCGCAGCATCGACTTCGTGACGCGGGAAAGCGATCACGCCGCCTTCCTGGCGTGAGGGGCGAGCGGTCCGGTTCCCCGCCCCGCCGGGCGCCATCCCTTCCTCCCCGATGGCGCCCGGCCCTCAGCGGTCCGGGACGGGCCGAGACACTGGAGAATGAACATGATGAAAGACCTTGACGTATTGACGATTGGTCGAGCTGGCGTTGATCTTTACGGTTTGCAGGTTGGCGGTCGTCTTGAGGACATGGGGACGTTCGAGAAGTACGTTGGCGGCAGCCCGACGAACATCGCCTGCGGGACGGCGCGTCTTGGGTTGCGCTCTGGGCTGATCAGCCGTGTGGGCAATGAACACATGGGGCGCTTCATCCTTGAGGAACTGGCGCGCGAGGGGGTCGAGACGGCGGGGGTGAAGACCGATCCGGAGCGGCTGACGGCGCTGGTGATCCTGGGGATCCGCGACGCGGAGCAGTTTCCGCTGATCTTCTACCGCGAGAACTGCGCCGACATGGCGCTGTGCGAGGATGACATCGACGAGGCGCTGATCGCGCGGGCCCGGGCGGTGGTGCCCACCGGCACGCATCTGAGCCACCCGCGGACCCGGGCGGCGGTGCTGAAGGCGCTGGAGCTGGCGGCCAAACATGGCGCGCGCCGGGCGCTGGACATCGACTATCGCCCCAACCTGTGGGGCGTGGCGGGCCATGGCGAGGGTGAGAGCCGCTTTGTCGAAAGCGCCGCCGTCACGGCGCAGTTGCAGCAGGTGCTGCACCATTTCGACCTGATCGTGGGCACCGAGGAAGAGTTCCACATTGCCGGCGGCACGACCGACACGATCGCGGCGCTGCGGGCGGTGCGGGCGGTCAGCGATGCGGTGCTGGTGTGCAAGCGCGGTGCCGCGGGCGCCGTGGCCTTCGAGGGCGCGATCCCCGACAGCCTGGATCAGGGCCAGAGCGGCCCCGGTTTCCCGATCGAGGTGTTCAACGTGCTGGGCGCGGGGGACGGGTTCTTTTCCGGTCTGCTGAAGGGCTGGCTGGACGGCGAGGACTGGCCGGTGGCGCTGACATACGCCAATGCCTGCGGCGCCTTCGCGGTGTCGCGCCATGGCTGCACCCCGGCCTACCCGAGCTGGGAAGAGCTGCAGTTCTTCCTGGAGCGCGGGGTCGTGCGGCCGGATCTGCGCAATGATGCGGCGCTGGACCAGCTGCACTGGGCCACCACGCGCAAGGGCCACTGGCCCGAGATGCGGGTCTTTGCCTTCGACCACCGGATGCAGCTGGAAGAGCTGCCGGGCTATACGCCTGCGAAGGGTGGCGCCTTCAAGGCGCTGTGCCTGCGCGCGGCGCTGCAGGTGGCCGAGGGCCGTCCGGGGCACGGGATCCTGTGCGATGACCGGATCGGGCGGCAGGCGCTGCAGGCGGCCAGCGGCTCGGGGCTGTGGATCGGGCGGCCCTGTGAATGGCCGGGCTCGCGGCCGCTGACGCTGGAGCCGGATCTGGGCGAGGATCTGGGGGGGCTCCGGGCCTGGGCGCGCGAGAATGTCATCAAGGTGCTGTGCTTCTGCCATCCGCAGGATGATCCCGGCCTGCGTGCGGCCCAGGAGGCGACGGTGCGGCGGCTGTTCACGGCGGGGCGGCGCAACGGGCTGGAGTGCCTGCTGGAGATCATCCCCTCGAAGGTGGGTCCGGTGGACGAGGACACGACGGCGGTGCTGATCCGGCAGTTCTACGCGGCCGGGATCCATCCCGACTGGTGGAAGCTGGAGCCGCTGCAGAGCGATGCGGCCTGGGCGGAGGCGATCCGCGCCATCGAGGAGAACGATCCCCATACCCGCGGCATCGTGGTGCTGGGGCTGGATGCGCCCGAGGCGGAGCTGGCGGCCAGTTTCGCGGTGGCGGCGCGGCATCCGCTGGTGAAGGGCTTTGCGGTGGGCCGGACGATCTTTGGCGCTGCGGCGCGGGAGTGGATGGCGGGCCGGCTGGGCGATGCGGAGGCGGTGGCGCAGATGGCGGGCCGCTACCGGCGGCTGTGCGAGATCTGGGATGGCGCGCGGGCCCGTGCGGGACGCAGCGCCGCCTGAAGGGGCGGCGGCGGGGGCCAGCCCCCGCACCCCCGGAGTATTTTGGGCCAGATGACGGGGAAGCCCGTTGCGGCCGGGAGGAAGAGCGGATGACGAAGACCATCACGATGACGGCGGCGCAGGCGATGGTGCGCTGGCTGTCGGTGCAGCAGACCGAGGACGGTGAGCGGTTCATCGAGGGCGTCTGGGCGATCTTTGGCCATGGCAATGTGGCGGGGATCGGGGCGGCGCTGGCGGAGGCGCAGGAGGTGCTGCCGACCTGGCGCGGCCAGAACGAGCAGACCATGGCCCATGCGGCCATCGCCTTTGCGAAGGCGAAGAAGCGGCGGCGGGCGATGGCGGTGACGACCTCGATCGGGCCGGGGTCGACCAATGTGGTGACGGCGGCCGCGCTGGCGCATGTGAACCGGTTGCCGCTGCTGATCGTGGCGGGGGATGTCTTTGCGGGCCGGCGCCCGGATCCGGTGCTGCAGCAGGTCGAGGATTTCGACGACGGCACGGTCAGCGCCAGCGACTGTTTCCGGCCCGTCAGCCGCTATTTCGACCGCATCACCCGACCCGAGCAGCTGCTGAGCGCGCTGCCCCGGGCGCTGCGGGTGCTGACCGATCCGGCGGGCTGCGGCCCCGTCACCCTGGCCTTTTGCCAGGATGTGCAGGCCGAGGCGCATGATTTTCCCGAGGCGTTCTTTGCGCCGCGGGTCTGGCACATCCGCCGCCCGGCGCCGGATGCGGCCGAGCTGGCGCGGGTGGCGGCGCGGATCCGGGCGGCGCGGCGGCCGGTGATCGTGTGCGGCGGCGGGGTGATCTATGCCGGGGCCGAGGCAATGCTGGCGGATTTCGCGACGCGCCACCGGATCCCGGTGATCGAGACGCAGGCCGGCAAGTCGGCGCTGCCGCAAGCGCATGAGATGAACTTTGGCGCGGCGGGTGTGGATGGGTCGGCTGCGGCGAATGCGGTGGCGCGGCAGGCGGATCTGGTGATCGCCATCGGCACGCGGCTGCAGGATTTCACCACCGGGTCGCGGACGCTGTTCGGCGCCGGGGTGCCGCTGGTGGCGCTGAACATCCAGGCCTATGACGCCGCCAAGCATGGCGCCGAGAGCCTGGTGGCGGATGCGCGGGTGGGGCTGGAGGCGCTCGGGGGGGCGTTGCAGGGCTACCGGGGCGATCCGCCGGATGCGGCGGCGCGGGCGGACTGGCTGGCGGCGGTGGATCAGCATTGTGCGCGGCCCGCGGCCCAGGCGGCGCTGCCGACGGATGCGCAGGTGATCGGCGCGGTGCAGCGGGCCAGCCGCGCCGATGCGGTGGTGCTGTGCGCGGCAGGCACCATGCCCGGGGCGCTGAAGCTGCTGTGGCAGGCGGGGCAGGGGGGCTATCACATGGAATACGGCTACAGCTGCATGGGCTACGAGGTGGCCGGTGCGATGGGGCTGAAGCTGGCCTGCCCGGAGCGCGAGGTGATCTGCTTTGTCGGCGACGGCAGCTACATGCTGGCCAATTCAGAGCTGGCGACGGCGGTGATGCGGCGGATCCCCTTCACCGTGGTGCTGACCGACAACCGCGGCTACGGCTGCATCAACCGGCTGCAGACGCTGGGCTGTGGCGGGGTGGCGTTCAACAACATGTATGTCGATTGCGCCGTCGAGGCCCAGCCCGAGATCGACTATGCGATGCATGCGGCGGCGATGGGGGCGCATGCGGTGAAGGTCGCCGGGACCGACCAGCTGGAGGCCGAGCTGGCGGCGGCGCGGCAGCGTCAGATCCCCACGGTGCTGGTCATCGAGACCCAGGCCCGCGATTTCCCCGGCACCGGCCTGCAGAGCGCGTCCGGCGCGCCCGGCTGCTTCTGGGACGTGGCCGTCCCCGAGACCGGCGGCCCCGAGAGCACCCGCGCCGCCCATCTGCGCTATCTGCAGAATGCCGCGCGGCAGCGGCTGCTCAACTGACGGCGGGCGCCTGCCCTTTTTCCTTCCTGTACGGAGAGACCGATGATCCTGTTCGGCACCAACCCCATTGCCTGGTCCAATGACGACGACTGGTCGATCGGCGACCACCTGAGCCTTGCGGACTGCCTGTCCGATTGCCGCGAGATCGGCTTTGACGGCATCGAGAAGGGCCACAAGATGCCCGATGACGGCCCCGCGCTGCGTGCCGTTCTGGATGGCTACGGGCTGCGGTTCGCGGCCGGGTGGTTCTCGACCAACCTGCTGGTCAACGACCTGCAGACCGAGGTCGCCCGGCTGCGCGACTGGATCGCCTTCACCCGTGCCGCCGGTGGCAGCCATGTCAACGCCTGCGAATGTTCGAACACGGTGCATGGCACGGATGCGGTGGCGGTCAATGACCGGCCGGTGCTGTCGGAGGCCGGCTGGGAGCGGTTCTCGGCCGGGTACGAGGAGCTGTCGCGGATCGCCCGCGAGGAGGGGGTGGCGATGGGCTATCACCACCACATGGGCACGATCATCGAGAGCGCGGCGGATATCGAGCGTTTCATGGCGATGGCGGGGCCGCATACGCGGCTGCTGCTGGACACCGGGCATGCCTGGTTCGGCGGCGCCGATCCGGCGGTTCTGGCGGCGCGCTACATGGACCGGGTCAGCCATATCCATTGCAAGAACGTGCGCCCCGGCATCGCCGCCGAGGTCCGCGCCCAGGGGCTGAGCTTTCTTGAGGGGGTGCGGCGCGGTGCCTTCACCGTGCCCGGCGATCCCGAGGGGGTGGTGGATTTTGCCCCGGTGCTGAAGGCTGCGGCCGAGGCGGGCTATGACGGCTGGATCGTCATCGAGGCCGAGCAGGACAGCGCCCTGCGCGATCCGCGCCATTACCAGCAGATGGGGTTGCGCAGCCTGCGGCAGATGGCGGCCGAGGCGGGTCTGATCCCGGCGGCGGTGGCCTGATGGCCGCCCCGCGCCGGGCGCTGGCCGGGCCGCGTGGCACCGACGGCTGGCCCGTGCCGCCCGCCGGTCTGCGGCGCGGCCTGGCCCGGAGGGGGCTCGGCCCCACCCTGGCCCCCGGCCCGCTGGCGGCAGGGGCTGTCGGGGCGGGGCGCCCGGGGCTCTGGCCCCCGCGCCATCCGCCCACTTGCCGCCGCCCCGGAAGGGGCCGCGCCCATCCCGCCCCGCGGGCCGCAGGGCAGGGCCGGACGAGGCGCCTGGTTGCGCCACCCCCGGCCCGGTTCCGGGCCTGTTGACCTGCCGTCCCGGGGCCATGGCGGCCCCGGACCCCACTGAAAGGATCCCTCATGAGCCCCCTTCTGAAGAAACCCTTCGGCCGGCATGGCGAAGTCCACCGCATCACCCCGCAAAGCGCCGGCTGGCGCTACGTGGGCTTTTCCCTGCACCGGCTGCGGCCGGGCGAGAGCACCGCCGCGCTGACCGGCCCGCGTGAGGTCATCCTGGTGCTGGTCGAGGGCCGGGCGCGGATCACCGCCGCGGGCCGCGACTGGGGCGAGCTGGGCGAGCGGATGTCGGTCTTCGAGCGCCTGCCGCCGCACAGCCTCTATGTTCCGGACGGCAGCGAATGGAGCGTCGAGGCCACGACCGAATGCACCCTTGCGGTCTGTTCGGCACCGGGTCGGGGCGGCCATCCGGCGCGCCGCATCGGCCCCGAGGGGATCACCCTGACGGCCCGCGGCGAGGGCACCAACACGCGCTACATCAACAACATCGCCATGGAGGCCGACGACTGGTGCGACAGCCTGCTGGTGACCGAGGTCTTCACCCCCGCGGGCCACTGGTCCAGCTACCCCAGCCACCGCCATGACGAGGACGACTTTCCCCGCATCACCTACCTCGAGGAAACCTACTACCACCGCCTGGACCCGGGCTGCGGCTTTGGGCTGCAACGGGTCTATACCGACGACGGCCAGCTGGACGAGACCATGGCCGTAGCGGATGGCGACGTCGTCCTGGTCCCCCGCGGCCACCACCCCTGCGCCGCCCCCCCGGGCGTCCAGATGTACTACCTCAACGTCATGGCAGGACCCAAAAGACACTGGCGCTTCCTCCCTGCACCGCAACTCAAACACCTCTTGTGATCAGGAGGAAGCGATGAAACCCATGCGCCAATGCCGGGTGTGTGGCCCCGGATCCGCCCCGGAGGAACGCTGACCGTCCGGGTGCCGCCACAGGCTGGCACGGATATTTTCACCCAAAGCATTTTCAGGGCTCCCCCCGGGGGGCCGCCAGATCCGCCGTTCCGCTGCAGGAGAGGCAGCGGGACGCGCGGAACGAGAGGAGGACTAGAATGAGCTATTCAGACACGGGCGCCGCGGCGACGGCCCCCGGAGGCCGGGCCGAACCGCATGTCCGCCGGATGAGCATCCTGGTGATGGTCGCCACCTTTGGCGGTTTGCTGTTCGGCTATGACACCGGCGTCGTCAACGGCGCCCTCGGGCCGATGCGCAGCGACCTTGGCCTGAGCGCCACGACCGAGGGCTTCGTTGTCTCGATCCTGATCTTCGGCGCGGCCCTCGGGGCGCTGAGCGGCGGCTACCTGGCCGACCGCTTCGGGCGGCGGCGCAATATCCTGGGCCTGTCGGGGCTGTTCATCCTGGGCACCCTGGGGGCGGCGCTGGCGCCGGATTGGGAAGTGCTGGCGCTGTTCCGCTTCCTGCTGGGCCTGGCCGTGGGCGGGGCCTCGACCACGGTGCCGATCTATCTGGCGGAATGCGCCCCCGCCGACCGCCGGGGCAGCCTGGTCAGCCGCAACGAGCTGATGATCGTCTTCGGCCAGTTCGCCGCCTTCGTGATCAACGCGGTCATCTACAACATCTGGGGCAGCTACCCGGGGATCTGGCGCTACATGCTGGTGATCGCGGTGCTGCCCGCCATCGCCCTGCTGCTGGGGATGCTGCGGATGCCGCCCAGCCCGCGCTGGCTGACGGCCACCGGCCGCCATGACGAGGCGCTGGAGGTGCTGCACAGCATCCGCCCCGCCGAAGAGGCCCTGCGCGAACATGCCGAACTGCGCCGCCTGCATGCCGCCGAGCGCGCCCGCCCGCCCCTCTGGCAGGAACCCTGGGTCCGCCGGCTGATCTGGATCGGGGTCGGGCTGGGGATCTGCCAGCAGCTGACCGGGATCAATGCCGTCATGTATTACGGCACGCAGCTGCTGCAGGATGCGGGCTTTTCCGCCCGCGCGGCGATTGTCGCCAATATCCTGAACGGGGTCACCAGCCTGGCGGGGATCGGCGTCGGGCTGCTGCTGATGAACCGGATGCCGCGGCGCTGGCTGCTGCTGGGCGGCTTCGGCCTGATCGCCGTGCTGCATGTGATGGTGGGCGCGGCCGCCCTGTGGCTGCCCGAAACCGCCGCCAAGCCCTATGCCGTCATGGCGCTGATCGCGCTGTTCGTCTTCCTGATGCAGGGCACGGTCGGTCCGCTGGTCTGGCTGCTGCTGGCCGAGATCTTTCCGCTGGGGATCCGCAGCTTTGCCATGGGGGTTTGTGTCTTCGCGCTGTGGATTGCCAATGCGGCGCTGACCTTCGTCTTTCCACCGCTGGTGGCGGGCCTTGGCATCGGCGCAACCTTCTTCCTGTTCGCGCTGATTGCCGCCGTCTCGTTCCTGTTCGTCTGGCGGCGCGTCCCCGAGACCATGGGCCTGTCGCTGGAAGCGGTCGAGGCAGGTTTCCGCGAGGGGCGCTTTTGATCGCGACGGGGGGCTGGCGACGGCCCCCCGTCAGGCGGTTTCGGGAATGCGGATCTCGACCGGAACCTCGTGCAGATCCGGGGCCGGGGGCGGGCCGAACAGGTGCCAGGTTTCCAGCACCTCAAGGGCGGTGCGGATGACGCGCTCGGACGGGTGGCTGAGGACCGCGGCCATGCGACCCTCCTGCAGGGCCCGGATCGTCGCCGCCCCAAGCTCGGTCGAGATCAACGTCAGATCGGGGCGCGCCCGGGCCTGCGCCCGCAGCACCCCCTCGATGCCGCCACCGGCCACCATGATGGCGCTCAGCTCCGGGTGCCGGGCCAGCAATCCGGTGGTCAGCCGCTCGGCCTCTTCGTCGCTTTCGAGGGTCTCCAGCGGCGGCAGGATGCGAAGGCTGCTGCCCCGGGCGCGCAGCTGGTCGATGAAGCCTTCGACATAGGCGGCCTGGGCCCGGTAACGCTGTGATCCGGTCAGCACCGCCACCGTGCCCGGACGCGGGTGCAGATGATGCATCACCCAGCCCGAGCCGCGCCCCATCTTGCCGCCATCCGCTCCGATGAACCCCGCCCGTGCCGGGCTGCCCAGATCCGTCAGCAGCGCCAGGACCGGGATGCTGCGCGCGGCCAGGGCCTCGACCTCGGCATTGATGGCGGGGGTGTCCATCGCCACCACCGCGATGGCATCGCAGCGCTCGCCCAGATGGCGCATCGCGGCGACGGTTGCCGCTTCGGTCAGACGGGGCAGGTGATGCACCAGGATGCGGGTCCGCAGCTGCCGCGACAGCCGGGCCTCGGCCTCGATCGCCTGGGCGAAATCGCGGTAGAAGCTGCGTTCGGCGGTGTTCAGCACGAAGCCAAAGGTGGCGGGCGGGGCGTTTTCGCTCAGCCGGTCGCGGATCACCGGGACGCCGTAGAAATTCAGCCTTTGCGCGGCTTCCAGCACGTTCAGCACGGTGGCCCGCTGAACCGGGCTGCGCCCGTTCAGAATGCGGTCCAGCGTCGACAGGCTGACGCCCGCCGCCTGGGCCACATCCTGCATTGTTGCGCGCCGCGCCATGTCGTCTTCCTTGTGCTGCCCGGATCAGCCCTAGCCGAGCGGCCCCCGGGGGGGCAATGGGAACCGGGCGCCAGGGTGGCGCCCGGTTCCGTGCCTTAGTGGCCCAGCACGTCGCGTGCGGCCAGCGTGGCACGCAGCCCCGCCACCTGCGCGCGATCCACGGCCGGTGCCGCGTTGCCCCAGCTGTTGCGCACATAGTCCAACACCTCGGCGATCTGCTTGTCGTCCATCTTCCAGGCGAAGGACGGCATGCCTGCGCCGGTTGGCCGGCTGTCGGTGGCTGCGGCCCGGGCCCCGATCAGCAGGGCATGCACGGCATTGGTCGGATCACCCTGCAGCGTGTGGTTTCCCGCGAGCGCCGGGGCCAGCAGGCCCATCCCCTCGCCCCGGACCCCGTGGCAGGCGGCGCAGTTGACCTCGTAGGCCAGCGCGCCGCGCTGCATCGCGGCAGTTCCCGGATCGAGCGGCTGCGGCGGCGCCCCGGCGGCGGCGGGCACCGATTTGAGGTAACGCGCCATCGCCAGCAGGTCATCCCGGGTCAGGTATTGCAGCGAATGCTCGACCGCCTCGGCCATCGGCCCCGAGGCCATGGCATGTCCGTTGGTCCCGGTGCCAAGGTAATCGGCCAGCGCCTGCGTGCTGTCCGCCCCGATGCCCAGATGCGGGTTCGAGGTGATGTCGGGGGCAAACCAGTCGCCCAGCGACGCCCCCTGCAGATAGCGGCCCGCGATCTCGGCCCCAAGCGCATTTCGCGGGCTGTGGCAGGCCGAACAATGCCCGCCCGCATCCACCAGATAGCGGCCCCGGTCGGCCCCCGTGGCATCGCCGTCAAAGCCTCGGTTGTCGAAGAACAGCATGTCCCAGCCCAGCATGGCCAGGCGGATGTTGTAGGGGAAGGCCATGCCGCCGTTCTCGTCGATGCGGTTCGATACCGGCGCCAGGGTCGACATGTAGGCCCAGAGGTCGTGCATGTCCTGATCGGTCAACTTGGCATAGGCGGTATAGGGCATCGCGGGATAGAGGAATCCCTTGCTGCCCTGCCCGTTGCGCACCGCGTCGAAGAAGTCGCGCTCGGTCATCGCGCCGATGCCGGTGGCGCGGTCGGGTGTGATGTTCGACGACACCAGCGTGCCGAAGGGCGTGGCGATCCGGTAGCCGCCGGCCATCTCTCCCTGGTCGCGGGTGTGGCAGGCGGCGCAGTCGGCGCTGCGCATCACGTAGGCGCCACGCTTGATGGCGGCGGCATCGGTGCTGTGCACATCCGCCAGCGCCACCCGGTCATCCGCCCCGCCGTTGCGCGCGGTGCTAGCGGTGCGCCAGGCCCAGCCGCCCGCTGCCGCGGCCGCAATGACGGCCAGCAGCGCGATGCCGATGCCGATCTTCCTGCGGCGCGGCGCCGTTTTCACCATGGGTTTTGCCATTTGTTAAGCCTCCACCAGCGGGCCGGGGTTGCGCAGATAGGTCTGATGGATCGCCTGGGCGGTGCGGATCGCCAGCGCGCCCACCGTCCCCGTCGGGTTGTAGCCCGAGTTCATCGGGAAGACCGAGGCCGAGCAGATGAACAGGTTGTGGCAGTCCCAGCTTTGCAGATAGGGGTTCACCGCCGAGGTCTTCGGATCTGCCCCCATCGGCGTACCGCCGATGACATGGTCCGAGGCGATGATCGAGGTGGTGAACGGCTTGTCGGCGAAATTGAAGGGCGTGATGTGCTGCGCGCCCATCTCGCGGGCGATCTCGACCGCGCGGTCCATGGTGAATTTCGCCATGTTCCGGTCGCTTTGCGAATAGTCGTAGGTCAGGCGCAGCAACGGCTGGCCAAAGCGGTCGCGATAGGTCGGATCCAGGTCCAGATAGCCCTGCTTGATCGGCATCGACGAGCCCTGGTTGAAGATCGTCGTATAGCCCTGGTAGCTGTCCCGGTAGGCCTGCTTGAAGCCCGCGCCCCAGCGGGGGGCGCCTTCGGGCAGCTTGCCGGCCTTGCTGATCGGCGCCCCGTCGCGCGCCAGCGTCAGCATCCCCGCGCCATGCAGGAAATCAAGGTCGCTGTGGTCAAAGTTGTCGGCGTTGAAATCGTCGATCTGGCTGCCCAGGCCGCCGGCGCCGATGAAGGGGTTCATCTGCTCGCCCTCGATCCACATGTCGACGCCCGACACGGTCTGGAAGCTGAAGTTGCGCCCGATGACGCCCGACTGGTCGCGCGGATCATAGGGCTGGCCGATGCCCGACAGCAGCATCAGCCGGGTGCTGTCGACCTGGAAGGCGGTGATGCAGACGATGTCGCCCTGCTGGCTGTGTTCCCGGCCCTGCGCATCGACATAGGTGACGCCGGTGACGGTCTTGCCGTCGGCGGCCTTGTCGATGCGGATCACGCAGCTTTCCGTCAGCAGGCGGAAGTTCGGCCGCCGCATCAGCACCGGCAGCACGCAGGCCTGCGGCGAGGATTTCGAGAAGTTGCCGCACCCGAAGCCCAGGCAGAAACCGCAATAACTGCAGGCCCCCATGCTGACGCCCAGCGGGTTCACATAGGGCTGGGACAGGTTGGCGACCGGAATGGTGAACGGGTGATAGCCCATCCGCTCGGTTGCGGCATTGAACACCTCCATCGAGCGCAGCGTCTTCAGCGGCGGGGTGGGGTAGTCGCGCGCGCGCGGCCCCTCCAGCACGTTGCCGCCGGGGATCTTCGTGCCGGCGATGTTGCCCGCCTTGCCAGAGATCCCGGCGATGCGTTCCCAGCGGTCGTAGAAGGGTTCCAGCTCGTCATAGGTGATGCCCCAGTCCTGCAGCTGCAGCTCGCCGTCCTCGGCGCGGGCCAGGCCATAGCGTTCGATGGTCTTGGAACGGATTTCGAAATCGTAGGGGTTAAAGCGCCAGGCCATGCCGGCCCAGTGGAAGCCCGCGCCGCCAACCCCGCCGCCCAGCTCGAAGATGCCGAAGTCGCGCTGCGGTGCGGCGGTCTGCCCGAGGGTGTTGCGGAAGGTCAGGGTGTTGTCCTTCGGCGGAGAGAACAGCTCCTTGCGGATGCCCCACCGCAGCTCGTCGGGATCGACGGCCGGGGGCGTGTGGGTCGAGGTGTCGGTCCAGGGGCCGCGGTCGATTGCCACGACGTTGAGGCCCGCACGGGTCAGTTCTTCGGCCATGAGCGAACCCGCCCAGCCGAGGCCGACGACGATGACGTCGGCTTTGTCCTTGGTTGCCATATCTGCTGCCTTGCTATGGGGCCGATCCGCCGCGTCAGTCGCGCGGGATCAGGCTGACAGGTTCGAGGTCGAGCTTTTCGCCCACCCGGTCGACGTAAAGCCGGTAGTCGTAGCGCGCGCCGGGAAAGCCGATCAGCTTCCAGCCCGCCATGTCCCGGTTGCCGCCATAGATCGGATCGGCGAAATACCCTTCGCGGACGTTCTGCAGCATCAGTTCGAAGAAGGCCTTGGTGTTGATATCGGCCCCGAGGCTGAGCGAGCCGTCTTCCATGCCGGTCAGGATTTCATCCTGGCGATTGGGCTGCAGGTCGGCGAAAGCGGCGCCATCGGTCTTCTGCGCATAGGCGTCCAGTGCCTTCAGCCCGGTGTCGTAGCGTTCGCGCGGGGTTGCGATGAACTGCGGTGCCTGGGTCAGCGCATCGTCGCCGGGCCGCTTCGGCCCCGCGCGATACAGCTGCGCCCCCGCGCCGAACCGCCCCGCCAGCTGGCTGTCCAGGAAATCGACACAGCCTGCCTGGCTGGCCGAGGGGCCCAGATCGTCGGCCGGGATCAGCCGGTCGAAGACCGCGGTCACGGTGCGGCGGGCCGTATCGTCGGTCAGCACCTGCATCTGGCCGCCCCTCAGGGCGGGGCTGGGCAGGAAGGCCTGGTCCAGGGCCATGGTCGTGGGATAGCCGCGCATCTCGGCGGCGGCGGCACGGCCGGCAACGGTCCCTGCGGCGGCCATGGCGCCGAAGGACAGCAACGCTTCGCGTCTGTTCATCGTGTTCACTCGCTTCTGCGCCGGAGAGAGAGGCCGGCGATGGGGCCGCTCCGTCCGGCCGGACACGACAGGGCAGGGCGATCGCCGCTGCGACAGGCAGGGCGATGCGCCTGCGGCCGGGGCAGGAGACGGAGGGTCGCGTGCCGGATAGGCGTGGCGTCCGGCCGTGACAATCGGCCGCCCGCCGGAATGCGGCCGGGCGTCGCCAGAACCTCTCAAAATGAAAGAAGGGAAGGGGGGTGCCGCCCGGGAAACCGGCTGCCGTGGCCGGGCCTGTCCCGTGTGGCCCGAACGCTCCTGCCCCGGGCCTGCCGTAGCGACATCCGGCGGGTCGGATCGATGATGGATCTGCTGGCGCCCGGGTCCAGCGGATGCCGTCCCAAGGCGAAATCCCGCCGGGCGTCCTGACCCGGCCGGGCAGATGGCAGACCCCCAGCGACATCCGCCAGATCCGCGCCGCCGTGGCGATTGCACCGGTCTTTCGGATCTGTCGCGTCCCCGGCGGGGGCCCGCCGCCGCGCCGACAAGGGCTGTGTCATTCGCTGCCCCATCCCGTTTGCGTCATGGATCAGGCGAAGCGCCACAGCCGGGAAAGGCCAGGATGTGGGGCGGTTCTGCGAACCGGACACCTCTGTCGGGGAAGGATGGAGGGGCTGGGGCCGAAGGCCGAGTTCAAGCTGACCATCAGGATCTTGCCACCGGTCGCGATCAGCTCGGATCGCGGCGGATGGCACATCGTCAGCCATGCCACGAGGCAGTACAGGGCCATGCAGGTGCCTGCCCGAGCGGCCATTTGGACGGACCCTGCCCCTCCCTTCGGACATCGCCGTGCAATGTCCTGTCGGGAGGCGAACCGGCGGAACCCGACCCTGGCCTTCCAAGGGGGCGGCCCAGGTCCCGCAGGCGGCAATGCCGGGCCCTGTCCTTCCCCGGCCGGATCGGCATGCACCGTACCTCCCGCGCATATCGTTGCCGCTGGATCTGCGCATCCTGCGATGACGGACGGGCTTGGGCATGGTCATGCAGCCCGTCTGACCGCATGGCCGCGCGATGTGACACCTGCACCGGCTGCGGTGCGCCTCAACGCGCCTTGCCACCGGTCTGTCCCGGGTGACACCGCGCGCGTCTGCTGAGGAACCGGAACAGCTACGGCGCGGCGTGCGCAGCCCGAGACTTCTGGGACCAATCGGCCGCTGACGAGCGCGTCAGGGGCAGGCGGTCAAAACCGCTATCTGACGGACAAGCGCCCGTTCGGTGGCATGCTGGCACATATGGCGCATCGCCTCCTGAACGTCTTCGGACCAGAGCGCTTCGAGCGCGTGCCATGGATCGGGCCCCGGGGCCGCCACGCGGACGTTCACCAGGGCACACAGCCGCCGTGCTGCAGGCGGACAGCAAAAGCATGCGCGGGCACCGTGCCGCGTTGTGCGGTTCGGGCGGCCGGCCATCGGTCGACCCTGAACGCATGTACCGGATGCTGCAAAGGGGCCGGCGGGCCGGGAAAAGGCCCGAGAGCGCCGCCGCCTGCGGTGATCGTCATCGCAGCCCCGGCCTTTGGGCCGAGGCTGTCATCTAATCGCATGTCATACTGCAGTACCTTTCCGCTGTTTGGGAGACATCCTGTGCGGGGAGCAGTGTCATCTTTGCGGTCGGCATATGCAGCCGGATGGTGGGACTTCGCGGAGAACCTTCCAATGTGTGGCGCGCATGTATCGGCTTGGACGGATCGGCTGGTGCAACAGCCTCGGCGGAATGGTTCTGGCCACGTCCCGGCAGGGACGTCCGGGTCGCGTCGAAAGTCGACGCGGAATTGGTTGCGGTTCAGACCACGGGGTCGGCTTGTCGTTGGAAAGTCTGACCGGATTTCAGCATCGTGTGCATGAGAACCGCCAGCTTGCGCGCCACTGCGACGACGGCGCGCTTGCAGCCGATCCGCTCCCTTGGCTTCAGGCCCCAGGATCTCAGCGCGCTGTCGACCGTGGTTCTGGTCAGCACCACGGTGGCCGCCTCGTAGAGCAAGCCCCCAGATGGGCGTCCCCGCGTCGGGAGACATGGCCGTCGTCGTCGACCTTGCCGGACTGATAGCGACGCATGGTCAGCCCTATCCAGGCAGCGACCGATCGGGAATTTCTGAAGTTCGCGGGATCTTCGATGGCCGTGGTGAAGGACATCGCGGTGATCGCTCCGATGCCGGGGATGGACATCAGCCGCCGGCAGGCCCCGTTACGCCGGGCGCGGCGCAGCAGCTGGCGCCCCAGTTCAGCGGCGCGACTGCGGACATTGATCCAGGCTTCCAGCAACGGCAGAAGGACATGTTCGAGGTTGCCATAACCTGCAAGGCGTCGCCGGACTTCCACCTCGAAATGGCCTCCCTTTGAGGCGGGCACGATCAGGCCGAAGGTCTTCATCAATCCGCGGATCTGATTGGAAAGCTCGGTCGAGACCCGAACCAGGCGCCGGCGTGCCGCGACCAGCCTGCGCGCCAGCATACTGTCGTAACTCTTCACGCGGACCTCGCGGTAGAAACCGATCTCGGCCGAATGGGCCAGGCCGTCGGCATCATTGGCGTCGGTTTTGTTCGGAGCCATGTCGAGCGCGGCCTTTGCATGTCTTGCGTCGATGCAGATCGCAGGAATGCCTTCGGCGCTCAGGGCGTGAAAGAACCAGACCGACAGCGGACCGGTCTCAAATACAACCCGCTTTGCATCCGGGGCGCGCCACCGAAGAACCGCCGCAATTGCACGTGGATCCGAGGTGCATTTGCCGCGCCAGACCCGTTGGCCGCCCCGGCGAACGGAGATTGCCGTCTCTTTCAGGGATACGTCCAAGCCGATATCGTCACGCATGGTTGTTCTCCATTCGATGTCTGGGCCCGGTGTCCATCGTGAGCCCGTATCCGCATCCTATCGGGGAACAACCACCGGCCCAAAATCCGCAAGGCACTATGGCTGCGGGCGACTCGCGCCCGCGATTACCCCATGTGAGGAGGATCCCCTCACCCCGGCCCGCCGGTGGTTCTGCCGCCTCGTCTAGACAGATCGGGGACCGGATCGTTCCAGCTTTTCACGGGCCCGCCAGCGATGGCGCTGAGACAGGGGTCTGTATCGGCCCCCGTTCAAGGACATGCTGGCGCGGGTGGCTGGGGCGCGAGGACAGCCGCTGCACCCGGGGCGATGTCAAGGGATGGGCTGTTCTGGCAGGCGGGCCTCGCGTGCCAAACGGCAATGCCGACAGCAATCCTGCCCCCGCCAAAGCGGCACAGGCCCTTCTTCGCCGGCCCCCCAACGATATGACCGATCCGTCTCACGCGGTCATCGTCGCGGCCAAGACCACCTTTCCAATCCGCCGTGCCGCAGTTGGGCCCCTGCGACAGGGGCCTGATCGTCCGACGGATCACTTGCCTCTGTCCCGCCAGCACCTGGCGGCCGATACGGGCCAAAGCTGCGGATATGCCCGGCTGGCGGGTCGAAGGGCGGGGCGGATCGGGCCCCATATCCCGGTGTCCGGCAAGTCCGAAGGGGTGCCACGGCCATTCCGGCGAGGGCCTGCAGCCTTACTCTCCAGGCCGGGGCCTGCACCTGTCCGGGCAGGATGACGACGAAGACATTCTGGCGAACCCTGCGCCAGGCACACATCGGCCCGATCAGGGACAATGCCCCGCGTCACGACACGGGCCGGTTGCATGGGCCGCGCCCGCCAGCAGCCCTCCGAAGCGAAATCTTCGCAAGCGCGCGAAACCGTTCCCGCAACAGGGCCGCCCGGGGGCCGGACATGCCGCCCGCAGCCACCTGGACCTGAGGCCGAGACAAGACCGTTACAACGGAAAACGCGGGGTCTGTCCGGTCGAGGCAGATCCGCCCCTTGGCCCATCAAGACAGTCAACCTTGGAAAACGCGCCGGGCCGCAGCACGGGCATATGGCGCCCAAGAAGGCCCCGCCATGCCCGAACAGGGGCGGCCTTCTGGTGCTGCGCATCCCTTCCGGGCCGTGTGATCAGCAATTTTCCGACAGCAGGATCCTGAAGGGAAACTCCTGCTTTTTGATCAATGCATCTTCGGCGCCTGTGGCCCATTCCGCGATCGCGGCGATTGCGCCGTCCATGATCTCGAGGCCGGGATGTTCGAGGATCACATGGACCCGTCCCGCCTTCAGCATCGCCCGGGTCGCGGCCGTAAGTTCGTTGCCGACGACAAGGATGTCCGGCCTGCGCGCGTCGCGCAACGCATTGACGGCGCCTTCCAACCCGCCACCGACAACGAAGATCCCGCGCAAGCGGCTGCCGGCCTTGCCCAGAAGCGTGGTCACCGCCCGCGCCGCACCCATGTCGCATTCGCCGCTGGAGAGGGCGGGCAGGACGCTCAGGCGGCTGTCCCTTTCCCTCAGGAACGCCCGGAAGCCTTCTTCCTCGACCCACTGATTGCGAAAGAAGGCGCCACCGTTCACCAGACCGATACAGCCCTCCGGGCCTGCCAACCTGGACATGAACCAGGCCGCCGTACGCCCAAGGTCGCTTTCGTTGCTTCCCACCACGCCCGGCGTCGCCGCACAGCCAAGCCCCGATATCACCGGCAGGACGGGGATGCCCCGGCGGTCAAGATCCTGGACAGCCGCATGAACCGTCGGGTGGTCGATGCAGTGGCAGGCGATGACGTCGCAACGCAGCGCCAGGTCCGACAGGGCGGCAACCGTGGCCTCGGGTTCGGGCCGGGACAGGTGCCGGGTGATGATCCGCGCCTGGATGTCGTGGCGTCCTTCCGCCGTGGCTGACGCACGCCGCGCCATGTCCAGAAAGGTGCGCCGGGTGCTGGCGTTCAGCAACAGGCCGATGCGGCAATGGGGGGCCCCTGTTCGCAAGCGGCTGCGGATCACGCCAGTGCCGTGAAAATTCACCTCGGCCGCGATTTCCAGGACATGTTCAATCGTTGCCCGCTTGACCGGCAGGCGTCCGGTCATGATGCGATCGACGGTCGACACGCTGACACCTGCGGCCTTTGCCAGTCCCTTGTGCGTGATGCGCTGCAATTCGGTCCCCGCGTCCTTGCAAGCCTGCGCATTGGCGCCTCGGCCCGGCCCGGGGCGCTCCATCCGGCCGGGCCCCCTCAGTGTCTTTCATTTTGACGCTTTCCGAAAGCGTTCTTCGGCCTTTTCTTGGCCGTGTGAAATTGCGTTGATCTAAGAGGCCCTCGTGATGCAACACAGGGGGCCCGTCGCCGGCGGGCCCCGCCAGGAGGGGGGCAGGGGGTGGATCGCTGGGCCGAGTTTCAGGTCTTCGTCAAGATCGCCGAGGCGCGCAGCATGACCCGCGCGGCCGAGGTGCTGAACAGCTCGACCTCGGGTGTCAGCCGCCAGCTGACCAATCTTGAAACCCGGCTGGGTGTGCGGCTGATCCAGCGCTCGACCCGGCAACTTAGCCTGACCGACGAGGGTGAACGCCTGTATGGTCAGGCCCGCGATCTGCTGTCCACCTGGGAAGAGGCCGAGGCCAATGTCCGCCTCGGGTCGCATCTGCCGACAGGGCGGCTGCGGGTGGGCGCTTCGCTGTCGTTCTCGCTGTTGCACCTGATCCCGGCGGTTGCGCATTTCCGCGCGCGCTATCCGCAGATGGCAGTCGAGATCGTGTCCTCGAACCGCTACTACGACATCATCGAAAACGGGCTGGATCTGGCGATCCGCCTGCGCCGGGTCGAGGCCGACAGCTCTATCACCATCCGCCGCATTGCAGAGACGCGCCGCCTGCTGGCCGCATCGCCCGACTATCTGCAGCGGCACGGTGTGCCGCAACATCCAGAGGATCTGCTGTCCCATGACCTGATCCTCTATTCGCTGGCGGACAACTGGAACGACCTGTTGTTCACCAGGGGCGCAGACCGCGTGAAGGTCGCCGTCGATGGTGCGCTGATCATGAACGACGGCCAGCTGATCTGCGCCGCCGCGCGGGCGGGGCTCGGCATTCTTGCCCAGCCCACCTATATCCTGCAGGCCGATCTGGACGCCGGGCGGCTGGTGCGGGTGCTGGATGACTGGGATCTGCCGCGCCTGACAATGAACATCGCCTATCCCAGCAAGTACTTCGTCCCGCTGCGCACGCGCCTGTTCATCGACTTCCTGGTCGAGGACTTCCGCCGCAACGGGTTCGAGGAACGGTGGACGGCATGACGCCCGCTTTTTGCAAATCCCGCAAGAATGTTTCCCGGACCGGGCCGTTAATCCCGCTTCGGGAAATTGTTAGACCCTTGCACAGGCGGACGGCGCGGTACCTTGGAGGGGGCCGCGCCACATGGATCAGCCGCCGAAAACTCTCTGGGAGGAGAATGGATATGAGGAAAACACTGGCCCTGGCCATCCTGTCGTCGACCGTCCTTGCCAGCGCATCGCTTGCTGCCGATACCAGCAAGGTGTTCTTCCTGCTGCCGAACACGACCACCATCCGGTTCGAAAGCCGCGATGCGCCGTTCTTTGTCGAGGCCATGAAGGACCGTGTGCCGGGCGCAACCGTGACCGTGCAGAACGCTCAAGGGGATCCCCAGCAGCAACAGCGCCAGATCGAGGATGCCATCGCCCAGGGCGCCGATCTGATCGTGCTGACCTCGGCCGATGCCAACCTTGTCGCCGGTGGCCTGGCCGCCGCCGAGGCGGACAATATTCCGGTCATCCTTTACGATCACGACGCGATCGGCGGCAAGGCCGATGCGCATGTGGTGTTCGATTCCCTCTCGGTCGGCCAGGCGCAGGGCCGTCGCGCCGCCGCGCTGATCGAGGCGATGGACAAAAGCCCGGTCAAGGTGGCGCGGATCAAAGGCAACCAGGGCGAATACGGCACCAGCCAGTATGAAAAGGGCCAGGACGAATTCCTGATGCCGCTGGTCAAGGCAGGCAAGGTCAAAATCGTCTGCGACCAGTACATCCAGAACTGGGATCCGACGCTGGCACAGGCCTTTGCCGAGGACTGCCTGACCCGCAATGGCGGTGATGTGGACCTGTTCCTGGGCATGAACGACGGCACCACCGGCGGCGCAGTGGCTGCGCTGATCAGCCAGGGCTATGCGCCGGGCGACAAGATCGTCACCGGTGGTCAGGACGCAACGGTCGAGGCGCTGCGCTATATCGCGCAGGGCTGGCAGGACAATTCGGTGCTGAAGGACCTGCGCAAGGAAGCCGACGCCGCCGCCGATGTCGCAGCGTCGATCCTGGCGGGCCATGGTGTGCCGGCCAAGCTGGTGAACGGCACGGTCAACAACGACTACATGGATGTGCCGGCGGTCTTGCTGCCGGTCAGCAACATCACGCGCGACAGCCTTGGCGATGTCGTGTCCGCCGGTGTCTGGACCTGGGCCGAGATCTGCCAGGGCATCGAAGACACCGAGGTCTGCAAACAGAACCACTAAGCCAAACCGCAGGCGGCGCACCCCGTCGCCTGCACCATCCATACACAGGGGAGGAACCACCATGACGGACATGAGTGCCGGTCGGGAAAGGCATGCCCAGACATCGGGCGCGGTGCCGCTGATCTCGATGCGCAACATCCACAAGAAATTCGGCTCGCTGCATGCGCTCAGGGGGGCGTCGATCGATGTTCACGCCGGCGAGGTCGTGGCGCTGGTGGGCGACAATGGCGCGGGCAAGTCCACGATGGTCAAGGTCATGGCGGGTGTCCACATGGCGACCTCGGGCGACTACGAATTCGAAGGCAAGCCGGTCAGGATCACGTCGCCGACAGATGCCAATGCCCTGGGCATCCAGACCGTCTATCAGGATCTTGCGCTTTGTTCGAACCTCGATGCGGTGCAGAACCTGTTCCTGGGCCGCGAACTGACCGGATCGGGTCTTTTCGGACGCCGCATCCAGCGCGCCGAATGCGAGGTCAGGGCGCGCGACGTGCTGAAGCGGATGCGCCTTGGCAACCTGTCCCTGACGCGCCCCGTCGGTGCCATGTCGGATGGTCAGCGCCAGAATATCGCCATCGCCCGGTCGATCCTGTGGACGCCCAAGGTGGTGATCCTGGACGAGCCGACCGCAGCACTCAGCCATTCCGCCGCCGAACAGGTGGCCGAGCTGATCCGCACACTGGCCGATCAGGGCCTGGGCATCGTCGTGGTCAGCCATGACATCCACAATTTCGTCGTCAACGCCACCGACCGGATCGAGGTCATGCGCCTGGGCGCAAACGCGGCCAGTTTCCGCACCGGCGATGTGACCGGCGAACAGGTCGTCAACGCCATGGTCGGCGGCAATGAAGGCGTCAATCTCGCGGGGTGACCGCAGCAGAAATCGGAGGAATTCCCCATGGCTGAAGCCATCACATCCGCGCCGCCGCTGGTGCGCCGCCGCAGCATCGGCGACCTTCTGGCCCGTGACCTGCGCGCGCTGCCCATCGTCATCGGCCTGATCGCGCTGTGGATCTTTTTCGCGGTGCAAAGCGACGTGTTCCTGACGGCGCGCAACCTGTCCAACCTTCTGGTGCAAAGCACCGTGGTCGGCATCATGGCCCTGGGCATCATGTTCGTGCTGCTGGTCAAGGAAATCGACCTGTCGGTCGCCGCAATCAACGGTGTGACATCCGTCTTCATGGCGAAACTGATTGTCGAGGCGGGCGTGCCCCCCTGGGTTGCGGTGCCCGTCGCCATCGGGCTGGGCGCCGTCATCGGCAGCCTCTCGGCCCGCTGGGTCACCTTTGTCGGCGTGCCATCCTTCGTGGTCACGCTGGGCCTTGGACTGGCGCTGAACGGTCTGCAACTGATCCTGCTGCCCGCAACGGCGCGCTACAGCCTGAACGGCACCGGGCTGGAAAAGATCGCATTGATCAACATCGACGGCATCTGGGCCTGGGTCGTGCTGGCCATCGGCATCCTCAGCTTTGCCGGGCTGGTGTTTTCCGAAGCAGCCAGCCGCACCAGGGCCGGGCTGGAAACGCCGGTGATGCGCGCCGTTGTCCTGCCCATCGCAGCCGCCGCGCTGTTTGGCGGCCTTGTCGTGGCGATCCTGTCGGCCCACAAGGGCATCCCGCTGGTGGTGCTGATCTTCGGCATCCTGCTGGGCCTCGGCGGCTATGTCCTGAAACAGACGCAATTCGGCCTGTACCTGTACGCGGTCGGCAACAATGAAGAAGCAGCGCGCCGGTCGGGGATCAAGGTTCACCGGATCAAGATGGTGGCCTTTGCCATCGCGGGCGGTGTCGCGGCGCTGGCCGGCGTGATCGCCGCCTCGCGGACCCTGGGGGTTGGCGTCTTTTCCGGCGGCGGTGTCGGCGGGGGCACGCTGCTGCTGGAATCCATCGCGGCGGCGGTCATCGGCGGGGTCAGCCTGTTCGGCGGACGCGGCTCGATCCATGCGGCGCTTCTGGGGGCGCTGGTCATCGGCACCGTCAGCAACGGTCTGAACCTCATGGGTGTCGAAAACGAAATCCGCCTCATCGTCACCGGCCTTCTGCTCGTCCTGGCTGTCTCCATCGACAAGCTGATCGAGAAGGCCACGGGTCAGCAAAGCTTCTGACCCATCCGGGCCCGCGCCAATGCTCCCTCCCGGCGCGGGTCCGACAGTTTCACGGGTGGCTGGGCGCCACCCTGCGCAAAGGACAGACGCCATGTTGCAGACATCAGACGCGCCGTTCGACGGCGGCTATTTCGAAGAGGAAAGATCGGCGGATGTGGTCAATTCCCGCATCGGTGACGGTGCCGACCCCCGCCTGAAGCAGGTCGTCAGCATCCTGACCAGACATCTGCATAACGCGGTCAAGGAAATCGAACCGACCCACGAGGAATGGTTCGCCGCGATCCGCTTCCTGACCGAGACCGGGCACATGTGCAACGACTGGCGGCAGGAATTCATTCTGCTCTCGGACGTTCTGGGGGTGACCATGCTGGTCGATGCGATCAACCACCGCCGCCCCTCCGGTGCTACGCCGAACACGATCCTGGGGCCGTTCTACATCGAGGGCGCACCGCATTACCCGAACGGGGCCAATATCTGCCTTGACCACAAGGGCACGCCGACGCTGGTGCGCGGGCGTATCCTGGACGTCGACGGCAACCCGGTCGCAGGCGCGCGGATCGACGTCTGGCAGACCAATGACGACGGGTTCTACGACGTGCAACAGCAGGGCGAACAGCCGGAATACAACCTGCGCGGCGTCTTTGCGTCGCAATCCGACGGGCGCTACTGGTTCCAGACGGTCAAGCCGCGCTTCTACCCGATCCCCGATGACGGCCCGGTGGGCAGGATGCTGGGCGACCTGCACCGCCACCCGAACCGCGCCGCCCACATGCATTTCATCGTCACCGCCGACGGCTATGACGAGATCATCACCCACATCTTCACACCCGACTGCCCCTACCTGAAGGAAGACACGGTGTTCGGCGTGAAGAAGGACCTGGTGGCCGAATTCCGCACCATCGACGACCCCGAAATGGCCGCCGCATACGGAATGGCGAACCCCTTCCTGATGGTGGATTGGGATTTCGTGCTGGCGGCCAAGGCCAAGGCAAACGGACAACAGTCATGAACATCAAGGATATCAGCCTCTGCGCATCCTACTGGACGGTTGCGGGCAACACCTATCCCGGCGCCCCGTCCGAGATCAGCCCCTTGTCCCTGGCCGAACGGGCCGAGGTCTGCGGGCGCACCGGCTGGCAGGGCATGGGCTTTGTCATGGATGACATCGAGGCGTCGATCGCCCGCTACGGCATGGCCGGGGTGCGCGGCATCCTTGCCGACAACAACATCCGCAATGTCGAACTGGAATTCCTGGTCGACTGGCACCTGACCGGCGACCGCCGGGCGCTGTCGGACCGGATGTATGCCCGGATGCTGGAGATCAGCGATGCCCTGGGTGTGGTCAAGATCAAGCTGGGCGGCGGCGTCTTTGAAACCGGGGCGCCCGACACCGGCGCCATGCGCGCGGCGCTGTTCGACATCTGCGAAAAGGCGAAGCCGCTGGGCATCGACATCGCGATCGAATTCCTGCCGTTTGCCAGCATCAACACCATCGACCGGGGGCTGGAGCTGTTCCGCGATCTGGGCGTGACCAACGGGGGGCTGCTGGTCGACACCTGGCATGTCGAACGCGGTGGCATGACGGCGGATGACATCCGCAAGATCCCGGCCGAATTCCTGCGCGCCGCCGAACTGGACGACGCGGGCCCCGAGGTGATCGGCGATCTGTTCAACGATTCCACCCATTACCGCAGGCTTTGCGGTGAAGGCTCCATCGACATCGCGGGCCAGATCCAGGCGATGCTCGACCAGGGCTATCGCGGCTATTGGGGGGTAGAGCTGATCTCGGCCTACCACCGCCACCTGCCGCTGGAGATGGCCGCGCAGCGCGCCTTCGACACCACCCTGCAACAGTTCGCCGCCGTGACCTTTCCGGCCGACTGACACGCATATCCAAGGACAAGACAGATGATCGGAATAGCAGTTCTTGGCGCAGGCCGGATTGGCAAGATCCATGCCGGCAACGTCGCCGCCAACCCCCGCGCCCGGCTGATCGCCGTGGCCGACCCCTTTGCCGAAGCATGCGCGCCGCTGGCCGCCAAGTACGGCGCCGAGGCCATGACCGACCCGATGGCCGCCATCGCCCGCGATGACGTGGACGCGGTGGTGATCGGCACGCCCACGGACACCCACATCGGCCTGCTGACCCGCGCGGTCGAACTGGGCAAGGCGGTGCTGTGTGAAAAACCCATCGACCTCGACCTGGGCAAAAGCACCGAGGCCGCAGCCCGGATCGAGGCGCTGAAGGGCCGGGTCATGCTGGCCTTCAACCGCCGCTTCGATCCGACCTTTGCCGAGGTGCGCCGCGCCATCGACGCAGGCCAGATCGGCGCGGTGCGCCAGGTGGTGATCTCCAGCCGCGACCCGGGCATGCCGCCCGAAGGCTATGTGAAATCGTCGGGCGGGCTGTTCCGCGACATGACGATCCACGATCTGGACATGGCGCGCTGGCTGCTGGGCGAAGAGCCCGTCAGCGTCACGGCGATGGCATCGCGCATCGTCGATGCGGAAATGGTCGGGAAATACGACGACTATGACACCGCCATGGTGATCCTGCAGACCGCCAGCGGCAAGCAGGCGCATATCAACAACTGCCGCGAGGCGGTCTATGGCTATGACCAGCGGATCGAGGTGCTGGGCGAAACCGGCATGCTGACCCATGACAACCTGCGCCCGACCACCATGCGCCTGACCACGGCCGACATGACGGACGCACAGCAACCGCTGCTGAACTTCTTCCTCGAACGCTACACCGCCGCCTACCGGGCCGAGATGGATGCCTTTGTCACGGCGCTGGCCGACGGCACGGCCCTGCCGACCACCGCCGCCGATGGCGTGCAGGCGCTGCGCCTGGCCGAGGCCGCGCTGCAATCCGTGCGCACCGGCCAGACCGTTTCCCTGTAATCCCAAGGAGAAAACCCCATGACCTATGCCATCGGCGCCGATACCCCGCTGGGGATTGCCTGCCTCGGGATCACCCATCCGCACACCTCGGGCCGGGTGAAGGCGTTCCAGCGCATGCCCAACGCCCGCGTTCTGGGCGCCTATGACGACAGCCCGCTTCTGGCGCCTTTCGTCGACGCAATGCAAATCGAGGCGCGCAGCAAGGAAGACATCCTGGCGGACCCCGCGGTCCATGCCGTGATGATCCACCCCAAAAGCTACCGCATGGCCGACTGGGCCATCGAGGCGATGGAGGCGGGCAAGGCGGTGCTGTGCGAGAAACCCGCCGGACGCGGATCTGCGGACACCGAACGGCTGGTAGAGACCGCCGAACGCACCGGCCAGCTGTTCCAGGTCGGCTATTGCTGGCGCTATGCGCCCTCGGTCGACAAGATGCAGGAGGTTCTGCAAAAGGGCCAGCTGGGCAAGATCGTGCAGGTGCGCGCCCATGCCGGCTGTTCCCACGGCGAGGCCGACACCGATCACATGCGCCAGCCCGGCGACATCGGCGGGGCCTTCTATGTGATCGGCTGCCACACCATCGACCGGCTGCTTCTGCACTTCGGGATGCCGAAATCGGTCAACGCACGGATCACGAAATTTCCGGGGCTCATGCCCGACGCCGCCCGCGAAGATGTCGCCGGGGCGATCCTGACCTATGACGACAAGATGATCACCGTCGATTTCATGTCCTGGGATCCGATGCCCTGGACCGAAAGCTGGGACATCACCGCCTATGGCACCGATGGTGTCATGTCATCCCGCCCGATGCCCGCAACCTACAGGATCTACAGCACCGGCAAGCACGGCCTGCCGATGGGCTGGACCGAATACAACGAAAATTCCTTCCCCGAGATCTGGGCCGTGCGCAAGACCGTTTATTCCCCCGAGATCGCCGAGATCGGCAACCCGGTCTACTTCGACCGCGAGGCGGCGGCCTTTGAACACGCGTTGCGCAGCGGGGCGCCGTCCAATGTGCCCGCCAGCCAGGCGCATAACATCAACCTGATCCTCGAGGCGCTGTTTGCCTCGTCCCAGCAGGGCGGGGCCGAAGTCACGCTCTGACCCGGGTCAATATCGGGCAGACCATCGCCCGCCCGCGTTTCGGGCAGGCGGTCACCACATCCGGGAGGACATCATGATCAAGCATATCGTCATGTGGAACATGGCCGGCGCCACCGCCGAGGAACGCACCCGTGCCGCCGAGCATCTGCGCGCCCGGTTCGAGGAAATCCGGGGCGAAATTCCGGGGTTGCTGCACCTGGAAGTCGGGTTTGACCACAGCCGCGTGGCATATGCCTGCGATGTCGTCCTCTACACGGAATTCGACAGCCAGGAGGCGCTGGACGCCTATGCCACCCATCCGGCGCATCTGCGGGTCAAGGACGCGCTTGGCGCATCCCGCATCGCCCGGCATCAGGTCGATTACCGCGTCTGAGATGCCCGGGCCAGACACGCATCATCAAAGGACATGTCCATGAAGGATTTCACCTATACCGCCCTGCCGTCCAGGGTGGTCTTTGGCCCCGGCAAGCTGGCCTCCGTCGCCGACGAGGTTGCAGCCATCGGCGCCAGCCGCGCGCTGGTCCTGTGCACGCCACCGCAGCGGGCGCAGGCCGAACAGGTGGCGGCCCTTCTGGGCGACCGGCTGGCGGGCATCCACGACGGGGCGGAAATGCACGTTCCCATCGAAAGCGCCCGCATGGCCCGCAGGCTTGCGCGGGACCTGGATGCGGATTGCGCCGTGGCGGTGGGCGGCGGTTCGACCATCGGCCTGGGCAAGGCCATCGCGCTGGACTCGGCGCTGCCGATCATCGCCATCCCGACGACCTATGCCGGATCCGAGATGACGCCCGTCTATGGCATCACCGAAAACGGTATCAAGACGACGGGCAAGGACGCGCGTGTCGTGCCGAAATCGGTCATCTATGACCCGGAACTGACCTATTCCCTGCCGGTGGGCATGTCTTTGGTCAGTGGCATGAACGCCATCGCCCATGCCGCCGAAGGGCTTTATGCCAGGGACGGAAACCCGGTGATGTCGCTGATAGCCGAAGAAGGCATCAGCGCGCTGGCCGCAGGGATGCCGGTGCTGCAGAGCCGCCCGGATGATGTCGGGGCGCGGTCGCAATGCCTTTATGGCGCGTGGCTGTGCGGCACGGTTCTTGGCCATGTCGGCATGGCCTTGCACCACAAGCTTTGTCACACGCTGGGCGGCAGCTTCAACCTGCCGCATGCCGAGACACATACCATCGTCCTGCCCCACGCGCTGGCCTACAACAGTCCCGCCGCCCCTGACGCCATGTCCCGCATCGCCCGCGCCATCGGGGCGGACGATGGTCCGGCGGGGCTGCACGCGCTGGCCCGGCAACTGGGTGTTCCGACGGCGCTGCGCGATCTGGGCGTTGCGGAGGCAGACCTGGATCGAGCTTGCGAAATCGCCCTTGCAAACCCCTATTGGAACCCGCGTTCCATAGAGGCGGCACCGCTGCGGGCCCTGTTGCAGCGGGCCTGGGAGGGAGCCGAGCCGCAGCCGTGAGAGGCCCCCGCATCTGGCGGGGTGCAGCGGCTGGCTTGCCGCCCGACGGGCCATGCAGCTGCCTGTGCGCGTCTGTCATCGGGCAGTCGCGCCCCGCTCGATTTCGCTTCGGACCTGGGGCGGTGCCTCTCATCGGGGTCACGTTTCCATGCGCCGTCTCATCTGGCCTGCCATGGCGCCGGCCCCTGCATGCCGGTGCCGGACCAGCGGCCGGGCGCCCTGCCAACTGTCGCGGACTGTTCCAGCCGCACAAGGCATCCACGCCATCCCCTACGGGCCCGTCGTGGTTTCGGCAGGCTTCAGATCATGGGGGACCTGATGACCATGGCAAAGCTTTGCGTCATCCCCCGGCATGCGGTGCCTGACCAGGGCAAGCTGGCGGGATACGGCCACGATCACGCCGCCGATCCGGCGATGGGTCTTCTCCGGATGCCACCGTCAGCCGCACACGGCCATCTGAACTGGCTGATGACCCAAATGTGCCGCAGACACGGCCTAGACCACCACGTCGATCTCCGGGGGCGGGGCCCCGGCTGCCACGGCCGAGAGGTTGGCGATCATCCGCCGCAGCGTATCGGCAAGGCTGTCGGCCGAGACCGCCCCCACATGCGGCGTCACGATCACCCGGTCGAGCCCCAGAAGGGGGTTGTCCGGGGGCACCGGCTCTTCGGCAAAGACATCGACGGCGGCGCCGCGCAGATGGCCCGACAGGACCGCCTGCGCCAGGTCGGCCTCGACCACCACGCCGCCGCGCGCCAGGTTCACCAGCAGCGCGCCGGGCTTCATCTGCGCCAGCCGCCGGGCGTCGATCAGGCCGCGGGTCCCCTCGTTCAGCGCGCAATGCAGCGACACCACGTCGGACCTGGCCAGCAGGTCATCCAGCGGGGCGAAGCGCACGCCAAGCGCGTGTTCCTCGGGGGCGGTCAGGGGGCTGCGCTTGGTATAGAGGACCTCGCAGCCAAAGCCCGCCAGCAGACGCGCCAGCGCCTTGCCGATATGGCCCAGCCCCACGATGCCTACCGTCTTGCCCGACAGCCGGTAGGATCCCGGCGCCAGTTCCGCCTTGCGCCAGTGTCCGGCCTGCAGCCCGACATGGCCGCGCACGATGTTGCGCTGCAGTGCCAGCATCATGCCCAGCGTCGTCTCGGCCACCGCCACCGCGTTCGAGCCCGTCGTGCGCAGCACCCGCACGCCATGGGCGCGCGCGGCGTCGCAATCAATGTTGTCATAGCCCACGCCCCATTTGTGCACCGCCCGCAGGCCGGGCGTGGCCATCATCGCGGCATCGACGGGGACGTCTCCGGTGATGGCGAAATCGGCACCCTGCAGTGCGGCGCGCTGATCCTCGGGCGCGCGCGAGGCGGCGGTCGCGACCTGCCAGCCGTGGGGCAGGAAGGCGCGGATCTGCTCCAGCCGTTCGGGGCGGGCGGGGTCCAGCATCACCAGGCGGATCATCGCGGCCCCCTAGAGCGCAAAGCGCACGCCGGGCCGCGCCAGGCCGCCGCCCAGGGCCGCCACCGTGCCGTCGGCGCGCCAGCAGGCGGCACCGGTCATCATGCCGTCGGGGCCGAAGGCGATGGCATTCATGCCGCCGCCGATATGGGGGACCACCCGGACCTCGTGGCCCATGGCCTGCAGGGCAGGCAGCAGGGGGGCGAAGGCGGGCTCGATCTCGACCGGGCCGCCTTGGGTCCAGATGCGGGGGGCCTCGACGGCCTCTTGGGGGCTCATGCCGTGGTCGATCAGGTTGAGGATCGCCTGCATCGCCGAGGGGAAGATGCGCACCGCGCCGGGCAGGCCCAGGGCGAAGGCGGGGCGGTCGTCCTTCAGCACGATCATCGGCGCCATGCTGGTGGGCACGCGCTTGCCCGGCGCGATCGACAGCGCCCGGCCGGGCGTCGGATCAAAGTTGCACATGTAGTTGTTGGGAATGATGCCGGTGCCGGGCACCATGAAATTCGCCCCGAACAGCCCGTTGATCGTATGGGTGGCGCTGACGATCATGCCGTCACGGTCGGCGACGGTGACATGGGTGGTGTCGTGGCTTTCGCGGCCCTCGGGGCCCAGAGGCGCCGCACCGCCGGTGTCGCGCAGCCGCGCCAGGCAATCGCGCGCATAGGCCTTGGAGGTATAAAGATCCACCGGCACATCGACGAAGGCCGGATCCCCCGAAGCCGCCCGGCGGTCCTCGAAGGCCACGCGCAGGACCTCGGCGATCAGGTGCAGCCCCTCGGGCGCGCCAAAGCCCATGCCCTTGATGTCAAAGTTTTCCAGCATGTTCAGCATCTGTGCCACATGCACCCCGGATGAGGCCGGAGGCGGCGGCCCGGCAATCCGGAACCCCCGGTAATCCGAAAAGATCGCCTCGCGTTCGATGGCCCTGTAGCCGGTCAGGTCATCAAGCGTCAGATAGCCCGCATCGGGGCCGCCGGTCTGCATCCGCGCGACCAGGGCGCGGCCCAGCTCTCCGCCGTAAAGGGCCGCGGCGCCGTCGCGCTGGATCAGCTCCAGGCTGGTGGCATAGTCGGGCATGGTCAGCCGCTCGCCCACCTTGGGCGCACAGCCGCCGGGCAGCATGACGGCGGCGATGGCGGGATCGGCGGCCAGGTCGGCGGCATGGGTCTGGATGGCGCCCTG
This sequence comes from Pseudooceanicola sp. NS-SX9, assembly GCF_057380705.1. Lineage (NCBI taxonomy): Bacteria > Pseudomonadati > Pseudomonadota > Alphaproteobacteria > Rhodobacterales > Paracoccaceae > Pseudooceanicola > Pseudooceanicola sp. NS-SX9. The sequence continues at coordinate 258,172 of NZ_JBXXRN010000002.1, read as the reverse complement.
CAGGTAATGCGTCACCGCAAAGCCGCGTCGCGCCAGGGCGATCGCAGGGGCGATCACATCGGCAAAGGGCAGGCGGCCGTAGCGCGCCTGCATCTGGCACCAGCCCGCCAGGTTGCCGGGCACCGCCACGGCCGAGGCGCCGATCAGGTTGCGCCGGTCCTTGGCGACCAGGAAGGTGGCATCTGGCACCTCGTCGGGTTCGTAGATCTGGTCGTGCATCCCGGCGGCGGCAGTGGCCAGGGCATCGACCACCACATGGCGCCCGTCGGGCAGGCGGATATGCGACACGCCCCCGCCGGCAATGCCAACCATCATCGGCTCGACCACAGTCAGCGCCAGCAGCGAGGCGACGGCGGCATCTACGGCATTGCCGCCCTCGGCCAGCACCTGCTGACCCGCGGCCGAGCCCAGCGGATGGTTCGTCACCACGACGCCACCGGCGCCCGAGGCGGGCTGTTTCTCGCAGTCGAAGGGCAGGGGGGCGGGATGCGGCATGGTCTTTCCTTGATCGTTTCCCGGGGCCGGTAAGGCAGCGCCGGTCCGGCCGAGCCTGACCCAGATCCCCGGCGATGTGCAAGGGTCGCCGGGCGGCAAAGCCCCGCCTTTGCGCCCGGGCGCCCGTTGCCCGGGCACGGCACCGTCTTCCGCCCCGGTGCGCCGTAACGGCAGCACAGGGGGGCTGCGGTTTTTCTTTACAGGTGGTTTTCCGGCTGCTACCGGTAAGGGGCTTCTGGCCGCGCCAGAGGCATCGGCCTGCCAAAAGAGCCAGGCCGCAAAGCGCCCGGGCCATGTCCCGGCCCCTTTCCCATAGTGCCATTCCGCTGCCGGCCCGCTGTGCCGGGGCCTGATGCCGTCCGCTGCCGTTCCGGGTACGTCCCCGGCGGTCCGGGCGATGGGAAAGTTGCGCCAAATCATCCCATCAGTGAGGTACGCAATGAACATCACCCGTCGCCAGACGCTGGGCCTGCTCGGCTCGGCCGCCGCCCTGTCCTGCCCCGGCATCCTTCGCGCCAAGGAGGCTCCGATCATCGTTTCGGGCCTTTACGACCTGTCGGGGGGCCTCGACGTCTATGGCAAGCCGATTGTCGACGCGCTGAAATACGCGGTGGCCGAGCAGAATGCCAAGGGCGGCCTGCTGGGCCGCGAGGTCCAGCTGAAGCTGTTCGACCCGCAGTCCAACATGCAGCTTTACGCCCAGTTCGGTCGCCAGACCGTGCTGGCCGACAAGCCCGCCGTGGTCTTCGGCGGCATCACCTCTTCCTCGCGCGAGGTGCTGCGGCCGATCATGCGCCAGTTCAAGACGCTCTATTTCTACGCCAACCAGTACGAGGGCGGCGTCTGCGACCGCAACATGTTCGCAACCGGCGTGACCCCGGGCCAGACCGTTGAAAAGCTGGTGAAATATTCCTGCGACACCTTCGGCAAGAAGGTCTATATCGTGGCGGCCGACTACAACTATGGCCAGATCACCGCCGACTGGGTGAAGAAGTTCACCGCCGACAATGGCGGCGAGGTGCTGGATGTCGAATTCTTCCCCCTCGACGTGACCGACTTCAAGACCTCGATTTCCAAGATCCAGGCGGCGAAGCCCGATTACGTCTGGTCGGCGCTGGTGGGGGGCGCGCATATCTCGTTCTACCGGCAGTGGCAGGCGGCGGGGATGCACGGGCAGATCCCGCTGTCCTCGACCACCTTCGCCGGCGGGAACGAGCATGTGATCCTCACGCCCGAGGAATGCAACGGCTTCATGGTCTGCCAGAACTACCTGCAAGAGCTGGACAATCCGGTGAACAAGGCCTTCGTCGCGGGCATCCACAAGATGTACGGCGCCGATTATCCCTATATCACCGAACTGGCGGCGGGCGCCTATCAGGGCTTCCAGCTGTGGGCCGCGGGCGTCGAGAAGGCCGGCACCCCCGAGCGCATGGCCGTGACCGAGGCGCTGGAAACCGGCATCGGCCTTGAGGGGCCCAGCGGTCACGTGCAGATCGACCCCAAGACCCACCACACGATCATGGATGTGCACATCGCCCGGGTCGAGAACCGCGGCCTTGAGCTGGTGCAGACCTTCCCCCAGCAGCCCCCCGCCGATACCGCGATGTCCTGCGATCTGCAGGCGCATCCCGACGACACCAAGCAATACGTCATCAGCTTCTGAGACCGGGCATGGATTTTGCTTCTCTTCTGACGATCGAGATCCTGGGATCTGCGGCCGTCCTGGTGCTGATCAGCATCGGGCTGGCCGTGGTCTTCGGGATGATGAAGGTCATCAACATGGCGCATGGAGAGTTCCTGATGATCGGGGGCTACATCGCCATCTATGCGACGAACCACCTTGGCCTCAGCTTCTGGCTGGCCTCGCTGGTGGTGGCGCCGCTGGGCGTGGGCCTGCTGGGGCTGGCGCTGGAATGGCTGGTGGTGCGGCACCTTTACGGCCGGATGCTGGACACGATGCTGGCGACCTGGGGCATCAGCCTGGCGCTGATCGGGGGGATGACGATGCTGGTGGGCAACACGACCACCGGGATCTCGACGCCGCTGCCCAGCGTCACCATCGGCGCCTATTCGGTCAGCGGCTATGGCATCTATCTGATCGGGCTGGCGGTGGCGGTCTTTGCGGGGCTTTACGCGCTTTTCAAATTCACGCCCTTTGGCCTGCAGGCCCGTGCCACCACCCAGAACCCCGCCATGGTCGAGGCGCTTGGCGGCAATCCGCGCCGGATCTATGCGCTGACCTTCGCGCTTGGCGCGGCGCTTGGCGGACTTGGCGGGGCGGCGCTGGCGCCCATCACCGGCGTGATCCCGACGATCGGGGCCACCTATATCGCCAAGGCCTTCATCACCGTCATCTGCGGCGGTGGCGCGGTGATCGCGGGCAACCTGTCGGCCTCGCTGCTGTTCGGCACCGTCGGGCAGGCCTTCACCTTCCTCTACACCCCGGTGATCGGAGAGGTCATGCTGCTGGTCGCGGCGGTGATCCTGATCCGCATCCTGCCCCAGGGCATCACCGGGCGCTTCTTCCGGAGGTCCATCTGATGACCCGTTCCCTGCAGGCCACGGGCCTTGCGGTGATCCTTGCGGCGGGCCTCTGGCTGCCGCAGGTGATCGAACTTTATACCATCTACGAGCTGACGATCTATGTCGTCATGGCCACCCTGGCGCTCAGCCTCGCGTTCATCTGGGGCAAGGGCGGCATCATGTGCCTGGGCCAGGCCAGCTTCTTCGGGCTGGGCGCCTATGCCTATGCGGTGGCGGCGATCAACCTTGGGCCGGGGCTGGCGGCGGTGGCGATCTCGGTCGCGGTGCCGGCGCTGTTCGCGGCGGTGCTGGGCTATTTCATGTTCTACGGCCGGATCAGCGACATCTACGTGGGCGTCATCACGCTGGCGGTGTCGCTGATCCTGATGAACCTGGTGAACTCGACCTCGGGGCCGCAGTACCATATCGGCGCGGCGCAGCTGGGGGGCTTCAACGGCATCACCGCGATCCCGACGCTGGCGGGCCCGGGCGGCACGCCGCTGGATCCGGCCGACATCTTCCGGCTGTCGCTGGTGCTGCTGGTCGTGTGCCTTGCGGGCATCGCGCTGTTCCTGCGCACCCGCCCCGGCAAGGTCGTCATCGCCATCCGCGAGAACGAGCACCGGGCGGAACTGCTGGGCTACAACGTGGCGCTGTCAAAGCTGCTGACCTTTGCCACCGGCGGCGCCATCGCGGGCCTTGCGGGCTGCATGTTCGTCAACTGGGGCGCCTTCGTCAGCCCGACGATCTTTGCCCTGGTGCAATCGGCGCAGATCATCATCTGGGTCATCGTCGGCGGCCGCGGCACGCTGGTCGGGCCGATCCTGGGCTGCATCGCGCTGCAATGGGCAACGACCCGTCTGGGCGCCCAGCAGGCCATCCAGGTCAATCTGGTGCTGGGCGTGGTGCTGACCTTCTTCGTGCTGGTGGTGCCCGCGGGCCTGGCGCCGCTTTTGGCCGGGCTGATCCGCCGGGTGATCCCGCGCCGCCCCGTTGCTGCCACAAAGGAGACCCGCGCATGACCTCCGACATCATCCTAAAGGCCGAGGGGCTGGGCATCAGCTTTGGCGGCGTCCATGCGGTCAAGTCAGTGGACTTTGCCTTGCGCGCGGGCGAACTGCGCTGCCTGATCGGGCCGAACGGGGCCGGCAAGACCACCTTCTTCCGGCTCCTGAGCGGCCAGTACAAGCCCACCCGCGGCACCGTCACCTTCCGCCGGCAGTCTCTGGCCGGGCTGCTGCCCTACCAGATTTCCCGGCTGGGCATCGGCATCAAGACCCAGGTTCCCAGCCTGTTCGACGGCATGAGCGTGGCCGAGAACCTGGAACTGGCGCTGCCCCGCCGCCTGCCCCGCCCCGAGGCCCAGACCCGGCTGGAGGAGGTCCTGGCCGACATCGGTCTGGCCGATCTGCGGGACCGCCCCTGCGCCGAGCTGGCCCATGGCCAGCGCCAGTGGGTCGAGCTGGGCCAGATCCTGGCTGCCCGTCCGGCGGTGGCGCTGCTCGATGAACCCGCCGCCGGCATGACCCATGCCGAAAGCCTGAAGACCGTCGCCATCATCCGCGACATCACCCGCCACAGCGCCGTGATCGTGGTCGAGCACGACATGGATTTCATCCGCCTGATCGGCGAGCGCGTCACCGTCTTCGAACAGGGGGCCGTCATCGCCGAGGGCCGCTTTGAGGACGTCGCCCGCGATCCGCGGGTGCGCGAAGCCTATCTGGGCCGCAAGGAGACCGCCGATGCTTGAGATCACCGCCCTCAATTCCGGCTATGGCCGGGTGCCAGTGCTGCGCGATCTGGGCCTGAGCGTCGGGCAGGGGGACTGCGTGGGCGTGCTGGGCCGCAACGGCATGGGCAAGACCACTCTGCTGCGCGCCATCATGGGTGAACTGCCCGCCTGGTCCGGCCAGATCCGCAAATCCGGCCAGGACCTGACCCGGGCCGCCACCCGCGCCCGCGCCCGCGCTGGCATCGGCTATGTGCCGCAGGGCAAGCAGCTGTTCCGAAACCTCAGCGTGCAGGACAACCTGCGTATGGGCTGCGTCAAGGATTTCTCCGGGGCGGGGGCGGAAATGGCCGCCGTTTTGCGCCTCTTCCCGCGGCTTGAACGGCTGCTGGAGCGTCAGGCGGGGATGCTGTCGGGCGGCGAACAGCAGCTGCTGGCGCTGGCACGTTGCCTCTGCGGGCGCCCCGACCTGATCCTGCTGGACGAGCCGACCGAGGGCATCCAGCCCTCGATCTGCGACGAGATCATCGACGTGTTGCTGGAGCTGCGGCGCACCCGCGGCCTGTCGATCATCCTGGTCGAGCAGGACATCGCCTTCCTGTGGCAGATCTGCGACCGGGTGCTGGCCATCGACAAGGGCAGCGTCGTGCGCACGCTGGACCCGAAGGCGCCCGGTTCGACCGAGGGCGCCAGGACTTTCATTGGGATCGAAGGGTAATCCATGACCATCCGCAAACCCGGCACGGCAGATGTCGCCGCTGCCAGCCTTCACTATGACCTGGGTCTGGACGCCCCCGCCATCGCGGCCTTCCGCGACCTGCTGGAGGGCGTGGCCGAGGATTACCGCATCGTCGACACCCTGACCGAGGATCTGCCGCCCGTTCGCTATCCGCGCACCCCCGGCCAGCGTCCCGCCCCCGAGGACAACCCCTTCAACGCCTGGTACATCCGCACCCGTGTCGAGGGCGCGCCCGAAGGCCCGCTGAAGGGGCTGCGGGTGGCGCTCAAGGACAACATTTGTCTGGCGGGCGTGCCGATGATGAACGGCGCCGACACCCTGCGCGGCTACACCCCCGAGATCGACGCCACCCTGGTCACCCGGATGCTGGACGCCGGCGCGGTGATCGAGGGCAAGGCGCAATGCGAATATTTCTGCGTCTCGGGCAGCAGCCACACCAGCGCGCTTGGTCCGGTGCCGAACCCGCATGATCCGGCGCGCTCGGCCGGGGGGTCGTCTTCGGGGTGCTCGGCGCTGGTGGCGGCGGGGCTGGTCGATGCGGCGATCGGCACCGATCAGGGCGGATCGGTGCGCATTCCCGCGGCCTATGCGGGCTTTGTCGGCATGAAACCCACCCACGGGCTGGTGCCCTATACCGGCCTGATGCCGGTCGAGATGACGCTGGACCATCCCGGCGTCATGGCGGGCAGCGTGGCCACCAATGCCCGCGTGCTGCAGGCCATCGCCGGCCCCGACGGTCTGGACCCGCGCCAGATGAACCTGCCCGAGGCCCGCGACTATACCTCGGATCTGGATCGGGGCTGCAAGGGTCTGCGCATCGCCGTCATCCCCGAGGGCTTCGGCTGGCCGAATTCCGAACCCTGCGTCGACGATGCCGTCCGCGCCGCCGCCGCCCGCTATGCCGATCTGGGGGCAGAGGTGGCGCAGGTCACGCTGCCGATGCACCGCAAGGGGCACGCGATCTGGACCCCCATCGCGGTCGAGGGCACGGTGCACCAGATGGAGGGGCTGAACTATGGCTCGAACTGGAAGGGGCTTTACCTTGGCTCGCTGATGCGGGCGCAGCGCGACTGGCGGGCCAATGCGGCGCTGTTCCCCGATGATCTGAAATCGGTGCTGCTGGCGGCGCATGTCTTCGGCACCCGCCACCACGGCGCCTATTATGCCAAGGCGCAGAACCTGGTGCGCCAGCTCAAGCGGGCCTATGAAACCGTGCTGGCCGATCACGACCTGCTGCTGATGCCCACCGTGCCGCTGCAGGCGCCAAAGCTGCCCGATCCCGATTGCGATCCGGCGACCTTCGTGGGCCGGGCGCTGGAAATGAACGCCAATACCGCCCCCTTCAACGCCACCGGCCTGCCCGCGATCAGCCTGCCTTGCGCGCGGGTCAACGGGCTGCCCGTCGGCATGATGCTGATCGGGCGGGACTTTGCCGAGGGGATGCTGTACCGTGCCGCGGCAGCCTTCGAGGCCGCCCATGACTGGAAGACCCTGTGATGCACCCGCTGACCTGCACGCGGGACGGCCTGCCCGTGGGGCTGCTGTTCTCGGAGATGAGCCCCACCGCTGCGGTCGAGGCCACCCAGGCCGCCGCGACCGAACTGGCCATCGAAGAGGTCAATGCCGCGGGCGGCATCAACGGCATTCCGCTGGTGCCCTACCGGGTGCCGGTGGGGCCGCGCCCCGCGGATTACCTGCGCGCGGCCGAGGCGCTGTGCGACCAGTTCGGCGTGCGCACCCTGTTCGGCACCCATATGTCGAATTCCCGCAAGGCGGTGTTGCCGATGATCGAGGGGCGTCAGGCGCTGCTGTTCTACCCGACCCTCTATGAAGGCTTCGAGTTCTCGACGCATTGCATCTACACCGGCGCGGCGCCGAACCAGAACTGCCTGCCGCTGGCGCGCCACCTGCTGCGCCACCATGGCCGGCGGGGCTATTTCATCGGCAACAACTACATCTTTGCCCATGAATCGAACCGCATCATGCGCGACCTCTTCGAACAGGCCGACGGAGAGATCCTGGGTGAAGACTACCTGCCCATCGGTGCCCCGCCCGAGGCGCTTTCGGCGGTGATGGCCCGGCTAGAGGCCGCCCAGCCTGATTTCGTCTATTCGACCGTGGTGGGCAGCGACACGATCCGGCTGCACCGGGCCTTTGCGGGCACCACCTTGCGGGCGCGCGGGGTGCCGATTGCCAGCCTGGCGACCAACGAATCCGATCTGGCGCGGATGGGCTCGGACCTGGCCGAGGGCGCGATTGCCGCCGCCCCCTATTTCCAGACCCTCGACACGCCCGCCAGCCGCGCCTTCGTGGCCGGGATGCAGGGCCGGTTCGGCGATGCGATGGCCGTCACCTCGGGGGCCGAGGCCGCCTATTTCCAGGTCCACCTGTTTGCCGCCGCCGCACGGCGTTGCGGCACGCTGGCGCTGGAACGGGTGCGCGAGGCGCTTTGGGACGTGACCCATGAGGCACCCGAAGGCCCGGTGCGGCTGGACCGTTCGACGCATCACACCCACCTCTGGCCGCGGGTGGCGCAGGCCGATGCCGGGGGGCGCTTCCGGGTGCTGGAAAGCGCCGCCCAAAGCGTGCGCCCCGAACCCTACATGGTCGACCACTGCATCGAGGAACGCCCGACCGAAGATGTCTAGCGCGCGCCGCAAACCCCGTATCAGCGAACTGAAGGGGACCCGCGTGCTGGTCCTGCTGCCCCCCGGCGACGAAGCCGAGGGGCTGGTGACGCACCTCATTCGGATCGGCTGCCTGCCACGGCTGGAATGGCCGATCCCCGCCCGCCTGCCCGAGGACACCGACGTGGCCATCGTCACCGTCGAGGCCGATGCCCGCGAAGAGGTCCGCCGCCTGATCCAGAACCTGACCGAGCGCAGCCCGCCCACCATCGCACTGACCGGCTACGAGGATCCCTCGACGTTGCAGCTGGTGCTGGAACTGGGGGCTTCGGCGGTGATCGAGCGGCCGATCAAGCCCTTCGGGCTGCTGACAAACCTGATGATCAGCCGCGAAGCCTGGCGCCGCCGCCAGGCCGATGCCCGCCGCATCGCCGAGGCCGAGGCACAATCCCTGGGCCTGAGCGTGATGCAGGTGGCCAAGCTGATCCTGTGCCACCGCGACGGCATCGAGATGGCCGAGGCCCACCGCCTTCTGCAGCGCCGCGCGATGAACGGCCGCCGCCCCGTCGAGGCCGTGGCGCAAGAACTGATCGTCGCCCAGCCGGGGCTGGCGCTGCGGCTGGGTGATCCGCAGGACTGACGGGGATCCGCCCCCGATGGCGTGGCAATGACCCTCGCGGCCGTCCTCGCCATCGATGACGCCTGCAGGGTGCAGTGCGCTACTGTTCTGGCAGCAGGCGCCTTCCATCGCCGGATCGACGCTGTGGGCGTGGTCATCGGTCGGCAGGCCAAAGGTGGTTGTCGACATGCCGGACCCCGTGATCGTGCCGGACACCGGCAGCGGGCCGTCCAGATCGGTGCTAAGGTCGTTGGTCTCGTCGCTGTAGATCCCGAAATTCGATACCGTCCCCGAGGTCGTCGAGGCGTCGAAATCGGCAGTGATCGCCAGCGAGCCCGGGGCATTGAAGATGCCGCCTTCCCTCTCAGGCCCGATGCCTAGGTTGCCCAAGAGGGCGGCGCTGGCGTCGGGCAGGGTTTCGGCGATGCCGGCCTTGGCCAGGGATACCGGCTCCGATTGGGTCCGCGCGCGTTCGAAGACGGCGCCGATGTCGGCGGCAGGGGCGGTCTCGTCGGCGAGATATTCGCCCGAACCTCACTCCGAAAGGCATCCAGACAGGACCGGGAGGAGGGCTCCGCCTTTGGGGACGGCCCCCATGTCGGGATGGTCTGCCGGATGGAATGAACCGGCGGGCCGCATCGGCCTCATGGCTTCGTGGGAAGGGCAACCCAAAGGCGAAGGTCCAAGCCTGAACTGCGCGCGGTCTTCAATGCTTTCAGCGGCATGTGGTGCCCCGCCGGGATCCTGAAGCGATGACATTCCGGGCGCCCGGCCGTAAAGGTCTTGGCAGGGCTTGACAGGGCCCGTGCCCCCCGTGCAGCCGACACGGCATACACACGGCATTCACCATGTCATAGGGCCCCGGGACCCAGAGAGGGGATGGCGTCCGAACGCGCATCCGGCTGGCGCCGCCCTTGTCCGCAAGGGGCCGGAAGGCGGTCACGATACGGCAAGGCTGCCTTTTCATTTTTAGGTGCATTTGATTTACATGATTCTCCTTTAGCGTGCAATTAACCACGCTTTCCAGCCGCGAGGCTGCGGACCAGACTGACTGACGCGCTTCCGAGGGAGGATCAGACATGGCGCTTCTGGATGTGGCCCTGGCCCAGAGTTCCGTCACCTACGTGGACACCACCACCAGCCCGGACGAGACCGACCTGGTGGATGCCGGGGTGCTGACGGCCGACACGGTGGTCTATTACGGCAACGGCACGCTGAACCTGACCGATGTGCTGGGGGCGAATGCGCTGACCGATGGCTATACGGTGGTCACCGGCGGGGCGGATGTGACCTATGATGTCGGGATCCTGGACGTCAGCGCGCTGACCTCGAACACGATGATCATCGACGGCGACAGTTCGATCACGCTGGATGCCAGTGCGATCAGCGTCGCCAGCAGCGTGACCAACCTGCTCAACAATACCACCATCGCCTTCAGCGGCTCGGGGGCGGGGACCTTTACCTACGAACGTCCCACCATCGGCCTGCTGTCGGCCACCTACATCACCGTCGAGGAAATGGGCGGCGGCGACAAGGTCGTGATCCCGATTGCCGGCGACGGCTTTCTGGGCGGCAACCAGTACACGCTGCGGGTGGCGGCGGCGGGCTACAGCGGCGGCTACCTGACGCTGGTGAACGGCACGGGTCTGAACGCGGTCTATGTCCAGATCGCCATGACCCAGGCGGAATACGATGCCTTCGCCGCCAACCCCACGGCCTATCTGAATGGCGCGACCGACACCTTCACCTTTCCCGGCACCGATACCGGCGATGTCTACGAAATCCCCTGCTTTCTGCGCGGCACGCTGCTGGACACCCCCGGCGGCCTGCGCCGGATCGAAGACCTGGCGGTGGGCGATCTGGTGCTGACCCGCGACCACGGCCCCCAGGTGGTGCGCTGGATCGGGGCGCGCAGACTGTCGCGGTTCGACCTGCTGCGGCAGCCGAACCTGGGGCCGGTGCGCATCCGGGCCGGGGCGCTCGGGCGGGATTGTCCGTCGCGTGACCTGCTGGTGTCGCCGCAGCACCGGGTGCTGGTGCGCTCGAAGATCGCGCAGCGGATGTTCGGCCAGACCGAGGTTCTGGTCGCCGCCAAGCAGCTTCTGGACATCGAGGGCATCGAGTTGGCGCAGGGGCTGGCCGAGGTCGAGTATTTCCACTTCCTCTGCGACGACCACGAGATCGTGCGATCGAACGGCGCCGAGACCGAAAGCCTGTATCTGGGCCGCGAGGCGCTGAAAAGCGTGGGGTCCGAGGCGCGGGCCGAAATCGCCGCGCTGTTCCCGACGCTTCTGGCCGGGGCGGCGGAACCCGCGCGGGCACGCGTCATGCCGCGCGGACGGGTGGCCCGCCGGATGGTCGACCGGCACAACCGCAACCATCGCGCGCTGGTGTCCTGACGCCGGTCTGGCCCGCCCCCGGCAGGGACGGGCCTTTCGTGAAAGGGCCTTTCGCGACTAGGCTTTTCGCGACAGGGCCTTGCGGAGCGGGGCCTTGCGGGAAAGGGGCGCCTCAGCGCGCCCATTCGCCCTTGCGGAAGACCGGCACCCGGGTGCCATCGGTACGCAGGCCGTCGATGTCGGTGTCAGGCCCGCCGATCATCCAGTCGACATGGATCATCGAGCTGTTGCCGCCCTGTGCCGCGATCTGCTCGGCGCTCAGGCTGGCGCCGTCCAGGAAGCACTTGGAATAGCACTGACCCATGGCGATGTGGCAGGCGGCGTTCTCGTCGAAGAGGGTGTTGTAGAACAGCAGCCCCGTCTGCGAGATCGGCGAGCTGTAGGGCACCAGCGCCACCTCGCCCAGCCGCCGCGCGCCCTCGTCACTGTCAAGCATCCGCTGCAGCACGGTTTCCCCCTTCGAGGAGCGCGCCTCGACGGCGCGGCCGTCCTCGAAGCGCATCTGGATCTCCTCGATCAGGGCGCCGTTGTGCGACAGCGGCTTGGTGGCGCGCACGGTGCCGTTGACGCGATGGGCATGGGGGGTGGTAAAGACCTCTTCGGTGGGGATGTTGGGGTTGCAGGTGACGCCGTTCTGCGCCGCCGATGCCCCGCCGTGCCATTCGTGCCCCTCGGCCAGGCCCACCGTCAGATCGGTGCCGGGGCCGGTGAAATGCAGCGCCTCGAAGCGTTCCTCGTTCAGCCAGGACGACCGGGCCCGCAGCGCGGCATTATGCGCGGCCCAGGCGGCGACCGGATCGTCGTTCATCACGCGGCTGGCGGCAAAGATCGCATCGGCAAGCTTCGCAATGGCCTCGGCCTCGGGCAGGTCGGGGAAGACCTGTCGCGCCCAGCCTGCGGTCGGATAGGCGGTGATGTTCCAGTTGATCACGAAGGTCGAGATCTTTTCCAGCGCCGGCTTGTAGGCCATGGAATTGGCCTTGTTGGCGCGGGCGACCTTCTCGGGGTCCTGGGCGGCCAGCGCCATCGGATCGGCCCCGGCGATGGCCATGCGCGCGGCACCTGCGTCAAAGGCCTGCGCCATGCCGCGGTACAGCCAGTCGGGCGCACGGTCAAAGCTGGCGTCGGGGGCGTTCTGGAAGCGGGCGCGGGCGATCTCGTCATCCGACAGGATCGGGGTGACGATGCCGGCACCGGCGCGGTAGGCGCTGGCGGCGATCTCGCGCACCAGGGGCAGGGCCTCGGCGGGGGCGGTCAGCACCAGGTCCTGACCCGGCTGAAGGTTGAGGCCGACGCGCACCGCGACATCGGCAAGGCGGGCCAGCAGGACGGGATCTAGGACGGGGGCGGTCATGGCAACTCCTTCGGTCTGGGGGCTCGGGTGGCGAAGCCCTGAGAGGAACCTGCCGATCCCGGCGGCGAGTGCAAGGGGGGCGGTCCGGTTTGGCGATGTTCATCGCGGCCCTGAGGGGCTAGACTGCGCCCCGGAGGGGTCGCCGCGGCGGCCCGTGGGACGGCCCGAAGGCACCGCTGCCCCGGGAAGAGAGGAGGCCACCATGCCACAACCCGAAATCCTGCCCCTTGCCATCGCGGCGCTGGTGCTGCTGGCGGCCTATCTGGCGGTGCGCATCGTGCCGCAATCGGAAAAGCATGTGATCGAACGGTTCGGCCGGCTGCGCGCGGTGCTGGGCCCGGGGATCAACTTCATCCTGCCCTTCGTCGACCGGGTGGCGCACAAGATTTCCATTCTGGAGCGCCAGCTGCCCACCGCCGAGCAGGACGCCATCACCTCTGACAACGTGCTGGTGAAGGTCGAGACCAGCGTCTTCTACCGCATCACCGAGCCGGAAAAGACCGTCTACCGGATCCGCGATGTCGATGCCGCCATCGCCACCACGGTCGCGGGCATCGTGCGCTCCGAGATCGGCAAGATCGAGCTGGACCAGGTGCAGTCGAACCGCACCGCCCTGATCGAGCAGATCCGCGAGGCGGTGCGCGCCATGGTCGACGACTGGGGCATCGAGGTCACCCGGACCGAGATCCTGGACGTGAACCTGGATGATGCGACGCGGGCGGCAATGTTGCAGCAGCTGAACGCCGAGCGCGCCCGCCGCGCGGCCGTCACCGAGGCCGAGGGCCGCCGCCGCGCGGTCGAACTGCAGGCGGATGCCGACCTTTACGCCGCCGAGCAGGCCGCCAAGGCCCGCCGTGTCACCGCCGATGCCGAGGCCTATGCCACCGGCGTCGTCGCCAAGGCCATTGCCGAAAACGGCATCGAGGCGGCGCAATACCAGGTGGCGCTGAAGCAGGTCGAGGCGCTGACCGCTGTGGGGCAGGGCAGCGGCAAGCAGACGGTCATCGTTCCGGCGCAGGCGCTGGAGGCCTTCGGGGATGCCTTCCGCATGCTGCGGGGCAAGTCGTGATCCCGGGCTGGGCCTGGCTGGTCGGCGGCTGCGTGCTGGCCATGCTGGAGCTTCTGGCCCCGGCCTTCGTGTTCCTGGGCTTTGCCATCGGCGCGGCGCTGACCGGGGTTCTGGTCTGGACCGGGCTGCCGCCGGGGGGCTGGATGGCGGTATCGTTGGGGCGGCAGTTGATGGTCTTTGCGGTGCTCTCGGTGCTGGCCTGGCTGGCGCTGCGCCGCTGGGCGGGGGTGCGCCGCGGCCAGGTCAGGATCTGGGACCGCGACATCAACGACTAGGCGGCGGCCAGCCCTGCCGGGCCCGCCACAGCACCGCCGCATCGGCATAGCCCAAACGGCGGGCCAGTTCGGCGCGGCTGTCGATGCCCTCGGCCTCCAGCATCGCCAGGCGGCGACGGCGTTCCTCGGCCAGCAGGGCACCCAGGTTCTGGCCCTCGGCGGCCAGGCGGCGCTGCAGGCTGCGCGGCGCCATCCCCAGATCGCCCGCCAGCGCCGCCAGCGTCACCGGTGCCACCCCCAGCCGGGCCGAGATCCGCCCCCTTAGCCGCGCCGCCACCGGTCCCGCGCCGCCCCCCATCACCAGGTCCGAGACATGGCGCCGGATCACCGCGATCAGGTCTCGGTCCTCGGGGCGCACGATCCGGTCGATGCCGGGCTGGTCGCACAGGATGCAGTCGCTGGCCTGGCCGCCCACCACCGGCCCGCCGAACAGATGTTCCAGCGGCCCCGGATCCGGGACCGGCTGCACCAGCTGCACCTCGAGCGGCGCCCAATCGGGATCAAAGCCCAGCCGGATCAGCTGGCTCATCGCGGCCAGGCTGAAGACCGCATCCTGCGGAAAGCGGCCGGGCGCGGTGCCGATCACCCGATAGCCCAGCACCACCATGCCCTCGGCCCGGCGGACCGAGACCTCGGTCGCGCCCTGCAGAGCCGAAGTATACCGCGCCAGCCTCTGCAGGCCGCGCCAGATGCTGGCGGATTGCAGCACCAGAATGCCCAGCGGCCCCAGATCGCCGGGCCGGATCCGCGCCCCCAGCCGGGCCCCCAGCAGGGGGTCGCGGGCGCGGGCGGCAGCGGCTTCGAAAAACGTCAGGTAGGCCCCCAGCGGCACCGGCGCGTAATCGTCGGTCAGTGCCTCGGGATCGATCCCCGCCGCCTGCAGCGCCGTCCCGATCAGCGCCGGATCAGCCGAGAAATGGTCCAGGATCGGCCGCAGGACCGTGGCGCGTACTGCCACATTTCCGGGCAGCCCGGGTGAATCATGCATGCTGGATGTCATTTATGCCCCAAGAGCCGCAAACAGTGGCGTGAATTATCGCAGATCTGGCGCGATTTACAATTTCAGCGTCGGCCTGTCCCGCAGTCTTGCCCCAACGTGAGACACCAGACAGTGAGACAGGAATGACCACCGCATCAAACGCGGGTCAGCTGACCCGGAACTCCATCGGCCTCGCCCATATCGTCTTTTTCGTCGTCGCCGCGGCCGCGCCGCTGACGGCGGTGGTGGGCGCGACGCCCCCCGCCTTTGCCTTCGGATCGGGCGTCGGCGTGCCCGGCGCCTTCGTCGTCGCCGGGCTGATCTACCTGGTCTTCTCGGTGGGCTTCACCGCCATGAGCCGCCATGTCGGCAATGCCGGCGCCTTCTACGCCTATATCACCCAAGGTCTGGGCCGCCCGGCGGGCATCGGCGGGGCGCTGATGGCGCTGGCCACCTATTTCGCCGTGCAGCTGGCGATCTACGGGCTGATCGCGGTCTTTCTGGGGGGCGCGATGCAGGGGCTGGGGATCACGCTGCCCTGGTATGTCTGGTCGCTGATCGTGCTGGGGCTGGTCACCATCTGCGGCCAGTTCAACATCGCCGTGTCGGGGCGGATCCTGGGCCTGTGCATGCTGGCGGAAATCGCCATCCTGACGCTGCTGGATCTGGGCATCATCCTGAAGGGCGGCGCCCAAGGCATCACCTTGGACGGTCTGCACCCGGCGCAGGTCTTCGGCCCCGGTTTCGGCGTGACGCTGGTCTTCGTCATCGGCTCCTTCATCGGCTTCGAGGCCACCGCCATCTTCGCCGAAGAGGCGCACCGCCCCGAACGCACCATCCCCCGCGCAACCTATCTGGCCGTCGCGATCATCACCGTCTTCTACGCCTTCTCGACCTGGGCCATCGTGCAGTACTACGGCGCGGCCAAGGTGGTCGAAGTGGCCAATGCCTCGCTCGATGCGTTCTACTTCACCGCCGCCGGAGACGTGCTGGGCGGCTGGGCCGTGGCGGTGCTGAACATCCTGCTGATCACCAGCCTGTTTGCCTGTGTCCTGAGCTTCCACAACACGCTGAACCGCTACCTGTTCGCCCTTGGCCGCGAGAAGCTGGTGCATGAGGTGCTGGCGAAGGTCCACATGGACCATGGCTCGCCCTACATGGCGGGGCGGGTGCAGGCGGTGCTGGTTGCCGTGGCGATCGCGATCTTTGCCCTGCTGCAGGCCGATCCCTATACCGTGGTGTTTTCCTGGATGTCGGGGCTGGCGGTGGTGGGCATCCTGGCGGTGCAGGTGCTGGTTTCGGCCGCGATCATCGCCTTCTTCCGCCGCAACAGCTTTGGCCGCAGCCCGCTGGTGACGCTGGTCGCGCCGCTGGTGGCACTGGTCCTGCTGGCCGCCTGCTTTGTCCAGGTGGGGCTGAACTTCGGCATGCTGACCGGCAGTTCCAACCCCGTGGTGCTGGCCTTCCCGGTGCTGATGCTGGTGCTGGGTCTGGCGGGCGGCCTTTTCGCCCTGCGGATGCGCAGCGCCGATCCCGATGCCTATGCCCGGCTGGGCAAGGCCTTCGACTGACTTCGGGCGCTCCGGCGCCCTACTGAAAGACAGGACAATTCCATGAACACCCATGTTTCCCCGCAGGCCACCCTGCCGCGCCACCCGCTGGACCCGATCACCGCGGCCGAGGTGCAGATCCTGAAAGCCACCCTGGCCGAGGCCGGCATCGAAGGTCCCGCCATCCGCTACAGCTATGTCATGCTGCGCGAACCCGCGCGCGAGACTCTGGCCGCCTGGACCCCCGGCGCCACGGTGCCGCGCGAAATCGGCGTGCTGGTGATGGACAAGGACGCCAACACCGCCCGCGAGATGGTCGTGGATGTGGTCGCCCGCAGCATCGTCCATGACCACGCGCTGAACCCCGCCACCGATGGCTGGGGCCCGATCCTGGACGAGGATTACGTTGCCGCCGAAGAGATCGCCAAGGCCGATGCGGGCTATCGCGCGGCGCTGGCGAAACGCGGCATCACCGATCTGGACCGGGTGCGCTGCGCGCCTCTGTCCGCCGGGGTCTTCGGTCATGAGGACGAGGTCGGGCTGCGCATGATCCGCGTCCTGAGCTTCCTTGATACCGAGGGCACGCATGCCATGTTCGCCCATCCGATCGAGGGCGTGGTGGCCCATGTGGACCTGACCGGGCATCGGGTGCTGCGGCTGGTCGATACCGGCTATCCCACCGTTCCGGCGGAAAGCGGCGACTATCTGGACCCCGCCGTCACCGGGCCGCTGCGCACGGACATGAAACCCCTGCACATCACCCAGCCGGAAGGCGCCAGCTTTACCATGAAGGACCACGTCCTGCGCTGGCAGAACTGGCAGATCCGGGTGGGCTTCAACGGCCGCGAGGGGCTGACGCTGCACGACATCGCCTTCAATGATCGCGGCCGGATGCGCCCGATCCTGAACCGCGCCTCGGTGTCGGAAATGGTCGTCCCCTATGGCGAGCCGCAACCCACCCACGACTGGCAGAACTACTTTGACGCCGGCGAATACCAGTTCGGGCGGCTGGCGAATTCGCTGGTGCTGGGCTGCGACTGCCTGGGCAAGATCCATTACGTCGACGCCACCGTGGTCGATGATTTCTGCGAACCGGTGCTGCTGCCCAACGCCATCTGCATCCACGAGGAAGACTTTGGCACCCTCTGGAAGCACACCGATTTCATGACCGGTCAGGGCCAGGTGCGCCGCCAGCGCCGCCTTGTCATCAGCTTCTTCGTGACGGTGGGCAACTACGACTACGGCTTCTACTGGTACTTCTACCTCGATGGCCGGATCGAGCTGGAATGCAAGGCCACGGGCGTCGTCTTCACCTCGGGCCACCCGGGCGGAGCCTATGAATTCGCGACCGAAATGGCCCCCAGCCTTGGTGCGCCGATCCACCAGCACATGTTCTCGGCGCGCCTTGACGTGGCGATCGACGGCCCCCGCTGCCATGTCGATGAAATCGAGGTCGCGCGGCTGCCCATGGGGCCTGAAAACCCGCTGGGCAACGCCTTTACCCGCACGATCACCCGCCTGACCAGCGAAACCGACGCCCAGCGGATCGCCGACAATGCCAAGGGCCGCGTCTGGCGCATTGCCTCGTCCGAGGCGAAGAACCGCGTGGGCGAGCCCACCGCCTTCGTGCTGGTGCCCGAGGGCCAGCCACTGCTGCTGGCGGCGGACGAAGCCTCGATCCGCAAGCGGGCGCATTTCGCCACCCGCAGCCTGTGGGTGACGCAGTTCGACCGCGATCAGCTGTGGGCGGCAGGCTATACCCCGAACCAGCATCCGGGCTATGCCGGTCTGCCCAGCTATGCCGCCGGCAACCGCAGCGTCGATGGCGAGGACATCGTGGTCTGGCACAGCTTCGGCCTGACCCACTTCCCCCGCCCCGAGGACTGGCCGATCATGCCGGTGGACTACGCGGGCTTCAAGCTGCGCCCCGAGGGGTTCTTTGACCGCAACCCGACGCTCGATGTGCCCGAAGACCCGAACGGGCGCGAACATTCCGCGCGCTGCTGCGGCATGGGGCACTAGGGGCATGGGCCTGTGGCACCTTGGACTGCTGGGGCTGGCGGGGGCGGCAACGGCGATCTGCCTGCGCACCGCGCCGTCCCGGGCCATCGCGCTGCAGGCCCTGCTGTCCTTCGGCGCGATGGCGGTGGCGATGCTGGCACCATGGCCCGCCGTGGCCCATGCGGCGGTCTGGGTGCTGGTGGCGGCGGGGACCCTGCCGCTGCTGCTGCGCCTCGCCCCCGGAGACATGACGCTGCACCGCTCGGTCTCGTGCCTGGCGATGGGGGTGGTGATGGCGGGGGCGGCGGCGCTGAACAGCGGCGTGATCTGCGGCGGCGGCCAGATCGCGCTGCTGAGCGCGCAGGGCCTGTTCCATACCCTGCTGCCCGCCGGCACGATGTACCTGGTGCATCTGGCGGCGCTGGCCGCGGGCCTTTACCTGGTGCTCAGCCTGGGGTTGGCGCTGCGCATGGCCCCGCGCGCCCACCGGGCCGAGACGCTGCTGATGTGTGCCGCGACCCTCGGCATGGCCTTGCCTGCGCCCTGAGGGCGCTCTGGCGTTCCGGCGCCGGGTTTGCGATCCTTGCGGGCCTTGCCACCGGTCCGGGACGTGATCATGCCGCTTTCCTTTCTTGTTGCCGCCTGGGCGCTGTGCCTGGTGATCTCGGCGCTTGGGTTCCTGCGCAGCGACTGGTTCATCAGCATCGGCTACGGGCTGTCGATTTCGGGGATGGCGGTGCTGTCGGCGCTGTGGTTCGCGCCCTCGCTGGGGGGCATGGCGGCGGTACAGTTGCTGCTGCTGCTGGCCTATGGGCTGCGACTGTCGATCCACCTGATCCGGCGCGAGGGGCGCCCGTCTTACGCTGCGGAACTGCAGGCCTCGAAGGCGCGCAGTGCCGGGATCCGGGGCGGGGCGAAGGGGGCGATCTGGCTGGGCGTTTCGGCGCTTTACGTGGCCATGGCCTGGCCCGGCGCGGTGGCTGCGGCGCATCCGGGGCTGCGGCTGTCGGGCATTGCGGGTCTGCTGGTGATGGCGGCGGGGCTGGTCGGTGAATACCTGGCGGATGTGCAGAAGACCCGCGCCAAGGCCACGGCCCCCGGCGCCTTCGTGCGCACCGGTCTTTACGCCCGCTGCCGCTATCCCAACTATTTCGGCGAGATGGTCTTTTGGTTCGGCAATGCGCTGGCTTCGGTCGCGGTGCTGGGCACGCCGCTGTCATGGGGGCTGATGGTGGTGGGGCTGGCCTGCATCTGGCTGATCATGCTGGGATCGGCCCGGCGGCTGGAGCTGAAGCAGCAGGCGCGCTACGGCGCCGATCCCGCCTTTGCCGATTACGTCGCCCGGGTGCCGGTGCTGGTGCCGTTCGTCCCGCTTTATTCCCTGCAACGGCTGAGGATCTATCTGGGCTAGGCGGCCAGCGCCGGGTAGGTGAACAGCAGCAGCTGCAGCAGGTTAAAGCCGAAATGGCACAGCACCGCGCTGCGCAGCCCGCCGCCGAACTGATAGGCCACCCCATAGGCTAGCCCCGCGCCCCCGGCCAGCACCGCAAAGGCGGCTCCGCCCCCAAGATGGGCCAGCCCGAACAGCGCCGCCACCGTCAGGATCGCGGGCCAGCGCCCGATGCGGGGGGCCAGCCCGGCCTGCAGGTAGCCGCGAAAGAAGGCCTCTTCCGGCAGGCAGGTCAGCAGCAGGTTGCCGGCGATGAACAGCGGCAGCCAGCCCGGCACCGAGACCTCCCAGGCGATGAAGCGGATCTCCAGCGCCAGCGCAAGGACCAGCGCCAGGATCAGCGCCGCCCCCCCGATCGCGCCACGCTGCAACGGGCCGGGCGCACGCAGCAGCCCCGGAAGGGCCAGAAGCAGCAGGAAGAACGAGAACGGCTTTTCCAGTCCGACGCCGTAATCGAAGGGCAGGCTGCGCGGGCCGGTCTGGACCTGGGCCAGCAGCACCACCCTGTCCGAGCCGGGCACCAGCCCCAATCCGAAGGCCAGGCAAGCCAGGATCAGCGCCGCATGGCCAAGGGGATGCAGGCGCGCGGGCAGGCGTGGCAGGCGCGCCGCCGCCAGCAGCGCCGCCGCGCAGACCGCCGAAGTGCCCGGGCCCTGTACGCCGGTGATGCAGGCCAGCAGCGCCGTCAGGGCCAGCAGCACCAGCGCGGCGACACGCCAGCCGCGCCAACCGGCGCTCAGCGCCAGCAGCAGGGGCAGCCAGGGGGTGATCTGTGGCCAGGGGGCTGCCAGGGTCATCGGTGCGGGCCTTTCGGGGCTGCGGCCCGGGCCGGGGCCGGGCGGGAAACTGTCGCGCCGGATCTAGCAGCCCTGTCCACTG
This sequence comes from Pseudooceanicola sp. NS-SX9, assembly GCF_057380705.1. Classification (NCBI taxonomy): domain Bacteria; kingdom Pseudomonadati; phylum Pseudomonadota; class Alphaproteobacteria; order Rhodobacterales; family Paracoccaceae; genus Pseudooceanicola; species Pseudooceanicola sp. NS-SX9. The sequence continues at coordinate 237,484 of NZ_JBXXRN010000002.1, read as the reverse complement.
CTGGCACCTGCAAAGGGGCGGATCAGCCCGCCGGGGCCGGCGTCGCGAGGTAGGCCATGACCATGCCGATGATCATCGCCTTCTGTTGTGCGCGCAGCTCCGGGGCCAGCATGTCGCGTTCGAACAGCGCCTTGAAGCTATGCCGGTTGGCCACCCGAAACACGCACAGCGCCGAGATCATCTGATGCAGGTCCAGCGCCGCAACGTCGCGGCGGAACTGCCCGGCCTGCTGCCCCCGCTGCAAGATCTCTGCCAGCAAATCCAGGATCCCGCCGTTCTGCGATCGCAGGACCTTCGATTTCAGCAGGTGCTCGGCGCGGTGGATATTCTCGATCATCACCAGCTGGACAAAGTCGGTATTGTCCGTGTCGTGATCGAAGGTCGAGGCGATCAGCTGTTCCATCGCCTGTTCAGGCGGCAGGCGGTGCAGCTGCAGGTCGGCTTCCAGCGCGCGGATCCTGGCATAGGCCTGTTCCAGCACCGCCAGGAACAGGCCTTCCTTGTTGCCGAAGTAATAAAAGATCATGCGTTTTGAGGTCTGCATCTGTTCGGCGATGCGCTCGACCCGGGCGCCCTGGTACCCTGCGGCGGCGAATTCATGGGTCGCGGCCACCAGGATGTCGTCTCGGGATTTCTGGGCGGCGCGCTGCCGCTGGGTCTGGGGAAGGTCCTGCATGATGGCGCGACTAAGCGGTTCGCGGGGGGTGCTGGCAAGCCCGAAGCGGAAGGGGCTGACGCGAAAGTGACCGTTTTCCGGCGCGACATTCCGTCTCTGGCCATCAACCCAAAAGTGAACGGTTTCAGCGGTATGATGCCGATGGAGGGCGCCCCGGCAGGGGCAGCATGCGCCTTGGGCATATCCGCTATGCATGGCATTTCGCGACGAAAGCGGTATGGCGGCGGCGGGACTCATGTACCGTGCGGTTAATGAAATTCCGCAACGGGGGTCAATGCAGTCAAACGGACGGATTGAGATGACAGAGAACACATACGCGGTCTCCAGGACCGCGCGGGGTGTCCTGGTCGTGCTTGGCATCCTGTTCGCCCTGGTCGGGCTTGGCCTGGCGGGCGGAGGGATCATGCTGATCACCCGGGGCGGAAGCTGGTACTATCTGGCGATGGGCCTGGCGGTGCTGGTGGCGGGCGTGCAGATCGCCCGGGGCCGGATCGGCGGGGCACGGCTGTATTTCGCGGCGGTGATCCTGACCGCGATCTGGGCCTTCTGGGAGGCCGGGCTGAACTTCTGGGCGCTCGAGGCCCGCATCCTGACCTTCACCATGGCGGCGCTGGTGCTGTCGTTCTTCGTGCCGCTGCTGCGTCGCGCCGGAGGGTTGGCGCCCAAGACGGGCCCGGCGGCCAGTCTGATGGTGCTGCTGGCGGTGGTGAACGGCGGGCTTTTTGCCGGCATGTTCCTGCCCCATGGCATCCACAATGCCAACATCGACACCGCGGCCCTTGCCGCCGCCCAGCCGAACCCGCAGCAGAACTGGTCCAGCTACGGCGGCAATGGCAAAGGCCAGCGCTTTGCCGCGCTGAACCAGATCACCCCCGCCAACGTGCAGGATCTGAAGGTTGCCTGGACCTTCCGCACCGGTGACGTGCCGCAAAGCCCCGGTGGCGGCGGTGCCGAGGACCAGACCACCCCGCTGCAGATCGGCGACACGCTTTATGTCTGCACGCCGCACAACAGCGTCCTGTCGCTGGACGCGACGACCGGCAAGGAAAACTGGCGCCACGATTTCCCGACCGACACCCGGACCTGGGTGCGCTGCCGGGGCCTGGCGTATTTCGACGCCACCCAGCCGCTGCCGCAACCCGACCTGCCGCAGTCCAGCCCGGTCACCCCGGTCAGCCTGGATGCGGATGCGACCTGCCAACGCCGCATCTTCATGAACACCATCGACGCCGTTCTGGTGGCGCTGGATGCCGATACCGGCAAGCTGTGCAGCGATTTCGGCACCGACGGCAAGGTCGATCTGAAGGCGGGTCTGGGGGCGGCGCAAAGCCCGCTTTATTCGCTGACCTCGCCGCCGACGGTGGCAGGTTCGACCGTGGTGGTGGGCGGCCGGGTGGCCGACAACGTGGCGCTCGACATGCCAGGCGGCGTGGTGCGCGGCTTTGACGTGATCACCGGCCAGCTGAAATGGGCCTTCGACCCCGGCAACCCCCAGGACCGCGCGGCCCCCGCTGCGGGCCAGACCTACACCCGCTCGACGCCGAACGTCTGGGCGCCGATGACCTATGACGCGCGCTCCAACACCGTCTTCATGCCCGTCGGCAACGCCGCCATCGACCTTTGGGGCGTGCCGCGCACCCAGCTGGACGAGAAATACGGCGCCTCGATCCTGGCCCTCGATGCCACCACCGGCAACGAGAAATGGGACTACCAGACGGTGCACCACGATCTGTGGGACTATGACGTGCCGATGCAGCCGACGCTGCTGGACTTCACCGCAGCCGATGGCAGCAAGACCCCGGCGCTGGCGATCGGCACCAAGATGGGCCAGCTGTTCGTGCTGGACCGGGTCACCGGCCAGCCGCTGACCAAGGTCGACAACATCCCCGTCAAGCCCGGCCCTATCGAGAACGAGCAATATGCCACCACGCAGCCGCTCTCGACCGGGATGCCGCAGATCGGGGCGCCGGTCCTGCATGAAACGGACATGTGGGGCATGACGCCCTTCGACCAGCTGGCCTGCCGGATCATCTTCCGGGGCATGCGCTATGACGGGCTGTTCACCGCACCGGGGCGCGACACTTCGCTCAGCTTCCCGGGTTCGCTCGGAGGGATGAACTGGGGCGGGCTGTCCTACAACCCGGTGACCCAGACGCTGTTTGCCAATGACATGCGCCTTGGGCTGTGGGTCAACATGGTGCCGCAGCAGGCGAATGCCAAGGCCAGCAACGGCAGCGAGGCCGTCAATGCCGGCATGGGGGCTGTGCCGCTGAAAGGCACGCCCTATTCGGTGAACAAGAACCGCTTCTTCTCGCCGCTGGGCATTCCCTGTCAGACCCCGCCCTTTGGCACGCTGAGCGCGGTCGACATGAAGACCCAGAAGCTGGCCTGGCAGATCCCGCTGGGCACCGTGCAGGACACCCGCCTGTTCGGCATCAAGATGAGCCTGCCGATGCCGATCGGCATGCCGACGATCGGCGGGTCGCTGGCGACGCAGGGCGGGCTGGTGTTCTTTGCCGCAACGCAGGACTTCTACCTGCGGGCCTTTGACCAGACCACCGGCAAGCAGGTCTGGAAGGCCCGTCTGCCGGTCGGCAGCCAGGGCACGCCGATCAGCTATGTCTCGCCCAAGGACGGGCGTCAGTATGTCGTGATCTCGGCCGGGGGGGCGCGCGACAGCGACATCCGCGGCGATTATCTGGTGGCCTATGCGCTGCCCGAGGCAGCGCACTGACCCTTCCGCATGCGGACAGACCATTGGGGGCGCCGAAGGGCGCCCCCTTTTGCATTTGCCCCCATTTACATTTGAGGCCGGGCGCGCTGCCCCATGCCGCTGGCGGATCTGCGCCCGACAGAGCGCCCTTGGGGGGCGTGCCCCCCAAGGCCGGGATCAGACCCGCAGCAGGGATTTGATGGCGCGCCGTTCGTCCATCGCGCGATAGCCCTCGGCCACATCGGCCAGCGGCAGCTCCAGGTCAAAGACCCGGCCCGGATTGATCTCGCGGCGCAGGACGCTGCCGATCAGATCGGGCAGGAAGCGGCGCACCGGGGCCGGCCCGCCCAGCAGCTGACGCTGTGCAAAGAACAGCTCGGCCCCGTCGAAGGTGACGCCATGGGGCACGCCGACAAAGCCCACCGCCCCGCCGGGACGGGCACCGTAGATCGCCTGGCGCATCGACTGGGCATGTCCCACGCATTCCATCACCGCATCGGCACCGACACCGCCGGTCAGCTCCTGGATCTTGCGGATACCGTCTTCGCCACGATCACTGACGATGTCGGTGGCGCCGAACTCCAGCGCCAGCGCCTGGCGGGCGGGGTGGCGCGACATGGCGATGATGCGTTCGGCCCCCATCTGCCGGGCCGACAGCACCGCCATCAGCCCGACCGCCCCGTCGCCGACCACCGCCACCGTCATGCCCGGCTGCACCCCGGCCGCATCACAGGCAAAGTAGCCCGTGCCATAGACATCCGAAACCGCCAGCAGCGACGGGATCAGGTCTTCGTCAGGCGGGGCCTCCAGTGCCACCAGCGTTCCGTCAGCCAGCGGCACCCGCGCCAGCGGCGCCTGCGCCCCGGTCATGAATTCCCGCTGCTGGCAGGAGGACTGAAAACCATGGGCGCAATGCGGGCAGCTGTTGTCGGACAGCACGAAGCTGCCGACAACGAACTGTCCCGGACGGACCGAGGTAACCTGTGCCCCGACGGCCTCGACCACGCCGCAGTATTCATGACCCATGGCCTGCGGGGCGGTGACCGGCTGGGCACCGCGATAGGGCCAGAGGTCGGACCCGCAAACGCAGGAGGCCGCCAGGCGGATGATCGCATCGGTGGGTTTCAGGATCTCGGGCTCGGGCACGTCCTCGAAGCGGACATCCCCGGCACCGTAGAGCATCGTGGCTTTCATGGATCTTCCTTTCGTTTCCGGCGGCAAGATAGGCCTGCGGACCCGAACGGATTAGCCCGCGACGCGCGCTTGCGGTGATGCGCGGGCGTCATGAATGGCGCCACCTAATCGCGGTAGCGCAGCGCCTCCAGCACCAGCCGGAAGGCGGGCGAGGCCTGCCGGCGCGACGGATAATAAAGGTGATAGCCCGGGAAGGGCGGCGAGAAGGCCTCGAGCACCGGTTCCAGCCGTCCGGCCGCGATCATCTCTCGCAGGTGGTAATCGGGCAGGCAGCACAGGCCCAGCCCGTCGAGGCAGGCGGCGATGATCACATCGACATCATTGCTGACCAGCTGCCCCCCGACCCGCAGGTTGAGCGGCCTGCCGTCATGTTCGAATTCCCATGGGTAAAGCCCCCCAAGCGTCGGCAGGCGCAGGTTGATGCAATTATGCGCGGTCAGCGCCTGCGGCGTTTCGGGGCGGCCATGGGCGGCGAAATAGGCCGGGCTGCCGACTGTCAGCATCCGCAGGTCGGGTCCGATGCGCAATGCGATCATGTCCTTTTCGACATCCTCTCCCAGCCGGACCCCGGCGTCGAAGCGGCCTTCGACGATGTTGGTCATCTGCTGTTCGATGGCCAGTTCCAGCTGCACGTCGGGATGTGCGGCCAGCACCGGCGACAGCCGCGGCCAGAGGATCTCGGTTGCGGCATGGCGCGAGGTGGTGATGCGCACTGTCCCCGCCGGCCGGCTGCGCAGCGCATCAAGCGAGGCCAGCCGGCCGGCAATGTCGTCGAAGGCGGGGCGCAGGGTCTCGGCCAGCTGCTCTCCGGCGGGGGTGGGGGCGACATTGCGGGTGGTGCGCGTCAAAAGCCGCAGGTCCAGCCGTTCCTCCAGCCGCCGGACCGTATGGCTGAGGGCGCTCTGCGAGGTCCCCAGCCGCGCCGCGGCACGGGTAAAGCTGCGCTCTTCGCAGACCGCGAGAAAGGCCATCAGGTCTCCCAGTTCATCGCGCTTCATTCCGCGCCTCCTGCGTGAAAGGACAAAGCCTGCATTGCTAGCGGGGCCGCGGCGGGCCGGTCAAGGCGCCGCGCATCCGGCGGTGGGGGGGCAAAGCCCCCGAAGGCGCCAGGCACGGGGGGGGGGCGGTGGATGCGGGCCCTGCAATATCGGGTTGGCCGGGCCCCATCCCACAAGCCCCATCCCAAAGACCATGCCTGCCACAGGCAAGCCCCGGCGATCCGGGCGGGACGCGGTGGGGTGGCCCCCGACCCGGATCGTCGGGGCAAGGCCAGGCCAGGGCCTGTGCGGTGGCCGGTATGCCCCGGAGCACCGGCAAAGATTAGCCCGGTTCGCGATATTGTCGTGATGCGGCCGCTTCATCAATGTTGCGCCCGATCCTGCACCGAAGGGGCCTGCGGTGCCCCGGGCCGGACGCCCCGGCGCAGGCGGCTTGTCGGACAGCCCCCGTTTTCGCAGGTCGCAGCCGCGCCGCGATCCGGCCATGCCCCGATGGCGCCGAAGGCCGCCGTCCGGGGATAAGGGCCTGAAAGATGCCCCGCCCCCAGCGGGATGGGGGGTTAGCGGACCCAAGGCGGGGGGCGTTTCCCGAAAAAGGCGTCGATGCCCTGGATGGCTTCGCTGTCTTCCCAGCTGTCCGCCAGCCGCTCGATCGTGGCGTCGATGGTCGCGGCGTCGATGGCGGGCCCAAGAAAACGGGCCAGCGCCTTGGCGCGGCCGACGGCGCGGGGTGCCGCGGAAAGGTAGGGCAGGACTTCGGCGTCAATGGCCGCGTCCAGCTGTCCGGCGGGGACCGAACGCGCCACGATGCCAAGCGCGGCGGCCTCGGCGCTGTCGAAGAGGCGCCCGGACATGAAGACCCGCCGGGTGCATCCCTCGCCCAGCCGGGCCATGACATAGGGGCCGATCGTGGCCGGGATCAGGCCCAGCCGCGTTTCGGTCAGCCCGAACCTGGTGCCCTCTGCCGCGATGGCGACATCGCAGACGCAGGCCAGGCCGATCCCGCCGCCGAAGGCGCCGCCGTGGATGCGCCCGATCAGCGGCACGGGCATCGTGTTCAGCGCCTGCAGCATCCCGGCCAGCTGGCGGGCCGCATGCAGGCGCGTCGCCCGGTCGGCATGGATCTGCGCCTGCATCCAGCCCAGATCCCCCCCGGCGCAAAAGACCTTGCCCGCGCCGGCCAGGACCATCGCGCGGGTCGTGTCCCGGGTGCCGATGCTCTGGGCAAGAGAGGTCAGCTCGGCGATCATGGTCGCGCTCAGGGCATTGCGCGTATCGGGACGGTTCAGCGTCACATAGACGATACCCCGGTCATCCCGGCGCAGATCAAGGGTGTCATAGGTCATCGCGCATCTCTCAGGCCCTTGGCAAAGTCCGCCGCGACCGCCAGCCGGTCGGCGTCGATGCCGGTTGTCATTCCCTGCTCCGCCAGGAAGGCGATGACCCGTTCGGTTGCGACATTGCCCCTTGCGCCCGGGGCATAGGGGCATCCCCCCAGACCTGCGACGGCCGCATCAAAGCAGCGCAGCCCGCGGTCCAGGCTGACGGCGATGTTGCGCAGGGCCAGGCCGCCGGTGTCGTGGAAATGGCCGGCCAGACGGTCCGCGGGGATGGCTTGCAGCACGACATCCAGCATCGCGCCGACGCGCCCGGGGGTGCCGGCGCCGATGGTGTCGCCAAGGCTGATTTCGTAGCATCCCATCGCCAGCAGAGCCTGTGCCACGGTGGCGACGCTTTGGGCGGGGACCCTGCCGTCATAGGGGCAGTCGGTCACGCAGGACACATAGCCGCGCAGCGGCAGGCCCGCCGCCCGGGCCGCCGCCGCCACCGGGGCAAAGCGGACCAGGCTGTCGGCAACCGAGCAGTTGATGTTCGCCCGACTGAACCCCTCCGAGGCCGAGGCGAAGATCGCCACCTCATCCGCCCCGGCGGCCAGGGCGGCCTGGAAGCCGCGCAGGTTCGGCACCAGGGCGGCATAGGCGGTGCCGGGGACGCGGCGGATGCCCGTCAGCACCGCCGCCGCATCGGCCATCTGGGGCACCCATTTCGGACTGACAAAGCTGGTGACCTCGATCTTGCGAAAGCCGCAGGCGGCCAGCAGCTCGACCAGCCTGATCTTGCGCGCCGTCGGGACCTGGGTACGCTCGTTCTGCAGGCCGTCGCGGGGCGCCATCTCGAAGATCGTGACGGGGTCAGTCATGGTGGGGCTCCAGGGTCAGCAGGATCGCGCCATTGCCGACCTGCTCGCCCTCGGCAGCCAGCAGCTCGGCCACGATGCCGTCGCGGGGCGCCCTTAGGGTGTGCTCCATCTTCATGGCCTCCAGCACCAGCAGGGCATCGCCCCGGGCAACCTGGGCGCCGACCGCCGTGGTGACGGCGCGGACCAGCCCGGGCATGGGGGCGGTGACGACATCGCCGCCCGCATCATCCTCTGCCGCCACAGCCAGCACATCGGGCACCCGGAACCCGAAGCCCTGGCCATCCAGGAAGACCGAAACCTGCCCGCCCCGGCACAGCACATGGGCCGAGCGCTGCCGCTGCGCGGTCAGAAAACGCACGTCGCTTCCCCGGATGGCCAGGACCGACAGCTCCAGCGTCTGCGGGCCATCGCAGATGCGGTAGTCGGCCGGTCCCGCGAAGGCCACGGTCAGTGCCTTGCGGGTCCCGTCGGCCTCCAGCGTGACCGAGTGCTGCGCGGTTTCCCAGTGTCGCCAGCCCGAAAGGCAGCTCCAGGGATCGTCAGATGCCGCAGGGCGCAGCAGGCCGAGGGCGCCGAGGGCGGCCAGCGCGGTGACCTCGGGAGGGGCTGCGGGCGGCGGCATCAGCACCGCAAGATCGCGCCCGATCAGCCCCGTGTCGACCTGCCCCCTGACCACCGCGTCATGGCGTGCCAGCGCGCCCAGAAAGGCCAGGTTGGTGACCGCACCGGCGATCCGGCAGCCCTCCAGCGTGGTTGCAAGCCGGTTCAGCGCGGCATCCCGGGTCGGGCCATGGACGATGACCTTGGCAATCATCGGATCATACCACGGGCTGATCTCGTCCCCGTCCCGCACGCCCGCGTCGATCCGCACGGGGCCGCGATCAAAGGCAACGGCATCGGGAAAGTGCAGGTGGTCCAGCCGGCCGGTCGCGGGCAGAAAGCCCTTCTGCACGTCCTCGGCGTAGATCCGCGCCTCGAAGGCCCAGCCGTCGATCCGCAGTTGATCCTGCGTCACCGGCAGCGGTTCTCCGGCTGCCACGCGCAGTTGCAATGCGACGAAATCAAGGCCGGTGATCGCCTCGGAGACCGGATGTTCGACCTGAAGGCGGGTGTTCATTTCCATGAACCAAAAGCCGTCCTCGCGCAGCGGACCCGAGGCATCGACGATGAATTCGACCGTCCCGGCCCCGCTGTAGCCGATGGCCCGGGCCGCATCGACCGCCGCCCGCCCCATGGCCTGACGCAGGGCGGGGGGCATGTCGGGCGCGGGGGCTTCCTCGATGACCTTCTGGTGGCGGCGCTGCAACGAACAGTCGCGTTCGAACAGGTGGATCACATGGCCATGGGCATCGCCGAACACCTGGATCTCGATGTGGCGCGGCCGGGCGATGTATTTTTCGATCAGGCAGGCCGGGTCACCAAAGCTGGCCTGCCCCTCGCGGCGCGCGCCTTCCAGCGCCGCCGGGAAATCTTCGGGCCTTTCGACCAGGCGCATGCCCTTGCCGCCGCCGCCCGCGCGCGCCTTGATCAGGACGGGATAGCCGATCCGCGCCGCCTCGGCGGCCAGCAGATCGGGGTCCTGGCTGGCGCCGTGATAGCCCGGCACGACCGGGACACCGGCCTGTTCCATCAGGGTCTTGGCCGCATCCTTCAGCCCCATCGCCCGGATCGCGGCGGCGGAGGGGCCGATGAAGACAAGGCCCGCCGCCTCGACTGCGGTCACGAAATCCGGGGCCTCCGACAGAAAGCCATAGCCCGGATGGATCGCTTCGGCGCCGGTGCGCAGGGCGGCCGCGATGATCTTGTCGCCCAGAAGATAGCTTTCGGCGGCGGCAGCCGGGCCAAGGCGCACCGCTTCGTCGGCCATCGCGACATGACGGGCGCGGGCGTCGGCATCGGAATAGACGGCCACCGTCCGCACCCCCAGGCGCCGGGCGGTGGCGATGATACGGCAGGCGATTTCCCCCCGGTTGGCGATCAGGATCTTCTTGAACATCGGGGCCTCCTTACATCCTGAACACGCCAAAGCGCGTCGGTTCGATCACCGCGTTCAGCGCCGCCGAAAGGGACAGGCCCAGGACCTCGCGCGATTTGCGCGGATCGATGATGCCGTCATCCCAGAGCCGCGCAGAGGCATAGAGCGGATGCGACTGGCGTTCGAACATCTCCAGGGTGGGGCGCTTGAAACGCGCCTCGTCTTCGGCGGACCAGCTGCCGCCCCCGCGTTCGATCCCCTCGCGGCGCACGCTTGCCAGCACGCCCGCCGCCTGTTCGCCACCCATGACCGAGATCCGGGCATTCGGCCAGCTCCACAGGAAGCGCGGGCCGTAGGCGCGCCCGCACATGCCGTAATTGCCCGCCCCGAACGATCCGCCCACCAGCAGGGTGATCTTGGGGACCCGGGTGGTGGCAACGGCGGTGACCAGCTTGGCGCCATCCTTGGCGATGCCGCCGGCCTCGTAGCTGCGCCCGACCATGAAACCGGTGATGTTCTGCAGGAAGACCAGGGGGATGTTGCGCTGGCTGCACAATTCGATGAAATGGGCGCCCTTGACGGCGCTTTCCGAAAACAGGACCCCGTTGTTGCCGATGATGCCCACGGGCATCCCCATGAGATGGGCAAAGCCGCAGACCAGGGTCGTGCCGTAGCGCGCCTTGAACGCATCAAAGCGAGAGCCGTCGACCAGCCGGGCTATGACCTCGTGGATGTCATAGGGGATGCGCAGATCGGCCGGCACGACGCCCAGGATCTCTTCGGGATCATAGAGCGGCGGCTCGATCGGGGCACGCTCCAGCTGCTGCGGCTTCGTCAGGTTCAGATTGGCCACCGCCCGGCGCGCCAGCGCCAGGGCATGGGCGTCATCCTCGGCCAGGTCATCGGCCACGCCCGACAAGCGCGTATGCACATCGCCGCCGCCAAGCTCCTCGGCCGAGACGACCTCGCCGGTGGCGGCCCTGACCAGCGGCGGTCCGGCCAGAAAGATCGTGCCCTGGTTCTTCACGATGATCGTGACATCCGACATGGCGGGCACATAGGCCCCGCCCGCCGTGCACGCCCCCATGACCACGGCGATCTGCGCAATGCCCTTGGCCGACATGTTGGCCTGGTTGAAGAAGATCCGGCCAAAGTGATCGCGGTCCGCAAAGACCTCGTCCTGGTGCGGCAGATGTGCCCCGCCGCTGTCGACCAGATAGACGCAGGGAAGGTGATTGGCCTCGGCGATCTCCTGGGCGCGCAGGTGCTTCTTGACCGTCATCGGATAGTAGGTGCCGCCCTTCACGGTGGCATCGTTGCACAGGATCATGACCTCGCGGCCGCAGACGCGCCCGATCCCGGCAATCAGGCCCGCGCCGGGCGAGGCCCCGTCGTAAAGGTCATGCCCGGCAAACAGGCCGATTTCCAGGAAGGGGGCGCCGGGATCCAGCAGGCCCGCAACCCGGTCCCGCGGCAAAAGCTTGCCACGGGCAAGATGCCGGGCCCGCGCCCTGTCGCCGCCGCCTGCGGCCGCCATCGCGGCGGCCGCCCGCACAGGTGCCATGGCCGCTTCGTGCGCGGCGCGGTTGGCGGCAAACGCCGCAGAGCGGGGCGAAATCGAGGACTGCAGCACGCTCATCAGCGCATCGCCCCCATCAGTTCCCGCCCGATCAGCATGCGCCGGATCTCGGATGTGCCGGCGCCGATCTCCATCAGCTTGGCATCCCGGAAGATCCTGCTGACGGGGGTTTCGTTCAAAAAGCCCGCGCCCCCCATGGCCTGCACCGCCTGATGCGCGACCACCATCGCCTCTTCCGAGGCATAGAGCACGCAGGCCGCCGCATCCTGGCGCGTCACCTGGCCACGATCACAGGCGCGGGCCACTTCGTAGACATAGGCGCGGGCCGAGTTCATCTTGGTGTACATGTCCGCGATCTTGCCCTGCATCAGCTGGAAATCCCCGATACTTCGGCCGAACTGCCGGCGCTGGACCATGTAGGGCATCACCTCGTCCAGGCAGGCGGCCATGATGCCAAGGCCGATCCCCGACAGCACCACCCGTTCATAGTCCAGCCCCGACATCAGGACACGCACCCCCTCTCCGACCCGGCCCAGGACGTTGTCGCGGGGCACTTCGACATCCTCGAAGATCAGTTCCGCCGTGTCCGATCCGCGCATGCCCAGCTTGTCGAGATGCGGTGATTGCGAAAAGCCGGGCATGGTCCTTTCGATCAGGAAGGCGGTGATGCCCCTGGATCCCGCGTCGGGATCCGTCTTCGCATAGACGACAAGCGTATCGGCCTCGCCGCCATTGGTGATCCAGAACTTGCTGCCGTTCAGCACGAAGCGGTCGTCCTTGGGGGCCGCGCGCAGGGCCATGCCCACGACATCGGATCCGGCCCCGGCCTCCGACATCGCCAGAGCGCCGACGTGTTCCCCGCGGATCAGCCCGGGCAGGTAGCGCTGTTTCTGCGCCGGGGTGCCGTTCAGCGCGATCTGGTTCACGCACAGGTTCGAATGCGCCCCGTAGGACAGCGCCACCGAAGCGCTGGCCCGGGCGATTTCCTCGATGGCGACGACATGGGCCAGATATCCCATCCCCGCGCCGCCATCGGCTTCGGCCACGGTGAGGCCCAGCAGGCCCAGGCGGCCCAGCTCTTGCCAGAGCGCGGAGGGAAATGCGTTGGTCCTGTCGATCTCCTGCGCCATCGGTCGCAGCCGGTCCTGCGACCAGCGCTGCACCATGGCGCGCAGGGCGTTCACCTCTTCGCCCAGGTCGAAGGTCATGGATGCCGTGAACATGTCGTCTCCTCCTCATGCCGCGATGGCGCTCTTGCTGCGGTTGGGCCGTGCCAGGCGGATCCGGTCCCGTCCCTGCGTCCATCCCTGGCGGGAGCGCCGGCGGAGCGGATCACCACCGCGCCCCTCCCGTGGCGACAGCAACCCTAAGGGGATCATAGCCGTATCCGGCTCTGCGCCAAGATGTCGTGACGGGGCCGCTCCGTCGGCCAGGTCTCGCAGCCGCCCGCGCAACACCGTGTCCGGCGCGCGCGGCGGCGGATCAGCGGACCACCTTGCGATCCACCCCGACACCCCTGCATGCCCGCCGTTTCCGAGAACCGGAAGGGAAGGCATCGACCTGCCCATCCGGGGGGCGCCCAGCAAAGGCCTGCCGGTCCCCTGGCCAGGGGGCGGGCGGATGGCGGCCCCAAGGCACTGTCGGCCTGAATTCCGCGCCCTGTGGACATCCTGCCGGGTCATCTGGCTGCGGCACCGGGCATTGCCGCTTGACCTTGGCCCTGGTTCGCGCCAGCCCTGCGCGGCAAGGAGACCCCGACATGACGGCCCCAACGCAGATCCGCCTTCCCGGCCTGCCCGACCTGCAGCTGCAACCGATGCAGGCCTGTCATCTGGACGGGCTGCACGCGCTTTCCGTCAGCATCGGCTGGCCGCACCAGCGCGGCGACTGGATGGCCAATCTGGCAGCGGGGCAGGGCATCGTCGCGGTGGACGGGCTGGGCCGGGTGCAGGGTTCGGCGATGCATTTTTCCTATGCCGAGGGGCCCGCAGCCGTGGGCATGGTGATCAGCCACCCGGGCCTGCCGGGTCCGGCGCTGAAGATGACCCTGGCCCAGGAGATCGCCGCCCGGGCGGGGGCCGGGGGCACATTCCTGAATGCCTGCGGCTTCAATACCACCGCCTTCGGCCGGCTGAAGGCGCGGCCCGTGGCGGGCGTCTTCCAGTTCCAGGGGGTGCTGGGCGCGCTGCGGCACGAAGGGCCCTTCCGTACCGAGGCCGCGGGTCCCGCGGATCTGCCGCAGATCGCCGCGCTGGATCATGGTGTCTACGAGGCCGACCGCTCGGCCGTTCTGGGGGCGTTGCTGAAGGGCAGTGACGCGCGGGTGATCCGGCGGGGTGGGCAGGTCGTGGCCTTCGCGCTGTGTCGAGCGTTCGGCCGGGGCGTGGCGGTGGGGCCGGTGGTGGCGGATGACGATGCCATGGCGCTGTCTTTGGTGGCAGAGCTGCTGGCGGGGCGTCAGGGGGTCTTCGTGCGGGTCGATACCCGCAGCGCCCAGGGGCTGTTCGCCGATTTCCTGCGCGCCCTGGGCCTGAGGGTGAACCAGGTTGTCACCACCATGGCGTTTCGTCCCCCGGCCCAGAGGCGCTTCCGGCGATGCCAGGCGCTGTCGGGGCAATCGACCGGTTAGGCGGCCCGCGCTCGCGCATCACGCAGGTGTCAGGGCGCTGACGCAGCTATGAATTGATCTTGCCGGGCTTTGCAGGCCCAATGCACAAAGCCAGCCCGTGCCCTGCACGCATCAGCCATCCGTTTGACCCCTTTCCCTTTTTCCGGCCCCCCCCGGGCCGATGACCGGAGACCCTTTCCCGATGACCAAGACCGAGACCCTTCCGATGCGGGGGCTGATGGACAGCCCCGACAGCTATGGCCTCGTCTCGAGGCTGTTTCACTGGGCGCTGGCCGCCCTGATCCTGTGGCAACTGGTGGGCATGATCCTGAAGGTCAGCCTGGGCCGGGTGCCCGTGGTGTCCTTCTTCGTCAGCCATCACCAGCAGCTGGGCAGCATCATCTTCTGCCTGGTGGTGCTGCGGATGATCTGGGCGGCGCTGAATGCCGGCCGTCGTCCCGGCCATGGCCCGGGCCTGCTGGGGCGGGCCGCGCGGCTGGGGCAGGGTGCGCTGTATCTGGTGATGCTGGCGGTGCCCGCCATCGCGCTGATCCGGGCCTGGGGCGGCACCCGCGGCTTTGCCCCCTGGGGCTTTCCTATCTTCACCCCGCGCGACACCGCCATCGGCTGGACCCGTGCGCTTGGCGAATGGCACGGCACGCTGGGCTGGGTGCTGCTGGCGCTGATCGCGGGCCATGTCGTGATGGCTCTGGTGCACCAGTTCGCGCTGCGCGACGGCACGCTGCGCCGCATGGCCTGACGACACTTCCGGCGCGGCGTGATTCTCTGCCGCGCCGGAGGCTTTCCCAGCGTCACCCCTAGATGTAGTAGGCGAACGGGCCCCTTACCTGTTGATGTGGTGGAAGCGTGGAAAAAAATTCCTCTTGCACGATCCAAGCACAACCCTGTGGACAAATTCCGGCACAAATTTCAGGGGGACGGCAAGCCGACTGAATCCCAACAGCTTTTCGTCCCCACCGGGGGATAGCGGTTTTGCCCCCATCTGGGGGTATGTCGCCCCCCGCGTCCGCACCCGGGAAATGCGGAAAAACCCGGTTGACCGAGGCCGGTGTCCTCCCCCAAATTGTGATTATTCGAGGGGCCGCCACTAGATCTGGTAGGCATTCCGCGCTTCAGGACAAGTCACCTTCGCCCGCCTGCTGCTGTTGCGGCCGGACACCGCGCGCCTTTCTCTCGGGTGTGTGAAGGGGTGCCCTGCGGCCAGGACCGGTGCGTGTGCGCCCCACGGTGTGTCCGGAACGGGCCCCAGGCCAGTCCGTTCCGTTGTCTGGGTATTGGGATCGGGGGCAATCGGAATGAAGATCGAACGCAGGTTCACGCAGGCCGGGCAGGACGCCTATGCCGGGATCACCTTCGTCACCACCACGTCGGAGATCCGCAATCCCGACGGCACCGTGGTCTTCCACCTCGACGCGCTGGAGGTTCCCGCAAGCTGGAGCCAGGTCGCCTCGGACGTCATCGCGCAGAAGTATTTCCGCAAGGCCGGGGTCCCCTCGGCCCTGAAGCCTGTCCGCGAAAAGGACGTGCCCGAATTCCTGTGGCGCAAGGTCCCGGCCGAAGGCGCAAGCCTGGGCGGAGAGACCTCCTCGAAGCAGGTCTTCGACCGGCTGGCGGGCGCCTGGACCTACTGGGGCTGGAAGGGCGGCTATTTCAGCACCGAAGCCGACGCCCAGACCTATTTCGACGAGATGCGCCACATGCTGGCCACCCAGATGGCCGCGCCCAACAGCCCGCAATGGTTCAACACCGGCCTGCACTGGGCCTATGGCATCGACGGTCCGGGGCAGGGCCATTACTATGTCGATTTCAAGACCGGCAAGCTGACGCGCTCGGCCTCGGCCTATGAACATCCGCAGCCGCATGCCTGCTTCATCCAGTCGGTGAAGGATGACCTGGTGTCGGATGGCGGCATCATGGACCTGTGGGTGCGCGAGGCGCGGCTGTTCAAGTACGGCTCGGGCACCGGCACCAACTTCAGCTCGCTGCGGGCGGCGAATGAACGGCTGTCGGGTGGCGGCAAGTCCTCGGGGCTGATGGGGTTCCTCAGGATCGGCGACCGGGCGGCGGGCGCGATCAAGTCGGGCGGCACCACGCGGCGCGCGGCCAAGATGGTCATCGTCGATGCGGACCATCCCGACATCGAGGACTTCATCAACTGGAAGGTGAAGGAGGAACAGAAGGTTGCCTCCATCGTCGCCGGTTCGAAGATGCACGAGCAGAAGCTGAACGCGATCTTCGCCGCGATCCGCGATTTTGACGGCAAGGACGGTGAGCACTACGAGCCCGCGGAGAACGCCGCCCTGAAGACGGCGATCCGCGCGGCCAAGTCCTGCGCCATCCCCGAGACCTACATCAAGCGCGTGCTGGATTACGCGCGGCAGGGCTATGCGGGGATCGAATTCCCGACCTATGACACCGACTGGGACAGCGAGGCCTATGCCAGCGTGTCGGGCCAGAACTCCAACAACTCGATCCGCGTCACCGATGCCTTCCTGAAGGCGGTGAAGGAGGATGCCGACTGGGAGCTGATCCGGCGCACCGACGGCAAGGTCGCCAAGACGATCAAGGCGCGTGATCTGTGGGAAGACATCGGCCATGCCGCCTGGGCCTGTGCCGATCCCGGCATCCAGTTCCACGATACCGTCAACGCCTGGCACACCTGTCCCGAAGATGGCGCGATCCGCGGATCGAACCCGTGTTCGGAATACATGTTCCTGGATGACACGGCCTGCAATCTGGCCTCGATGAACCTGCTGACCTTCCTCAAGGACGGCCAGTTCCAGGTCGAGGACTACCTGCACGCCACCCGCCTGTGGACGCTGACGCTGGAAATCAGCGTGACCATGGCGCAGTTCCCGTCGCAGGAAATCGCCCAGCTGTCCTATGATTTCCGCACCCTGGGCCTGGGCTATGCGAATATCGGCGGGCTGCTGATGAACATGGGCCTCAGCTACGACAGCGACGCGGGCCGGGCGCTGTGCGGCGCGCTGACCGCCATCATGACCGGCACCGCCTATGCCACCTCGGCCGAGATCGCGGCCGAGCTTGGCCCCTTCGCAGGCTATGCCCGCAACGCCGACCACATGCTGCGCGTCATGCGCAACCACCGCACCGCCGCCTATGGGGCCACCGAAGGCTACGAGGGGCTGACCGTCAGGCCGGTGCCGCTCGACCTGTCGAACTGCCCCGACCCGACGCTGGTCAAGGTCGCGATCGCCGCCTGGGACGAGGCCGTGGCGCTTGGCGAACAGCATGGCTACCGCAACGCCCAGACCAGCGTCATCGCGCCCACCGGCACGATCGGGCTGGTGATGGATTGCGACACCACCGGGATCGAGCCCGACTTTGCCCTGGTCAAGTTCAAGAAACTGGCGGGCGGCGGCTATTTCAAGATCATCAACCGCTCGGTGCCCTCGGCGCTGGCCAAGCTGGGCTATGGCCCCGCGCAGGTCGAGGAAATCGTGGCCTATGCCGTGGGTCACGCCAGCCTCGGCAACTGCCCCGGCATCAACCACACCGCCCTGATCGGCCACGGCTTCGGCCCCGAGGAGCTGGCCAAGGTCGATGCGGCGCTGAAATCGGCCTTCGACATCCGCTTCGTCTTCAACAAGTGGACCCTGGGCGAGGCCTTCTGCCACAAGACCCTTGGCATTCCGACGGCCAAGCTGAACGACCCGACCTTCGACCTGCTGCGCCATCTGGGCTTTGACCGGTCCCAGATCGAGGCGGCGAACGACCATGTCTGCGGCACCATGACCCTGGAAGGCGCGCCGCACCTGCGCCCCGAACATCTGGCGATCTTCGATTGCGCCAATCCCTGCGGCAAGAAGGGCAAGCGCTTCCTGTCGGTGAACAGCCACATCCACATGATGGCGGCGGCGCAGTCGTTTATCTCGGGGGCGATCTCGAAGACGATCAACATGCCCAACAGCGCCACGATCGAGGACTGCAAGGCCGCCTACGCGCTGTCGTGGTCGCTGGGCATCAAGGCCAATGCGCTTTACCGCGACGGCTCGAAGCTGTCGCAGCCGCTGGCCGCCGCGCTGGTCGCGGATGACGACGAGGCGGCCGAGGTGCTGGAAAGCGGATCGGTCCCCGAAAAGGCCGCCGTGCTGGCCGAGAAGATCGTCGAGAAGATCATCGTCCGCGAGGTCGCCCGCGGCCGCGAAAAGATGCCCGAACGCCGCAAGGGCTATACCCAGAAGGCCATCGTCGGCGGTCACAAGGTCTATCTGCGCACTGGCGAATACGAGAACGGCACCCTGGGCGAGATCTTCATCGACATGCACAAGGAAGGTGCGGGCTTCCGGGCGATGATGAACAACTTCGCCATCGCCGTGTCGGTCGGGCTGCAATACGGCGTGCCGCTGGAGGAATTCGTCGACGCCTTCACCTTCACCAAGTTCGAACCGGCGGGCATGGTGCAGGGCAACGACAGCATCAAGAACGCGACCTCGATCCTGGATTACATCTTCCGGGAATTGGCGGTGTCGTATCTGGACCGCACTGACCTCGCGCATGTGAAGCCGCAGGGCGCCACCTTCGACGACATCGGCCGCGGCGAGGACGAGGGCAAGTCGCAGCCCGCGGCAGACACGGCCGCGTCGAAATCGCTGGAGGTTCTGAAACACATCTCCTCGACCGGCTATCTGCGCAAGCGGGTCCCGCAGGAGCTGATGGTGCTGAACGGCGGCAGCTTTGCCGAGGTCGCCTCGGGGCTGGCGGCGGCACCGCAATCAAGCACGGGCCTCGCGTCCGGCGCGGTGACGATGGATGCGCGCGCCAAGGCCCGGATGCAGGGCTACGAGGGCGACCCTTGCGGCGAATGCGGCAACTACACGCTGGTCAGGAACGGCACTTGCATGAAGTGCAATACCTGCGGCGGCACCTCGGGGTGCAGCTGATGCAGGGCAATGGCTGGGGCCGTCGCCCCAAGGCACAGGTGAAACCGCGTGGCCCCCTGTCCGGGGCCACCAGGAAGAAAGGCCAGAGGGCCATGTCGAAACACCATGTTCATCCCCAGGAAACGGACCGTCCCATGGAGCTGATCGTCGGGAACATGCGGGTCGTGCCGAAGGAAATGCACCTGATCCCCGGCGGGGCCGTGGCGGAACTGACGGGGCCGGCGCTGTATTCCGTGCTGGATGCCACCTGCGACGGGCGCGTCTCGGTCGAGGTGTTCGGCACCAAGGGCGGCACCCGGTCGATGACCGTGACCGAGATCAAGATGCGCGGCGCCACCTCGACGGTGACGCTGCAGGAAAGGGGACCGGCCGTCGTTCTGAACTGACGTCCCTTTCCGCGCAGACGGGGCCGCACCGACGGGTGCGGCCCCCTTCGGCGCTTTGGCCTGACTTGACCGGCTTGGCCGGACGGGCAGGGCCCGCAGCCCCGCAGATCCGCCCCAAGCCCCCGCCGGAAACGCGCCGCCCCCGGCGGTCCTTGCCTGTCGGCCCCCGCCGGTTACGGGCGCCCCCCTCCGGGCAGTCCTTGCTTGCCAGCCCCCGCCATCGCGCGGGCGCCGCGTCCTAGACGCTGATCAGCTGGCATCCTGCGTCCCGGCAGGCGGCTTGGACGGCATCAGGCAGGGGACCTGCCTGCACCACCACCTCGTAATCCCAGATCCGGCCCGCCCCCATCGGTACCGCGCGCCCGATCTTCGAGCTGTCGAAGACCAGCACCCGGCACGCGGCACTGTCCGCGATCGCCGCGCGGGCGCGCAGTTCGTCCATGTTGAAATCCAGCACCTCGCCCTGCGGGGACACGCCGCCGCAGGAAAACACCGCCGTTTCCAGCCGGTAGGGCCGGAAGAAATCCAGCGCATCCGCCCCGATCACGTCAAGGTCCCGCAGCCGCACCGCGCCCCCCGCCAGCCGCGCCTGCAATCCCGGCGCACCGCGCAGCGCCATCAGCGCATGCAGGCTGTTGGTGGCCAGGAACAGGTCCCGCCGCACCGCCAGCGCCCGGGCGATTTCCTCGAGCGTGGTGCCGGTGCCAAGGGCAATGCGCGCGCCATCCCCGATCAGATCCGCCACCGCAGCCGCAATCCGCAACTTTTCGCTGCGCGCCACGCTCAGCCGTGGCTGATAGCCGATGTTCTCGGCCGTCTCGGGCAGGCAGGCGCGGCCGTGGCGGCGGCGGATCCGGCCGTCCTCGTCCAGCGCCCGCAGGTCGCTGCGCAGGGTCTGCACGCTCACCTGCAACCGGTCCGACAGCTCTTGCGCCGAAAGCGGGCCGTGCAGCGACAGCAGGGTCAGGACATGATCGCGACGCCGGGCCAGATGGGTCATGGGCTTTCCTACGAAACCTTTGGTGCTTCTGGCCTAGGGGATCGTGGCAGGCTTTCATAGCGTCAATTGTGCTTTCTTCCGAAATGTCACGGAGGTGTCATGAAGGGGCTGTAGCCGGAACAGGCCCGCCGAAGGCCGAAGATGGCTTTCGAACGAAAACAGTTCAGGAAACGGATGTTCCAATGAAACTGCGTGTCGCTGCTCTTCTTGCCGCCCTTCTGCCGCTGTCGGCCCAGGCGGAAACCCTGACGCTTTACACCTCGCAGCCCAATGCCGATGCCCAGGCGACGGTCGATGCCTTCATGGCCGCCCATCCCGACATCAAGGTCGACTGGGTGCGTGACGGCACCACCCAGCTGATGGCCCGCCTGCAGGCCGAGATCTCTGCCGGTGCGGCCCAGCCCGACGTGCTGCTGATCTCGGATACCGTCACGCTGGAAGGCATGGCGCAGCAGGGCCAGCTGATGGCCTATAAATCCCCCGAGGCGAAGGCCTATGACCCCGCGCTTTTCAGCCCCGAGGGCTATTATTATTCGACCAAGCTGATCACCACCGGCATCGTCTACAACACCGCCGCCAAGGATCAGCCGACCTCCTGGGCGGATCTGGTGGGGCCGGACATGAAGAACATGGTCGCCATGCCCTCGCCGCTTTATTCCGGCGCCGCGCTGATCCACCTGGCGACGCTGACCGGCGACAAGGATCTGGGCTGGGATTACTACCGCGACCTGGCGGCCGAAGGCACCCGCGCCGAGGGCGGCAATGGCGGCGTCTTCAAGGCCGTCGCCTCGGGCGAGAAACCCTATGGCGTGGTGGTCGACTACATGGCGATCCGGGCCGAGGCCAAGGGATCGCCGGTCAAGTTCGTCTTCCCGAAAGAGGGCGTGTCCTACGTGACCGAACCGGTGGCGATCCTGAAGGACGCCAAGCATGTCGATGCGGCGAAGGCCTTTGTCGATTTCCTGCTGTCGCAGCAGGGCCAGGAGCTGGTGCTGAAGATGGGCTACATCCCGGCGCGCGCCGATATGGGCGTGCCTGCAGGCTTCCCGGCGCGCGACCAGATCCGGCTGATGTCCTTTGACCCGGCAAAGGCGCTGGCCGATGCCGACAAGAACAAGGCCGCCTTCGCCGAGATCTTCGGTGTGAAATGAGCGTGATCCACGCGCGCAACCCTCAAGGCAGCCGGTCCGAGGGCCGGCTGCTTTCCCTCATGATGATCCCCGTCATCGTCCTGACGCTGGCCCCCGTGGCGCGTCTGCTGATCGAGGGGCTGAGCGGTCCCGCAGGCCTGCAGGCCATGGCCGGGGTTCTGACGGCCGAGACGACGCGGACCGCGCTGTGGCATTCGCTGGGGACGGCGGGGCTGGGGACGGTGATCTCTTGCCTGCTGGGCGGGGCCTTTGCCTTTCTGGTGGCGCTGACCGATCTGCGCGCCAAGGCCGCGCTGGTCTTTTGCCTGATGATCCCGATGATGATCCCGCCGCAGATCACGGCCCTCGCGTGGACGCAGCTGACGGGGCCGTCGTCGGTGCTGTTGAAGACGCTGGGGATCGCGCCGCCGCTGGGCGCGCCGCAGCCGCTTTATTCGCCGATGGGCATCGCGCTGCTCTTGGGGATCCAGCATACCTCCATCGTTTTCCTGACCCTGCGGGCCGGGCTGCGCGCCATCCCGCCCGAGGCGGTCGAGGCCGCCCGTGCCGCAGGCGCCCGGGGATTTCGCCTGTGGCGCCAGGTGGTTCTGCCGCTCAGCCTGCCCAGCCTTGCCGCCGGTACCGCCATGGCCTTTGTCACCGCCCTGGGCAATTTCGGCATTCCGGCGATGCTGGGGATCCCTGCGCGCTATTCGACGCTGCCGACGCTGATCTACCAGCGCCTGTCGGGGATGGGCCCTTCGGTGCTGCCCGAAATTTCGGTGCTGGCGCTGCTGATCGGGGCGGTGGCGCTGCTGGGGGTGATTGCCAACCGGTTGTTCCTGCGCCGCCGCGCCTATGGGCTGATCGGGCTGGCGAACCGCCCGCTTGAGGTCTCGCTTGGCCGGGCGCGTCCGCTGGTCGAACTGCTGCTGTGGGGCGTGATCCTCGCGATCCTTGTGCTGCCGCTTCTGGCGCTTGTGGCGACCTCCCTCGTGCCGGCCTACGGGGTGGCGCTGTCGCTGAAGACCATGACCTTCGCGGGCTGGTCCGAGGCGCTGCTGCATCAGCCGGTGACCGCGCGGGCCTTCGGCAATTCCTTCCGGCTGGCGGGGGCGGCGGCGCTGGTGCTGATGGCGATCTGCCTGCCGCTGGGCTGGCTGATGCTGCGCCGTCCGACCCGGCTGACGCGGATCTTCGATCTGCTGGTGGATCTGCCCTATGCGCTGCCGGGCGTGGTGCTGGCCATCGCCTGCATCCTGCTGTTCCTGAAGCTGCCCTTCACGGACCGCACGCTCTACGGCACCGCATGGATCATCTTCATCGCCTATCTGGCGCGTTTCTTCCCGATCATGCTGCGCCCGGTGCAGGCGGCGCTGGCGCAGCTGGACCCGGCGATGGAGGAAGCCGCGCAATCGGCCGGTGCCTCGCTGCCCAGGCGCCTTGCGACCATCCTTCTGCCCCTCATCGCCCCGGCTGCGGCGGCGGGCGCGATCCTGGTCTTTCTGACCGCCTTCAACGAACTGACCGTCTCGGCGTTGCTGTGGTCCTCGGGGACCGAGACGCTGGGGGTCGTGATTTTCAACCTTGATGACAGTGGCGAAACGGTCATGGCCTCGGCCGTGTCGGTCGCCGTGGTGGGGGTGGTGGTGGCGCTGATGGCGCTGATCCAGGCCTGCGCCCGTCATCTTCCGAAAGGAGTTGTCCCATGGCAGAACTGACGCTGCGGGGGCTGGGCAAGCGGTTCGAGGGCGCCCCGCGTCCGGCGCTGGCCGATGTAACCGCGACCATCGCCGATGGCGAATTCATCGCGCTGCTGGGGCCTTCGGGCTGCGGCAAGACCACGCTTTTGCGGCTGCTGGCGGGCTTCGAGGCCCCGACCGAGGGCGAGATCGCGGTGGATGGCAGCCCCATCGCCTCGACCCGCCAGATGGTCCCGCCCGAGGACCGCAACATGGGCATCGTCTTTCAGAGCTACGCGCTATGGCCGCATATGTCGGTGGCGCGCAACATCGCCTATCCGCTGGAAATCCGCGGTGTGCCCCGGGCCGAACGCCGCACCCGTGTCGCCCGCGCGCTGGAAATGACGGGCCTTGCCGACTATGCGGATCGCGCGCCCGCGGCGCTGTCGGGCGGGCAGCGGCAGCGGGTGGCGCTGGCGCGCGCGCTGGTGGCCGAGCCCTCGGCGGTGCTGCTGGACGAGCCTCTGGCGAACCTCGATCTGGCGCTGCGCGGCACCATGCAGGAGGTCTTTGGCGATTTCCACGCCCGCACCGGTGCCACCATGGTCTATGTCACCCATGACCAGACCGAGGCGATGGCCATGGCCAACCGCGTCGCCGTCATGTCCGAAGGGCGCATTCGCCAGTTCGCCGCCCCGGAAACCCTCTATAACGAACCCGCCGATGCCTTCGTGGCGGGCTTTGTCGGCGATGGCGCCGTGGTGCCCGTGCACCCAGAGGGGCCGGGCCATCCCGGTCACGCCCGCGTCAGCCTGCTGGGCCAAAGCCTTCAGGCCCGCGCCCGCGCCGATGCCCCCGATCACCTGTGCATCCGCCCCGAGGACATCACCCTGTCCGACGACGGCCCGATCCGCGCCCAGGTCACCACCTGCACCTATCAGGGCGGCCGCTTCCGGTTGCGGCTGCGGGCGGGGCAGGGGCTGGATCTGGTGGCCTTCAGCCGCGCCCGCCTGCACGAGGGCGCGCCCCTTGGCCTGCGGATCGGCACCCCCTGGGCGTTCCGGGCAGGTCAGCATGGCTGAGGTCCAGATCCTGTCGGGGCTGGGCGACAAGGGCCCGGCCTGCATCCGCGTCACCCATCCCGGTGGCTGCTGGCTGCTGGATTGCGGCCATGGCCCCGAGGCCTCGGCGCCGTTCCGTCCCGAATGGCTGCGCGGGGTGGATGCGGTCTTCATCAGCCATGATCACGTCGATCACATCGGTGGCGCTGCCCATGCCATTGCCGCCGGTCTGCCGATCCGTTGCACCGCGATCACCGCCCGCGCCCTGCCGCCCGGCGCCCTGTTGCAGGAGATCCCCGTGCAGGGGCAGACGGTCTTCGAGGGCGTCACCGTCACCACTGGGCGCAATGGCCATGCCCTGGGCGGGGTCTGGCTGCATCTGGATCTGGGCGAGGGGCTGTTCTATTCCGGCGACTGGTCCGAGGAATCCCGCTGGTTCGCCTTTGACGCCCCGCCGCCTGCGCGCACCGCGCTGATCGACGCCAGCTACCACCTGGATCCGGTGCCCCAGGCCGAGCGCAAGCGCGATCTGGACCGACTGCTGGCGGGGCTGAGGGGGCAGGTGCTGTTGCCGGTGCCGCCCTCGGGCCGGGCGGGAGAGCTGGCGCTGCACCTGATGGCACGTGGCGAGGTCAGCCTGGACGACACCTGCCGCGACATCCTGCGCCAGGCGCTGGCGGCGGGGGCGCCCGCAGGCATCCGCCCCGGCGCGGCGGCCCTTGCCCCGCTGCTGGGTCGGCCCTTCGATCCCGACGCGCGGTTCCTGATCTGCGACAACCCCAATGCGGATGCCGGTCAAAGCTGGGCCATGGTGCAGAAGGCGCGCGATGCCGGGCGGCTGGGGCAGGATTTCCACGTCGTCTTCACCGGCCACATGACCGCCCATGCCCGCGCCATCGGCCGCCACCCGGGCGGGCATTTCACCCGCTGGAACGTGCACCCGCCGCTGCCCGACCAGATGGCGCTGGTCGGGCGTCTGGGAGCGGCCCGCTTTGCGCCGCTCTTCTGCCCCTTGCCCGAGGATTACCTGGTCGAGGACCGCACCCGGGCCGAGCTGTTCTTCCACGAAAGGGTGGTGCTGTGATCCGCAATACCTTCCCCCGCCGCGCCTTCTGCGTGATCCGCCATGGCGAGACCGACGCCAACCGCGCAGGCCTGATCGCGGGCCGGACCGAGGCGCTGCTGACC
This sequence comes from Pseudooceanicola sp. NS-SX9, assembly GCF_057380705.1. Classification (NCBI taxonomy): domain Bacteria; kingdom Pseudomonadati; phylum Pseudomonadota; class Alphaproteobacteria; order Rhodobacterales; family Paracoccaceae; genus Pseudooceanicola; species Pseudooceanicola sp. NS-SX9. The sequence goes on along the minus strand of NZ_JBXXRN010000002.1, from coordinate 212,169 downwards.
GATGTCGGGTTGCGGCAGGCACGCGCCCTTGCGGATCTGCCCTGGCCGGAGCGCCTCTCGGTCTTCGTCAGCCCGCAGGCGCGCGCCCGCCACACCGCCGCGCTGGCCTTTCCCGGACGCTCTGCCGTGGTGCTGGAGGGCCTGCGCGAACGCAACTGGGGCGATCTGGAAATGGCGCCGGTGTCGCAACTGACGCCCCGGGCCGAGACGCCCCCCGCGGGCGAGCCCTGGGACGACATGCTGACCCGCGTGGCGCGCGCCCTGGGGCAGGCGCTGTCGCTGCCGGGGCCGGCGGTCCTGGTCGCCCATTCCGGCACGATCCGCGCCATCCGCCGCCTGACGGGGGGCAGCGAACATGGGCCAAGCCCCCGAAATGCCGCCCCGATCCTGTTCCGACCCGGCCCGGGCGGATGGCAGGAGGCCGGGCTGACCCACGACCTGAACGAGAAGGATCTGAACGATTGGATTGCGTGATCTTCGATATCGACGGCACCCTGGCGCGCTTTGACAGCGACCGGCTGGGCCATCTGGTGCATGATGCCGAAAAGCAGTGGGATGCCTTCCACGACGCCATGGCCGACACCCCCGAGATCGAGCCCGTCGGCCGTCTGCTGCGCAAGCTGAAGGCGGGGGGCGATGCCATCGTGCTGTGCTCGGGGCGGCCCGAGGGCTGGCAGCATCGCACCGAAGCCTGGCTGGCGCAGGCGGGGCTGCCCTATGACGGCATCTACCTGCGCCCCGAGGCCGCCGACCGCTGGCCCGACCCCGAGGTCAAGGCGCATCTGCTGGAAAAGATCCGCGCGGATGGCTTCCGGCCCTGGCTGGTGGTCGATGACCGCGCGTCGGTCGTGGCGTTCTGGCGGGAAGCGGGGCTGGTCTGCCTGCAATGCGCGCCGGGGGATTTCTGAAACGAAAACGGCGCCTTGCGGCGCCGTCCCTTCGGGGAGAGTATTTTCGGTCAGATGAAAGAACCGGGCGCTTTTCGGGGGCGCCCGGTTGTCCTGTCAGGCGCGGCGCCAGGCCACCAGCCAGATCGCGACAAGGATCAGCGAGGCAATGGCATTCCAGCTGGCCATCGACAGGCCCCACATCGACCAGGCGACCTGATCGCACTGCACCAGCGGCGCCGTCATGATCTGGTTGAACAGCTGGTCCGAGCTGAGGGCACCCACACTGCCGGAGGTGCAGGTTGTGGGGCCTTCGACGATGTGGCGTTCGACCAGGGTATGGTAGAGGCCGGTGCCCGCGGTGGTCAGGGCCGCGAGGGCGCCCAGAGGCGCAATCCAGCGCCAGCCGGTCAGCGTGGCCAGAAGCCCCAGAACCACCGCCACCACATGGGGATAGCGTTGCAGCAGGCACAGGTGGCAGGGCGCCAGCCCGCCGATGAACTGGAAGCCCAGGGCCCCCAGGAGGAGGGCGGCGGACCCGGCCGCGGCCAGGAGCGTCGTCTGTCTGTAGGTCATATGTACTTCACCACCAGGAAACCGGCGATCAGGATCACGAAAAACACGGTGAAGACAAGGCCGAGGCGCTTCTCGATGAAGTCACGAACGGGTGACCCGAATTTCCACAGCAGCGCGGCGATGATGAAGAAACGCAGGCCACGCGCGACGATCGAGGTGATGGTGAAAGTGACAATGTTCATCCCCGTCCAGCCGGACATGATGGTGATCACCTTGTAGGGGAAGGGCGTGATGCCGGCGCCCAGCACGGCCCAGAAGCCGGCATTGTTGAACTTCTGGTTGAAGGTCTCCATGGAATCCGCCTTGCCGAGGTGTTCCAGGATGGGCTTGCCGATGCTGTCGAAGGCGAAGGAGCCGATCGCGTAGCCCAGCATCCCCCCCAGCACCGAGGCGATCATGGCCACGAGGGCGATGGTGAAGGCGCGGCTGGGACGGGCGATGATCATCGGGATCATCAGCAGGTCCGGAGGGATCGGGAAGAACGAGCTTTCCACGAAGGCGACGAGCGCCAGCGCCCAGAGCGCATGGGGGTGATCCGCCATGCGGATGGTCCAGTCATAAAGTCTTCTGATCACGGGAATGCCTGAAATTGCTTGTGCCAAAGGGCTTGTGCGCTCCAGAGACCATGGGCTTTGGCGGGGGTCAAGCCGTTGCAGGGGTCGCGGCCCATGCACGCGGGGCGAGCGGCGGATGGCCGCGAAAATGCTTCGCAAAGAGGCTGGACCTGTCCCTTCGGGGACGCTACACGGAGCGGGCGGCCCAAGTGGCGAAATGGTAGACGCAGGGGATTCAAAATCCCCCGCCGCAAGGCGTGTCGGTTCGAGTCCGACCTTGGGTACCATAAACAAAACGCCCTGTGACATGATCCGTCGCAGGGCGTTTTTTCATTGGGTTTTATGGCCTTTTGAGTGCTGTTCCGGTTGCGTTCCGGTGGCACTTCTGGGCACTTGGTTACGCAGATATTCCGCATGGTGCGTAAACTTGGCCTCGATACGAAAACTCGCAACTGGATGGCGTGCCGAAGTGGCGCGCAAGGGGGTTCGTACCTCCAAGGTATTCCCCACACAGCGGGAAGCCAAGGATTGGGCGGCGCGGCAGGAATACTTGATCCTCAATCGGGAAGCGGTTGCCTCGGCGACGCTCTTCGCGGATGTGCTGGACCGGTATGCCCGCGAGGTGTCCGTGACCAAGCGGGGCGAGATGTGGGAAGTCCGCCAGATCGAACGTCTGAAGACGGGGGCCTTGGCAAGGAAGGCGGTATGCGACCTGACGGCCGAGGATTTTGCCGGCTGGCGGGATGCGCGGCTGCGCGATGTGGCACCGGCGACCGTGAACCGGGAAATGAACCTGCTGTCGGCGGTGATGACCCAGGCACGGCGGGAATGGGGCATGGTCTCGCGCAATCCGATGAGCGACGTGCGCCGCCCCACGGCCCCGCACAAGCGCGAACGGCGGCCCCAGCAGGAAGAGCTGAAGCGCCTGGCGCATGTTGCCGGGGATGACTTGGGCATGGCCCAGGCGCGGGCCTATCATGCGTTCCTGTTCGCGATCGAGACCGGGATGCGGGCGGGGGAAATCTGCGCGATGTACTGGGCCGATATCGACCTGGAGCGCCGCTTCGTGCGTCTGCCCAGGACGAAGAACGGCCGCTCGCGCGATGTACCCCTGTCAGCCGAGGCTGTACGGCTGCTGGAGGCGTTACCCAAGGCCGCGCCGGTCTTTGCCATGACCTCGGCGCGGCTAGATGCCAACTGGCGCAAGCTGCGCGGGCTGGCGGCAGTCGATGGGCTGACTTTCCACGATTCTCGCCACGAAGCGATCACGCGCCTGTCGCGGAAACTGGATCCGCTGGCGCTGGCCAAGATGGTTGGGCACCGCGACATCAAGATGCTGATGATCTATTACGATGCCACGGCTGAGGAATTGGCCCAGCGGCTTGACTAAGCCGCTGGAACCTTGACTTGCCGTGTCCGCCCGTGGCCGCGCACTTCGATTTCGCCGGCGTTGATCCGACGGTAGATCGTTGATCGGTCGCATCCATATCGGGCCGCCGCCGCGGTGATAGACAGCCATTGCGGTGCCGGTGTGATCATCGCCCCGCGCAGCGCGGCCGTCAGCTCCTGGACGTCGCGACGCAGCGCGGCCAGTTCCGCAACCGGCACCAGGGCGAAGGTCCCTTCATTGCTCATTTGCTGCACTCATTCTGGTCCAGTTCCACTTCCACCTTCTGATCTGGTTGACGATAGATCGTCATCCGCGGGCCGTCCGCGTGCCATGTCGCGACGTATCCATCCTTGTGGTTGGCCATGATGGCCACGACCTGCGGTTCATCCCCAAGGTCGAGGGTGTCTTCCAGATCCTCGGGGGACGTGAGGTCGTCACTGCTCCAGCCCTGTCCTGGGCCATGGGCAAGTGCAGCTACGTCGAACGTCGCAGGTAGGGCGGGATCGAACGCCCACCTATCGCCGTCCTTGGTCGCGGTGTGATAGGTCAGATCGACAGCGGAACACGGGAAGGATTGGCCGTCCCTTGCCGGGGCGTCGCGTGACCATTCGGGATCTGGCTTTGCCAGCCAGTTGGCCCAGCCGTCCAGCGTCGGATCGCAGGGCACAACTTCGTCCGCGAAATCGTCCAGGTAGTAGAGCGTTTCGACCTGATGCGCGGGTGCCTGGACGCCGGCGGCCGGTTTTCCGTGAGGGCGGGTCATGGAAGGATCTCCTCCCCGCGCTGGTGCAGCATCATGGCGAAGATCGCCACGTCCACCGGATCGCCCTTATCGACATGGCCGCGCAGCAGGTCGGACAGGAAGCCCCGGCTGCACGCCTCCTTGTCGTCCCAGCCGCCTCGCCCTTCGCTGCGCTTCTTCGCCAGCTTGGCCTTCATCACGACAGCGAACCGGTCAACGGCATCGTCGTCCGGGTGGGCGTCTGTGGCGAGGTCGAGGGCAGAGAGGATGCGGCGCTCGTGGTCCTCATCGCACCCAGCCATGGCATCCGCCTCGTCCTTGAACGGGGCGCAGCCGGGACGGCTCGCAGTAAATCCCGCCTTGCCTTGGTGGCGGTACCCCCATCTTCCGAAGTCGAAGCAAACGGTATAGGAGAACTCTCCACACCTGCCTATGCGATAGGTTTCCCCCTCGGGCGGGTCATACCACACCAGCGGCTTGACCCGCACGCGAGCCGGGGCTGCGTCGAGCTTGGCCTCGGGGGAGCAGACCGGGCAGCATGCGTCGCCCATGTAGACAAGTCCGCCGCATGTCTGGCATGGGGCTTCCGCCTGTCCGGCCCTCAAGGCCTCGTTCTCGGCGCGCAGGGCGGCAAGCTCGCGCCGCAGGGTAGACATGCTGTCGAGTTTCCCTTCGGCCTTCTGCGCCCGTCTATGGAACCGCTGCGCACGGGCCTCTGCCTGTTTGGTTCGTCCGGCCTCGGCTGCAAGTATCACGGACAGCGATTGGATGGTTTTCTGCGTTCCTTGCATCCCATAAAAACCCTCCATTGCGAGATATTCGTCCACGTCCTTTTGGGCCGGCGCCTGCGGTTTCTGCTGGTCAGTCATCGCTCTACCTCCAGAGAAACAGCCAGAGGGGCCAGGTGAGGCCAACGCCAAATCCGATGACGAAATAGGCTGCGAAGGCAAATGCCAGGACGGTCCCCAGGACTGTGACGACGAAATACGAAATGTCCCTCATGCCTTCAGCTCCCGCCGCATGCCGCGCAGCATCTTGCGCATTTCCAGCGCCAGCGCGGTGCAGACCAGCCGGACGTGCCGATTGTCGCTTTCGTCTGCAAGCTGCTGCGCCTGGTCCTTCGCCTCCTTGAGGCGCGTGTATTCATCGAGCATGGTCACTCCTTTCTGGTGGTCGCGTCGGCGCGCCAGGGCTGGCCGGCGTCTTCGCTGTGGCGGTAATGGGGGCGGCCTCCGAGGATCTCGGCGGCGGCTTGCAACGCGATGGGGCTGCGGCTGTTTAGGGCTGCCTCGATCAGGTTGAGCGCATCGTCGCTGGCGTCGGTCATGGCGTTGGCGAGATGGCGGCGCTGGTCGGCGCGGCGGAGGCTGTCGCGGGCGGTGACGGTCATGCGGCCAGCTCCATCGGCACCGCAAGGTGCGCGCAGTTCGCCCGTACCAGCGCCTCGGCCACGGTCGGGCAGACGCTGTTGCCGCAGCAGCTGATCTGCACGTCCTTCGTGAAGGCGTTCCAACGCCAGTCTTCGCCGTCCTGGAGCCAATGGCCCTCAATCACGTAGTCGCGCGGGAAGCCCTGTGCGGTGAACAGCTCGCGCGGCGTGAGCATGCGCATCCCGATGTCCACGATCACGTAGGTGATCCCGTCGATCTCCAGCGTCACGAACTCGCCGCCATCCCATGCGTCGTGGGCGCGCAGGAAGTCCGCGACCTGGCGCGCCCGGACTGCGTGGGCCTCGCTGAAGGGCGGCACGTCCAGGTTCGCCTGCATGTGAGCCATGCGATTCTTCGTCGTGATCGTGTGGTACGGGGCATCCGTGCGGGCGCCGGTGCCGGTGCCGTAGTATTTCGCGAAGAAGGCCGCGACCGGCATCTGCTGGCTTCCGCTGGCGGTGATGGTTGCCATGGGGTCCGTCGCCGGGCGTCCGGGGTTTACGCTGCCAGGGCGCCGGCCATCGTTGTTGTGCTGGGCGAGGAAAGCCGCGCAGGTCGCATGCTTGGTGCCGCCTGCGACCACCGTCCCGAGAGGGCGGTGGATGTCGAGCGATCGAGGCGCTTGCCCCTGGCGCTCGCCATATCCGGTCTGGATGAGCGTCGGCACGATCACGGAATTCTGGTCCTTGGTGCTGGCGCAGATCGTGTGGTGCGGATCCGTGACGGACCGGCAGCGCCCGCCCTGCTGGGCGTAGGTCAGGACCGGCGCCAGGAGGGCGCTGTGACCGCCACCCGCAAGCACGGTGGGGTGCGGCGCGGTGATGGCGCTGTCGCGCCTGTCGGTACCCTTCAGGGACATCAGCGAGGGCGCGACGACGGCATGCTGGATGCCGCCCATGGTCACGGTGCCCAGGGGGTCGGTCAGCGGGTATTCCCGGCGCCCGCCGCTGTCACCATGCGCGATGCTGGCGAGGTAGGGCGAGAGCATACCGAGAGGCGCCGCGCCGCCCGGGCGCTTCACGTAGCTGTTGGCGGTGACGGTCGGCAGAGGGGCATCCATGGCGGAGCCCGTGGCGCCGGAATTGAACCGGGTGATGCTGGGGGCAATGAGGGCCTTTTCGCCGCGGTGCGCCGCCGTGATCGTGCGGAAGGGTTCGTTCACCGCTTCCAGCCGCCCGCCATGGGTCAGGTTGACCAGGAACGGCTGGTCGCTGTCCAGCACATAGCGCTTCATGCCGCGTGCGATCCGGGCCAGCGTGTTGTTCGCCAGCGGGCGCACCGCGCGGAGCCCGTGCTTTTCCAGGACCTCGGCCTTGGTGTCGAAGATGCTGGGGCAGGGCTGGGACCAGTCGATGCACTCGGCGGCGGTACGGTAGGGCAGGCGCTTGCCCTGCCGGACAGCGCGGCTGGACGGATCGCCGTGGGACGGCTTCGGCCAGACGATGGGCTTGCCGTCGAAGCGGATGATGACGAAGAGCCGCTTGCGGATCGTTGGGGCGCCGAAGTCGCAGCCGCGCAGCTCGCGGGTGGCGATCTTGCCGCCAAGGCGGCGGATTTTCTTGCACCAAGCGGCGAAGGTCTGGCCGCGCCGGTCGGGGCAGGGCATCAGGCCCTTGGGGGTATCGACCAGCGGTCCCCAGTCCTTCCATTCTTCCACGTTTTCCATGATCACGACATCGACCTTGCCGCCGGTCTTCTGGATCCGCTCGATCCAGCCGGGGATGATCCACGCGAGATCCCGGATATTGCGCTCGACCGGCTTGCCGCCCTTGGCCTTCGAGAAATGCTTGCAGTCAGGGCTGAACCACATGAGGCCGATGTGACGTCCCGCGAGGCGGTCCGCTGGATCGACGTGATAGACGTTCTCGGACAGATGCAGGGTTTCGGGGTGGTTGGCCGCGTGCAGGGCCAGAGCCGCCGCATTGTGGTTGATGGCAATGTCGGGGCTGCGGCCAAGGGCCATTTCAATCCCGGTCGAAGCACCGCCACCGCCCGCGAAGCTGTCCACGATGAGCGGGCGGGTTTCGTCGGTGGGGCCGATGGGCTCGGGGAAGTGGAAGAGGGAAGATCCGTCCATCACGCCATCCCCAACGCTTCCATGTACATCTGCGTCACCGCCTCTTCCTCGGCGATGTCGTTCTTGTCGCGCTTGCGCAGGGCGATGATCTTGCGCATCACCTTTGTGTCGTAGCCACGGCCCTTGGCCTCGGCCATGACCGCCTTCTGCTGGTCGGCAATGTCCTTCTTTTCCGCCTCCAGGCGTTCGAAGCGTTCGATGAACTGGCGCAGCTCGGTGGCCGAGACACGGTAGGCCTTGTCGGCGACTGCCTCGTCCTCCGGCGTGTTCTTCACCGGCGGTTTGCCGGCGGCGGCGCGCGCCTCCTGGTCGAGCTTGCGCATCGCGGCGCCGCGCTTCACCGCTTCCAGTTCCCTGCGCAGGTCGTCCACGGTCACGACCGTGCGCTTACCGAGGTGATCGGCCGGGCTGACGATGCCGATGGCCTGCAGCTGGCCGATGATCCGCGAAGCACGGCCATAGCCGATACCGAAGGTGCGCTGGATGTAGCTGGTCGAGGCGACCTGTTCCTTGATCACGTGGCGGGCGGCCTCGTTGAACAGCTCGTCCCGGGGCTCGGTGATCTTGCTGCCGATCATGGAATGGATTTCGCCGTCCGCGAGGGGGATCGTCGTCTGCATGGTCATGGTGATGTCCTGGTCAAGCATGGTCTGGCTCTGGCTGGGTCAGGCGCGCATCGGCATCAGGACCCACAGCGCCTGCGGGTCATCCGAGACGATGCGCGCCGGTGCCGAGGGCTCGGCGGTGGAAAGGGTGAAGGTCGGCGTCACGGCGCCCTGCGCGCGCAGGTATTCGATATTGAAGCTGGCGCGGGTGTGGGGGCATCCATCCGAAATGGTGCCCTGGAGCGGCATGGCCATGGTGTTCCCCTCGGGGGACCGGACCGTCATCCGGCCTGCGGCCAGATCCAGTTCCGCCGCATTGCACCGCTGGTTGCAAACCGTCCGCGCCAAGGCGCCTGCGCGCCTGGCGGCATGGCCGCTGAGATGCGCCACCATCGCCTGGCTGGGCGGGGGAATGACGCGGGCATAGTCTGGATAGGTGCCGTCGATGGTCTTGCTGGCGAAACGGATGGTGCCGCTGGTGACCTCGATGAAGGTGGCGCCTGCGGAGTTGGCGCCCATCGCGACCTTGACCGGTTCATTGCCACCCTTGGCAAACAGGCTCAGCAGGACCTCAACCGACTTGCGGTGCACGATCAGGCCGGGCCGCTCTGCAGGGCTAAGGCTGGAAAGATTGATCGGCTCGTCGGTATCGATGCGCGCCAGGCGGTGCCCATCGGTCGCCACGCTGCGCACGGTGCCACGCTCCGGGTCGGAGGTCAGAAACACGCCGTTCAGGTAGTAGCGGGTTTCCTCGGTGCTGATGCAGTGCCGACTGAGCCGGAAGAGGCGGGCCATCTGGTCCTGGCTGAGGGTGAAGGCGGGCGTGAATTCCGAATGCTTGAGACCCGGGTATTCGTCTGCAGGCATGTGCGCGTTCAGCGTGATCTCGGTTTCGCCGTCGCTGAGCTGGATCAGATCCCCGATTGGGTCATGCGAAATGGTCAGGGTAATCGGCCCGGCCGCATCCGGCATGAGCCCGGCCAGAACGCGCGCTGCGACCATCACCGTCGCGGTGCCCTCGGTTTCCGCTTCCAGGTCCATCGACATTTCGATGTCCAGATCGGTGCCGGTGATCGTGATCGACTGGTCGCGGATTTCGACGCGCAGATAGCCCAGAATGGGGAGGGTGTTCCGCCGTTCAATCACCTGGTTGAGCAGCGCCGTCGCGTGCTTCAGTGCGTCGCGCGGGATGATTGCGCGGGCCTTCACGGCCGTCATGTCCTTCGGGCTTTGGTGCAGCATTGCGGTTCTCCTGGCTGGCGTCCGTCGCTGCCCCGGGCATCCGGGGCAGAAAGAGGCGTCAGTCGCCCATGAGCGATTTGCCCTGGTTGATCTTGCGGGGTTCCGGCCGGGCCCATTCCGGCAGCTTGAGGGTGACGGACTTGCCGGGCGTGCTGCTCAGGATCTGAAGTTCGGAGGACCGCTGAGCTGCGACCGTTGCCTTTGCCCAGGGCTGGATCTTGGCGAAGAGGCTGGCGCGGATGCCGCCTTGCAGGGGCAGGCTGTTCGGGTCCCCGCGATCTGCCAGCGCGACCTTCAGGATGTGCGTCTTCTGCAGATCGTCGTTCAGCTCCAGCAGGATCGCGTCCTTCTGGGTGTCCAGGGCCCCGCCGAAATGGGCTTCCTGCGCCTGCAGGCTCAGCCCGATGCGGACATAGGGCCCGGATTTGGAGCTGGTCCCCAGGGAGATGGTGAAGCCTGACTTGGAAGTCGTCGCGGCGAAGGCTTTCGGGAAGAAGGGCGGCATCTCGGTCTCCGGTTGCAATGGCGTCCGTCGCTGCCCCGGGGCGCCCGGGGCAGAAAGAGGCGTCATCCTTGGGTCAGGTGAGACTGGCGCGGACCAGGCAGTCCTTGGCTTCCAGCTGCTTGCGCAGGCCCGCGCTCTTCTCGGGGCCATCGGGCAGGGCGGCGTCCATCTGCTGGGCAAGGTCGCCGACGGGCTTGCTGACGGCTTGCAGGTGTTCCGGCAGATGCGCATAGGCGAAGTACTTCATGATCGGGTTGGGCATGGGGTGTTCCTTTCGGGGATCGGGGTGGAATGCCCGATTGAGATCAGTTGAGGTTGAGCAAGAGGCCGGCGGAGGTGTCGCCCAGAACGGTCTTGGGCATCACGCCATCCCAGCGGCGGGCGCGTTCGTAATCGATGATGAGGGGGTTGTTCGCGATGGCCTGCTGCTGCGCCTGGATGGCGGATGCCTGCGCTTCGCCTTCCAGCCGGATGGCCTCTGCCTTGGCGGCTGCCTCGGTCTTCACGCGATAGGCTTCGCCATCGGCCCGCGCCCGCGCCGCGTCCCGCTCGGCCTGGGCGGTCTGCACGGCCTGCTGGGCTTGGGTCTTCTGGCGTTCCAGGCGGTAGGTTTCCTGCGATGCCTTCTCGCGCTCTTCCTCCTTGGCCATGACGGCCTCAAGGTAGCGATCAGGGAGCACGATGTTCTCGATCTGGAGCGATGCCAGGATGGCCGGGTAGGGGCCGAGGGCATCCTGAAGGTTCGTCATGATCCGGCTGGCCGCCGCGGCGCGGTCGGAGATCAGGTCAGAGGCCTGAAACTCTGCCAGGCCCGCCTTGGCCGCCTGCAGCAGGCCGGTCTTGCGATTGGCCGCGACGGCGGTCTGGGCGCGGTCGATCCACCGGTCCATGGCGTCACGCTGCGTGGCGCCCGCCGCCATGACGCGGTGCAGGTCGATCTGGAAGCAGCCGAAACGGTGGGGCCCGAAGCTGCCGCCGGTCTCAAGCGCAGCGTTGGCGAAGGCGTCGGCGCGTTCCTTGGCGCTGCGTCCCTCGATGCTGCGCAGGAACTGGGCGAGGGGATCGTGAAGGGCGGTCATGTCCGCAGCCCCGCCGCGCGAACCTTCTCGCTGAAGGTGGAAAGCGTGGCGTCGAGGAGGTGTTCGGCGTCGGGCGGCGCTTCCACGGCCCGGACCTCAGTCCAGCAGTGGCGGCGCAGATACTTCGCTGCGGCCTTGTCGTCGGCCTCCAGGACCAGGGTGATGGAATGCAGGATGGCTGCTGCCTCTGGCGCTCTGTCCGCGCCCAGATACGCCCGGAACCGGGCGACCAGAGCGCGATACAGGTCTGAGCGCAGCTCGGCCACGTCAGGCATCTTCCCGACCTCGCACAAGTGCTGCGCCTGGTAGAATGGGTCGGCCTTCACCGCCTGCAACGCAGCGTGCAGCGCGTCATCGGGGGCCATGCCGTCCTGGTCGGCCTTCTCGATATGGTCCAGCAGATCCTGGCTGGCGCGTCCGCCCGGGAACAGCAGGGCCAGAACCAGTTCCACGGCGGCGATCACGTCCCCGGTCATGTCCGCACCTCCAGCGTGTAGTCGACCAGGCCGAGGGTGCGCGCGGCGCGGCGGGCCTCGCCCTCGGTGGTGTAGCGCCAGTAACGGCCGGTTTTGCAGCAGGTCAGGATCATGCTGCACCGCCTTCCTGGGACGGCAGCGCGTCGGTGCGGAACAGGACGAAAGACATGTCATACTCATCGGGCCGCCGACCATGCCGCCAGTGGCCCCAATGGGCTTGCAGAAGGCCGCGGCCGTCGCGCTTGGTCACGGACAGATAGATCGGATTGGCGTGCAGGTCGTCAAAGCCCTCGGCGACGACAGCCACCAGTTGCTTGGCCTCATGCTCGGTCTTGCAGATCGCCAGCAGTTCCTGGCCGCCGAGGATCGCCTTGCGCATCGCGGCGATGTCGTTGCAATCGAAGCTCATGCCGCGTCCCCGCTGGTGGGCGCGCTGCTGTGGCGCGCCTGGAGGTCGGCAATGCGCACCGCGACGCGGGCCTGAACGGGCAGCAGGGCCTCTGGCGTCCATTCGCCATTGTCGGAGGGCCGGCACGGCGCGGTGACGCGCAGGTTCAGCTCTGCAAGGTAGGTGGCGCGGTCAAGGCTGAGGGGCGCGCCTGCGGCCGCCTTGATCTGTGCCCACGACCGCAGGCGCTGATAGGGGTGCTGGGCCGCCAGCTCGGGCGTGCAGAGCAGCGCCAGAGCATGGGGAAGATCGGGTGCGTGCATGTGGGCCTCCATCGGTGTGATGGGGGTGAAGTTACATTGGGAAAATTCCCAACGTCAATCAAAAATTGGGTAATATGCCAACTTTAGGTTGGAGGATGTCCGAATCCTATCCCCTTTGGTGGTCCGTGTCCGCCTTGCGACGGATGGCAGTTCCTTGTGCTGTGGCAAGTATTGCAGAGGAACTGGCGCCGTATGCGCTGATCTGCACGGAAAGGGCGACTATCATGTCGGCGCCGAGCTCGGCGGCCTGCTCGCGGAGGTCTAGAAGTACTGCGTCGCGGGCTTGTGCGAGCGCCTGGCGGCCCGCTTTGCTCTGTCCGCCCCATATGTCTCTAGCGCCGACGGATAGGTCTTTGAGGACATTCACGCCGATCACTGCCTCCGAAAACAGCGCTCCGCAGCGCGTGAATTGGCTATCACTGATCCATGATTCAGTTGATAGCTCAACGGAGGGAGCGCTCAATCTCATCCTCCGTTTATCAATTTCAGAAGGGGAAATGGCTGGGGTTTCCGGGGTTCCTCCATACTGCTCTTGAAGGCGCGTCCTCTCCGCAGCGCAGGATGGGCAGTATCCGCTCGGATTTATGCTTTTGAAGTCAAACCTTTCAAAGCAACCCTTGCAAATCTTCATCTATCAACACTCCTTTCGTTCTGGTAATGTTCCATACATGAAGAGCAGATCCGTTTCCGAATCCTTGTGTGCCCTCATTGATCTCCTGACGGATGAGGAGGCTTTTCGGTTGTATCTGCATCTTGACTTGATGGAAGAGCATCATGCTCGCGACCGGCAAGAAGGGCGCTTAGAGACGCTTCCAGTAGCTGCTGCTCTCGGGGTGACAGCTTCGCAACCTGGTCGATGAGGGAGTTGCGGGCTGCCTTGGCGGTCATTCCCATAAACTCTTCAACGGTCTCGCCGAATGCGCCCGCGACGCGAATTGCGTCCTCGACGCCCATGTTCCGAGACTTCCCATATTTGAGGCTGTAGAGGGCGTCCTTCGGCACGCCGGCCATCTTTGCGATGTCGGTTACCTTCGCTCCTGTTCGCTCAAGGTGGTAGTTAAAGGCTTCGCTGAAGGAATTATGCATGGCCCCAAGATACTTGGGGAGGATTCCAATTTCGAATGGGAAAAAACCCATTGACTGGTTTGGGAAATTACCCAATATCATGACCCCATGTGCTACCAAACCATACTCGATGAACTGGATGCGTACTGCCGGTCGGCTGGCCTGAAGGCGTCGACGGTTTGCGTTCGTGCTCTGAATGATAGCCGGTACGTGCAGCGCCATCAGCGCAGGCTTTTGGTCCTTGATCGGGACATCCAGAAGCTTCGTGACTACATGGCCGATCACCCGCCGCTAGCCGATAGAGCTGGCGAGGCTGCCGAATGAACTGGCCGCGCTTCCCTCGCATGATGTGCCGTCTGTCCCTCATGCCCCCCACATGCCCTCATTCCGCACCGCAGCGAAGCAAAAGGACTTTCCCATGTCGCATGACCTCCTGGCCCACATGTTCCGCAGCCTTGTCCAGTCGGTTGGCGGGGTGGAGGCGGCGCGGGCCGCGATTTCCGCCTCGACCGGAAAGGACGTGAGCATCGGCACAATCTCGAAGGTCGCGAACGGGCACGCGGAATTGCCGCTGTCCTGGGCCTGGGCGATGCAGGACGCGACGGGCAACCGTTGCTTCGATGCCTATCGCGAGGATCGGGTGGGTCCGCGGCGTGACGGGTCGCGGGCTGACAGTCACCTCGACCACCTGCGCGAGGCGGCCGAAATGGTCGAGGCCATCGCCATGGCCGAGGCGACGCCCAGCCGCGAGGCCCTGGTCCGCGCGCGGGCGGAAACGGCGGATGTCGCCAAGCAGGTGGATCAGACGCTCGCGTTCTTCGATGCCAAGCTTGCCGATCTTGATGCGGATGAAACCGGGCGCGGCCGCCCCGCCATGTTCAAGCCGCGTGGGGCTGCATGATGGGGGGCGATCCGTTCTCGGATGACCGGCCGGACTGGCCCGGCCTCTTTGATCGCGCCCAGGGCACAGGGCTGCTGATCCGCGCCCCGTTGCCGGTCGCGGTGCCGCATCTGCAGCGGCGCCTGGCGTTGCTGGCCCTGCCGGGGCTGCCCGGCGCGGCCGGTATCGCGATGGTGCGCGAGGCGGCGGCGTGGTCCTCCTGGTGCGCCGTCTGCGACATCACCGCCGTTTCGCCGCTGCTGGTGGGCGAGGCCATGCTGCGCGATGACCTCGACGCGCCGACGCTGCCACCGGGCAGTGCCGTCAGTTTCTCGACCTGGACGCTTCGGCTGTTGCTGCGGTGCCAGGCGGTGATCGTGCCGCCGGTGGCGGGCTGGGATCAGGATCCGGGCGTCTGGGCTATCGCCGCCTGGGCGGTGCGTCACAGCATGACCCTAGCGGTGATCTACGGAGGCCGGACATGACCGCGATGATGCTGAAGCCCGTCTCGACGGACACGCTGGAGGTGTATCCGTACCCGCGCGGGACGCGGCTGGACACCCACTTCTTCTTCAACTTCCACTATGACCGTTGGCTTGAATCGGACTTTTACACCAAGACGGCGGCCAAGGGGGATTGGGATGTGCAGGGGTTGGCGCTGGCGCTGTGGTGCCGCGCCAGGAAGCAAGATCCCGTTGGGACGCTGCCGAATGATCAGGTGCTGATCGCCGGATACCTCGGTCTCTCCATGCAGGCTTGGGAAGGCTACATGCGTCGCGATCCGTCGCCCTTGTACGGGTGGAAGCCCTGCTTGGTCGGCAATGAGGTGCGCCTCATGCACCCGACCGTGACCGAGGTGGTCGCCGAGGCCATGGGGTCGCGCAACAAGAACGCCGACAAGGCATCCGCAGATCGAGAGCGTAAGGCGCTGACAAGGTTGCGTGCATCGCTGCGAGAGCTTAATTTCGAGCGCATCTCAGAGGATGGGCACCTGGTCGTCAGGCTGCACGTCTGGCTCGACAAGACATATCCGGAAGGGAACCGGACGGCTGTCCGAATTGTCGAAGGGATTGAAGCTCTTACAAGGCGATAGGCATTCTGTCCGTTTCTGTCCGGCGGACAGAACTGGACGAAATGCGGACAAAACGCGCCGCAATTCTGTCTTCTACATGAAAGGAAAGGAGACAGAAAAAAGAGGAAATCGAGAAAGAAAGACGGCCCCGGACACAACCGTTGCCGCAGGTGTGGATAACTCCCGACAGGGCAGAGAAAGGAGGAAGGCATGGAAGACGCTGACCAGAAGACCGAGACGAAACGCGACCGCGTGCGCAGGCTGCTGCTGACGCCGCTGGCCGAGATGGGGTTCCGCTTCCCGAAGGGCACGGCGCCCGAGGACGGCCAGCGCCGCCTCGACGGGATCGCGGATGACCTGGCCTATCTCTCGGATGTCAGCCTGGAGCGTGTCCGGCTGGCGATGCGCGACAAGGGCGAGGGCAGCGCGCGCTGCTTCTGGCCGGCGCGGGCGGGCTTTGTGGCCTTCGCCCAGATCGCGGAGCCGCGGCCGCTGGAGGAGCTGCCGGGGCTGGCGAGCTGGTTCGGCAGCGAGGCCGGCCGACAGGCGCTGGCCGGCGACCGGCTGGTCGCCGAGTTCCGGTATTGGCTGCGCCACCATCGCCCGCCACTGACCCCCATGGATCGGCAGAGGATCGCGGGATTGGCAGGTGAGCTGTCGGACCGGGTGATGCGGCTGCGCGACAAGCAGCGGCGCGGCTGGGATCTCGACGGGCCGGATGCCGACTGGCTGCGGTCCTATGAACAGGACGAACAACGGGCGCGGGCCCTGGTGAACAAGGAAAAAGCAGCATGAGCATGATGGGGCCGATCGGTCTGCAGCGTCCGGGCGTGGGGGCTGACAGCGTGGTCTACGTGGATGGGCGCGGCGTGTCCTGGGCGACGGTCTGGCCGCCGCAGTTCGGGCATGACCGGATCGCGGAAAGCGACCGCGCCTGTGCCGCGCTGCTGGCACGCGCCATGCCGCCCGCCGCCTGCGGTGATGCGATCCCGGTGGCACCGGGGCGCGGACCGATGATCCGGGTCACGCCGCAGCGTGTGGCGCGGGACGCGCAGGGCCGCATCGTGATGGTGGCTGATGGCTATCTTGGCCGGGACGCAGCCCGTGCGGCGGATGCCTTCGACATGATGACGGCCCAGGCCTCCCGCCGTCATGCGGGCGAGGTGCGGCGGGCCAAGCGGGAAGGTCGGGATGCACCGGCTTTTGTCGCTCCCTTCACGGTCGCGCAGGTCGATGTCGCCCGCGCCTATGCCGCGCTGACCGAACGCTGCAACGCCTCAGGCGTGAAGTGTTCCTCGGTCGAGGCGCTGCGCACGCAGAGCGGGGGTGGCGGTGATCGCGAGGCGGCAATCTTTCAGGACTTCGAGCGGTTGCGCAGCTATCACCGCCGGATCGGCGACGGGCTGGTGAAGGAGGTGCGCCGCATCCGCCCGGATGGTCGCAGGCGCACCGCGATCCGGGCGCGCTTCCTGGTGGATCAGGTCTGCCTCGGCGGAAAGAGCCTCACGGAGGTCCTGGATGCGTGCGGCTGGGGGGATTGCGCAAAGACGCGAGATGCGCTGCGCATGGGCCTTGCAGCGGCGCTGGATCGCATGTCGAGCCACAAGGTTCAGAAAGGGGCTTGACGCTTAGGCCGACCGGATCGCATAACTATGTCATCATCACCAATTGCGCCCGGAGCGGATCACACCGCTGCCGGGCGTTTTCATGTCCGCCGG
Source organism: Pseudooceanicola sp. NS-SX9 (assembly GCF_057380705.1). Classification (NCBI taxonomy): domain Bacteria; kingdom Pseudomonadati; phylum Pseudomonadota; class Alphaproteobacteria; order Rhodobacterales; family Paracoccaceae; genus Pseudooceanicola; species Pseudooceanicola sp. NS-SX9. Next base: position 195,160 of record NZ_JBXXRN010000002.1, on the reverse strand, counting down.
ATGGAGCCTGGTGATGTCGAGGATGTGGACGCTGGGGCGGCTCCATCCGGCACCCTTCGGAGACATCGATGACAAAGCTCAAGGGGCTGAGGCCGAGGCTCGGCCACCTGAAGCCGCGCGTCGCCTACCATCGCCCGGACTATGATCGGACGCGGCGCGAGAAGTACGCCTGGCGTGCCTGGTACAACACCGCCCGGTGGCAGCGCCTGCGGTGGGCTTGCCTGACCCGGGACCTGTTCACCTGTCGGATGTGCCGCATGATCGAGCCGGACACGTCGAAGCTGGTGGCGGATCACGTGGCCGCGCATCGGGGCGACCCGGCGCTGTTCTGGGACCTGTCCAACCTGCAATGCCTGTGCGCCCACTGCCACAATACCGTCAAGCAGCGGGAGGAGGCGGCCGAGCGGCGCGGCGCTCCGGCTGACCCTGCGGGAGGTCGCGGTCGGGCCCGGGGCTGACCGGGCGGTAGGGGGGGTACGATCCCCAGGGAGGCCGTGGGGCCTAAACCGGTACTGTCCTTACAGGGAGAGAATTTTTTTGGCTGACCAGGAAAATCCGGACGGTGTGGACCTCTTCGGGAACCCCGTCTTCACCAAGAAGGGCAAGCGCGGTCGGCCCGCCTTTGAGTGGACCGAAGAAAACTCCAAAAAAGTCAGTATGTTGCTGGCTCTGGGCTGGGCGAATATGCGGATCGCCGCGTGCATTCTCGATCCCCGGACCGGCAAGGCGATCTCGGAACCGACGCTGAAACGGCATTTTAGATCCGAGCTGTCGGAGCGGGACGCGATGCGCGACCGGCTCGATGCGCGGCGGTTCGAACGCACCTGGGACGCGGCCGAGACCGGCAACATCGGTGCCGAGCGCCTGCTGGTCCAGATGTTGGAGAAAAACGACCTCATGGGCGCCGGTCGCAAGTTCAAGGATGCGCAGCGCGGCAAGCGGGTTTCGAACGACACCAAGGAAGAGAAGATGGGCAAGAAGGAGGCCGCGGCCAAGGCTGCGCACGAGAGCGCAGCCGACACCGAATGGGGCGACGACCTGGACCTGCCCGGCTTCCGGGCGAACTGATCCATGTCGGCCCCGTTCGGCGCCGATCACTTCCGCGAGGATTGGTGTACCGCCGTCCCGGACTGGGAGGATCGGATCAAGCAAGGCCGCTCACTGATCCCGGATCTGCCGCTGTTCGATGACCAGGCCGAGAAGGCCCTGCGGATCTTTCGGCGCCTCCGGGTGCCCGACCTGATCGGCCAGCCGACCTATGGCGAGGTCTGCGAGCCATGGGTCTTCGACCTGGTGCGGGCGATCTTCGGGTCATATGACCCCGAGCTGAAAAGGCGGATGCTGCGGGAATTCTTCCTGCTGATCCCGAAGAAGAACGGCAAGTCGGCCATCGCGGCGGCGATCATCCTGACCGCCTGCATCCTGAACGAACGGCCAGAGGCCGAGCTGCTGCTGATCGCACCGACGATCAACATCGCCAAGATCGCCTTCAAGCAGATCTGGGGCATGATCCGGGCCGATCCCGAACTGGACAAGCGCTTTCACGTCCGGGAACACCTGCGCACGATCACCCACCGGGTCAGCCTGGCGGAAATCGCGGTCAAGGCCGCAGACGGCGACGTGATCACCGGCGGCAAGGCCACCTACACGCTGATCGATGAGACCCACGAATTTGCCCGCAAGAGCCGGGCCGAAGGGGTCTTCCTTGAGCTTCGCGGCGCGCTGGCGTCTCGGCCCGAGGGCTTCCTGATGCAGATCACGACGCAATCGAAAGAGCAGCCCGCCGGGGTGTTCAAGGCGGAACTGGACGTCGCGCGCAAGGTGCGGGACGGCAAGATCAACTCGCCGATGCTGGCGGTCCTCTACGAGCTGCCGGTGAAGCTGGCGAAACGCTGGAAGGACGAAAAGACCTGGGGGATGGTCAATCCGAACCTGGGCCGGTCGGTCGATCCCGATTTCCTGCGGGACCAGCTGGCCAAGGCCGAGGAAAAGGGCGCGGCCGCGCTGCAGCTTCTGGCGTCTCAGCACTTCAACGTGCAGATCGGCGTCGGCCTTGGCGGCGGCTGGAACGGGGCCCGTCGCTGGGACAAGGCGGCCGAGCCCGGTCTGACGCTGGAAAGCCTGATCGAACGCTGCGAGGTGGCGACGGTGGGGCTGGACGGCGGCGGCCTGGACGATCTGTTCGGGATCGGTGTCATCGGTCGCGAACGCGAAACCCGCCGGTGGCTGTCCTGGTATCACGCCTGGGCCCATCCCGAGGTGCTGGAACAGCGCAAGGAAATCGCTCCGGCTCTGCAGGACTTCGCCGCCGCCGGGGATCTGACGCTGCTGACCGAGGATGAGCCCCTGGGCGACATCGAGGGCGCCACGGACATCGTGCGCCAGCTGCTGGAGGCGGGCCTGCTTCCAGAGAGCGACGCCATCGGTATGGATACGGTGCAGATCTCGTCCATGATCGACATGCTGGTGTCCATCGGCGTTGACGAGGAACAGGTGCGCTTCATAGGCCAGGACTGGCGGTTGTCCCCGGCCATCTGGGGCGTCGAGCGCAAGCTGAAGGATGGCACCTTCCTGCACGGCGGCCAGCCGATGATGAACTGGGTTCTGGGCAACGTCAGCGTTGAACAGCGCGGGTCCGCGGTGCGGATGACCAAGGAAACGGCCGGTCGGGCTAAGATCGACCCGCTGATCGCCGGCATGAACGCCTTCATGCTGATGAGCCGCAACCCGGTCGCCTCCGGGTCGCGCAAATTCGAATATACCGGGATGTGAGCATGGGAATTCTCGATTTCATGCGGCCCGCCGTGCGGCGGGACGAACCTGCTGCGCGTGTCGAGCCTTCCGTCTCGGCCGCGCAGCCCGACAATGTGTCCAGCGAACGACAGTGGCACGGGTTTCAGGTCAGCGGCAGCCGCTCGCGGGCGGGTGTTCGTGTGAGCGAACGCACGGCCCTGTCGATCCCGGCCGCGATGCAGGCCCTGCGGATCCTGTCGGGCGTCTTCGCGATGACGCCGCTGCACTATTACCAGAAGACCGACAAGGGCAGGGTCCAGGCGGTCGATGACCCGGCCTCGGACCTGTTCCGGGTTGGGCCGAACAGCCACCAGACGCCCTTCGCCTTCCGCGAGTTGCTGATGATGGACCTGCTGTTGTCCGGCAACTTCTATGCCTATGTCAGCCGGGATCGTTTCGGGCGCCCGCGGGTTCTGACGCGGCTGCGGCCCGGCATGGTGCAGCCTGCCGAGTATTTCTCGCGGGAAGAGGGCACCACGGTCTTCTATGACGCGACCTTGCCGGATGGCACGTCCGAGCGGTTTCCGGCGCGCGACATCTTCCACGTGCCGGGGTTTTCCCGCGATGGCATCGAGGGGCTGAACCCGATCCGATATGCCCGCGAAGCCCTGGGCGGCGCCATCGCGACCTCTGATCACGCCTCCAGGTTCTGGGACAAGGGCGGGCGGCCTTCGACGGTGCTGACGGCGAAGGACCGCATCAGCCCCGAGGACAAGGCGCGGATCCGGGCCGATTGGAACGCCCTTTACGCCAATGGCAACGGCGAAGCGACGGCGGTTCTCGACCAGGAGCTGAAGGCCGAGTTCCTGACCCACAGCATGAAGGACAGCCAGTTCCTGGAAACCCGGCAATTCCAGGTCGTGGATCTGGCCCGGATCTGGGGCGTGCCGCCGCACCTGATCTTCGACCTGTCCCGGGCGACCTTCGGCAATATCGAACAGCAGTCGCTGGAATTCGTCATCTACCACCTGGGCCCGCATTACGCGCGGATCCAGCAGGCCGCGACCAAGGCGCTGGCGCTGCAGGGGTTCTACTTTGAGCACGTCACCGATGCGCTGGTGAAGGGCGACCTCAAGAGCCGGATGGAAGCCTACTGGCTGCAGCGCCAGATGGGCATGGTCAACGGCAATGAGCTGCGCCGCTACGAGAACAAGCCCGACATCGGGGGCGCGGCGGGCGAGGACTACTGGATGCCCAGCAACATGCAGGTTGCCGGGCAGCCTCCGGCAGGCGGCAACGGAGAGTAATCGTGAAACAGGAACTGACAGCACTGGTTGCGGCCATCCGGTCGCAGCCCTGGGCCATCGTGCCCGAATACATGCAGGCAATCGAGGCCATCGCCCTGCGCGCCATGGACGCGGACGTGCTGAAGCAGGTCGCGGCCGATGGTCATGTCGATATGGTGGCGTCCAGCCTTTCGGCGGTGGCAGCGGTGGGCGCCCGGCTGGAAGGGTCGCAGATGAGCACCATCCGCGATGGCGCGGCCGTGGTGCCGCTGATCGGCGCGATCTTCCCGCGGGCCTCGATGATCGGGGCCTCGACGGGCGGCACGGCGCTTTCGACGTTCATGCAGGACATCCGGGTCGCGCAGGCCTCGCCGGATGTCGAGCGCATCGTGGTCCTGGTGGACAGCCCCGGCGGGATCGTCTCGGGGATCGGGGAAGCGGCGCAGTCGCTGCGGTCCTCGACCAAGCCCATCACCGCGTTCGTGACGGGCACGGCGGCCTCGCTGGCCTACTGGATCGCGTCCCAGGCCTCCGAGATCGTCCTGGATCGCGCGGCCCGGGTCGGCTCTATCGGCGTGCTGGCCTCGCTGTCGCAGCAGGAGGCGCCCGACAGCAACGGGCACCGATCCTACGAGATCGTCAGCAGCAACGCCCCGAACAAGCGGCCCGACCCGACCACTGAAGAGGGGCGGGCCTCGATCCAGACCGAAATCGACGCGGTGGAAGCGATGTTCATCGCCGACATCGCGGCGGGGCGAGGTGTGTCCGAGGCACGGGTCCGCGCGGACTTCGGGCGCGGCGGCATGATCGCCGCCGGCCGGGCCGTCCAGCTCGGCATGGCAGATCGCATCGGCACCCTCGACGAGGTGCTGGGCAAGCGCACCGGGGCACCCCGGGCGAAGATGGCAGGGCGGCGCGCCAGCGCCGCTGCCGAACTTGAAACGCGGCGGCGAGCCGCAACAAGGAGTTGACCATGGACAAGATCCTGGCGCTGAAGGCCCGCCGCGCGGGCATCCACGAGAAGATGGACGCGCTGATCGCGGCGGTCCCCGAGGGCGAGGACTGGACCGATGCCCAGGCCTCTGCATTCGATGCCCTGAAGGCGGAAGACGACAAGGTGGCCGCTGACCTCGCCCGGCTGGAGGACATGGAAGCCCGCCGCGCGCAGGCTGCCCGCCCGACGGCACCGCTGCCTGGCGGCCCGGCGGCACCGGCGGCAAGTGTTCCGGCGGCACCGGCCGAGAAGGGCCTGACCTTCGCGCGCATGGTCCGCACCATCGCGGCGGCGGGTGGCAACGGTTACGTTGCCCAGCAGATCGCTGAGGCGAACGGCGACAGCGGCCTGTTCGCCAACCAGAACATGACCACCGGTGCGGCTGGCGGCTTCATGGTGCCGGAGGATGTGTCGGAAGAGGTGATCGAGCTGCTGCGCCCCGCGAGCGTGGTCACCGCCATGGGGCCGCGTGTCGTGCCCATGCCGAACGGCAACATGACCACCAACCGCCGTGCATCGGGCGCGAGCTTTGGCTATGGCGGCGAACAGCAGGATGCCAAGGCCACCGGCTATACCTACGGGCAGGTGAAGCTGTCGGCGAAGAAGCTGTCCGGTATCATCCCGATCTCGAACGACCTGCTGCGCTCCAGCTCGACGGCCGTTGACCGGTTGATCCGCGACGATGCGGTGGCCGATGCCGCCCAGATCCAGGACCGCTATTTCCTGCGCGGCTCCGGCACCGAATATGCGCCGAAGGGGCTGCGCTACCAGCACGTCGGCACGTCGTTCGCATCGTCGCACGTGCTGACCATGACGGCCTCGCCCGACCTGCAGAAGGTCGATAACGATCTGGGCCGCATGGAACTGGCCCTCGGCAACTACAACGTGGTGTTCACGGGGGCCCACTGGATCATGGCGCCGCGCACGGCGATGTACCTCACGAACCTGCGCGACGGGAACGGCAACAAGGCCTATCCCGAGATGGCGGACGGGATGCTGCGCAAGAAGCCGGTGCACATCACCACCGAGATCCCGATCAACCTGGGCGATGGCGGCGACGAATCCGAGATCATGCTGGCGCACCCGGGCCACATCCTGGTGGGCGAGCACATGGGCATCCAGATCGCGATGTCGACCGAGGCTGCCTACAAGGATTCGGACGGCCAGATGCAGGCCGCGTTCTCCCGCGATGAAACCCTGATGCGCATGATCATGCAGCACGACATCGGGCTGCGGCATCTGCCCGCGGTCGCGGTGCTGACCGGCGTGACCTGGGCGAGCTGACCCAAGCGATGAACCGGCGGGCCTGAGGCCCGCCTTTGCTTTCTGACTGGCAAGGGAGTTCAGTCATGACCACCCAAATTCGCAATATCGGCGCGCTGATCAGCGTGCTGCGGGCCTCGGCCAATATCTCGGCCGTGGCCGCAGGCACGGGCGATGCGACCGAAGTCGTCGGGGCCATCCTGGACCGTGGCGAAATCGGCTTTCCGCAATCGGGCGTGCTGGCCATCCCGTTTTCCGCGGTGCTGGCCGAGGGGGCAACCCTGTCGATCGCGGCGGCCATCGAAACCGGCGACGCCGAAGACCTGTCGGATGCCGTTGACCTCAAGACCGTCGCTGCCGCGGTGGTCGCCACCGGCCCCACGGGCGGCGGAACGGTCAACGGCACGCTGCAGATCGACACCGCGCTGATGGGGGCGAAGCGCTACGTGCGGGCGAAATTCACCCCGGATCTGAGCGCCACCGGCACCGATACCGCTGCGATGTCCGCCGTCATGGTCTTCGGCGGCGCGGATCGCCTGCCGCAATGAAGGCGGTGAAATTCCTGCGCGCGTGGCAGATGTACCAGCCCGGGGAACGGGCGGGCTTCGATGACGTGATCGCAGATGGCCTGATCGCCAGCGGTATCGCTGCCGATCCCGGAAAGATGGGCGCAGCGCCCGCCGCGGTCACGCCTGACAGCATGTCCTGGGACATTGCCGGTCGCGCGGCGGTCGGGGGCGTGACGGTGATCCGCGGCCCGGCCGAGATCCCCGCAGCGTCCGTCCCTACGACCACGAAGAAGAAGTCCTGACATGCGCCTGACCAGAATTGACGCCCCCGATGGCCTCGCGCTCGACCTGGAGGATGTGAAGCTGCATTGCCGTGTGGACGGCGGGGACGAAGACGCGCTGATCACGGGGCTCATTCTGGCGGCCCAGGACTATCTGGATGGCCCGACCGGGATCCTCGGCCGGGCCATCTTGACCCAGACCTGGCGTCTGGATCTGCCGGTCTGGCCGGATCGGATCCAGCTGCCGGTCGAGCCTGTCACGGCGGTCTCGATCACCTATGTCGATGCCGATGCTGTCGAGCAGACCCTTTCCGAGGATGCTTTCCAGCTGATCGACCAGCCCGGTGCCAAAACGCTGCTGGAGATCCTGGCGAAGCCCACGCTCACGCTTCAGTCGCCCAAGCTTCTGCCTGTTCGGATCACCATGACCGCGGGCTTTGGTGGCGCGGCGGATCTGCCTCCGGGGCTGGTCGTGGCGATGAAGATGCTGGTCGGGCACTGGTATGCGAACCGGGAAGCGGTTGGCGCGCAGGCGGGAATGGCGCCGATCCCGCTGGCGATTGACGCCCTTTTGTCGCGCTATCGGGTGAAACTGTGAGGCCCGCGGGGCGCCTGCGGGACCGCATCGTGATCGAGCGTCAGGCCGAAAGCGATGAGGTGGACGTGCACGGCAATGTGCTCGGCGCCTGGTCGGAGCTGGTCGCAGTCTGGGCCGATGTCCTGGAAACCACCGGCAAGCAGAAGCTGGAGAGCGGCGCGGTCAATGCCAGCCGAACGGCAACGGTCCGCGTGCGGCGCTGGAGCATGACGGCCAGCATCACGTCGGCGGATCGTGTCGTGGCGCGGGGCGAAACCTGGAACATCCGCAGCATCATCCAGCTCGACCGGGAAGGTGCCTGGCTGGAGATGCTTTGTGAAACGGGGGTGGCAACATGAGCGGCAAGGCAGATTTCCAGCGCGCCCGGCAACGCCTGCGGGGGTTGACCGAGGCAGTTACGAAGGAGGCCGAGGCCGCCAACGTGGAAAGCGGCAAGGAAATGGTCCGGATTGCCAAGGTCCTGGTGCCGAAGGGCAAGACCGGTGTCGCGCAGCAGAAGATCCGGGGCATGAAGGTTGCCAACGGGTATCTGGTCGATTTCGGCCCGATCTCGCGCATCTTCGAGGGCGGGACGGCGAAGCGCACGACGAAAAAGGGGCAGAACCGCGGCAAGGGGCCGAAGCGCGCCTTCGTCAGTGCCACGCTGAGGGCCACCAGCAAGGCCCGGAAGGCACGGATGCGGGCTGCCCTGCGGCGTGGTGTGAAGGCGGCGAACCGTGGCTGACCCCTATGACCTTGAGCTGCAGGTCGCCTTGGTCGCGGCCCTGCGCGCTGCAACCGGCGTGTCGGATGCCGTCGGCGGCCGGATCTACGATGAGCCGCCAAAGAGCCCGCGCTATCCCTTTGTCCGTATCGGCAACATCGCGCAGGACCCGTTGCGCACGGATGGCGGGAAGGCGGCGGACGTGGCGTTCTCGGTCGAGGTGCATTCCCGGCCGACGGCCTCGGGGCGGGTCGAGGCCAGCCAGATCGCGGGCCATGTGGTCGAGGCCCTGGATGAACAAGAGGCAGCGGTCGCCCTAGCGAGCCGCCTCATGGTCCAGCTGCTGTGGCTGGGCACCAACGTCGCCCGCGAGGACGACGGCGAAAGCTACCTGGCGATCACGACCTTTCAGGCGCTGATCGACGGCTGAGCCCATCGCGCCCTTGGGCAAGGCGATTTCATCACACTTCAGGAGGCTGTCATGGCCAAGCAAAAGGGCCGGCTGCTGCTGGCCAAGATCGGTGACGGGCAGGAAAGCGAGACCTTCACGACCCTCTGCGGTCTCACGTCCAAGACGATGACGCTGAACAACAACAACGTCGATGTCACCACCACCGACTGCACCACGCCGGGCGGCCAGCTCTGGCGCGAGCTGATGACGGGCGTCCGTTCGATGGCCGTGAGCGGCAACGGCTATTTCGAGGACAGCGCGTCCGAGGCCCGGCTGCTGGCCGTGGCGCATGGCGCCGGGCAGACCGACCTGGCCGATGCCATCGCCAATTTCCAGATCATCGTGCCGGACTTCGGGACCTTCCAGGGCGCCTTCCATGTGGACAGCCTGGAATATGGCGGTGAACAGGAGAACGGCGTGACCTATTCGATCTCGCTGGCCTCCGGCAGTGTCATCACCTTCACCGCGGCCACCTGATGGCCCTGGCGAAACAGGCCCCGCGCGGGGGCATCGTGGCAGAGCTGGATGGACGGACGCACCAGCTTCTGCTGCGCAATGCCGAGATCGAACGGTTCGAGGAACACCATGGCCTCGGGATCTTCGATTTCCTCGACCAGCTGTTGGGCCGGAAGAGCGGCCCGCAGGCGCGCCATGTCCGCGACATCGTGGCCCTGGGCCTGGTGGGGGCAGGCCTGGCAGATCGGGCGGCCGATGCCATCCTGGCTGACCTGCCGCCTTCGGAGAACCATCGACTGCGCCGTGTCGCCTACGACCTGGTGGTCGTGGCCTTCCTTCCCGAGAAGGACCGTCAAAAAAAAAGCGACGGGCAAGGGGATGGATCGCCGGAAGCGACGGCGGCGGAAGCGGAGGCTGGGACCTCCGAGGACGCATCCGAAACCTCGCCGGAGCCGGACTGACGCCGGATGACGTTCGGCGGATGATCCCGCGCGACCTGGTGCTTTGGGTCGAGGGCTGGAACGACATGCATTCGGGCTCTGAGCCGGAGGCGCCGACTGCCGATGAATTTGCCGAGCTTGTGAGGAAATATGGCTGACAGCAGCGAAGACGTGGAAAGCATCGCCATCCTCCTGCGTCTTGAGCAGCAGGAATTCGAGCGCCGTGCCAAGCAATCCGAGCGGTCCCTGCGGACCCTCGAAGCGCGCTATGATCCCCTGATGCGGGCGCAGTCGCGGCTGGAGCGAGAGCAGCGCCAGCTGGATCAGGCCATGGCGGCCGGCAAGATCACCCAGCAGAACTACAACACGATCCTGGCGGCCGCCAAGAAGCAGTACAACGACACTGCGGCCGCCATCAACGGCGCCAATGCCGTCATCGAGCGCCAGCAGAAAAGCATGGGCGGGATGGCGGCCGTCTTCCAGCGGAACAAGGGGGCGGTCCAGCAGCTTGGCTATCAGGTTGGCGACTTTGCCGTGCAGGTCGGCAGCGGGCAGAATGCCATGGTTGCCTTCGCCCAGCAGGGCACGCAGCTGCTGGGTGCCTTCGGGCCGGTCGGTGCCATTCTGGGCGCGGTTCTGGCCATCGGGGCGCCCCTGGCGGCCAGCTTCATGGCGAGCGGCGAAAAGGCCGATACCCTGAAGGAGAGCATCAAGAGCCTGAGCGAGGCGGTCTCGGATTACCGCGCGGCCGTGGAAGGCGTCAGCACGCCCTCGCATGAGCTGGCGGCCAAGTATGGGGACCTTGCCCAGCGGGCATCGGAGTTCCTGGAGGTCACGCGCGAGATTTCCCGCCTTCGCTCTGATGAAGCCATGAAGGCGACGGCCCGCAGCATCGCGGACGGACTGGGCGTGGATGTAACGGGGCTGGATCCGAACCAGATCCGTGATGTCGAGGGCGCGCTGTCTGCGTTGTGGGAGGAACGCCGCAAGTTCAGGATGCCGGCCAGCTACGCCGATGAAGACCAGTTTGAGCAGGCACAGGCCCGCTTTGACGAAATCAACGACCAGATCCAGAAGCTGGAGAAGCTGCAGTCCAGTGGGCTGTTTTCGTCCGGGATGGGAGACTTGGCCGATGCGCTAGGCCTGACACAGCAAGAGGCCGCCGAGGTGGCTGCGCGCTTTGCGGAGATCGGTAACGCGGCGGGCCCCAAGCAGGCGGCCGATGCCATGCTGTCGCTGGTCGACTATATCTCGGACGCCTCCGGCAATCTGAAAGATGCCAACCAGAACGGAAAGGATCTGTACGACCAGCTGATCGACGCAGCCACGAAAGCCCTCGAATTCGCGGGCATCGACATGGCCAGCAATCTGAAGGATGCGGCAGATGAGGCGCGGCGGCTGTCTGACAACCTGCCCGACGCGGCCTCGCGCATTCAGAGGGGGCTGGATGCAGAGGCCTATGGCGGTGCCCAGAGTTCGATGCGGGAAGCGCAGGCAAAGCTGCGGATCGGTGGCGATCTCGGGGACGTTGACCCGGCTTACCAGAGAGCCAAGGATGCAGAGGAACGCGCCAGGAAGGCTGCTGAAAAGGCGGCCAGCCGGTCCGGGCTGCAGAGCCAGAAGAAGGATGCGGCCGAGGCTGCGAAGTGGGTCACCAAGTACAGCACAGAGCTGGAAAAGCTGCAGGCCGATCTGGCTGAGCTGAACAAGCTGAACGACAAGGGGGCCTTTGCCGGGTCCCCGGAGACCTATGCTCGGGCTCTCAAGGATCTCAACACGCAGATCGAGCACGCGAAATTTTCGAAGCTGATCGATGGTTTCGACAGCGTGTCCGATGCCATGGCCCGCGCCATCGTGAATGGCGAGGATCTGGGGGATGCCCTTGCCTCGGTTCTGGGAAACGTGGCGACCCAGATGCTCTCTTCGGGGATTTCCACCCTTTTGAAGACGTCGTTCACGACGCTGATCGCCAGCGCGAATGGAAACGTGTTCTCGGGTGGCCGGGTTCAGCCGTTCGCGCGCGGGGGGGTGGTCAGCAGCCCGACCGTGTTCCCGATGTCGGGTGGCAGTACCGGGCTGATGGGGGAGGCAGGGCCGGAGGCGATCATGCCGCTGGCGCGTGGGCGGGATGGGAAACTTGGGGTCAAGATGAGCGGCGCAAGCTCTGCTGGGGCATCGCAGGGCGTTCATGTGACCTTTGGCGTTGCTTCTGACAACAATGGAAACTTCCTGCCGTTCGTGGATGCCGTCAGCCAGGGGAACGCGGTGTCGGCATCTCGCATGATGGCCAAGCGCAGCGCGCGGTCCTTGGATCTGGCGTCGCGCAGTTATGACGCGCGGGGGACCACGGTATGAGCCGCGCCATCATCGACATCCCGCGGTTCCTGCTGCGGGCGAGCCTGGTTGATTGGGATATCGACTGGCGCGGCCAGTCGGCGGGTGGCGATACCGCGGGGGGTGAACAGGTGGTCTACAACGCCTTTCCCCGCTGGGTGGGGTCGCCGACGATCCTCCTGCCGGGGCCGATGATCGGGGTCTGGCGGGCGATCCGGGCGCAGGCCGAGGGGCGGGTCAATGCCTACCGGGTGCCGATGGTCGATCCGGTCTCGGTCCGGCCGCAGGCGCGGGACTGGCGGGCGGATCTGCAGGCCTGGCAGCGCGGGATCTACCGGCCGCACCGGCCGGTGGTCACCTGCACCGCGGCCGTGGCCGCGGGCGCCACCTCGATCACCGTGAACGAGGCGGTGGCGGGCCAGCCGGTGCGGGTGGGCGCGTTCCTGAGTTACGACGACTGGCCCTTCGTGGTGACGGGGCGCGCGGGCGCGGGGGCGGCGGTGACGCTGCAGGTCAAGATGCTGCGCACCGCCATCCCGGCGGGCGCGGCTATCGATCTGGCGGCCTCGGGGGTGTTCCTCGGGACCTCCGACACGATGGGCAACCCCGCCTACGACACCAGCGGCGTGGCCTCAGTGGATCTCGACTTCAGGGAATGGATTGGGAGGTGAAAAGGCATGTTTCTCGTGATTACCATCGGCTTCGGCGGCTTGCTCAATATCTCTGCAATGACCTGGCTCTTTGTTGTTCAGCGTCGATTGAGAAAAGAACTCCGTGAAGAGGTGGAGGCGCGCCGGAAGGCGGGGCGGGACACGCATGAGGAACTCCTCAGTCTCAGCGGGCGCATCAGTAAAGTATGGATGTTGTCCATGGGCCTCGACCCCGAAGAGGTCGAGGCAGACCAAGGGCTGACGCTGCACTAGATCAACGGCGCCGATCATCCTCGTCGATGATCCGCCGAATGCTCTGTGGAGATGTGCGTTCTTTCGAAGACTTCAGGGCCATTTGGATTGCCATTTCCATGCCTTCCAGGCGGCGCTTTAGCTTATCCACTTCCTTCTCCAGGCTCTCAATTCTCTCTTTCTCGTTCATATCGAATCCCTTTCATCAAATGGTTGTGGTGACCTGATGGTGGGGTGCGGGTCTGGCGACTGTCCAGAGCCTTGGGGGCGGCCATGCGTGGCCGCCCCTTTCCATTCCAATATCAGGGGCCGTCATGAGCTTCTTTCCGGCGGGGTTCGACCCCCGGGCGCCGGCGGCACGGGTGCTGCGGCTGGCCAATCTCAGCACGCCCGATGGCGACTTCGGCTTCATCGTCGGGACCGAGGGGCGGTTTACCGACGTGACCGGCAAGGCGTGGGTCGGCTCCACGCTGATCACGGCGGGCGATACCGAGATGTCGCTGAACGGCACCGCACCCAGCGGGTCGGTCACGCTGTCCTTCCTGCAGGACCCGGATGCGCCGGATCTGGTGGCGCAGGTCCGTGCCCTTGGCCCCGATTACGTGGCGGGGCGCGCGATTACCTTCTGGATCCAGCCCTTCGCGACTCTGGAAGAGATGTACGCGCCGGTCTTCGCCCCCTGCCTCTATGCGACGCGGGTAATGCGCAAGATCAGCATCACCGCCTCGGGCGCCCAGGACCGCGCGATCAGCCTGAGCTTCGAAGGGCCCTTCGAGTTCCGCAAGGGCGCCCGGCGCAGGATCTACAACACCACCGACCACGGCCAGCTGTTGGGCGCGGCCAACCCGAGCCTGACCTACATCCCGACCAACAACCGCTGGCCCGAGAAAATCTTTGGATGACATGACACCTCTCTATTCCTTCCTGCACCAGCAATTGTTGGTCCCATTCGTTTGGGGTGGGTTCGACGGCGGATCGGATTGTATGCTGATGCTGGCCGATTGGTTCACCAATCAGCATGGGTTTGACCCGGCGCATGATCTGCGTTTGACCTATGATGATGCGCGCAGTTGTCAGAGGTACACGGGCTTCATCAGTGACCCCGTGGGTCTTGTCGCCCGGATTGCAGAGAGCCGGGGCGGCTTGCGGCGCACGGATCATCCCGTGAAGGGCGATGTGGCTGTCATCCGCATTTTGGAGGGGCGCCGGTCTGTCACGGTCGGTGGCATCTGCCTGGGCAAAGCCTGGGCCATGAAGACCGAAGGCAATCGCGGCAGGGGCGTCCACACCCGTGATGCGGCGCTGGTCGAGGTTATCGCAGCATGGGGTATGAACTATGTCGATCCGTAAGGGGCTGATCCTGGCGCTGCTGCTTGGGACGACTGCGATCCCGGCCCCGGCGCACGCCGATCCGGTGACAGGCTTCGTGGCCCTGGCCTATGCGGCGTCCAGCGCGGCGACGCTCTATGCCGGGTACATTGGCAGCGCGGCGCTGGCGACGGCGGCCATCGCCACGACGAACTTCCTGGGCCAGGCGCTGCTGGCGCAGGGGCTGGCCTATGTGGCGGGCAAGCTGACCTCGAAGACCAGCAACCCCTATGCCAGCACCTTGCAGAACTATGCCCAGCCGATCAGCTACATGCAGCGCGGCTACGGCACGGTGCGCGCGGGCGGGGTATTCGGCTACACCGGGTTCATGGACAACCGGCGGCATTACACCATCCTGGTGGCGGCACATTCGACGGCGGGGCCGGTCACGCAGTATCTCTCGGATCGCGAGGTCGAGATCGACGCGGAGGGCAATGTCACCTCCGACGCCATGGCGGGCTATGGCAATATCCGCCCCTTTACGGGGCAGGCCGGGCAGGCGGCCGATGCGGTGCTGATGGCAGCCTTCCCGGAGATCACCGCAGACTTCGACTTTGCGCAGCTTTCCGGCGCGCATCTCTGGGCGAAGCGGGTGAAGGTCTCGGACCTGGCGACCGTCTATCCGGATGGCGACATCTGGGCCTATGCGCCGGTCTGGAAGATGAACGACCAGATCCTCGATCCGCGCGACGGCACGGCCAAATGGACCGACAATGCCGCGCTCTGCTTCGCCCATGAGATCGTCCACTACCTGAGTGCCGGGGTGGACTGGGACGAGGTGGCGGCAGAGGCCGAGGCCTGCGACGTCCTGGTGACCAACGCCGAAGGCACCACGCAGCGCAAATGGACCTTCAACCGCAGCTATACCGACGATGCCGCCTGGGACGACATCTGCGCGGAATTCATCGCGGCGGCGGATTGCTTTGTCTACGAGCGGCCTGATGGCAAGGTGGGCTTCAAGGTTGGGCGCTGGATCGACCCGGAGGTGACGCTGGAAGCGGATGACTTCATTAGTCTTTCGCTGGATATGGGCGAGGATCTGGGCGCCAACAGCCAGTATACGGTCAAGTATGTCGAGCCGCTGAACCGCTACCAGGAAACGCCCTCGGGCGTCTGGGTGCAGGATGACACCGTCAAGCGCGTGGCCTCCGAACTGCAGGTCTACCCGATCAACTCACACAACCAGGCCAGCCGCATCAACAAGCGCCGGGCTCTGGTTGAGCATGCGGAGTGGTCTCTGAGCGGGACGATCAAGCTGATCGGGTTCGAGCTGATCGGCCAGCGATTCTTCCGCATGGTGCATCCCGAGTTCGGGCTCGATGCCATGTTCGAGATCGGCAAGCTGCAGGTCAATGAGGACGGGATGACCTTCGACATCGAGGCCCGCTCTGTCACGGAAGAAGACTTTGCCTTCGATGCCGCCAACGAGGAACCGGAGCGGCCCGCCTATGATCAGGTCCAGAGCGACGACAGCGTGGCGGATCAGACCGGCTTCGCGGGCGCGGTGCTGTCGACCTCGAACGGGGCGGCGGCGATCACCTGGAGCTGGGACGCGGCCGACGGCAGCCTGCACCAGCAGGTGCGGATCATGTCCTCGGACGCGGGCGTGGACTGGCAGGTCTATACCTTCACCGAAGGCCAGACGAGCTGGGTGGCGACGGGGCTGGTCGATGGCGCGCAGTACCAGGCGCAGGTGCGCAACCAGACCGGGGCGGGCCGCGTCGGGGACTGGTTCCCCGAGGTGCCGGTCGTAGTGACGGCGGTAGCCTACACGACCGCGCCCGGGGCGCTGTCGGGCTTCGATGCGGTCGCGGACGGGTCTGACGTGGCGCTGTCCTGGAGCGCGCCGAACGACGCCAATTACTTCGCCACCCGGATCTGGCGCGCGAGCTATGACGCGGCGCCTTCCGGCGGGGCGGACTTCGCGGACGCCTCGGCCATCCACGTGGAATACGGCACGGCCAGCGTGGCCGATGCCTACACCGATCCCGGCCCCGGCGCCGGGGCGCATTACTACTGGGCCGAGGCGATCAACGCCTCTGGCGTGGCGGGCACCCGGGCGGGCCCGGTCGAAGTCATCATCTCGTAATCGGAGGCCGTTCATGGCTGTTTTGCAAACCCAGATCACGGGCCCCGTTGTGCTGCCCGATGGCAGCGCGGCGACCACCGGGCAGGTGGTCTTCACCCTGCGCTCCTGGGACAAGCAGGACGGGGCGCTGATCGTCCATGGGCCGGTGGTGGCCGAGATCGCCGACGGTATCATTGATGCTACGCTGTTTCGCACCGCCGCCGGAGAGATCGGCACGCCCTATGATGTGTCCTATGTCTGGTGGGATGCCAATGGGGAGGTCCACGGCCTGCCGATCGGACCGATCGCGATCACCGGGGCCGGGCCCTATGCCTTGGCGGACCTGTTGCCGGCCTCTTACACCCCTTCGACCCAGCCCGACGCGCTGGCTCAGGCCATCGCCGCCGCCACCTCTGCCACCACCGATGCGGCGGCGGCCGATGCGGCGCGCAGCCAGGCTGCCCTGGCCGCCGCCCAGGCGGCGCTTTACGAGGGGCACTGGGTCGATGACGTGGATGCGCTGCGGGCGGACACGGCCCTGACCTTTGCGGCGGGCGACGGCCAGGTGGTCGAGGGCAAGATCGTCCGCACCCGGACGAACGAAGTGCCCTTCCGCGTGGCGGCCCAGGGCACCGCGCTCTTTGATGAGGTCAGCAATCCGACCGGCTATCATGTGCAATCCGCGGGCGCGGTGCCGTTCTACGTCAACCTCAACAAGTACGAGCTGAAGGCCGAAGGCTTCGGCATGCGCTTCACCGGCGATGCCGCCGATGCCGAGCAGAACTCGGCCGCGCTGGCTCTGGCCACCGGCTGGTTGCAGACCGAGGGGCAGGGCGGGCGCATCCTGCTGGCCTCCGAAGGGCATTGTCTGCTGAAGACGCCACCGCGCTTTGCCGACAATATCGAGATCGACCTGGGCGGCGGTATCCTCGACAGCGCAGAGACCGATGACACCAGTTTCCTGCAGTCGCGCCTGCTGCGCGTCGGCTCCATGCACCCGATCGATCTGGCCAAGTTGAGCTGGCATCCGGTTGCGGCGGTGACCAACGGATCGCAGGGCCTGACGCTGCAGACCTCGGCCAATGCTGCCTACTACCAGGCGGGCGACATGATCCTGCTGGTCTCGGCCAGCCCGGAGATGACGACGGTCAGCACGTCGGTGGCAAGCTGGGGACAATGGGCGCGGATCACCGCAGTATCGGGATCCACGATCACCCTGGAAAAGCCGGTCACCACGCCGCTGGATGCCGGGTCCGGCACCATCGGCACCGATTGCGCCGGCGCCTGGATCGCCAATGTCGCCTATCGCACCCGGCTGCTGAAGGCGGCAGAGGCGGGCATCTATGACGGCGGGTATCCGCATATCGTCGTGCGCCCGCGACTCTGCAACGGCACGCTGCGCAACCAGGTGAACGCGGTCCTTCAGCGCACCGGCATGTACTGCCCGGACTTCGAACGGCTGGTCATCGACCCGGGTCGGGCGGCGGCGGGCTATGGCTTTGCCTATCTGAACGCGGTGTCCTACGGGCGCTTCCACAATATCGAGACGGGCTTCGAGGCGCGCGCCGCAGAGGTGAAGATGATGTCGCATGACACGGTCTTCACCGATTACCGCGCCTTCAAGCGCAACCTGGGCAGCACCGTCGAGGATGTGGTGATCGCCTTCGGGGAAAGCAGCCGCGAGATCGTGTTCCGGGGTCTCTATGTCGATGCCGGTGTGACCAACAGCGGCGACGCGCTGAGCACCAACATGGTGAACTTCTCCGGCGCCACTGACTGCGGGATCGAGGATGCCGTGATCCACGGGCATACGACCTATGCCTCGTTGATCGACAGCAATGATGACGGGATCGACGGTACGAACGACCGGAACTTCGTGCGCCGCAGCGTGCTGCACAATGACAGCACTGTGCACGTCGATCTGCGCGACAAGGGCACGCGGATCGAGGATGTGCGCTTTGTCGGGCAGGCCAGTCTCTACAATCTGCGCTTGAACGGGGATGCGCTGCAGACGCGGCTGAGCCGGGTCACCTTCGACAAGGAAATGCCCGCCCAGATCCTGGCCGGGACGGACAGCACGCGGGTGCGCAATGTCCTGTCGGAGGTGGTGGGGATCAGCAGCCTGACATTCCAGACCTCGGCCCAGGGGCGGATCGTCACGCGGGGCAATCGCAACGCGGCGACGGATGCGATCCTGGCCGCCGGTGCCACGCGGGATGACTTCAGCCTGTCGTCGATCTCCAGCACCACCGAGGTGCTGATCGGCAATCCCCTGGTGCTGCCCGCCGGGACGCCGGCGACGGGCGATCTGTTCACCTGGCGAGCGCCAATCGAGTTCTCGGGCGCGGCAGGCACGCGGTATCTGTCCGCGCGGGCGGCGGTGGACATCAACAACAACGCGACCGCGCTGGATGCCTCGGACGATACCAACGTGCTGTTCTCGGTCACGCTGCCGGCGACCTGCGTGGAAGCGGTGATTGATCTGCAGGTGGCGATCATCGCGGCGACGCAGATGGTCGGGTTCTGCAAGATCTTCGACGTGAACAACAACAAGACCTACGGCCATGTCATCCGCCACACGGCGGCGGACTTTGCGACCTACCCGCTGCGCATCGAGCTGTCCGGCTACGTCACCTCGGGCGATCTGATCGTGCCGCGCGGCATCATGCGCGATCTCACTTTCCGAGAGGGGTTCAACCCATGACCACCACGGCGGCTGAGCTGATCAGCCTGATCGACACGACGATTGCCACGGCAGAGGCGGCGGGAACCAGCGTCGATGACGCGCTGGCGGCGCTGGATCTGTCCACCACGGCACAGATCTGGGACGAGGAAATCCCCCAGGCCGATCCGACGCTCACCCGGCGACTGGTCTGGATGAGCGCCTTCGGCATCAAGGCGGGCGCCTGGAGCGGTGACGCCGCGCTGCTGGCGGCCTGGTCCAGCCCCGGGCCTGCGGTGGTGCTGGCCGAGGCCATCCGCATCTGGCGCGCCAATGCCGCCGCACGCGAAGGGGTGTGACGTGACCGATCCAACGAAGGACCCCGCCGTGATGGGCGGGATCTATGAAATCTGGCGCGCCTGGCGGGGCACCTTGCCCGATCAGTTCTTCGGGCTGCTGCTCTCTGGCGTGGGCGGGGCCTATGTCCGGGCGGTGTTTGTCCCGGAGGTCAGCCTGCTGCGCCGCGTGCTGGAGGGGGTGGCGGGGGTGTTCTCGGCCATGACCCTGGGCTGGCTGCTGGGGGGCATCATCGATGGCATGTTCGGTGTCGGCATGTCGGCCTATTGCGCCAGCGCGTTCCTGATGGGCGAGGGCGGCATCGCCGCCGTGCGGGGTCTGCGCCGCGCCCTGCTGAAACGGGTGGAGGGCTGACATGCTGCTGATCTGCAACCACTTAACTTCGGCCCTGGTGGTCATCGCCTGCTGGTGGCTGGCGCATCAGAACGCCCGGGCGCGGCCGCCGGGGCGGTGGATCTCGGCCGGTTACGCGGGGCTGGGGTTCAGCGTGCTGCTGACCGCCATCGTCCGCCAGCTGGGCGTGCCTCCCGAGGCGCTCTTCATCCTGTCGAAAGCGATCCTGGCGGTTACGCTGATCCTGGTTATCCTGCGCCGCACAAGGCGCGGGATGCCCTGAGGGGTGGGGCTGACACAGTGCTGAAGAGAGTAGGTGAACGACCTCAGCAAGCTCATGTGGATGGAAGGTCAGCCCCGCGTTCAGGAAAGCCGTTCACAGCCTGGCCGTCAATGCCGAACCCAAGGGGGGCGGATCGGTCCGGTGCGCCCTGCCATTGGGGTGGGGGGTGAGGCTGGCGCAACTCGTTACGACGGATAACAAGTCGGTAGGGGTGCCTTGGTAGAGGGAAACCGCCAGCCTCTCCTATATTAAATATCTAAAATGCACCTTTATGCAACCTAAAGTGGCGTCCCGGGGCTGAGGGTTTGGCCCCGGATCGGCGGATCTGGCCCCGCGGCACGCCCGCGCCGCCCTCGCCCCCCTCCTGAAACATCCCGACACCGACCTGCCGGCGAGAGCGCCGACAGGTCATCCTCGCCCCGCTTCGGCGGGGTTTTTGCATTGGAGAAACCCATGCCCGACATGACCCTTGGCCTGACGGCCGAGATCCGCGCAGCCGCCGAGGCCTACGGCTGCACGCCCGCGCAGACCGCCTACATCCTGGCCACCGCCGCCTGGGAGACGGCTGCCAGCCTCGAACCCGTGCGTGAAGCCTTTTATCTGGGCGACAAGGCCGAGGCCTACCGCCAGGGCCTGCGCTATGCGCCCTGGTACGGCCGGGGCCTGGTGCAGCTGACCTGGCAGCAGAACTACCTGTTGGCGGGCCAGAAGCTGGGCCTGGACTTCATCACCGACCCCGACGCGGTGCTGGCGCCCGAGGCCGCGGTGCAGATCCTGGTGCGGGGCGCGATGGAAGGCTGGTTCACCGGCAAGAAGCTGACGGATTACGTCTCGGCCATGCGCTGCGACTTCCCGGGCGCACGGGCGGTCATCAACGACACCGACCGCGCCGCCGACATCGCGGCCCTGGCCACCGAATACCTGGCCGCCCTGCAACCCGACACCCGCCGCACCCTGCGCCGCGGTGCCTCGGGCGCGCCGGTGCCGGAGCTGCAGTCCCTTCTGGCCGCCCAGGGCTTCGATCCCGGCCCGGCCGACGGCCGCTTCGGCCTGCGCACGGAAACCGCGGTGACGGCCTTCCAGACCGCCCACCGCCTGCAGCCCGACGGCATCGCCGGCCCCGCCACCTGGGGCGTCCTGCTGGCCGCCTGACCCTTTCCTCAAATCTCCGGAGATACCGACATGAGCGCCATCGCTCTCAATCTCGCCCAGCCGCTGATCCTGTCGCTGCTGGGCGCCGTCATGACCGCGCTGCTGGCTTACCTCGCCAAGCAGGCCAAGGCCTACCTGGGCATCACCCTGCAGGCCAAGGCCCAGGCCGACCTGCATTCCGCCATCCTGAGCGGGGTGAAGGCCGCCCTGGTCGACTACGCCAAGGATGGCAAGATCGACAATCCCTCGGCGATCTACGGCCCCGTGCTGGCCTATGTGAAGGAAAGCGTGCCCGACGCGCTGGCGACCCTGCAGCCCAGCGATGGCCTGCTGCAGCAGCTGATCCGATCGAAGCTGACGGAGGTGCTGGGCACCGCCTCGGCCTGATCCCGGGAGGGGGCGTCCGCGCCCCTTCACCCCCGCTCCGGGCGGGGGCAGCGGTGCGTAGATGCTGCTGGTAGACTCGAATGCACGCTCGCAAAATCGCTTCGGTTGAAAAACATTTCGCCTCTATTTAGGTCTTGAAGCAAAACATGAGATGAAGACATCATCTGAAAGATGGAAGTGGTAAATATTATTCCAAAGATGGGGCGTGGTTGGCAGGTCGGTTGACTCTATAGGTCATTCATGTGAAACCTAATGCTTGAATGGGGATGGCTTTCTTATATTGGGTGATGATTTGAGCGGTATCGGTCGTCGGATAAAGAAGGCTCTAGTTGATGCACAGAGTGGTGACTACGAATCTTCTGCTGTGTCCATCTTTCAGGCGGTCGATGCGACTGGACGGAAACGCTATCCAAACAAAGGGAATAGCGCACGTTTCAAAGCCATTATTTCAGACCAAGAGGATATCATCTCAGCGGTTGCGCTTGGGTCTGTTTTTTCTGGCTGTACCTATAACGGAATTTCCGTACCCGAAGCGATTTGGAAATTTGCGCGCAATCCATTGATGCATGAGGCGGAGCTTGATCCCAGAATTCGCTTTGATAGCGTTGCATTGTTATTGGGTAGAGTGTGGCACTTCCCCCCATCGTATTTGATCGGAATTTCTTTGGGCATGATTAGTGCTAAGGAAAATTTTGGAGAGGTTGAGGTGATTACTGGAGAAATAACTTTTTGGGGCAAGAGATTTCCAGTGCAGGACCTTTGGGGGGCAGAGGATATGTTGAGGGCATTGCTTCCTTGATTTTGGTGGGGCGAGCTCGCTTGTCGGTCCAAGTTGTGGTCCGGCCCAGATGTCTGGTTGTGAGGCGGGCCGTCGCGTTTCGGTACGTGCGAGTGCGCCCGACTTTCTGACGATGCTGCATCTCTTCAGTGAGTTCCTGCGCACTCATACATTCTAAGTTTTCGGAGGAATTAGGAAATTCGTGGATCTGTAGTTGTCGGAGCACCACGGCTCTGCGATTCGATGGCTTTGATGAGTTTCCCAAGAAAATCAGGGGGGACTGGAGAGGGCCTAGAATTTACCCATGCTGACCCAGTCCACTGCGAGGGCGGCGAAGCGGATCACCTACACAAAAAGATGATGTCGTCGCTCGCATTTTTTACGCAGAAATTATCGTACTAAATTGTAAATGTTGGAAAAATGAATTCCGACCTTGGGTACCAATAACTTAGCGGGCATTCGCCATTTCGGCCCGCTGCCACTCCCAGAGTGCACTCCTAGTTTCTCAATTTGTTCGCGGTTCATTCCCGACGCTTCTGGGCGGCGCGACTC
Organism: Pseudooceanicola sp. NS-SX9; assembly: GCF_057380705.1. Classification (NCBI taxonomy): domain Bacteria; kingdom Pseudomonadati; phylum Pseudomonadota; class Alphaproteobacteria; order Rhodobacterales; family Paracoccaceae; genus Pseudooceanicola; species Pseudooceanicola sp. NS-SX9. The sequence continues at coordinate 172,270 of NZ_JBXXRN010000002.1, read as the reverse complement.
AGGGCCTTTCGGCTGGCCTTGCGACGGTAGAAGGCGACCATCTCGGCGGATTGGCCGGTGACGGCCTGGATCTCGGCATCGGTGGCGCCGGCCTCGGCCAGTTCGATGATGGCCAGCTTGCGCAGCCCGTGCAGGACATAGGGGCGGGCGCGTTCGCCCAGGTCGCTGCGCCAGGCACGGAACCGCTTTTCGACCGCGTCATAGCCCAGGGGCTGGGTGGCGTTCTTGGCCAGGATGTAATCCCCGCGCTCGGTGTAGCGGGACACGGATTTTTTCAGTGTGCGACACCGAAAGTTGCAGCAGGCGATTTCCGCTCATACCGTTGTCACGGTGAGCGTGTTGGTGTTGTCGACAGCGATCTTGCGCACGCCGCCGTCAGGGCGGCGCGTGATGATCCCGGCGCCATCCGTGAACAGCTCCAGATCGCCTGACGCCTTCAGCCGCATGGCCAGTCGGAAAACGCCGCTCTTGGCGTTGTAGATCTCGACCAGGCTGTCGCCGACACCGCCCGCATTGCCAGCCGACAGGATCAGCGTGTTGTCATCCTGCCCGCCGGTCCCGATCAGCAACCCCTTGGGCAGGTTGGCGCCGCTGGATGAGCGATCCAGATCCAGGAGCAGATCCAGAACCACCGCCGGGATTTCGGCGCTTTGCAGCCGCATCCCCTCGCCGCTGGTGGCGCGGAACAGGTGGTTGTAGAGCGGATAGGACCCCGATGACCGCAGCGGCTGGATGTTGTGATATTCGACGGGCGCTGTTGCACAAATCAGATGATGACCGCAGTTCCCCTTTCTCCGGACACACTTATCCCAGTGCCACGGTGACCGGGATGCCGAGGGCAGTGAAGCGGTTCATTACCGCCGCACGGATCTGAACTTCGGCAACCTTGCGGTCGAAGTCGCGGGACATCAGCTTCTGTCCGAGTAGCTTTACGCAGTTCATTTTCATTTCCACTCTGCTACGTCGGTGGTAGCCGCTCCAGTTCCGCCACAGCGCCCGGACAAGATGCTTTGACGTCCGCAGTATCTCGTTGCGCGCTCGGGCTCCTGCCGTGTCCGGCTTCCAGGGTCTCGCGTTGCGGCGGGGCGGAATGATTGCTGCCGCACCGCGGTCAGCGATGGCGTCGTGGCAGGCGCGCGTGTCGTAGGCACCGTCTGCTGTAACGGTGGCAATCTCCTGATCCGGGGGCAGCTGGGCAAGCAGGTCCGGCAGCATCGGCGCGTCGCCGACATTGCTGGAGGTGACCTCGACTGCCCGGATCTCCAGCGTTTCCTCATCGATCCCGAGGTGGAGCTTGCGCCAGACCCTTCGTTTCGAGCCGCCATGCTTGCGCGTGTGCCACTCGCCTTCGCCTTCCACCTTGATGCCGGTGCTGTCCACGAGCAGATGCAGCGGCCCCTTGGAACCGCGATACGGGATCGTCACGTTCAAGGTCTTCTGGCGACGTGACAGAGTGCTGAAGTCCGGCACGGACCAGCCGAGCCCGGACAGTTCGAGCAGGCTCGCCACGAAACCGGTCGCTTGGCGGAGCGGCAGCCCGAGGAGTGTCTTGAGGGTGAGGCAGGCCTGGATCGCAGCGTCGCTATAGGCCTGCTGACGGCCGCGACGCCCCGACGGAATGGCTTCCCAATGCATCGAGGGATCGAACCAAACGGTCAGTGATCCGCGCTGCCTCAGCGCCTGATTGTAGTTTTGCCAGTTGGTGGTCTTGTAGGTCGTCTTCGGAGGTCTGCTCATACCTTCCGGCTACTACATTGGATTCGCGAGGTGAATCCCTCGCCCCTTTGTGCAACAACGCCGACCTATGGCCTGGCCTACAAGGAAGAGGGGCAGCTGCTGAACGGCGATGGCACCGGGCAGAACCTGACCGGGATCCTGCCGCAGGCCTCGGCCTTTGCTGCAGCCTTCGTGCCGGAGGACCAGACCGCCATCGACACGCTGCGCCTGTCGATCCTGCAGGTGGCGCTGGCGGAATTCCCGGCCACCGGCATCGTGCTGAACCCGATCGACTGGGCGCGGATCGAGCTGACCAAGGATGCCCAGGGCCGGTACATCATCGGCAATCCGCAGGGCGTCATCGCGCCGACGCTGTGGAACCTGCCGGTGGTGGCGACCCAGGCCATGGCCGCCGACAGCTTCCTGACCGGGGCCTTCCAGCTGGGCGCCCAGGTCTTCGACCGCTGGGAAGCGCGCATCGAGACCGGCTACGAGAACGACGACTTCACGAAGAACCTGGTGACGATCCTGGCCGAGGAACGGCTGGCGCTGGCGGTCTACCGCCCCGAGGCCTTCGTGACCGGCGACCTCGGCTTCGTCGCCTGATGGACAGTGGGGGCCGATGGCCCCCGCCTCATGATCGGAGAGGCAGATGGAGACGTTCAAGGTGATGCGCCGTCCTATCGGGGACCGGACCTATGAAAAGGGCGATGAACGGCTGGCCGAGGCCAGCGACGTTGCGCATCTGGTGCGCGCGGGCACCCTGGTGGTCCCCGAGACCAAGGGGGATGCGCCGGAAGAGGTCAAGGCGCCGCGCCCGGATCGCGCGGGTGATGCCGGATGACCCCGGTTCGGATCACGGCGCCGGCCGCGCCCATCGTGCCGCTGGAGGATCTGAAGGCGCATCTGCGGGTCGATGATGCGGAAAGCGAACCGATCCTGACCGCGCTGGAGCTGTCGGCCGTGGCGCTGATGGACGGCTATCGCGGCATCCTCGGCCGCTGTATCGGGGAACAGGTCTGGCAGATCCGGGTGCCGCGGGCCGGGACCTGGACGCTGCCTTTGCCCGATGTCAGCGCGGTGACGGATGAAGAGGGCACCGCGTTGGACTGGCAGGACTGCGCCGGGATGGCGCGCGTCACCACCGGCGATGCCGCGACGCTGCGCTTCACCTGCGCGCTGCCCGAAGACCGGCTGGATCTGGTGAAGATCGCCATCAAGCTGCTGGTGGCGCATTGGTTCGACAACCCGGCGGCGGTTGCGGCCGGGGGGGGCGGCCGAGCTGCCCCTGGCCTTCGCCACGGTCATCGCGCCGCTGCGCTGGCGCTCCGCATGAGCGCCGCGGGACAGCTTGACCGGCGCATCCAGATCCTGCGGGCCGCGGTGATCGACGACGGCTTTACCGAGCGCCCGGGGGATTTCGAGGCCCACGGCACCCCGATCTGGTCGGGTCGCCAGGACGTCAGCGCAAGGGAGGCCGCGGCGGCCGGCACGCTTTATGCCCAGGTCACGGCTCGCTTCACCCTGCGCGCCAGCAGCTTCACCCGGGGCATCACGGCGCAGGACCGGATCCGCCACGACGGGCGCGACTGGTCCATCATCGGCATCCGCCAGCTTGACCGGCGGCGCTTCCTCGAAATCACCGCCACCGCGAGGATCGACACATGAAGGTGAAGGTTGAGGGCCTGAAGGACCTCGAACAGGCGCTGAACGAAATCGCCAAGAAATCCACCCGTAAGGCGGTGATGCGCCGGGCCATGGCCAAGGCGGCCGAACCGATGCGCGCGCTGGCCGAGCAGAAGGCGCCCGAGCGGACCGGCACGCTGAAGGGTGGGATGAAGATCAGCACGCGCTTCGTGGGCGAGGTCGGCAACGCGGCCTATGCCGCGACCCTGCGCAAGGGCGGCAGCAAGGCCGAGGCGGTCAAGGCCTCGATCGCGGCGCGGCGAGCGGGCAAGGCGGTGAACCCGGCGGTGGTGCTCTGGCGCGCAGCGAGGCACCGCAGAAGGGCGACATCGCGGTGCTGCGGTGCGTCGATGCGGGGCGGGCGGTCTCGGTCGGCGGGATCTGCCTTGGCTCCGCCTGGGCGATGAAGACGGAAGGGGCGCGCGGCGGCGGGGTGCACACCCGCGATGCGGCGCTGGTCGAGGTTATCGCAGCATGGGGTATGAACTATGTCGATCCGTAAGGGGTTGATCCTGGCGCTGCTGCTTGGGACGACTGCGATCCCGGCCCCGGCGCACGCGGATCCCGTAACGGGCTTCGTGGCCCTGGCCTATGCGGCCTCCAGCGCCGCGACGCTCTATGCCGGGTACATCGGCAGCGCGGCGCTGGCGACGGCGGCCATCGCCACGACGAACTTCCTCGGCCAGGCGCTGCTGGCGCAGGGGCTGGCCTATGTGGCGGGCAAGCTGACGGCGAAGACCAGCAACCCCTATGCCAGCACCCTGCAGAACTATGCCCAGCCGATCAGCTACATGCAGCGCGGCTACGGTACCGTACGGGCGGGCGGGGTCTTTGGTTACACCGGGTTCAAGGACAACCGGCGCCATTACACCATCCTGGTGGCGGCGCATTCGACGGCGGGGCCGGTGACGCAGTACCTCTCGGACCGCGAGGTCGAGATCGATGCCGCGGGCAATGTCACCACCGACGCCATGGCGGGCTATGGCAATATCCGCCCCTTTACCGGCCAGGCCGGGCAGGCGGCCGATGCGGTGCTGATGGGGGCTTTCCCGGAGATCACCGACGCCTTCGACTTTGCGCAGCTCTCCGGCGCGCATCTCTGGGCCCGGCGGGTGAAGGTCTCGGATCTGACGACGGTCTATCCCGATGGCGACATCTGGGCCTATGCGCCGGTCTGGAAGATGAACGACCAGATCCTTGATCCGCGCGACGGCACGGCCAAATGGGCCGATAACCTCGCGCTCTGCTTCGCCCATGAGATCGTCCATTACCTGGGCGCCGGGGTGGATTGGGATGAGGTGGCCGAGGAGGCCGAGGCCTGCGACGTCCTGGTGACCAATGCCGAAGGCACCACGCAGCGCAAATGGACCTTCAACCGGACCTATACCGACGATGCCGCCTGGGACGACATCTGCGCCGAGGTCATCGCGGCGGGGGATTGCTTCGTCTACGAGCGGCCCGACGGCAAGGTCGGCTTCAAGGTCGGGCGCTGGATTGATCCGGAGGTGACGCTGGAAGCGGGGGATTTCCTGAGCCTGACGCTGGAGGCGGGCGCGGATCTGGGGGCCAACAGCCAATATACGGTCAAGTATGTCGAGCCGCTGAACCGCTACCAGGAAACGCCCTCGGGCGTCTGGGTGCAGGACGCGACCGCGCCGCGCGTGGCCTCGGAGCTGCAGGTCTATCCGATCACCTCGCACAACCAGGCCAGCCGCATCAACAAGCGCCGCGCCCTGGTCGAGCATGCGCAATGGTCGCTGAGCGGGACGGTCAAGCTGATTGGCTTCGAGCTGATCGGCCAGCGGGTCTTTCGCGTGGTGCACCCGGAGCTGGAGCTGGATGCGGTCTTCGAGATCGGCAAGCTGCAGATCAACGAGGACGGGCTGACCTTCGACATCGAGGCGCGCTCTGTGACCGAGGCCGACTTTGCCTTCGATGCCGCCACCGAGGAACCGCAGCGGCCCGCCTATGCCGAGGTCCAGAGCGACGATAGCGTGGCGGATCAGACCGGCTTCGCAGGCGCGGTGCTGACGGGCAATGGCGCGGCCGCGATCCGCTGGAGCTGGGACGCGGCCGATGCCAGCCTGCACCAGCAGGTGCGGATCATGTCCTCGGATGCGGGCGTGGACTGGCAGATCTACACCTTCACCGAAGGTCAGACCAGCTGGGTGGCGACCGGCCTGATCGATGGCGCGCAGTATCAGGCGCAGGTGCGCAACCAGACCGGGGCCGGCCGCGTCGGGGACTGGTTCCCCGAGGTGCCCGTGGCGGTGACGGCCATCGCCAATACCACCGCGCCCGGGGCGATCTCGGGCTTCGATGCGGTGGCGGATGGATCGGACGTGGCGCTGTCCTGGACGGCGCCGAACGATGCCAATTACTTCGCCACCCGGATCTGGCGGGCGCGCTATGACGAAGCCACCACGCCGGACTTCACGGAGGCCTCGGCCATCCATGTGGAATACGGCACCGCGAGCGTCGCCGATGCCTTCACCGATCCCGGCCCCGGCGCCGGGGCACAGTATTACTGGGCCGAGGCGATCAACCGCTCGGGGCTGGCGGGGACGCGGGCCGGGCCGGTCCAGGTCCTTATCTCGTAAACGGAGGCCGTCATGGCTGTATCGCAAACCCGGGTCACCGGCCCCGTCGTGCTGCCCGATGGCAGCGCCGCGACCACCGGGCAGGTGGTCTTTACCCTGCGCGGCTGGGACAAGGAGGGCGCCGCGTTGGTGATGCATGGCCCGGTCATGGCTCCGATCACCGAGGGCGCCATCGACGTGACGCTGTTCCGCACCGCCTCGGGCGCGGCGGGCACGCCCTATGACGTCTCTTACGTCTGGTGGGACGAGATGGGCGAGCTGCGCGGCCTGTCCATCGGTCCGATTGCGCTCTCGGGCGCGGGGCCCTTCAGCCTGGCCGAGCTGCTGGCCACGTCCTACGCCCCCTCGACCCAACCCGACGCGCTGGCGCAGGCGCTGGCGGCGGCGCAGGCGGCCACGGCGGATGCCACGGCGGCGGCGCTGGCCGCGACCCAGGCGGCGCTCTACGAAGGCGTCTGGCAGGATGATGTCGCCGCGATCCTGGCGGATACGGCGATGACCTACGCGACCGGATCGGCGGGCCAGGTCAGCCCGGGCCAATATGTGCGGACCCGCAAGGAGGGCCACAGCTTCCTGGTCCTGCCGCTGGGCAGCGCGGCCTTCGACCCGGCCAGCGCCCCGGAGGGCTACAACCTGGCAAGCCCGGGCGGCGTGCTGCTGTTCTTCGTGCGCCCCGCCTCGGGGCGGGTGGCGGCCAGCGCCTTCGGGGCCCTGGGCGACGGCGTGACCGACGACATCGCCGCGCTGGAGGCCTGGGCCGCCTATATCGCCTGCTACGGCTGCACCGGCCTGCTGGAGAACGTCACCTATCTGGTCAGCCGCACGCTGCGGGTGCTCGGCACCTGCGGCATCGAGGGCGGCGAGCGGACGCTGCTGAAGGCCACCGCCGGTTTTGCGGTGGATTACACCGATCCGGTCAGCGGCAGCTATGGGGTGGGCGTGATGACCGGGCTGGCGCCGGTGCTGATGGTGGACGGGCGGCCCGATGCGGTCGAGGGCAACCCGACGCGGATCCCGCATACCTTTGACATCGCGGTGGATGGCAGCGGCGTGGCGCCGGTCGGGGCGCTGTTCTGCGGCATCCTGCCGGTGCGCACCCGGGGCATCCGGGTGGGCGTGCCAGCAGGCGGCGAAGAGGGCCGCGCCTTCGTCCAGTTCGGCCCACATCTGGGCGCGGGTCTTGCCGCGCGGCGGGACATGCAGCCAGCGGACACCGCTGTTGCAGAGCCTTGTGCAGGGCGGGTGCATGACGGCCATCAGGTCCCAGCCGTCGTTCAGGTGGTCGCGGATGTCGCCGGTGATGTGGCGGTTGCTGCCGTCTTCTGAAGACAGGAGGTCGCAGGACCAGACATCATGGCCACGGGCCGCAAAGGCGCGACGCATGATTCCGCTGGTCTCGCAACCGATGAGGATGCGAAGGGATTGCCGAGCTGAACCATGTCGTGCATGGCAAGCGGTCCGAGAAGCTGAGCGATGATGCCCGGCAGCTGGCCTTTGAGGGCGAGCCGTTGTCGCGCCATTGGTCCGAGCGACAAAGGCGAGCGAAACCGCCGTCGCCGAGGGCGAGACCCGCAAGGAGCAACCACGGCGCCGCGCCGGTCACGACAGCGCAACCTCGGCCATCTGCCTGCGGGCTTGCCACGCATCGAGCGTGTGATTGATCCAGCCAGCCTCGATTGGTCGCCATTGTCGCGCCATCGGTCCGAGCGACGATGGCGACGCGGCTGCGGCCGCATGCATCGGATTGGCGAGGACCGCACCGAGCGCCTCGACATCATCCCGGCGCAGCTTCGTGTGCTGGTCGACATCCAGCCGAAGTATGCCTGCCGTACCTGCTCGGATGGGCTCACCCAGGCGGTCGCCGCGGACGCCAGTATCATCCAGGCTGACGCGAACCGGCAGAACTCCACGCCGAAGTCGGACTGGTGCCCCGCCAGCATCGATCCCGAAGACGCGCCTCAGCATGCAGGCCGGGCCGCAGCCCGGATGGTCGATCCGGGGAGCGGCCCTTTGACGTGAAGACTGTGTTCAGTGCCCCCATCGCATCGAGATCGGATCGAGCGGGCGCAACAGCCCCAGCAGCTCGGCCCGGGTTTCGGGGGGCAGGGGGGGCACCGGATGGCGGCAGAAATCCGATCCGAAGACCCGGCCCTCGACCATTGCGGCCTTGGCGGCGCGGAAGCCGCATTGCCGGTTCTCGTGTTGCACGGCGGGCAGCAGGCGGCCATAGCCCGCCACGGCGCGGTCGCGATCACCGCTGCGATGCGCCAGCACCACCGCGCGGATATGTTCAGTCACCATGGCCGAACACATCGTCGCCACCGCCCCGGCATCCAGATCGGCCAGCATGGTGACGCCTTCCTCGCCGTCCATCGGGCTGACCACAGCCGGTCCGCCCTGCGCGATCAACCCGCGCAGCTTGACCGCGGCGCCGGTGCATTCGATCTTGAAATGCTGGACCATCTCGATCTCGCGCGCCATGCGGGCCAGCAGATCGACCGGCAGATCGACCCCGGACAGCGGCGCATCCTGCACCACGATGGGGATGCCTATCTCGCCCACGCGGGCGAATTGCGCATAGGTCTGTTCGGCCGTGCCCTTCATCAGCGCCCCGTGATAGGGCGCCATCATCATCACCGATCCCGCGCCGCACGCCTTGGCCAGCCGGGCGCGCTCGACCACGATGGGCGTGGCGTAATGCGAAATCGTCACCATCACCGGGATCCGGCCCGCGACATGCTCCAGCGACAGCCGTGTCAGGGTCTCGCGCTCGGCATCCGAGATCAGGAACTGCTCCGAGAAATTCGCCAGGATGCAGACGCCGTCCGCCCCCTGGTCGATGATGCAATCCAGCACCCGGCGCATCCCCGGCAGATCGAGCTGCCCATCGGCCAGGAAGGGGGTGGGCGCAACGGGCCAGGCGCCGGTCAGTTGGGTGGTCATGCTCAGTCCTCGATGCGGAAATGCTGCAGGTGCTTGTCGCTGATCGAGATCCCGAGGCCCGGCTTGTCGTCGTCGAGCTGCAGGAAGCCGTCGACCGCATCCGGGTCGCCCTCGAAGATGTAGTAGAACAGCTCGTTTCCGACCTCGACATCGAAGACCGGGAAATATTCCGAGATCAGGCAGTTCGCATTGGCCATCGTCAGGTGGTAATTGTGCATCTGCCCGGCATGGGGGATGACCGGCACCTGGAAGGCCTCGGCGATGGCGTTGATCTTCTGGGCGGCGGTGATGCCGCCGACGCGGTTGGTGTCGTATTGCAGCACCGAAACCGCCTTGCGCGCGATCAGATCTTTGCAGCCGATGACCGAGAACTCGTGCTCGCCGCCCGAGATCGGCACGATGTTCATCGCGTTCAGCTCGGCATAGCCTGCGACGTCATCGGCGATCACCGGCTCTTCCAGCCAGCGGGGTTCGTATGGCGCCAGCTTCGGCAGCATCCGCCGGGTGTAGTCCAGCGTCCAGCCCATGTAGCATTCCAGCATCAGGTCGGCGTCATAGCCGATCACCTCGCGCACGGCTGCGACGCGGCGCAGGTTCTCGCGCATCCCGGCCATGCCGTCCTTGGGGCCCCAGCCGAAGCGCATCTTGTAGGCCTGATAGCCGTTCTTTCTGGCCGCCTCGGCCTCGGCCTGCATCGCCTCGACGGGGCCGGAATAGAGCTTGGAGTAATAGACCGGGATCTTTTCCTTGGTGCGCCCGCCCAGCAGCTTGAAGACCGGCTTGCCCACCAGCTTGCCCATCAGGTCCCAGATGGCGATGTCGATGGCCGAGATCGCCGTCATCCCGATGCCCTTGCGGCCCCAGGCATGGCTGCGCCGGTACATCTTTTCCCAGATATAGGCGTAGTCGAAGGGATCCTCGCCGATGACGAGGGGGGCGAACCAGTCGTCGATCGCCTTCTTGACCAGCGCGGGCGCCAGGGCCGCGTTGCCGATGCCCACGGTGCCGTCATCGGTCTCGATCTCGACGGTCAGCCACTGGTGGAAGCGGAAGCTGTCCATCGCATCGCCGCCGCGGTGGATGATGTCCGAGGCATTGGTGCAGAAATGCCCGGCGGGCGGCACGGTGGGGCCGGTCCATGTCCAGACGCGGGCACGGACGGATTTGATCTTGGTCATGGGATACCTTTCTGGTGCGGGTCCGGGCCTGGGGCCGGGGCAGACAGGGCTGACGGCCGGGCGCCGCGGTGGGGCGGCGCCCGGGGGGGATGCGTGGGAAGGGGGGGCGGTGCCCCCGAGGGGGGCAAGGAGGTCAGGCGGCGGGTTTCGCCCGTTCGGCCGCCATGGTCAGGGCCAGATCCTCGATCATGTCCTCCTGACCGCCGACCATGCCGCGCCGCCCCAGTTCCAGCAGCAGGTCGCGCGCGGGCACGCCATAGCGCGCCTCGGCCCGTTCGGCGAACAGCAGGAACGAACTGTAGACCCCCGCATAGCCCAGGATGAGCGAGCTGCGGTCAACCCGCACGGGGCGCTGCATCATCGGCAGGATCAGCTCTTCGGCGGCGTCCATCAGCGCGAACAGATCGGTGCCGGTGTCGGCGCCCATCCGTTCGAAGACCGCGGCCAGGACCTCGGTCGCGGCATTGCCCGCGCCTGCGCCCAGCCCCGCCAGCGCGCCGTCGATGCGGTTCGCCCCGGCCTCGACCGCGGCGACGGAATTGGCGATCCCCATCCCGAGGTTGTTGTGGCCGTGAAAGCCCAGCTCGGTCTCGGGGGAAAGGGCGTCGCGCAGCGCCCCGATCCGTGCGGTCACGTCGGCGGGCAGCATGTAGCCGGCGGAATCGGTGCAATAGACGCAGCCCGCGCCGTAGCTTTCCATCCTCAGCGCCTCGGCCACCAGCCGGTCCACATCGGCGCGATGCGCCATCATCAGGAAGCCCACCGTATCCAGCCCGGCCTTGCGGGCGAAACCGATGTGCTGTTCGGCGGTGTCGGCCTCGGTGCAATGGGTGGCGACGCGCACGCCCGAGATCCCGGCATCCATCGCCGCGCGCAGGTCGTCGACGGTGCCGATGCCGGGGATCAGCAGCGCCGAGATCCGCGTGTGGCGCACCGCGTCGCGCACCGCGCGGATATAGTCCGGGTCGCTTTCCGCACCAAAGCCGTAATTGACCGAGCCGCCGCCCAGGCCATCGCCATGGGTGACTTCGATCCAGGGCAGCCGGCCGCGGTCGGCGGCCTGCGCCACCGCCACCATCTGCGCCTTGCTGATCTGGTGGCGCATCGGGTGCATCCCGTCACGCAGGCTCATTTCATGCAGGGTGATCTTGCGGTTCTCGATGGTCATGGGGGGGCTCCTCAGGCGGCGCGGGCGGGCAGGGTGACGACGCCTGCCGCCACGTCGCGGGCAAAGGTTTCGGCGGTGCGCAGCGCGGCCGAGGTCATGATGTCCAGGTTGCCGGCATATTTGGGCAGGAAGTCCCCCAGGCCCTCGACCTCGACATAGATCGAGACGCGGTTGCCGTCGAAGACCGGCCCGTTCACCAGCCGGTAGCCCGGCACATAGGTCTGCACCTCGCGGACCATGGCCGCGACCGAGGCACGGATGGCGTCCTGATCGGGCGTGCCTTCGGTCAGGCAGTGGATGGTGTCGCGCATCAGCAGGGGGGGCTCGGCGGGGTTGACGATGATGATCGCCTTGCCGCGTTTCGCGCCGCCCACGCGCTCGATCGCGCCGGCGGTGGTGCGGGTGAATTCGTCGATGTTCTTGCGCGTCCCCGGCCCGATGGATTTCGAGGCGACGGCGGCGACGATCTCGGCATAGGCGACGGGCTGCACGGACGAAACCGCGGCCACCATCGGAATGGTCGCCTGGCCACCGCAGGTCACCATGTTGACGTTCATTTCCAGACGGCGGGCATGGTCGGCCATGTTGACCGGCGGCACGCAGTAGGGGCCGATGGCGGCGGGGGTCAGATCGACCATCAGCACCCCCAGATCATTCAGCTTGCGCGAGTTCTCGGCATGGACATAGGCCGAGGTCGCGTCGAAGGCGATGCGGATGTCATCGGCCAGCACATGCGGCAGCAGCCCGTCGACACCTTCGGCGGTGGTCTTCATCCCCATCGCCTGCGCGCGCGCCAGCCCTTCCGAGGTGGGGTCGATCCCGACCATCCAGACCGGTTCGATCCAGGCAGAGCGTTGCATCTTCATCAGCAGGTCGGTGCCGATGTTTCCGGGGCCGATCAAGGCCGCCCGAAGTTTGCGTTCCATGGTAGAACCTCTTGAATTACATTCCGAAAAGGGATGGCAGCCAAAGCGACAGCGCCGGGATGTAGGTGATCACCAGCAGCAGGATCAGCAGCAGCACCAGCGGCCGCATGGCGCCCTTGACCACCTCGGTCAGAGAGATCTGCGCGATCCGCGAGGCGACGAACAGGTTGACGCCCACCGGCGGCGTCACCATCCCGATTGCCAGGTTGACGATCATGACGATGCCGAAATGCTCGGGGCTGATGCCGACGGCGGTGACCAGCGGCAGCAGGATCGGCGTCATGATGATGATCGCGGCCAGCGTCTCCATGAAGGTGCCGATGATCAGCAGCAGGACATTCAGCAGCAGCATCAGCAGCAGCGGGCTGCTGACGGTCGAGGTGACCAGATCCGCCAGCATCACCGGGATCCGCTCGATCGCCAGGACCCGGCCAAAGATGGTGGCGGTGCCGACGATCAGCATCACCGTCGCGGTGGTCAGGGCGGCACTGGCAAACAGCTTGTACAGCTGGGCCCATTTCAGCTCGCGGTAGACGAAGAGGCCGATCAGCAGCCCGTAGGCCACGCCGATGGCCGCGGCCTCGGTCGGGGTGAAGACGCCGCCGTAGATGCCGCCCAGGATGATGACGGGCACCAGCAGCGCCCATTTCGCATCCCACAGGATGTCGCGGGCCTGGCGCGGGGTGATGCGTTCGGCCTGCGGCACCTGGCCTTCCTTGCGCGATTGCCACCAGGCGTAGACGATCAGCGCGACGCCGATCAGCAAGCCCGGGATGATCCCCGCCATGAACATCTTGGTGACCGAGACATTGGCCGATGTCGCGTAGATCACCATCGGGATGCTGGGCGGGATGATCACGCCCAGGCTGCCGGCCGAGGCCACCAGCCCGGCCGAGAACGCCGGCCGGTAGCCTTCGCGTGCCATCGCCGGAAACAGGATCGCGCCGATCGCCGCGACCGTCGCCGGCCCCGAGCCCGAGATCGCGGCGAAGAACACGCAGGTCGCCACCGCGATGATGGCGAGCCCGCCGCTGTAGCGCCCGAAAAAGATCTTGCCGGTGTTCAGCAGCCGTTGCGACAGGCCGCCCTGGCCCATCAGCTCCCCGGACAGGATGAAGAAGGGGACGGCCATCAGCGGAAAGCTGTCGATGGCGGTGACCAGGCCCTGCGGCACGAAGTTGATCCCCACCTTCCCCGAGATCACCAGCGCCGCGGTCGAGGCCAGCCCCAGCGAGATCGCAATCGGCGTGCCGACCGCCAGCAACAGCCCGAAGAGGCCGAAAAGCGACAGCGAGATCATGACGGGCTTCCTTCGGTGGCGGCGGGCTCGGCCGCGGTTTCGCGGCCAAGGGCGCGGATGTCGGCCCACAGGTTCTGGATCAGCCGGATCAGCACCAGGAAGAAGCCGCTGACGGGGGCCAGGTAGACCCAGGCCATCGGGATGCCGAGGGACGAGGATTTCTGGCCGAAGCGCAGCAGCTTTTGCACCAGGAACCAGCCCTGCCAGACCACCAGGATGGCAAAGACGCCGGTCAGCAGGGTGGCCAGGATGCGGAACCAGGGGTGGAAGCGCGGCGGCAGCAGGTCGACCGCGGCGGTCACGTTGACATGGGCACCGTGCTTCACCCCGTAGGACACGCCCAGATAGGTCATCCAGACAAAGCAGTAGCGCGAGGCCTCGTCCGACCAGGTCAGCGAAGCGGAAAAGACATAGCGCATGATGACCTGCATCACGATCAGCACGCTCATCGCGGCCAGCAGCAGGACGACGAGCGCCTCTTCGACATGTTCATCGAGAAATTTCATCGGACATCCTTTCGGGCAGGACCGGGGCCTCGACCGCCTTCGGAACAAGGCAGGAGGTCACGCCGGGATCCGGGGAAGGAGGCGCCCGCCGCAGGGGGGGGGCGGACGCCGGGATGACGGGTTACTCTTCCTGGGCAGTGGCGATCACGCGGTTCACCAGATCCGCCCCCGCCTTCTTGCGCACCAGATCGTAGATCGGGCCCATCTTGTCCGAGAACTGCTTGATCTCTTCCGGGGTCAGATCGGTGATCGTCACCTGGGGCATCGCGGCAATGGCCTTTTCATCGGCCTCGACCGCCATGGCGCGCTGGTCCCTGGTGGTTTCGGCCACTGCATCCAGGAAGATCTTGCGGTCGCCCTCCGACAGCTTGGCCAGGCTGTCGGGGTTCATCAGCAGCACCCAGGCGCCATACAGGTGGTTGGTGCGGGTGATGTACTTTTGGACCTCGTAGAACTTCATGTCGTAGAACAGGTTGATCGGGCCCTCCTGGGCGTCGAAGGTCCCCTGTTGCAGGGCGGTGAACAGCTCCGAGAAGGCCAGCGGAGAGGGGTTGGCGCCGATCTCGCGCCAGGCGGCGATATGGACCTCGTTTTCCATGGTGCGCATCTTCATCCCCGCAAGGTCGGCGGGGGTGTGGATCTCGTGCTTGGAATTGGTCAGCTGGCGAAAGCCGTTTTCCCAGAAGGCCAGGCCCACCAGCCCGACATTTTGCAGCCCGCCCAGCAGCTGCTGGCCGATGTCGCCATCCAGAACGCGGAACACCTCGTCGCGGTTGCGGAACACGAAGGGCAGGTCGAGGGCGAAGAAATCCTTGTCGAAGCTCGCCACCGGCGCGGTCGAGACGAAGGCCATGTCAAGGTTGCCCAGCTGGATCGACTCGATCTGCTCGCGTTCGCCGCCAAGCTGGCTGTTGGGGAAGATCTGCAGCCCCATCCGGCCGTCGGTCCGCTCCTGCAGGCGCTGGTTCAGCAGTTCCAGCGCATGTTGCCCGGTGCTGGTCGTCGAGGACGAATGCCCCACCCGCAGCAGGATCTGCGGATCGGCCGAAGCCGGGCCCGCCATCAGTCCGGCGCCTGCCATCAGGCCAGCCGCCATCGCACCGCGCATCAGCGCGGAGAGCTTTTCGAAACGCATGGGGTCTCCTCCCTGAACAAGAACCCGTTCCCCGCCCGATGCAGATCGGGTGGCGGTCCGGGACGGCGGATCGGCTCCCTACCGATACACACTGTCATTCAGGGCTAGTAATTTCCGCTCAATTTGTCAAATACTAGATTTACTTTGCAACATATGAGAAATTGCACAGGCGATTTCAGGGAAGGAGCATCCGGTGTCCGGGCAGCAATCGACATTGACCGATATGGCAAGCGCAGGGGGCCTGCTGGCCGGGCTGCGGGCCTTGCCGGGCGCAGAGACCCTGCGCGCGGGCGACCAGCTGGATCTGGCGGCCTTGCGCGACTGGAGCGGCGAACAGGGCGGCCGACCGCTGGCCCATGTCGCGCCGCGCTCGGCCGCCGAGCTTTCGGCGATCCTGCGCTACTGCTGCGCCCATGGCATCCCGGTGGTGCCGCAGGGAGGGCTGAGCGGCCTTGCCGGGGGCGCTGTCGCCTCGGAGGGCTGCCTGCTGGTGTCCTTGTCCCGGATGGCCGACATCGAGGAGGTGGACCTGGCCTCGGGGCTGATGACCGTGCAGGCGGGCGTGCCGCTGCAAATTGTGCAGCAGCGCGCAGCCGAAGCGGGGATGTTCTTTGCGCTGGATCTGGGGGCGCGCGGATCGTGCCAGATCGGCGGGGCCATCGCGACCAACGCGGGCGGCAACCGGGTGCTGCGCTATGGCATGATGCGCGATCTGGTGCTGGGGCTGGAGGTCGTGCTTATGGATGGCACGGTTCTGGACATGATGAACCGGATGCCCAAGAACAACGCGGCGATGGATCTGAAACCGCTGTTCATCGGTTCGGAAGGGACGATGGGGATCATCACCCGCGCCATCATCAGGCTGCATCCCGGGGTGGCGGGGGCCAATGCGGCGCTGGTCGCGGTGCCGGGCTTTGACGCGGCGCTGGCGCTGCTGCGGATGGCGCAGCGAACGCTCAGCAGCCGGGTGTCGGCCTTTGAGCTGATGTGGAACGACTACTACCGCGCCGCCGCCGAGCAGGGCGGGCTGCGGGCGCCGCTGGCCCCGGACCATCCCGTCTACGTGCTGATCGAGATGCTGGGCCCCGACCCCGAGGCCGACCGCCCCACCTTCGAGGCGATGCTGGAAACCGCCTTCGAGGCGGGGCTGCTACTGGATGCAGTGGTGGCGCAGAACGCACGCGAGGTCGACAGCTTCTGGGCGCTGCGCGATGCGATTTCAGAGCTTCTGATCCATTATAAGCCGAAGATCAGCTTCGATGTCTCGGTGCCGCTGGCGCGTCTGGGGGATTGCGTGACGCAGATGCGCGCGGCGCTGGATGCGGCCTTTCCCGGTTTGGTGCAGCTGTATTTCGGCCATGCGGGCGACAGCAACCTGCACCTTGTCACCGGCCACATGGACCGCTACGGCGCCTCGGAACGGGCCGTGGAAACCATCGTCTACGGCATCGTGCGCGACTTCGGCGGATCGGTCTCGGCCGAGCATGGCATCGGGTTGCACAAGAAGCCCTGGCTGTCCTACAGCCGCCGCCCCGAGGAGCTGGCGCTGCTGCGCAGCCTGAAGGCGACGCTGGATCCGAAGGGGCTGCTGAACCCCGGCAAGGTTCTGTAGGGGCAGCGGCAGGGGGCGCGGCTGCTCAGCGCGGCAGATAGCCGATTTCCCGGCTGATCTGCTGCGCCGCAGCCTTGACCACCGGGATGAGGGCCCGGATGCGGTCCTCGGGCATGTAGGTGATGGCGCTCGACAGGCTGATGGCCGCGGCAATCCGGCCCAGGGGATCGCGCACGGGGGCCGCCACGCAGCGGATGACGGGGCTGTCATCGCCCAGATCCAGCGCGTAGCCGCCGCTGCGATAGTCCTCCATGCGCTGGCGGAAGGTCTCGGGGTCGGTGTCGCCGGAGCGCGCCCGCCGGTTTTCCGCCAGCACCTCCTCCAGCTCGGCGGTGTCACAATCCAGCAGCAGCGCCATCCCGATGCCGGTCGAGGTCAGCGGCCGGCGCCCCCCGATCCGCGAATTGATCTCGACCGGGCGATTGCCCTGGATCTTGTCCAGATAGACCACCTCGGGGCCGCTGCGCATGCCCAGATGGACCGTCGCGCTGCTCTCCTCGGACAGGGCGGCCAGGAAGGGGTGGGCGATGCGGACAAGGTCCATCTCTCCATAGGCCTGAAAGCCCAGCTCGATCAGCTTCGGGCCCAGTTCATATTCGCGTCCGCGCGGGCTGCGCAGATAACCGCGCTCGGCCAGAACGGCGGCAAAACGGTGCGTGGTGCTGTAGGTCATGCCGGTCAGGCGGACGATATCGTTGAGCGAGGTCGCACCGCGGGCGACGGCCTCGATGACATCCAGCCCGCGGACAAGGGTTTGGCTTTTCTGCGGCCTGTCATCTGCCAAGGCGATTTGCTCACGTTCTGTATCAGGTTTGGCCTGTCATAGCATCATGTACCCCGAACTCCACAAGCTTCACGCAGCGCCCGCCGGCTTGGACGACGTGATCCGACAGGACCGCTTTGAACCCGATCCATGGGGCGCCACGAAGATGCGCGTGCATTTCCATGGCAAAAAGACGTCATTGTCCTTGACCGGCAACCTTCACGGCCGGGTCCGTAGCCATGCCGCCACGATACCGCGAAGTCCCCCGTCGCATTTCAGTGGCTCCCAGAGCCTGGCCTGCCATCTGACAGCGATCACCACGACCGTTCCGCATCCGCGTGTTCAGGCAACTTGGGAGGGCGCGCCATGTTGTCCTGCGGACCAGGTGGTATCGCCGCCAGCGGAACCATTGACCGTGAAGCAATCCACCACTGCCGACAGTTGCCGGGCTTCCTGTTCAAGCGCGGCACAGGCGGCCGTCGTCTCTTCGAACATGGCGACGTTCTTTTGAGAGGCATTGTCGAGCTGGCCAACCGCCTGGTTGATTTCGCCGATGCCACGGGACTGCTCGCCGGAAGAGGTGGCGATATTGCCGACGTGATCCGCGATTTCCACCACAGAGGCGATGATCGTCTCCAGCGCCTTGCCGACCTGGCCCACCGAGCTGACGCCACTGGCGATCTGCGACGTGGATTGGCCGATGATCCGATTGATTTCGCTGGCAGATTCGGAAGCTCTTTGGGCAAGCGCGCGCACCTCCTGGGCAACAACGGCAAAGCCTCGCCCGGCCTCCCCCGCCCGGGCCGCTTCGACCCCGGCATTGAGCGCCAGCAGATTGGTCTGGAAGGCAATGTCGTCGATGACGGCGGTGATGCGGCTGATCTGCTTTGAGGAATCCTCGATGCTGCCCATGGTGGCGACGGCTTCGGTCATGACACCACGGCTGGTTTCGGCACTGCGCCGGGCCGAGCCGACCAGCTCATTGGCCTTGGAAGCGCCGCTGGCGGCCGAGGCGACGGAGCTGGTCAGCTCTTCCAGGGCGGCGGCGGATTCCCCGAGGGTTGCGGCGTCGGATTCCGTGCGGCGCGACAGATCTGCGGCGGCACGGGCGATCTCCTGGGAACTGTGTGAGATCGTAAGGGTCGATGTGGACAGTTGGTGCACGACCTGGCTGAGTGTATTGATCGCGTCGTTGAAATCCTTGCGCAGGGCATCATAGGCGCCAGGGAAGGTGTCGTGGATCTCGTGGGTGAGGTCTCCGGAGGCCAACTTCTTGAGGCCCATGGCCAGGGCGCCGACAACCTGCTCTTGTTCTTCCGCGCGCTCCCGGGCGACCTTTTCCTCGGTCTCCTGCAGCGTCTTGCGTTCCAACGCACCGTCCCGGAAGATCTGCAGTGCCCTGGCCAGGCGACCAAGCTCGCCACTGCGCGCAAGGCCAGTGACCTCCGCAAGATCACCGCCCGCTAGGCGTTCGGTGGTCCGGGTAATGCGGTTGAGCGGGCGCACGACCATGAGCCAGGTCAGCACGGGTAGCACGCAAAAGAGGGCGAGGCTGAGAATGCCGATCAGGGACATGGTGGCCCTGGCACTGGTGATGCTGGCCTCGATCGATCCTGCCGCGACACCGATCGCGGATCGGGCAGACCGGCTGTAGGCCGCAATGCGGTTGCGGATTTCCGCCACGGTTTCGGTGGCCGTGCGCTCTGCCTCCAGGGCATCCGCCGTGGCATCCAGGGCCGCCGCGCGGGTCTGGGGAACGCCGGTGTCGGGATCTGCGAGGCCAAGCATGGCTTCGATGGCGGCCTGAAGCTCGGGCGTTTCGCCTTTCTGGAGGTCCCGCAGATGCGCGGCGGCCTGGGCCAGGTCATCGCCGCGGCGGGCGAGTTCCTCGGGGGTGCGGGCCAGAGAGGCCTGGAGCGCCGTTGCGAAGAAGGCCTTGGCGACGCTGTCGAGGGTGCCGATCTCCATGATCCGTGTCACCTGGTCATCCAGGAGCCTGCGGATTGCGCCGGAATTGCTCGATTTCGTGTCCTCGGTCTGGATCTCAAGCTCGAAAGAGATGTCGTCAAGCGCCGTCGCCAGCGCCGTATCGGCGCTGCGGCGCAGTTCGAGAAGCGCGCGGATGTCGGGCTTGCGGCTGAAGGGGATGGGCTCGAAGGCAGCGGCCATGCCGTCGCGGGTCGAATTGACTGCTTGAGCAGCGGCCTGGGTGCCGGGATCGGCGACCAGCTGTTCGGTGAGGACATCAAGAGAGCGCGAGGAAGAGAGCGCCAGATCGCGGAGGATCGAGAGGGTGGCGCTGTCACTGGTGCGCACGGCGGCCAGGGCCAGGCCGCTGATCAGGTTGATCTCTGCCCGGGCCTGCTGGGTGGCGGACAATAGGGCCACGTCGCGGCTGACCAGTTCTGTCAGGCGCCGGTCGACACCTTCGATGGTGGCCTCGCCGTTCATTGCCAGCTCGAAGTAGGCGTCATCGGCGGCCGTCGCCAGGGCGGCGGAAAGCTCGGCATCAAGATCGGTGGCACGTTCGACTGCAGCGGCGATCTCGTCTCCGCGCAGGAATTGCGCCTGCCGCTCGGCAGCGAGATCCGCCAGCGCCTGGCCGGCGCGCTGCAGCGCAGGCTGCAGGTCCTTGCGGGCCTCTGGCGCGAGCTTCGCAATACGCTCCTGCGCCGTGGCGATGATCCCGCTCGTTTCGGACTGCATCTGCTGCAGGGCGGGAAGATCCACGGCGGCGAGCAGGTCCGAGAGGTTGCGGCCGATCTCCTGGGCGGAGGTCGAGACATCCGCGCTTTGTTCCAGCTGGGGCAATCTTTCCGCGCTGAGGTCTCCGACCTCCGTCGCAACGGACTGGAACACGTTCCAGCCGACGACGACAGCAGCCACGGTCATGGCCGCCATCGCGCCAAGGACCACGACCAGGCGTGCGAGTACGCTACCGAAGACATCCATCCTGAAGCTCATCCATTCTGTACCGAAGTCCGGGGCCGGCCCTGGGACCGGCGCCCATTTGCTGGGGACCGCGCGGGCGCGCCCGCGATGCCCGGGCTCAGCCGCCTTGGCCGACAGGCACGGGCGTGAAACTGCCGTCGGGCTGGATCTTGGTCAGGAAGACGACGTCCGATCCCTGGTTGTCATTCGGCCCATAGGTGAGGGTGAACCCGCCCAGATCGAGGGTGCCGAGCCCTTGCAGGGCCGCAAGATAGCTTTCGCGGGTCAGGTCTCTGCCCGCGGCGTCCAGCGCGGCGATGGCGACGCGACCGGTGATATAGCCTTCCAGCGAGACGAAGCCGGGCTTGGCGGCCGGATCGGCGGCGGTCAGGGCTGCGTGATAGGCACCGACCAGCGGCAGGCTGTCATCCCAGGGGAAGGGGACGACCTGGCTGATGATGACGCCCTCCCCCTCGCTGCCCAGTTCGGCGGCCAGGGCATCGGACCCCACGAAGGAAATGTTCACGAAGACCGGCGACATGTTCATCTTGTGCGCCAGGCGGATGAACTCGGCGATCGGCTTGTAGGCGCCGACCATGACGACGGCCTGTGGATCGGCCTTGCGGATGGCCAAAAGGGCGGTCTTCACGGCAACGGTGTTGCGGGTGTAGGTGCCCTGGGCCACCAGGGTCATGCCGTGGCTTTCCATGGCGGCGGTCACGCCGTCCAGGCCGACACGGCCAAAGCCATCGTCCTGATAGAGGATGGCAATCCGCTCAAGGCCCAGATCCTTGACGAGGTGGTCGATCCAGACTGCGGTTTCCGCGCCATAGGTCGCCCGGATGTTGACCACGTTCTTCAGCGCCGGGTCACGCAGGAAACCGGCGCCGGTGAAGGGGCCGATGAAGGGCAGGTTGGCGGCGGTGGCCAGGGGCTGCGTCGCCTGCGAGGTGGGTGTGCCGACGGGGCCGATGAGGCCGATATGGGCGTTACCCTCGATCACGTCGCGGACCACGGTCATCGAGCGGTCGGGCTCGTACCCGTCGTCATAAGTGTCGAGCGCGATCGTCCGTCCGTTCACCCCCCCCTTTCGGTTTGCCTCGTCGAAGGCGGCCTCGATCCCCTGACGCATCCCGGTGCCGAGTGCGCCGGCGGGGCCATCGAAGGCGGCGACCTGGGCGAATGTGACGGTGGTATCCGTAATTCCCTGCTCCGCATGGGCGGGGGACAGGGCCGCGACGGCGAGCAGAGAGGCCACGCCAAATACGTGCTTCATCATTGCAGGGTCCTTCCGACAAGTGCATCGCAAGCAGGCTATGCATGAATTTCCTTTCCAGAAGCTTAGGCCAGTTCAAGAGTCTCCCTCCTTCCCTAACAAGATACTGAAGCACCCTGGCCCCGACGCCCTTCATGGAAGAGGCGTCATCGACACCACTGGACAGATGTGGCGATGCACGGATCGGCCGGGATTGCAGGATCGCTGTTCAGCCGGTCCGGTCCTGGGTCGCGCAGGCTGCTGCGGGATCCCCGGCCCGGGATCGGAATGGTCGTCAATGATGCTGCGGTCCCTGATTGCGCGCTCGACCGGCTCTGTGGCGGGGCGGGGCGTCCCTCCATCGCACCGGATCGGCTGATCCGGGCCAGCCGGCGTCAGATCCTCCTTTCGATCCGATCCGGGCAGCACTCTTTGGAACAGACCGAGTGCAACCTTCTGTTTCGTTGGCTCGTGGGCCTGCGTTCGAACAGAAGGAGCCGTCCGGCAAGGGCGTCCTCAGGGACCCTGCCTTGGTCTTGGGCCATGTGAAACGGGACGGTGACCGGGTGACATCCGGCGCCTTCGTCGAGGGGCTGATCCATGCGAAATCCGAGGGGCGCAGGATCCACCTCTTCTGGCAGCACAGCCCGGGCCAGCCCGTTGACGTGCGGGATCTGGCCGGGAACGCGAAGAGCCTTTCGGACAAGGGGCTGCCAGTGCGCGATGGCGCAAGGCGCGCGCGGCCCATGCGCGAATGACGGCGGGCACCATCGGTGGTCTGTCGATCGGCTGCCGCAAGATCCGCGCCGCGCCCGCCGACGGTGTGCCGGTGCTGGCGAGGCGGGACCTTCCCGATGAACGCCCCCGCCCAACAAACGCCACCGCCCAACAAACGCCACCGAGAAACTGTCGCCCGTGACTGCTGAATATGTGGGGCCGAAGGTGGCTCTGGCGCGCTATGCCGTCACCGCACGACACTGTTGTGCGCACTTGTCCCGTGACAAAGGGGTCAGGCGGGCAGGGGGTTCCAGCAGGCGAGGCCGCGCAGCAGCGGCGGCGCCCCGTCGTGGCAACGCGGCTGGACGCGCGGGCAGCGCAGGGCCAGTGCACAGCCCCTGGGCGGCGTGCTGCCGGGGCGCGGCGGCGGCAGGGTCCCCCCGTTCGGCCGCAGCAGTGCCGCGCTGAGCGGATGCCGCGGAGCGCTGAAAAGGCGTGCGGGGGGCGCATCTTCGACCAGGCGGCCACCGCAAAGGATGCCGATGCGCTCGGTCTGCTGGGCGGCGACCCCCAGGTCGCGCCCCACCAGCAGCAGCGCCAGCCCCATCCGGTCGCGCAGGCGCTGCAGCAGAACCAGCATCCGGCTGCGCTGCGTCGGATCGGCACCGGGCCCGGGGTCTTCGGCGATCAGCAGGTCAGGGCGCCCGGCCAGGGCCAGCGCCAGGCCCAGTGGCTGGCGGATGTCCTCCGGCAGGACGGCGGCGTCGCGCAACGCCATGTCCAGGCCCAGCTGGTCCATCAGGCTGCGGGCGGTGCGCCGGGCGCTGTCGGCGGCGGCACCGGTGTGATGGCGGATGGCGGCCTCCAGCTGCTCGGCGGCGGAACCTGCGTTTCGCGGTGCCAGCCCGGCCAGGGCCACCCGCAGGCCGGGCGCCCCCGCCTCGGTCCCTTCCAGGCGGATCTGGCCGGTGATCCGGGCGGGTGGCGGCAGTTGCCCGGCGATGGCACGGGCCACCAGCGCGGCATCACCGCCATCCTCAGAGACCAGCGCCAGCGCCTCGCCCTGGGCGATCTGCAGGTCGATGCCCCGCACCAGCTGGGTTTCACCCAAGGTGATCCGCAGGTCGGTCAGGCGCAGCAGCGGCCGGCCCCGGGCCAGCGCCCGGCCGGCCGTCAGCGGATAGTCGGTGACCAGATAGTCCAGCGGACGCTCGGTGCAGAAGCGGGCATAAAGCGCAGGCCCCTGGCGCGCGGCCCTGAGATCCAGCGCGCCGTCCAGCACCACCAGATGGGCATCGCTGATCACCGGGCCCAGCGTGGCAGCGGCGCGAAACAGCAGCAGGTCCGAGGCCTGCGGCACATAGAAGGCCAGCCGCGCCGTCTGGCCCAGCCCGGCATAGTGCTGCAGATCCTCAAGGCTGCCGATGCGGACGGCGACGGTGCTGTCGTGGGTCAGCGCCAGCGCCTGGGCGGCAGTGGCACGGTCGAAGGTCAGCAGGATCGCGCGCCGGCCCATGCCATGACGGGACAGCGCGGCGATGACGGCCTCGACCGGGGTGGCCTTGAAATCCAGCAGCAGACCGGCCCCGGACGGGGCCAGCCGCGCCAGCGCATCCTCAAAGCGCAGCATCCGGTCGGCGCCGGGGGTGCCGTCGGCCTCGGTCAGCCGGACCGAGGCAAGCTTGGCATCGGGCACGGCGGCGATCGGACCGGCGCCGTTGGTGGTGCGGTCAAGGGTTTCGTCATGCAGCAGCCACAGCGTTCCGTCGGCCGAGGCGCGCAGATCGACCTCGATCCACGAAAGCCCGGCGGCCAGGCAGGCCGAGAGCGATGCGGCGGCGTTCTCGGGCTGGTCGGGGCCAAGCCTGCCGCGATGGGCCACGATACGGGTGCTGCGGGGGCGCATCAGGCCCCGCCGTGGCAGGACGGGGGCAGGGGGGCGGGATCGGCCATCGTCACGTCACCGGAACCAGGGGGGACGGGCCCTGGCATCGAGCCCGTCTGTCGCAATCAATCTAGGGGTGTCGCGGGGTTCCGCGCAAGCCTTCGCCTGCGACGGCGATCAGGACTCCAGGGCGTGGAACCTGCGGTTCCAGTAGGCCGAGGCCGTGACCCCGGGGGCGGTGACGACGCCGACGATCTCGGCGAAGATGACGGTATGGGTGCCGACATCCAGACGTTGCGTGACTTCGCAGTCGAAGGACACCACCGCGCCGTCAAGCGCAGGCGCGCCGGTCGCGGTCTCGCGCCAGCGGGCCTGGGCAAAGCGGTCCTCCATCGGGGTCTTGCCGCCGAAGAGCATGGCAAGGTCCTGGTGATCCGGCCCGACGGTGTTGACGCAGAGCGCGTCATTGCCGGCAAAGGCCGTCGCCACACTGCCTGAGCGGTTGACGCAGACCAGCAGCGTCGGCGGTTCGGCGGTGACCGAGCAGACCGCCGAGGCGGTGAAGCCCGCGCGCCCCGCGGGGCCGTCGGTAGTGACGATGTTTACCGCCCCCGCCAGGCGCGACATGCCCTCGCGGAAGAGATCGAGCGATACGCGGGCAAGCGCCTGCGGCGGGGTTTCCTGAGCGTCCTCAAGTTTCATGGCGGGGCCTTTCCTGTCTGTCGCGGCAGACAACCATGTCTGCGCTCCGGGGTGTAGTGAGAAAGCGGCACGGGGGCGATGAAGTTTCCAGAGGCGTGATCAGCCGGGGCCGGGTTCTCTGTGGTGAAGGTGGCGCCTTTCAGCCGGGTGATCGGTGTCGCGGCGCGTCACGACCAAGATCCCCGGCGGCATGCCCCCTGGCCCGGTCAGACCGGGGGCCGTGACCAAAAGCATCTGCAGCAGCGTCCAAAGGGACATCCCGCCGCTGCGCCCCAGCCCCCGCGAGGGACCTCGGCCATGTCGCCCTGCCTCATCCGCATCGACGCCTGCGCCTGTAGCCACCATTGGGGCCGCGGGCTTGCGTAACCCGGTCATACTGTCCGGCTGATGCCGCCGCTGTAGGTCAAAACTGACCTGAAACGCGGCACGTCCGACGGTGAGGAGGTCCGTGGCCGCGGAAGCCTGCAAACCATGAAAAGGTCATTTGCGCGGCCTTAACGCGGCCAACAATGCGGTTTGTCGAGATCAGGTCCGAGGACCAGCAGACGCTTCTCTCCTTGCACCGCACGTCGTTGTTCGACAGCGCAGCCAGTTGATTAACATGCTTCGGAGCCTGGCTGCGGAATGCGGGATCACCACCGCCCGGGGCGTCGCGCGGACCATCGATGTGCCTAAGGCCTCATCAAGGGCAAGCAGTCCGGGTTCCCAGAACTGGTCCTGCGGGTGCTTGGCCGTCAGCGGGTCGAACTGCACAGGGCCGATTGCGAAGGTGCGTTCGTGGAAAGTGTTGGCGTCAGCTTCGGCATCGCGATCCGCATCAGCCAGGTCAGGCAAGGGATTTCAAGCATCTGTCGCAAAAACTGCAAGGCGGACCGGGGGCTTGCGGTGGTGCCCGGCGATCTGGCCGCATGTGGGCAGGCCCGAGGCTCCCGGCGATCTGGCAGGCCACGTCTGCATCGCTCACAACCGGCTCGCTCAGGCCGAGACCGGGGAGCTGAACTGTGGAACGGAAATCCCCCACCACCGTGCCGTGGATCGCGCGCCACAATCCACAGCACGGCAAAATCGCCCTCTCGCGGCTGGCGCGGCGTGACGCGCCGCAACGGCAAGATGGGGGCTTGCCCGCAGATGATCCATCTGGCCCAAACCCTTTAGACGGTCGTTTTCATTGCGGCTATCGAGCGGAAATTTTGTTTATAACCTGAATTATGTAATATTAAAAGCAGGCCAGATCCGGCGCATCGGGTCGCATCACGCCTTCCGGAACATCGGACAGGACAGGATCGGACTCCGCGCCGATCAAAATCTGCCCAGATTGAAAACTTGTTGCATTCGGATGAAACCCGGATCCGAATAAGTGCAGTTTTATCAAACCTAGCCGCTGGCTACGACCTGTTCCTGTGACGGCCCGTCGGGTGACCGGACGCGCCCCTTCGATGATGCACAGGAGACGACCATGACCTTCGAACTCAGCCGCCGCGGGATCCTGATGGGCGCCGCAGGGTTTGCCGCCAGCCTTGCCACCCCGGCCCTGGTGCGCGCCGCCGGCAGCCAGGATTTCACCGGCAAGACGCTCAGCCTGCTGACCTGGTCCGACAACACCGGGCTGGCCGTGCTGGAGCAGATCGTCAAGCCGTTCGAGCAGGCCACCGGCGCCAGGGTCATCGCCGACCGCACCGGCAGCACCTCCGAGATGGTGGCCAAGCTGCGCGCCAGCGGCAGCCGCCCAGCCTATGACGTGATCACCCTGGCGGGCGTCGGCGCCATCACGCTGGCGGATGACGGCCTGCTGGCCAGGCCCGACCTGAACAAGCTGCCGAACCTTGCCGATGTCGATCCGCGCTTCCGCACCGGCGCCGACGGGCACGGCATCGGCTACCTGCTGTGGACCGGCGGGCTGATCTACAACACCAAGACCTTCAAGACCCCGCCGAAAAGCTATGCCGAAATGTGGGATCCCTCTCATGCGGGGCGGGTCTTCCTGCCGCCCTCGACCTAGACCGATGCGCTCGATACCATCGTCGCGACCGAACGGATGCTGGGTGCGGGCAAGGCCGACACCGACCATGCCGATGGGCGTTGTTGCAGAAAGGCGGCCTGAGACGTGAGTGCCCCTTTCCCGTTCAGGCTCAGGCCACGCGAACAACCTCGGCGGTGCCGAGCGCGTTGAAGCGATTGATAAGAGCGACGCGGATGTGGATTTCGGCGGTTTGGCGATCGGGGTCCCTTGCAGCGATGCGCTCGCCGAAGGACTTGATGCAGCGCATCTTGGCCTCCACGCGGCTGCGAGCGTGGTATCCGGTCCACCGTTTCCAGAACGCCCGGCCGTAGTGACGTGTGGCGCGCAGGGTTTCGTTGCGCGCCTTGGCAGCCGGGCAGTCCTCTTTCCAAGCCCGACCGTTCCTTCGGATCGGTATGATTGCCGAGCCGCCGCGTGCGATGATGGCGCTGTGACATCGGCGGGTATCGTAGGCGCCATCCGCAGTCACGGTGCCGATGTCCTCGTCCTCGGGGATCTGGCCCAACAGGTCTGGCAGGATGGGGCTGTCGCCTTCCCGGCTGGGGGTGAACTCAACGGCCCGGATATCCGAAGTGGTAGTGTCCATTGCCAGATGCACCTTGCGCCATTGGCGACGACCCTGAACACCATGCTTGCGGGCCTGCCATTCGCCGTCGCCAAGAAACTTGATGCCGGTGCTGTCCACCAGCAGATTCAGCGGCCCGTCGGCACGACGATAGGGGATCTGCACCTTGAGGGTCTTCTGCCTACGGCACAGCGTCGAGTAGTCGGGAATGGGCCAGTCCAGTCCTGCGAGCCGCAGGAGGCTCGCGACCATCCCGGCTGTCTGTCTGAGCGGCAGTTTGAACAGCACCTTGATCGACAGGCAGAACTGGATCGCGGCATCCGAGAAAACTGGCGGGCGCCCTGGGCGTCCCTCATGCGGCGCGTGCCAGGCCATCTCCTTGTTCAGCCAGATCAGCAGTGACCCGCGCTTCCTGAGCGCATCGTTGTAGGTAGACCAGTTTGTCGTGTGGTAGCGGGCGGGCTTGGGCTTGCTCATGCAGCGCGTCTAACCGCATGGATTCCCGATGTGAATCCTTCACCGGCTGAGTTCTGCAACAACGCCCATCGATCCAGTCCTGCACGCGCACATGGGCTGCGGCTTCCTCGGCCAGGGGACGGTTTTCAACCGCATCAAAATGACCTGCAAGCGCCGCTTCGATGTCCCGGGGCCGCGTGTTGTGCCCTTCGATCAGGTTCGAGTAGTGGGCATTCATGATACGGGTCATCGCCCGCAACTCGGCCGCGCTGTCCGGGTGCAGTCTGCGCCCGAGCGTTTCCGCCGCCGACCGGATCTCCAGGATCAGGTCCGTCAGTTCGACGGGGACGGCCTCTTCGATACCGCAGGGTTCGATGCGCGCGGGTGTTTCAAGCATGGCTGATCTTACGATTGGGCGTCAAACGATGCACATGGCTGGATCCGGCGCACAGGGTTGCATCATGCCATCTGGAAAATCGGACATGATCGGACGCCGCGCCGATCAAAATCTGTCCCGATAGAAAATCTCGTCGCCTTATCAGGTGACCCGGATCCGAATAAGTGCGGTTCTATCAAAACCCGACCTGTTCCTGTGACGGCCCGTCGGGTGACCGCATGCGCCCCTTCGATGGTGCATAGGACCATGCCCTTGGAACTCAGCCGCCGCGGGATCTTGATGGGCGCCGCAGGATTTACTGCCAGCCTTGCCACCCCGGCCCTGGTGCGCGCCGTCGGCAGCCAGGATATCACCGACAAAACGCTCAGCCTGCTGACCTGGTCCGACCTGAACAAGCTGCCGAACCTTGCCGATGTCGATCCGCGGTTCCGCACCGGCGCCGACGGGCGCGGCATCGGCTACCTGCTGTGGACCGGCGGCCTGATCTACAACACCAAGACCTTCAAGACCCCGCCGAAAAGCGATGCCGAAATGTGGGATGCCTCTCATGCGGCGCGGGTCTTTCCGCCGCCCTCGACCTGGACTGATGCGCTCGATACCATCGTCGCGACCGAACGGATGCCGGGTACAGCCAGGGCCGACACCGACCATGCCGATGCCGCCGCGCCTGAGCGTGCATGCAAAAGGCCCGCCGTGGCGGGCCTTTTCATCGTCTTCGCAGGGCCTTACAGCTTGCCGGTCAGCTCCGGCACGGCGGCGAACAGGTCCGCGACCAGGCCGTAATCGGCCACCTGGAAGATCGGCGCCTCTTCGTCCTTGTTGATTGCCACGATCACCTTCGAATCCTTCATCCCCGCAAGGTGCTGGATCGCCCCGGAAATCCCGACCGCCACGTACAGCTCGGGTGCCACGACCTTGCCGGTCTGGCCAACCTGCCAGTCGTTCGGCGCAAAGCCCGAATCGACCGCCGCCCGCGAGGCGCCCACTGCCGCGCCCAGCTTGTCCGCCAGCGCCTCGATCAGTGCGAAATCCTCTTCCGAGCCAACGCCGCGCCCGCCAGAGACGACGATCTTCGCCGAGGTCAGCTCGGGCCGGTCCGAGGCCGCAACCTTGTCCTCGACCCAGGCCGACAGGCCCGGATCCGCCACGGCGCCCAGCGTCTCGACCGGGGCGGCGTTGCCCAGGCCCGCCGCCTCGAAGGTCGAGGTCCGGAAGGTGATCACCTTAACCGAATCCTTGGATTTCACAGTCTGAATGGCATTGCCCGCGTAGATCGGGCGCTCGAACGTATCGGCATCCACCACGGAGGTGACATCAGACAGGATCATCACGTCGAGAAGGGCCGCCACGCGCGGCAGGATGTTCTTTGCATCCGAGGTCGCCGGCGCCACGATGTGGCTATAGCCCGGCGCCAGGGACAGGATCAGCGCCGCGACGGGCTCGGCCAGGCGGTGGGCCAGGGCGGCGTCCTCGGCCACCAGCACCTTCGCCACACCGGCGATGGTGGCGGCTTCGGCACCGGCAGCGGCGCCCAGGCACAGCACGGTCACATCGCCCAGCGTCTGGGCGGCGGTCACGGCCTTGGCGGTGGCATCCAGTGCCAGCGCGCCCTCGTTGATCTCGGCAAGCAGCAGGACAGCCATCACAGGATCCCCTTCTCTTTCAGTTTCGACACCAGCTCGTCGACCGAGGCCACCATCTCGCCGGCCTGACGCGCTGCGGGTTCCGAGGTCTTGACGATCTCAAGCCGCGGGGTCACGTCGACGCCCAGCTCGGCCGCGGTCTTTTCGGCCAGGGGTTTCTTCTTGGCTTTCATGATGTTGGGCAGCGAGGCATAGCGCGGCTCGTTCAGGCGCAGGTCGGCGGTGACGACCGCGGGCAGCTTGACGCTGATGGTCTGCAGGCCGCCGTCGACCTCGCGGGTGACGGTGGCGGCATCGCCCTCGACGCCCACTTCGCCGGCAAAGGTCGCCTGGGACCAGCCCAGCAGCGCCGACAGCATCTGCCCGGTGGCGTTCATGTCGTTGTCGATGGCCTGCTTGCCGGCGATGACCAGCTGCGGCGCCTCTTCGGCGACGATCGCCTTCAGGATCTTGGCGACGGCCAGCGGCTCGATATCCTGATGCACGTCATCGGCCGCAACCACCAGGATGGCGCGGTCGGCGCCCATCGCCAGCGCCGTGCGCAGGGTTTCCTGCGCCTGCCTGACGCCGATGGAAACCGCAACAACCTCGGTCGCGATACCCTTTTCCTTCAGCCGGATCGCCTCTTCCACGGCAATCTCGTCGAACGGGTTCATCGACATCTTCACGTTCGCAAGATCGACACCGCTGCCATCCGCCTTCACGCGGACCTTCACGTTGTAGTCGATGACCCGCTTCACGGGCACGAGGATCTTCATGCGTCTACACCTTCCTTGGTCTTCCATGGCACATCGCCCTGCGCCGCCCAGAACATCGGACCGCCGCGATCGCGCGGGAAACCGTAGCCATGAACCCAGACCACGTCGATATCCGAGGCGCGCCGCGCGATGCCCTCCTGCAGGATGCGCTGGCCCTCCTCGATCATCGGGCGGTGGGTGCGGGCCAGGATCTCGGCCGCGTCAAGCGTGCGGGGGGTGACGCCGGACTGCGCCCGGGTGGCGGCAATCAGCGCCTGCACCTCGTCCGAGAGCGCCCTGCCCTCGGGTCCGTAATCATACCAGCCGCGCCCGGCCTTCTGGCCAAAGCGACCGGCCTCGCAGAGCGCATCGGGGATGGCATCCGTCACCCCCATCGACTGCCGGTTGCGCCAGCCGATGTCGAGGCCCGCCAGGTCCTGCATCTCGAACGGGCCCATCGGCCAGCCGAAATCGCGGAATGCCTGGTCCACCGCCTGCGGGGTGGCGCCATCCATCAGCAGCGGCGTCAGCGCATTGGTGCGCGCCATCAGCATCCGGTTGCCGATGAAGCCGCGGCAGACACCGGCGACGACCGCCTGCTTGCCCAGCCGACGCGCCAGTTTCAGGGCCGAGGCCATGACATCGGGCGTGGTCTCGGCGCCTTGGACGATTTCCAGCAGTTTCATGATGTTGGCGGGCGAGAAGAAATGCAGCCCCACCACGTCGCCGGGCCGCGAGGTGGCGCGGGCGATCTCGTTCACGTCAAGATACGAGGTGTTCGTCGCCAGGATCGCGCCCGGCTTCAGCACCGCGTCAAGCTCGGCGAAGATGGTCTTCTTGACGCCCATATCCTCGAAGGCGGCCTCGACCACCAGATCGCATTGCGCCAGATCCTGCGCGCTCAGCGTGCCCAGGACGCGGGACTTGCGGTCGGCGGCCTTGTGATCGGCCAGCCGTCCCTTGGCGACCGCGCGGTCATAGGTGTCGTGGATGCGCTTCAGGCCGCGCTCCAGCGCCTCGGGGCTGGTTTCGCGCAGATGCACCGTCAGACCCGCATCGACGAAGGCCATGGCGATGCCCGCCCCCATGGTGCCCGCGCCGATGACGCCCACGGTCTCGATCGGGCGGGGCGTGGCGGCGGCCTCGGCGGTATCGGGTTTGACCGCCTCGCGTTCCGCGAAGAAGAGGTGGCGCAGTGCAGCCGAGCGCGCCGATCCCGCCGCGTCATCGAAGAGCGCGCGTTCCGCGACCATGGCCTCGGCGAAGGGCAGCGCCACGGCCTTGCGGATCGCCTCGGCGGCCAGATCCGAGGCGGTGGATTTCGTCGCCCGGCGGTTCTCGGCCGCGATCCGATCAAAGGTCGCGGGATCGCAGGGGGGCATCGCGGGCTTGCGCGCGGACACCGGCGGGGGGGCCGCGCCTTCGGCCAGGCGGGCCTTCAGGAAGGCGATGGCGCCGTCCAGCAGGTCATGGTCGACGCGGGCGTCGATCAGCCCGTGCAGCTGGGCCTCTTCGGCGCCCATCATGCGGCCGGTCCCGGCCAGCGACAGCGCCACGTCGGCGCCCGCCAGATAGGTCGTGCGCACGGTGCCGCCGGCGCCGGGCAGCAGGCCCAGACGGACCTCGGGCAGGCCGACCCTGGCATCTGCCAGCGCGACGCGCCAGGTGCAGCCAAGCGCCAGTTCCAGCCCGCCGCCAAGCGCCGTGCCGTGGATCGCGGCGACCGAGGGGTAAGGCAGCGCCTCCAGCCGGTCGATCAGATCGCGCAGCATCGGGCGCAGCACCTGGCCCAGCTCGGAAATTTCGGCACCGGCGACAAAGGTGCGCCCGGCGCAGGCCACCACCAGCCCGGTGATGCCGGTCATCGCGGCCAGCTCGTCCAGCCTTTGCGCCACCGAGATCCGCAGCGCATGGCTGAGCGCATTCACCGGCGGCCGGTCGAGGGTCAGGATGGCAATATCGTCGCGGCGCTCCAGCCGCGTGAGGGGAGCGGTCATGTCGGTTCTCCTTGTCTCGGGGGCTCAGATGACGCCGCTGGCGCGATGCGCGGCGATCTGTTCGGGCGACAGGCCCAGGCGGTCCTTCAGGATCTCGTCGGTATCGGCCCCCACATGCTTGGCGGCCCAGCGGACCCGGCCCGGGGCATTCCTGAGCTTCGGCACCACGTTCTGCATCCGCACCGTGCCGAAATCCTCGTCCTCGACCTCGGTGATCAGCTCCCGGGCCTGGAAATGCGGATCGGCAAAGATCTGTTCGGCGGAATAGATCGGCCCGATGGCCCCGCCGACCGCGCGGAAGGTTTCCAGCACGTCGTCCAGGTCATGATCGCCGATCCAGGCGCCAAAGATCGCGTCCAGCTCGGGCTTGCACTGCAGGCGCTGCGGGTTGGTGGCAAAGCGGGGATCCTCGATCAGATCGGGGCGGCCGATGGCGCGGGCATTGGCCTTGAAGGTGCTTTGCGTCGATCCCGTCATCGTCACGTAGCGCCCGTCGCGGGTGCGGTAGACATTGGCGGGGGCGGTGTACTGGTTGTGGTTGCCATCGCGTTCACGCACCTGGCCCACCTGATCATATTCGATGGCCAGGTTTTCCAGCAGCCGGAAGGTGGCCTCGGTCAGGGCGAGGTCGATTTCCTCGCCCTTCAGGCGGTTGCGGTCGATGCCATGCAGCGCGGCGAGGATCGAGAACGCCCCGAAGAGGCCCCCGAAAGCATCGGCGATCGGATAGCCGGGATGCACGGGGGGGCGGTCCTTTTCGCCGGTGATATGGGTCAGCCCGCCCATCGCCTCGAAGATGCGGGCGAAACCGCCCTGGGGCGCGTTGGGGCCGGTCTGGCCGAAGGCGGTGACGCGCAGGATCACCAGTTTCGGATTGATTTCCCACAGGGTATCGCGGTCCAGACCCCAGCGGGCCAGCGTACCGGGGCGGAAGTTTTCCACCAGCACGTCGGCATCCTTCAGCAGCTCCTTCAGGATCGCCGCGCCTTCGGGTTTGCGCAGGTCCAGCGTGCCGTGCTTCTTGCCGCGGTTGGTCACCTTCCACCACAGCGGCTTGCCATCGCGGAACGGCGGGAAAAAGCGCAGCCCGTCGCCCGGCCCCGGCATTTCGAACTTGATCACATCGGCGCCGAAATCCGCCAGCAGCGAGGCCGCGAAGGGCCCGGCGATGATGGTGGCGATGTCGATGACCTTGAGGCCCTTCAGCGGCCCGAAGCCCTGGCTTGCGTCGTTCATCGGTGTCTCCTTTCCTGCGGCCGCTCAGGCGCGGAAGCGGGCCTCGGGCAGTCCGCGGACCCCCAGCCCTTCGATTGCAAAGAGATGCCCGCCCATCGGGTGGGCCGAGACCGCGCGCCCGGTGCCGGAATCGCGGATCGAGGTGACAAAGAGCGTCTCCATCCCCGGCCCGCCGAAAGTCAGGCTGGAGGGCAGGTCGCTGGGCGCGGGCAGCAGCCGGATCAGCCGCCCCGCGGGATCAAAGCAGCCGATCTGCCCGCTGCGGATCAGCGCGGCCCACAGGTTCCCCTGCGCATCCACCGTCGCCCCGTCGACGCCCGATCCCAGCCCCGCCGTGTCGATATGGCGGCGGCGTTCGCCGGGGGTGCCGGTTTCGGGATCATAGTCGCAGGCCCAGACGCAGCGTTCGGGCGTGTCGGTGTAATAGAGCGTCCGGCCATCGGGGCTGAAACACAGCCCGTTGCCGACCTTCAGCCCGCCCCCCAGCACGCGCCGGGTGCCGCAGCCCACCTGATAGAGCGCGCCCAGCGGTTCCGCCCCCCGCCCCATGCCGGCACACAGGAAGCGGCCCTGCCGGTCCATCTTGCCATCGTTGAGGCGGGTCGCGGGATCGGCGGCCTCGTCATGCAGGACGACAAGGCGGATCTGCTGGTCGGGGGTGAAGAGCATGACGTGATGCTCTCCGGCGACCAGCAGGCAGCCTTCGGACGCCAGGGCCACGGCACCCAGATGCTCTCCGAAGGCATGGTGCCCGGCGGGAACGTAGCGGCCCTGGTGCCACGCCAGGCTGCGCAGCACCCCCGCCACCCCGTCGATCCACCACAGCACCTGCGCCTGCGGATCCCACAGCGGGCTTTCGCCCAGGGCATCGGGGGTGTCGGTCAGGCGGGTGACGCGCAGGCCATGGTCGGCCAGTTCGGGGCGGTGGCTCAGATCATGCATTGCCCCGCGCCTCCTGCGTGGCACCGCCGCGGATCAGGCCGCGCAGGCCGCTGACGGCGAACCACAGCACGATGGCGATGGTGATGACCATGATGGCGCAGCTGATCGGACGGGTGAAGAAGCTGTCGAGATGCCCGTTCGACACCACCAGCGCCCGGCGGAAGTTTTCCTCCATCATCGGGCCCAGCACGAAGCCCAGCAGCAGCGGCGCGACCTCGAAGTTCAGCTTTTTCATGCCCCAGCCCAGGAAGCCGAAGAACAGCAGCACGTAGACATCCATGACCTGGAAGTTGACCGAATAGATGCCGATGCAGACGAAGGCCACGATGACCGGGAACAGCATCTTGTAGGGGATCGACAGGATGCGCACCCAGATGCCGATCAGCGGCAGGTTCAGCACCAGCAGCATCAGGTTGCCGATGACGAAGCTGACGATCAGGCCCCAGAACAGGTCGGGCGAACCCGAGATCACGT
Source organism: Pseudooceanicola sp. NS-SX9 (assembly GCF_057380705.1). Lineage (NCBI taxonomy): Bacteria > Pseudomonadati > Pseudomonadota > Alphaproteobacteria > Rhodobacterales > Paracoccaceae > Pseudooceanicola > Pseudooceanicola sp. NS-SX9. The sequence continues at coordinate 136,780 of NZ_JBXXRN010000002.1, read as the reverse complement.
TGGGCCCCGGCAGGATGCCGTGCACCATCATCACCCCCAGCATGATCGCCATCACCGGATCGCCCGGGATGCCGAGGCTGAGCGTCGGGATGAAGGCCGCCTGCACCGCCGCGTTGTTCGACGATTCCGGCGCCGCCACCCCTTCGACCGCGCCCTTGCCGAAGCGTTCGGGATGGCGGGTGATCTTGCGCTCCATCGCGTAGGAGATGAAGGTCGCCACCACCCCGCCGGTGCCCGGCAGCGCGCCGAAGAAGGCCCCGATCAGCGAACCGCGCGCCATCGGCCCCGGCATCCGGGCGAATTCCTGTTTCGTGGGCAGCATGGTGCGCAGCGACAGCTCGCTTGCCTTGACCGATGATTTCACCTCTCGGCCGGCATTGGCGATGATCTCGGGCAGGCCGAACAGGCCGATGGCAACCGACACCAGCGACAGCCCGTCATAGAACTGCGGCATCCCGAAGGTAAAGCGGGCGACACCGCTGTTCAGATCCAGCCCAACAAGGCCCAGCGTCAGCCCCAGCGTCACCGCCGCCAGCGAGCGGATGGTGCGCCCCGACCCGATCAGCGCCGCCGCGATCAGCCCCAGCAGCATCAGCGCGAAATATTCCTGCGGCCCGAACTTCAGCGCCAGGTTGGCCAGCGGCACGGCGAACAGGATCAGCAGGATCACCCCGAAGGTCGAGCCCACGAAGGACGAGATCGCCGAGGTGAAGAGCGCCACGCCCGCACGCCCGTTGCGCGCCATCGGATAGCCCTCGATGGCGGTGACGGCGGCGGTGGCGGTGCCCGGCAGGTTCAGCAGGATCGAGGCGATCGAGCCCCCGTAGGAGGCGCCATAGTAGATCCCCGCCAGCATGATCAGCGCCATGTGCGGCGTCAGCTGGTAGGTGATCGGCAGCAGCATCGCCAGCGTCGCCATGGTGCCGATGCCCGGCAGCACGCCCACGAAGGTGCCCAGCGACACGCCGATCAGGCAATACATCAGCCCCTGCCAGGAGGCCGCGACCGAAAGGCCCAGGGCCAGGTTGTGCAGAACGTCCATCTCAGAAGGCCTCCAGCTGCAGGCCCAGCCCCACGCGGAAGACCAGGAAACACATGACGGCGGTCACGACGGCCAGCGTCAGGCCGCCGATGATGGTGGTGCGCCGGTCGGCAAAGGCCGCCAGCAGCACCGCGATGAAGATCGACGGGATCAGCCCGAAGCGTTCCACCGTCAGCGCAAAGCCCAGGAAGGCCGCCGCCAGCAGCACGATGCCGCGCGGATCGGATTTGGCGGCAAAGGCCGCGTCCTCGTCCGGGGTCGACAGCACCAGCAACCACAGCCCGAGCGCGCACAGGATCGCCCCCAGCAGCATCGGGAAATAGCCCGGCCCCATGTCGCGCAGGCTGCCGATGTCGTAGCTGCGGGACTGGAACAGGATGTAGATCCCAAGGGCCAGTGTCAGCACGCCAGCCAGCAGGTCTTCGCGTCTCTTTTTCAAGTGTTGCAACATCTTATCCTCCCGGACCGCGAAGGGTCCCTCGTTGCGTCACGTGGCGTCTGTCGTCTCCTCCGACAGGACGGTTTCCAGGGCGGGCAGGCCCAGCACGCAGGCATGGACGGCCAGATGGGCGCCAAGGCGCAGCATCTGCCGGATCTCTGCGAGGCTGGCGCGCTCCTCCTGCGCCTGCCGGATGGCCGGGCGCAGCGCGCCCGGGACCTGGGCCGTGAAGGCCCCGTGCAGGGCGACGCGCAGCAGCGCGGCCTCCTTGGCGGAAAGCCCCGCCGGGCCTTCCGTGCGCCGGGTCAGCCGGGCGAGGCGGCGCAGGTATTCGCCGTCCTCCTCCAGCTGCTCCGCACCCGGCATGTCGTTCAGGATCGCCTCGGCCGCCAGCGTCGCCTCGGCCCCCTGCGCGGCGCAGAGGCGGAAGACATCCATCAGATCGGCCTCCGAGGCGCCCGCCTTGCGCGCCAGCCCGATGTGCAGCTCCAGCCCCGGGCCGAACATGTGCGCCCCCGAGGCATCGAGGGCCACATAGGCCAGTTCCACCATGCGTTTCGACAGCGGCCCCGTTTCCGAGGCATAGGCGGCATAATCCGCATAGGCCTCCAGGAACTCGGGGTCGCGGTTCAGCAGGGTTTCCGTCCAGGGGCGCCAGTAGCCGCGGCGGGCGATGAAATCGGCCTTGCGGGCCTCTCGGGTCATGGTCATGCGGGGCTCCCTGCCGGGATCACCTGCCCGGTCACATAGGCGGATTGCGGGCCTGACAGGAAGGCCAGAAGGCCCGCGATACCGGGGGTGCGGGCGGCAACGGTATTGACCCGCCAGCCGCGCCCGCCCCATTCCAGCGCCAGGGTGCTGGCCATCATGCCAAGGGCGGCGGCGGCGGCCTGGGCCTCGGGGGGGCCAGCAGGATCCGTGACCAGCGTCAGGGTGAAACCGCGGCCCGCCAGGCGGTCCTCGCACAGGGCGGCGATCCGGCGCAGCCGCGCGAGGGCCTGGGTGGCCTCCTGCGGGGGGGCGGTGTCGATCAGGGCGGAAAGGCGCGGCAGCCGGGCCAGATCCTCGGGCAAGGCCACGGGGTGATCGGCGGCCAGTCCAGGGACGGTGCCCAGCACCGCCAGACCCGCGCCCGGCAGATCGCAGGGATCATCGGGGCCCAGCTCGCCGCCCGCCGACAGCCCGGTGCCGCCATCGGCCTGCAGGCAGTGCCCGGCCAGGGGGGCGCCCGCATCCGACAGCAGGAACAGCGCCGCCTGCGCCATGTCCTGCGGCAGGCCGATGCGGCGCAGCGGGATGCGGGCGCGGGCGGCCTCAAGATCCAGCGCGCCCTCGGCCACCAGCCGGTCGACCAGCGCGGTGCGGATAAAGCCCGGCGCCAGCGCCACGACCCGGGGCGCCAGCGCCCGGTCCAGCGCCGCCGTCAGCGCGACGATACCGGTCTTGGTGGCGCTGTAGACGCCGCGCTTCAGCAGCGGCCGGAAGGCCGCGCCCGACGCCAGGTTCACGATCACGCCCGACGCCCCGATCAGCGGTGCGGCCGCGCGGGCGATCTCCGACTGGGCGCCCAAGTTGATCGCCACCAGCCGCGCCTGATCGGCCTCGGGGATCTGCGTCAGGAAGCGGCGCGAGGTATCGGTGAGGCCTGCGTTGTTGACCACCGCATCCAGCCCCCCCAGCAGATCCGCGGCCCGGCCCGGCAGCGCGCCGGCCTGACCGGCATCCGCCAGATCCACCTGCACCGCCGCATGCGCGGGCCCCAGATCCGCCGCACAGGCACTGGCCCGCGCCCCGTCGAGATCGGCCAGAACCACCCGGGCCCCGGCCGCAGCCAGCGCCTGCGCGATGGCCAGGCCAATCCCCGAGGCCGCGCCGGTGACCAGCACGCGCCGCCCGGTCACCCCGGGGATATGCGGATGCGCGGCCGCCACCTCAGAGGTTCCCCATGTTGATGCCACCATCGACCATCAGCACCTGGCCGGTGACGAAATCGCTTTCGGGGCCGGCCAGATAGGCGATGGCGCGGGCGATGTCCCCGACCGTGCCAAGACGCCCCAGCGGCGTGCGCCGGACCCGCATCGCGTCGCGTTCCTCCGAGCGGTGCTTGGCGGTGCCCTCGGTCGGGATGGCCGAGGGGGCAACGGCGTTGACCCGGATCCCCTTGGCGCCCAGTTCCGCCGCCGCGGCCCGCGTCAGGCCGGTGACACCCGCCTTGATGCCGGAATAGACCAGCGAATTCGGCGCCGAGCGGAACGCCGCAGAAGAGGCCACGTTGACGATGGTGCCGCCCTCGGGCAGCACGGCCGCAGCCGCCTGGATGCCCCAGATGACGCTTTCGAAGCCGATCGAGACCATGCGCGACACGGTTTCCGGTGCCACATCGGGGATCGACTGGTAGCGGACCCAGGCGGCATTGTTGACCAGGCAGTCGAGGCGCCCGGTGGCCTCGGTCACCATGGCGATGGCAGCGGCAACGCCGTCGCGGGTGGCGACGTTCTGCACCACGGGGATGGCACGGCCGCCCTGCGCCTCGATCCGGGCCACGGCTTCGGCCACGAAATCCTCTTTCAGGTCGTTGATGCCGACGGTCCAGCCACGGGCCGCCAGTTCCGCCGCCGCGGCAAAGCCGATGCCATGGCCCGAGCCGGTGATCAGAACGGCGGGAGCAGTGTCAGACATGCGCCGCCTCCCCCGTCAGGCCCGCGCCCACCGACGCCAGCACCGAAGCCGCCTGCCCCTGCGCGGCCTGCGCCTTGACCTGGCGCAGGTGGCGGTGCAGCACGACCTCCCAGGTAAAGCCCATGCCGCCGTGGATCTGGATGGCATTTTCCACCACGTCGGCGCCCATGTCGACAGCGCCCAGGAAGGCGGCCTGCGCGGGCAGGATTTCCCCCTCGCGCTTCAGGGCGCGGGTCAGGGCGTTGCGGATGGTTTCGACGCCCAGGCATTCGCGGGCCAGATGGTGACGGATCGCCTGATTGGCGGTCAGCACCTTGCCGAACTGGCGGCGTTCCTGAGCGTAATCGGCGGCAAGTTTCAGGCTGGCATCGGCCGCGCCCAGGATCAGCGCCGTGCGCAGGATCAGCGCCCGCGCCTGCAGGGCCGCGACCTGATCCGCCGACAAGGCGATGCCTTCGAGGCCCGCGGGCACGACAACGGTCGCCTCGGGGCATTCCAGATCAAAGCTGTCGTCTTCGGTGATGGTCAGGGAAGCCGTATCCAGCAGTCGCGCACCGTCCAGGCCGAAGACCAGCACGCTGTCGCAGATCGTGGCCAGGGGGGCTGCGCCCACCGTGCCCGCATCACCCGCCAGACCGCGCCAGGCGATGGTCGCGACCTCGGCACCCGATGCCAGCGCCTCGGCGCGTTCGGGGGCGATGGCGGCCAGCGCCTCGGCCAACAGCAGGGTTTCCAGCAGCGGGAAGGCCAGACGACCACCTGCGGCGGCCTCCATCACCGGCACGGCAAAGGCCACCGGCAGGCCAAGGCCGCCGACCGTTTCCGGCGCGATCAGGCCCGACAGACCGGCCTCGGCCAGCAGGGCGGCACGGTCGCGGGGGCTGCGATCGGCACAATCGGCCACCACGGCCACGGCGGTTTCGGCGAATTCCTCGGGTCTCAGATCGGTGTCGAGGCTCATGCCTTCTCTCCCCGTTTCAGGTTCAGGATCCGCTTGGCGATGATGTCCAGCTGGATCTCGGTGGTGCCGGCAAAGATCGTCTCGGCCCGGCCCTTGAGGTAGACATCCTCCATCCGGTGTTTCGCGCCCATCAGCTCGGGGCCGCCATCGACCGGGAACTGCGCCACGATGTCCATCGCCAGCTCCGAGAACCGCTGGTGCGCCTCGCTCCAGTAGAGTTTCGGGAACGAGCCCTTGGGGCCGATCTCCTCGCCCTCGATCAGCTTGCCGACCAGGGTTTCGACATGGCCCTTCAGCAGCTCGGCCTCGACCTGGGCGCGGGCCAGATCGTCGCGGTAGCGCGCCAGCAGCGGGCGGGTGCGCGCATCCGATCCGCAGGCGGCGATCAGGTGGTGGATTTCCCCCTCAAAGCGCCAGGCCCGGTGCATCCTGTTGGTGGCGCGTTCGATCGACAGCACGCGGCTGGCGGCGGACCAGCCCTGATCGACCTCGCCCAGCATGTCCTCGGGCGGGATGATCACATCGTTCAGGAAGACCTCGCAGAAGCTGCGCTTGCCGTCGATGGACTGGATTTCGCGCACGTCGACGCCGGGCAGATCCAGGCGCATGGCGAACATCACCAGACCCTTGTGACGGTCCTCGGGCTTGCCCACCCGCGCCAGCAGCAGGCAGCGCGCGGATTTCGAGGCGCCCGAAGTCCAGATCTTCTGGCCGTTGATCTTCCAGCCGTCGGCGGTTTCCTCGGCCCTGGTGCGCAGCGCGGCCAGGTCGGACCCCGCGCCGGGTTCCGAAAAGCCCTGGCACCAGATGTCGGTCATATCCAGGATGCGCGGCAGGAACTCTTTCTTCTGGTCTTCGCGCCCCACCGTCAGGATGATCGGCCCGGCCAGTTCCTTGCCGATGGAATTCACCGCCTCGGGCATGGGGGTGCGGCCGATTTCCCGGCTGACGTCCAGATGTTCGCGCAGGCCCATGCCATGGCCGCCATATTCGCTGGGCCAGGTCAGGCCGATCAGCCCGGCGCGGTACAGCTGCGCCTCCCAGGCGCAGGTTTCGGCCAGGGTGCCGGGCTTTTCATGCACGCGGTCGGTGCGCAGGTTTTCCGGCAGGTTCGCGTCCAGCCACTTGCGCGCATGGGATGCCGTGCCCGGGGCGCCTTCCGGCAGGGCGTTCATGGAAACGGAAACGTTCATTCCGCAGCCTCCGCTGAGGGGGTGGAAAGGGGCGCGCGCGGCACGATCAGCGCATCCAGCGCGACCGCGCCCTGAGGACGCGCGAGCAGGGGGTTGATGTCGACCTCGGCCACGGTATCGGCATGGGCCACGGCAAAACGCGACAGCGCCGCGATGGCCTGCGCGACCGAGGCCAGATCGGCAGGCTGGCTGCCCCGTGCCCCCGCCAGCAGCGGGAAGGCGCGCAGGGATCTGACCATCTCCATCGCCTCGGCCTCGGTCACGGGGGCGACGCGCAGGGCGGTGTCGCGGAAGACCTCGGCATAGATGCCGCCCAGGCCCACCATGACGACGGGGCCGAAGATCGCATCGGTCGTGGTGCCCAGGATCAGTTCGGTCCCGCCCGAGATCATCGGCGTCACCAGCACGCCGTCGATGCGGGCATCGGGCGCAGCCTTGGTGACGGCGGCAAGGATCCGGTCATAGGCGGCAGAGGCGTCCTCGGGCGCGACGCCCAAGGACACGCCGCCGATGTCGGACTTGTGCAGGATGTCGGGCGAGACGATCTTCATCGCGACCGGCTGACCGATGGCGCGGGCCGAGGCCAGCGCGGCGGCGGCATCGGTGACGACATCCTCGACCGGGAAGGGCAGACCGGCGGCGGCAAGGGCGGCCTTGGCGCCGGCCTCGTTGCGGGTCGCGTCCTCGGGCAGGATGGCTGCGGCAATGTCGGGCGTCGCAAGCGGGACGGCCGCACGCACGGCCGCGACACGGGCCAGCCCCGCGATCCCCTCGAACGTCGCGTCGATGGTGGGGAAACAGGCCACGCCCATGTCCTGCAATTCGCGCACCGCGTCCTCGGGGCTGGCGACGCAGGCCACCAGGCAGCGGTCGGGATGGCGGGCGGTCAGCTCGCGCAGGGTGTCCATGTAGACGGTGCGCAGACGGGGGATCTCAAGCCCCAAGGCCAGCATCAGGCAGGTGACGGAATTGGCGTCATCCTGCAGCACCGTGCCCACCAGCTGGCCGAGGATCTCGGGGTTGGCGGACATCTGCGCGGTGGCATCGACGGGGTTCTTGGCCGAGGCCAGCGGCAACACCGCATGGATCTTGGCCGCCGTTTCCGCCGCGATGGGGTTCAGCGCCACGCCGGAATTTTCCGCCGCATCCGCCATCATGATGCCAAAGCCGCCCGAAGCCGCGATGACCGCCGCCGAAGGCCGGGTGCCCGGGCTGCGCTGGCCGAGGCAAGCCACGGCCGATCCCAGCTGCACCAGCGCCTCGAGCGAGCGCACGCGCACCGCGCCGTAGCGCTCGAAGACCGCGTCGAACACCCGGTCCGCACCGGCAAGCCCGCCGGTATGCGACAGCGCCGCCGCCTGGCCCGCATCGCTGGAGCCGATCTTCAGCACCACCACCGGCTTGCCGGCCTTGCGCGCGGCCGCCAGCGCCGCCGACAGCCGCCCGGCATCGCGGCAGGTTTCCATGCAGACCAGCACGACCTTCGTGGCCGCGTCCGTCGCCAGCCACGCGATTGCATCGGCAATATCCACGTCGCATTCATTGCCAAGCGCCACGAAACGGCTGATCCCCGCCCCGGTGCTGCCCAGCATCTTCATCGCCACCGATCCGATATTGCCGCTTTGCGACACGATGGCGACCGGCCCTTCGGCGGGCATCGCGGTTTCCAGCGCGACCGAGAACGTGCCGATGGCGCGTTCGGGCACCGACACGGAGCCAAGGCAGTTCGGCCCCAGCACGCGGATGCCGGTTTCGGCGGCGATGCGGGTCAGGGTATCCTGGCGGGCGATGCCCTCGGGGCCCTGTTCGGCGAAACCGGCGGACAGCACGATGGCGGCAGGCGTGCCGCGCGCGGCCAGTTCCGCCAGCGCGTCAACGGCCCCCTGCCCCGGCACCGCGACCAGCGCCAGATCGGGGGTTTCGGGCAGATCGGCGACGCTGGCATAGGCCGGCAGGCCCTGGATCTGGTCCGCCTTGGGGTTGACCGGCAGGATGCGCCCGGCAAACCCGTGCTGTTTCAGCAGGCTGACCGGGCGGCCACCGGTCTTCGACGGGCTGGCCGAGGCGCCGATCACCGCGATGGATCGCGGCCGGAACACCTGATCAAGGCCCCGCCCAAGGGTATCTTCGGAAACCGTCATGTTCAGCGCCCCTTGAACTCGGGCTGGCGCTTTTCGAGGAAGGCCATGCGGGCCTCTTTCGCATCCTCGGTCTTGGCCAGCATCATCGTGTAGTTCTGTTCCATCCGGTAGGCATCGCGCTGCGGCATATGCTCGACCAGGGTCATCGCCTGCTTGGCGTAGCGGATCGCCACCGGGCTTTTCGCGGCGATCTCCTGCGCGACGGCCATGGCGGTAGGCAGCAGGTCCTCGGGCGCGGTCACGGCCTCGAGGACATTGCGTTTGTAAAGCTCCTCGGCGGTCAGGCGGACGCCGGTGTAGAACATCCGCCGCATGGTCGAGCGCCCGAAAAGCGTGTTCAGCATGGACGCGCCACCCGCCAGGCCGACGTTGATCTCGGGCATCCCGAAGACCGCGTTTTCAGAGGCATAGTAGATGTCGCAGGCGGCCATCAGCCCCAGCCCCGCACCAAGCGCCGGGCCGTTCACCGCGGCGATCACCGGCTTGGCGCATTCGCGGATCGCATTGCCGGTCTCGCGGGTGATGCGGTTGTGTTCCAGGAAATCACCGGCACGCTCGGCATCGGGGCGGTCCTTCAGATCGGCCCCGGCGCAGAACACTTTGCCCGCCCCGGTCAGCACCGCGCAGCGGATGTCTTCGCGTTCGGAAATCTCGTCGAAGATGGCAATCAGGCGGTTGCGGGCGGCGCGGTTCAGGGCGTTCACCGGCGGCCGCGAGAGCGTCACCAGCGCCACATGCCCCTCGATCCGCAGCGTGACGGATTCGCCCTGATCGGGCGTCTGATCTAGTGTCATGGGCTCCTCCTCCATGCTGACCAACCGGTCAGTCACCATAGGCGTAACAGCCGTTTCTTGATCTGACAAGACAAAAGATGCGACGAAATGGCTTTGACTGACTGCCCGGTCAGCGCCTAGATTGAACCACGAATCGCGTTCGCCCGGCACGGAGAGACGGGTCTTGCGTGGTCATGGAGGAGGAAAATTCATGAAGTTTTTCAAAGCCCTTGGGCTGGCGGTCACGGCTGCTGCATCGCTGGCGGTGCCGATGGGGGCAAAGGCGCAATCCGGCGACCCGATCCATATCGTGGTGCCCTATGGCGGCGGCGGGACGATCGACTCGATCGTGCGGATGCTGGCGGATGAAATGTCGAAATCGCTGGGTCAGCCGGTGGTCGTCGACAACAAGCCCGGCGCCAACGGCATCGTCGGGGCGCAATACGTCGCCTCGTCCAAGCCCGATGGCAAGACCTTCCTGGCGGGCGGCACCGGCCCGGTATCGCTGAACGTGCTGCTGCGTCCGAAACTGCCCTACAAGCTCGACAGCTTCACGCCGGTGGCGATGCTGTTCGACGGCCCGCTGTCAGTCAGCGTGGCGACGAAAAGCGGCATCGGCAGCCTGGCCGAGCTGAAGGATTTCCAGGCCAAGGCCGGCCACCCGCTGCGCTATGCGACCCTGGGCCCGGGCAGCGTGACCGACCTGTTCGGCCGCCGTCTGGCGCAGGCGATGGACGTCAAGATGGTCGACGTGTCCTACCGCAACAACGCCTCGGCGATGGTGGACCTGCTGGGCGGCCAGAATGACCTGAGCTTTGCCACCCCCATCGCGCTGGTCGAGCAAATGAAGGCGGGAGACGTCAAGATCCTGGCCGTCACCACCGAGAAGCGGATGGAGAAATTCCCCGACATCCCCACCCTGACCGAACTGGGCTACCCGCTGGTGGCATCGTTCTGGACCGGCCTGCTGGCGCCCAAGGGCACCCCTGAGGCCGATGTGACGCGCGTGGCGGATGCCGCCAAAGCGGCGATGAATTCCGACAAGATCCATGCCTTCCTGACCGAACAGGGCCTGACGCCCAAGCCCGGCGGCCCGGATGCGATGGCCCAGCAGCTGCAGTTCGACACCGACACCTGGGGCAAGATCATCAGCGACGAGCACCTCAGCCTCGACTGATCCGAAGGCCCACCGAAAACCCCCGGAAAGCGCGCTTTCCGGGGGTTTTTCATGCGCCGAAGGTCACTCGGACAGCAGGCCGTTCAGGATCAGGTCGCAGTAGTCGCCGGCGATCTCGACGGCGGTCTTGCCGCGTTCGGGATTGTACCAGCGGTGCATCCAGTTGATCGACGACAGGATCAGCCGCCCCGCCAGCGCCACGTCCAGGTCGCGGAACTCGCCCCGGTCGATGCCCTCTTGCAAGAGGGCGCGCAGGCGCTGCTCGAAGGCCTTGCGGCGCTTTACCCGTTCCTCGTGGCGGTGATGGTCGGGATCGTTCCAGAAGGCCGAGCTGGCAGCGATCCAGGCCCAGCGGTGTTCTTCGAAGAAGCCGGCCGAGGCGGTCATGAAGGCACGCACCCGTTCCGCCGAAGTGCCGTCTTCGGGAATGCGCTCCTCGACATAATCGTAAAGCCGCTTGGTCGCGTTGAAGGCGATCTGGGCGTAAAAGCTGTCCTTGTTTTCAAAATGATGGTAGAGCAGCGCCTTGGATACGCCCGAGGCCTCGGAGACATCGCGCATCGATGTCGCGTCAAAGCCCTTCTCGGCAAAGATCCGCGCCCCGGTTTCCAGCAGCAGCTCGACCCGGCTTTGCGGCGCCGGGGCCTTGTCGTCTTCCGTTTCGCTCATCATGCCTGCCCGTTTCACTGTTTCGACAAGCATACCGGGCGACTGACCGATCGGTCAACCCACTGGAACACTCAGCACTTCCGACCAATGGCGGGCCACGTGATCCAGGTAAAGGCGCACCTTGGCGGGGACCTGCACGGTTTCCAGGAAGGTGGCGTAAATGCCCTCCTCCCAGGTGGTGTTGGTGACACGGGCCTTGGGCAGCAGACGCAGCAGACGGCCCTGCGCCAGATCCTGCGCCACGGTGTAATCGTCCAGCAGCGCCACGCCCGCGCCGCGCCGGGCGGCCTCCAGCAGGACCTGGCCGTTGTTGCTGGCAAAGGCGACGGGGACGGGGAATTCGCTGTAGCTGCCGGCCATATCGAATCGCCAGTACATCCGGTCAGGGTTCATCCAGTAGACCAGGCAGGCGTGATCCAGGATCTGCGCAGGCGTCTCCAGCGGGGGGGCACGGTCCACGTATTCGGGCGCGGCCACCAGCACGCGCTCGCTGGCGAACAGCTTGCGACGCATCAGGCCCAGTTCCTGCGGCGGGGCGATGCGGAAATCGATGTCATAGCCATCCTCGCGCAGGCGCACAGGCCGTTCGCCCAGGTGCAGCTCGACCGTCAGATCTGGATAGAGGCGGTCGAAGGCCGGTTGCAGCGGCGCCAGAACCGAGACCCCGAACATGGTCCGCGAATGCACCCGCAAGAGGCCCCGCGGGGCGCTTTGCAGGGCGGTCACGTCGGCCTCGACCGCGCCCAGCTCTGCCAGGATCGCCTCGACCCGCTGGACATAGACCTGGCCCGCCTCGCTCAGCGTCAGGCTGCGGGTCGAGCGGTGCACCAGCGTCGCGCCCAGCTCGGCCTCCAGTTCCGCCACCAGCCGCGACACGGTGGGCGGCGACAGGCCCATCCGGCGCCCCGCGGCCGAAAAGCTGCCCTCTTTCACCGCCGTTACCAGCAGCGTCATCGCGCGCAGCTTGTCCATGGGCCATCTTTCCGGTTTCTGAAAAGGTCACGTCCAGATTTGACCCATTACGTCACCTCACGCAATGGCCTAGGCTGAAAACACATAACGCACTCACATGTATTGGAGGAGTACCATGGAGTTCGGAGTTTTCATCCTCGCGCAGCAGCGCGGGTACCATCAGACGTCCCATGAAGTCATCGGCAATTCGGTCGAGCAGACCGTCCTGGCCGAGCAGGCAGGTTTTGATGCCGCCTGGTACGCGGAGCACCACTTCAACAACTATTCCCTGTCGCCCTCGCCGCTGATGATGGTGGCCCATGCCGCCGGCAAGACCAGCAAGATCCGCCTGGGGTCTGCCGTGTGCATCCTGCCGCTCTATCAGGCGCCGCGCTTCCTGGCCGAGGTGGGCTTTGTCGATACGGTCTCGAATGGTCGTCTGGAACTGGGCATCGGCTCGGGCTACCAGGAGTTCGAGTTCGAGCGTTTCGGCACCTCGCTGGCCGATGCCGGTCCGATGTTCGCCGAATACCTTGACGTGATCCCGCAGGCGCTGACCCAGAAGACCTTCGAATACCACGGCAAGTATCTGAACATCCCGCCGTCCTCGCTGTCGGTGCGCTGCGTGCAGGATCCGATGCCGCCGATCTGGGTGACCACCGGCAACCCCAAGGTCCGCGAGCGCGCCATGCGCGAGGGCCACAACCTGTTCGTCACCGTGCTGCATGGCGATCTGGACGCGATCCAGGGCCTGCGCACCAAGCTGGAAGATGCCGCCGAAGGCGCGGGCACCAATCTGGCCGACACCAAGCTGGGCTTCCTGCGCTGCGGCTATGCCTCGGACAACAAGGCGGAAATCGAAAGCTACCTGGACAGCGCGCGCTTTGCCCGCCGGCTGTCGGAATCGCTGCGCGACCGGCGCCAGCAGACCGATGACGGCTATCTGATGCAGGAAGTGCCCCTGCAAAAGGAAATGTCGCTGGACGAGATGGCCGCGAACCTGCCGGTCGGGTCCGTCAACCAGGTCATCGACCGCCTGCTGGCGGAAATCGAGATCCTGAAACCCCAGCACATCGCGCTGCAGACCCAGCTGGGCGATTTCGACCAGAAGACCATGCTCAAGCAGATCGAGCTGTGGGGCGACAAGATCATCCCCGCCGTCCGCAAGGCCCTTGGCAGCGACGTGACCGAACCCAAGCGCGCCACGGCCTGAGCCATGCGGATCCATGTCACCCCCGAGGTGGCGCCCTGGCTGGCCGATCCCGGCAACCTGCGCGCCTTCTCGATCCTGATGGATGCGCGGCTGCGCGACAGCCGTCAGGCGGCGCTGTCGGGGATCGCCACGCACAGCGACGACGATCACGCCTGGGTCCGCCCCGGCGCGATCCAGGCGCTTAGCCCGCTGGCGGGCGATGCCCAATGGGATGCGGGCTTTGCCGCGATGGTCGATTTCGCCGCCCGCCACGGCTGGCTGAACGATGCCGGAGAGATCCGCGCCCATATCGAATGGGCCGACCTGCCCGAGGCCGTGGACGCGGCCAGCTTCCGCAATGCCATGCGCAAGTTCGGCAGCGGTGTCTGCATCGTCGCCGCGGGCGAGGGCGAGGCCCGGGCGGGCATGACCGTCTCGGCGTTCTCGTCGCTGTCGGCCGACCCGCCGATGGTGCTGGTCTGCCTGAACCGCGGCGCGTCGAACCATGACGCGCTGGTGGGGGCGGGGCTGTTCAGCATCAACATCCTGGGCGGCGACCAGCAGGAAGAAGCGATGCTGTTCGCCGGTCAGCGCGGCGTCACGGGTGCGGCGCGGTTCGAGGCCTCGGACTGGGCTGCCAGTCACCACGGCGCCCCGGTCCTGCAAGGTGCGCACCAGACGCTGGTCTGCGTGCCCACTGGCCAGATGCGCGCGGGCAGCCACACCATCCTGACGGGCCGCGTGATCGAGGCCCCTCCCGCCTGCGCGGCCGCCGCGCTGGTCAATTACGACGGGGCGATGCAGCCGGTTCGGGCGCAGGCCTGACCCACCCGTCGTCAGGTTCGCCGACCCTCCCTCGGCAACCTCGGGGCGCAGCCCGGGTCCTCCGCCCGGCTGCGCCTTGGGTCGTTTCAGGCCTCAGATCGGCAGGCGGCCCTGCAGCCAGATCAGCGATGGCCAGGCACACAGCCAGATCCAGAAGAACCGGTTCAGCCCGAACAGCAGCGCATTCGACAGATGGAACGCCGCCGCCAGCCCCAGCCCCGCCAGCAGCGCCAGCGGATGCAGCAGGAACAGCGGAAACGACACCTCGACCAGCATCACCAGCCAGCCGCCCCAGAAGGTGACCAGCCGGCGCCGGGCCAGCCGCCGCAGCCCCTCGCTGACCGGATAGGCCGAGAACAGGAAGACATCGCGCAGCGCCTCGCCGCGCCGCCAGGCGGGGTTCGCCAGCTTCACCTGACCCGAGACGACGTAACTTAGCACCAGTTGCAGCGCCAGATAGCCAAGCGCCACCTGCGCCCAATAGGGATCGGGGGAAAGATGCGCAGCCGACAGGCACGCCAGGATCAGCAGAGACATCTTGTCGGCGCCGCCGTTGAACGGCCCGTCGTAACGCCACAGCCACCACAGCCCGCAGCCGAACAGCCCCCAGACCGCAGGCGCCGCCATCCGCGGCAGCAGCAGCAGCGCGCAAAGGGCCAGCCGCAGGATCAGCCAGGGCCGCGCCGCGCGGTCGATCACCAGCTGTTCCAGCGTCTGCTGGGCCAGCGCCAGCGCCAGCAGAACCTCGGTCAGGCGCCAGGCGGTGGCGAACTCCACCTCAGCCCTGCCCGTCCAGCGGCGCCTGATACAGGACCTCGTGCCTCAGGCCCGCAGGACCCTGGCTGACGAAGACCAGCCGCAGTTCCACCGCGCCGGGCGACAGCTGGCGCACATGGCGTGCAAGGTCGCGCCGGGCATGGTCCGAGCCCTGCTCGACCACCCGTTCCGACAGGCTGACCAGATAGAGCGCCCGGTTCCAGCGCGGGTTCCAGACCATCCGCCGCAGCATCCGCAGGGGCGTGACATGGGCGGGCCGCGGCGTGACCTCGGCCCAGGGGGATCCGGGCCCGCGCGCCTCGACCCGGGGCGAGGGCGCCACCGCCCGGAAGAACCGCCACGAGGGGATCAGCGCAGGCAGCAGCAGGTGAAGAAGATGCACAATGACCATGGCCGGGACACTGCCCCGGCCATGGTTAAGGTGCGGTTATCCGGTTACGCCTCGCGGCGCTTGCGCATCTGCCTGGTGATGTTCAGCTGGTGGATCTGGCTGGTGCCTTCATAAAGGCGGAACAGCCGGATGTCGCGATAGTAGCGTTCAATCGAGGAATGGTCCCCCACGAAGCCCGCACCGCCAAAGACCTGCACGCAGCGATCCGCCACGCGGCCGCACATTTCCGACGCGAAGTATTTGCAGATCGAGGCCTCCAACGCGATGTCGCGGCCCTCGTCGCGGGCACGGGCCGTGGCCAGGACCAGCTGTTTCGCGGCCTCGATCTCGGTCCGGCAATCGGCCAGCAGGGCCGCGACCAGCTGGTGGTCGATGATCGCGGTGCCGAACTGGCTGCGCCCCTCGGCATGGTCCAGCGCCATGTCCAGCATGCGGATCGCCGGGCCCGTGCACAGCGCCGCCAGATGGATGCGCTGCTTGTTCAGCACCTTCATCGCGGTCTTGAAGCCGACGCCCTCGACGCCGCCGATGATGGCCGAAGCCGGCACGCGGCAATCCTCGAAATGCACCTCTCCGACCGGAGAGCCGCGCTGGCCCATCATCCGGTAGCCGCCCGAGGTCCGCAGCCCCGGCGTGCCGCGCTCAATGATGAAGGCGGTGACACCGCGCGCGCCTTGGCTGTCGGGATCGGTGCGGGCGAAGACGGTGAACAGATCGGCAATGGGCGCATTGGTGATATAGCGCTTCATGCCGTTCAGAACATAGTGATCGCCATCGCGCACTGCGGTGGTTTCGATGTTGCTGGCCTCGGATCCGGCGTTGACCTCGGTCAGCGCAAGCGATCCCGTGGCTTGACCGCTGGCCATCAGGGGCAGGTAGTTCTGCTTCTGCGCCTCGGTGCCGTCGGCGACCAGAGCCTCGGATCCGATGCCGGTGTTGGTGCCGACGCGGGCGCGGAAGGCCACCGCGCATTGCGACAGTTCCAGCGCACCCAGGATCAGTTCCTCGGTGGTCAGGCCAAGGCCGCCGTATTGTTCGGGGATCGACCAGCCGAAATAGCCGCGCGCGGCCATGTCGGCGACGATCTCTGCCGGGACCTCGTCGGTTTCGGCCACAAGGTCTTCGGCCGGATGGGCAACGGTGCGCACCCAGTCATGCACCCCGTCCAGCAGGGCACGCAATTTTGCTTCGTCGCGGATCATCGGTTCCTCCCCCTCAGCTCCAGTCCGGTTTGCGCTTTTCGATGAAGGCCGCGAGGCCCTCGGCCGCCTCAGAGCCGAAGCGGGCGCGGTTCATGCGGCGGGCCTCAAGATCCAGCTGCGCGGCCAGGCCCTGGGTGGGGGCCAAAGTGATCTCTTCCTTGATCACCGCCATCGCCTGGGCGGGACCGGCGGCCAGCTGCGCCGCGATGTCCTGCGCCTGGGCCAGGACCTCTCCGCCCTGACACAGCCGGTTGATCAGCCCCAGATCATGCAGCCGCTGCCCCAGCACCGGCGCACCGGTCAGGCACATCTCTGTCACCAGCGGACGCGGCAGCGCCATGGTCAGGAAATGCGTGGCGCCGGCATCGGGCGTCAGGCCGATCTTCACATAGGCGACGACGAACTTGGCCTCGGGCGTGGCCAGGATCATGTCACAGGCCATGGCCAGCGAGAACCCCGCCCCCGCGGCCCCTCCCTCGACCGCGGCGATCACCGGCTTGGGGCAGGCCCGCACCGCAAGGATCATCGCATTCAGGGCATCCATGTTGGCGCTGACCTGGGCCATGGTCATCTGCGCGCTGGCCTTCAGCCCGGCGATATTGCCGCCCGAGCTGAAGAACCCCGCAGCCCCGGTCAGCACGATGGCCCTGACGGAGGGATCTTCCGAGGCCATGCGCAGCGCCGCCCCCAGTTCACGGTAGTTGTCCGGCGTGATCGAATTGCGCGAGGCCGCGCCGTCCAGCGTCAGGGTCAGCACCGCGCCATCAAGAGCCGTGCGCAGGATGGTTGCATCGCTCATCAGACCCGCTCCAGCACCAGGGCGATGCCCTGACCTACGCCCACGCACATGGTGCACAGCGCATAGCGCCCGCCCGTGCGTTGCAGCTGGTAGGCCGCGTGCAGCACCAGCCGGGCGCCCGACATGCCAAGGGGATGGCCCATGGCGATGGCCCCGCCATTGGCGTTCACATGGGGCGCGTCATCGGGCAGGCCAAGATCGCGCAGCACGGCAAGGGCCTGGGCGGCGAAGGCCTCGTTCAACTCGATCACGTCCATCTGCGCCAGCGTCAGCCCGGCGCGCGCCAGAACGCGGCGCACCGCCGGCACCGGACCCACGCCCATCACCCTTGGCTCCACCCCGGCCGAGGCCATGGCCACCACCCGCGCAAGGGGCTGCAATCCGTTGGCCGCCGCCGCCCCGTCCGAGGCCAGCAGCAGCGCCGCCGCCCCGTCGTTGACGCCCGAGGCATTGCCCGCCGTCACCGTCAGATCCGGCCCGTTGACGCCCTTCAGCCGGGCCAGGCTTTCGGCGGTGGTGCCGGGGCGGGGATGTTCATCGACGGCAACCACCAGCGGATCGCCCTTGCGCTGCGGGATCGTCACGGGGATGATCTCGGTCGCGAAGATGCCGGCGGCCTGGGCCACCTCCCAGCGGCGCTGGCTTTCGGCGGCGAAGGCGTCCTGATCGGGACGGTTGATGCCGTAATCGGCCGCCACGTTGTCGGCGGTCTGCGGCATGGAATGGCTGCCATGGGCCTTGTGCAGCGCCGGGTTGGTGAAGCGCCAGCCGATGGTGGTGTCATAGACGGTGGCCTGCCGCGACCAGGCGGTTTCGGCCTTGGGCATGACGAAGGGCGCGCGGGTCATGGATTCAACCCCGCCTGCCAGCATCAGATCGGCATCGCCTGCCCGGATCGTGCGCGCCGCCAGGCCCACCGCATCCATCCCCGAGCCACAAAGCCGGTTCACCGTCGTCCCCGGCACCCCCACCGGCAGCCCTGCCAGCAGCACCGCCATGCGCGCGACGTTGCGGTTGTCCTCTCCGGCCTGGTTGGCGCAGCCCAGGATCACGTCATCGACCGAGGCCCAGTCGACGCCGGGGTTGCGCTCGGCCAGGGCCTTGAGGGGCAGCGCCGCAAGGTCGTCGGCGCGCACCGCAGCCAGCGCCCCGCCATAGCGGCCGATCGGCGTGCGCACCGCGTCGCAGATAAAGGCTTGGTTCATGTGATCCTCCCGTAGTCCTCCTGACCGCCACTGACTAACCGGACGGTCAGTGCGACTGTAAGCATGTTTCCGCAACGGTTTCCAGTCCCGAGTTCACCCCCATGCCCGCAAAGGAAAACCGCCGCCCCGGGGGTACGGGACGGCGGTCAGCTCGGGACTGGCTATATGGGTCGGTGCCTCAGGCGCGCGACAGCAGGCTTTGCGGACGTGCCCGCGCCAGCGAGACGGTCAGAGCGGCAGTGATCCCCGCCTTCACGATGTCGCCGGGGATGAAGATCAGCACCAGCCGGGCGGATTCGCCCAGCGTCTTGCCCAGCACCATCGCCATACCGACGACGCCGAAGGCATAAAGCACCACGATCCCCCCGATGACCGAGGCCACCGTTGCCACCAGCCCCAGGGGTGCCGCGCGCCAGCGCTCGACGATCAGCCCGGTGACGAAGGCCGCCGCGACCCAGCCCGCCAGAAAGCCCGCAGTGGGCCCCGCAAAGACGCCCAGCCCGCCGCGTCCGCCCGCCAGCAGCGGCAGGCCAAGCGCCACCAGCGCCAGGAAGACGAGGACCGCCAGCGCACCGCGCCGCGCCCCCAGGATGGTGCCCGCCAGCATGATGCCCATGCTTTGGGCAGTGACGGGGATGCCGAAGCCCAACGTCAGTTTCGGCATGAGGCCGAGGGCGGCAATGACGGCGGCGAACAGCGCCACGTGCGAGACGGTCTTTTCCATGTCGATATCCTTGTCGGAAAGGGGTCAGTCGTCGGGATCGGTCAGGCCGCCGCGCGCCTTCAGCGCCTCGGCCACGTGATCGGCATCATCAAGCGCCAGCAGCGTCAGCGGCAGGATCACCCGCCAGCGCGGCCCCCGCAGGCTGCGGGCCCGCCAGCTGCGGGTCAAGAGGGCGCCCTTGTCGGTCAGCACGGGAATGGTGCGGATGACCAGCGCCAGGCAGATCTCGGCGGCACGCAGATTCAGGCCCAGGCGCGCCAGCGGCCGCAGCAGGGCGTGCAGGACCTCCATCATGTCGGAAAGCCGGGTGGTCATGGTCACCAGGTTCGCCAGCCCCACCGCCGTCACCATCCGCATGACGATCACCGCCCCGCCCACCGGATCGCCCGAGGCCGCATCCCAGATCATCACGATCACCGCCACCGGCCACAGCACCCGCAGCGCCCGCAGCCCGGCGCGGGCAAAGGCGCGGCCGGGCAGCAGATAAAGCGTCACCATCAGCGCCAGCGCCACGGCATGGAACAGCGCCGATGTCATCACCGCCAGCCCCACCGTCGCCACCAGCAGCGCCGCCAGCTTGGCCGCCGCCGGCACGTCATGGGCCCGCGTCCTAACCGGCGAGGTCAGAGATATCATCGCTCTCTCCCTGTCGCGCCATCTCGGCCAGATAGGCGGGCAGGACCTCGGCGGCGGGTCCCTGGGCGCAGATCCGGCCGCGTTCCAGCCACAGGATCGTCTCGCAGTCGCGCAGATCCTCGGGGGCGTGCGAGACATGGATGATCCCGCCGTCGTAATGCCCCAGGTAGCGCATCAGCTGCGCCTTGGTGGGAATGTCGAGCGCCGCAAAGGGTTCATCCAGGATCAGCACCCGCGGCTTCATCGCCACCACCGCCATCAGGCAGACCAGGCTTTTCTGCCCCTGCGACAGCGCCGAGACCGGGACCTCAGCCCAGTCGGCCTTGCCGAAGGCCGCCAGGACGGCACGCGCCGCGTCCTCGGCCGGGCGGCGGCGGCCCAGCAGCTGGCGCAGGCCAAAGCTGACCTCTTCCAGCACGGTGGGAAAGATGATCTGGTGGTCGGGGTTCTGGAACAGGATGCCCACGGTGCGCAGCGCCGCGCGGCGGTCCTTCAGCACGTCGATGCCGTCCAGCCGCAGCTCTCCTTGCGAGGGCGCCATCAGCCCCGCCAGCAGCCGCGCCAGCGTCGACTTGCCCGAGCCGTTGCGACCCACCAGCCCCAGGCTGCGAAAGCCGATGTCAAGGTCCAGCCCGTCCAGCACGGGACGGTCGTTCAGGCGCAGGCCGACGCCCTTCAGGCGCAGGGAAATGGGGCTGTCTTGCGGCACGGGACGGCTCTGGCCTCCGGGTTCGGGTCTCCTCGGGGGGTGACATGCCTTCAAGCAGCGGCGGACGCAAGATGGTTGCGCCGCCACCTGTCCCGCGGCTGCGACAACTTGCCCCTACGGCGGGCATTCTGTCGCGCCCGATTTTCTGGCACTTCCCCTCGCATGGCCGTGATCCGTCACATCCTGCTGCCCGCCCTCTGGGCGCTGACCCTTGCGCTGGTCAGCGTCGTCTCGGCCATGCACATGGCGCCGGGGCGCGGCATGATGCAGATGGCGCCGATGGCGCAGGCCATGGACCACATGGGCCAGATGGCGGGCATGGACCACGATGCGCCGTCGGGCCATGCCGGCCACGGCGGCTATCACTGCCCGTTCTGCCACCTGCTGCCCGAGGCCCCGCCGCCCGCCGCCCCCGATGCCCATCGGGTGCTGCTGTCGGATTACCACCTGCCCCGCCCCAGCCCGCAACGGCTGCCGCGACAAAGGCTGGACTTCGGGCTGACGGCGCGCGCGCCCCCGATGGCGGTCTGATCCCCTTTCCTTTGCATCAGACCCATCCCCCCGCGATCCGCGGGATCCATCGGAGTATCCGGATGAAACACCTTCTTTGCACCGTGGCCGCCCTGGCCGCGCTTTCCAGCCCTGCCCTGGCCCATGTCACCATCGCCGAAGGCACCATTGCCTCTGGTGCCACCGGCAAGATCACCCTGCGCGTGCCGCATGGCTGCGACGGCAAGGCGACCCATGCGATCCACCTGACCATCCCGCAGGGCTTCTACGCGGTGAAACCCATGCCCAAGGCGGGCTGGGACCTGTCGATCACCACCGGCCCCTATGCCACGCCGATGACCAGCCACGGCAGCACCGTCACCGAAGGCCCGCAGGAGGTCACCTGGTCCGGCGGCACGCTTGAGGACGCCTGGTATGACGAATTCACCATCCGCGGCACCGCAGGCCCCGACCTTGCGCCCGGCACGGTGCTGTATTTCCCGACCAGGCAGGACTGCGACGACGCTTCCGTCGACTGGAGCGACACCTCGGGATCGCATGACGTGCCGAACCCGGCGCCCAAGATCACCGTCACCGCCGCCGAGGCGCCCGCCCATGACCATGGCGACATGGCGATGAAGATGGACGCGCCCAAGGCCGTCACCCTGGGCGATCTGACCCTGGGCCAGGCCTTTGCCCGCGCCACCCTGCCCAATGCCCCGGTGGCGGGCGGCTTTGTCAGCATCACCAATGCCGGCGCCGCCGATCGGCTGGTCTCGGCCACAAGCCCCGCCGCCGGCCATGTGGAGATCCACGAGATGGCGATGCAGGACGGCGTGATGAAGATGCGCCCGCTGCCCAAGGGCCTGCAGGTTCCCGCCCATGGCAAGGTCGATCTGGCCCCCGGCGGCTATCACCTGATGTTCATGGACCTCAAGCAGCCGCTGAAGGAAGGCCAGACGGTCGACGTGACGCTGACCTTCGAACATGCCGGCACCGTCACCCTGCCGCTGGCGATCCTGGCGCCGAACGCCAAGGGCATGGATCACATGGATCACGGCACGGGCCACATGGCCAAGCCCGCGGCGAAGAACTGACATGTCGCGCTTTGCCGAACGCATGACGGTCGGGCTGGTGGGGGCGGGCCTTGTGGCCGCCCTTGCCCTGCTGGTGATCGAACCCCGCGTGCAGGCCAACAAGGCGGCCCTGCTGGGCAAGGGCGACTACCGGCTGGAACGCACCGACGGGGGCACGTTCACCCAGGCGACGCTGAGCGGGGCGCCCTCGGCGGTGTTCTTCGGCTTCACCCATTGTCCCGATGTCTGCCCCACCACCATGGGCGATCTGGCGCTGTGGAAAGAGGACCTGCCGCAGGCGAAGGACCTGAAGGTCTATTTCGTCTCGGTCGATCCCGAACGCGACACGCTGGACCAGCTGCGGGGCTATACCTCGTGGGTGCCGGGGGTGATCGGGGTGACGGGTGATCCGGCGGAAACCCGCAAGGCGCTTTCCAGCTTCGACATCTTCGCCAACCGGGTCGATCTGGGCGGCGGAGAGTACACGATGGACCATACCTCCTACGTGATGCTGTTCGACGCCAAGGGCATGTTCGTCGAGGAAATCCCCTATGGATCCCCCCCCGACGTGGCCGAGGACAAGCTGAAGAACCTGCTGGCCGGCAATCCCGAGGGGCGCGGCGCAAGGATGCCCTCGGACCTGATCGGGCAGATCTGCTACACGTTGCAGGACAAGGTGCTGTAGCTCCGCGACGGCGGGCGGCCCCGGCGGGCCGCCCCCTTCCTGCCCCGCGGGAAAGGCGCCCGCACATTCGCCTGTGCCTTGCAGCGCCCACCTGCCCTGTCCTACCCTGACGGCCATCCCGGGCCCGCCCGCCGGGCCTGAAAGGAGACCACCTTGACCGCCACCAAGGACACCCCCGCGCTGTCGCAGAACCCCCATGCGGTGCGCGAAACCCGCGAGAAGAACCTGGAAATCGCCATCGGCCGCCAGATCCGCGACCTGCGCAAGCGGCAGCGGATGACCGGTTCCGACCTGGCGGCGCAGGCGGGGCTGTCGGTGGGGGCGCTGTCGAAGATCGAGAACGGCCTGGTCTCGCCTTCCCTGTCGACGCTGCAGGCGCTGGCCGACAGCCTGAGGGTGCCGATCACGCAGCTCTTCTCGGGTTATGACCAGCCGCGCACCGCCGTCCACGTCAAGGCCGGACAAGGGGTCGAGATCAAGCGCGCCGGCACCCGCGCGGGCCATCAGTACAACCTTCTGGGCCATATCGGCTCGACCGACAGCGGGGTGGTGGTGGAACCCTACCTGCTGACCCTCAGGGACGAAAGCGACACCTTCCCGGTCTTCCAGCACGAGGGGATCGAGATGCTCTACATGCTGGAGGGCACGCTGGAATACCGCCACGGCGACACGCTCTATGTGCTGGAGCCGGGGGATTCGCTGCTGTTTGATTCCGATGCGCCGCACGGGCCGGAACGCCATATCGCCCGGCCGATCCGCTACCTGTCGATCATCTGCTATCCGCAGTAGGATCCAGCCGCGCCATCAGCGCCTCGCACAGCGCATGAAAGGCCGGGTCGCGCAGCAGCTCCGGGCCCCGGGGGCGGGGGAAGGGGATTTTCACCACCTCGGCCACCCGGCCCGGGCCCGATTGCATGATCACCACCCGGTCGGCCAGAAAGACGGCCTCCTCGATGCCATGGGTGACCAGCAGCGTGGTCAGGCGGCGTTCGGACCAGATGCGCTGCAATTCGATGTTCATCCGCCGCCGCAGGATCTGGTCGAGCGCCCCGAAGGGTTCGTCCAGCAGCAGGATCTTCGGATCGCTGACCAGGCTGCGCGCGATCGCCACCCGCTGCCGCATCCCCCCCGACAGTTGCCCCGGCAGGTGGCGGTCCCAGCCCGTCAGCCCCACCAGATCGATCAGCGCCCGGATCCGCCCGTCATGGGCGCGCACCGGCCGCTTCAGCACCTGCAAGGGAAAGGCCACGTTGTCGTAGACGGATCGCCAGGGCAGCAGCGCCGGATCCTGGAAGGCAATGCCCAGATCGCCGCCCGCCCGGAAGGCCACCGGATCGCGGCCCTGCAGGCGCACCTGACCCGCGTCCGGCTGATCCAGCCCCGCCACCATCCGCAACAGCGTGGACTTGCCGCAGCCCGAGGGCCCGACGATGGCCACGAATTCGCCCGGCGCCACGCGCAGATCGACGCCGCGCAGCGCCTCGACCGTGCCCTCGCGGGTGGCAAAGCGGCGGCCGAGGCCCCGGATCTCGATGTCGGGGACGGGGGTGTCAGTCATCGCGCGGCTCCGGTCCCAGCCGCGCCTTGCGATAGTCGCGCGGCGCCATGCCATAGCGGGCCCGGAAGGCCCGGCTGAAATGCGGGAAATCGCGAAAGCCGCGGCGCAGGGCGATGGCGGTGATCGGCTCGGCCGAAAGCATCCCGTCGCCCAGATCGCGGCGGATGCGTTCCAGCCGCTGCGCCTTGATCCAGCCGGAAACCTGCAGCTCCTCGCCCTCGAACAGGGCATAGAGCGCGCGCAGCGACAGCCCCTGCGCCCCTGCCACCGCCGCAGGCGTCAGTGCCGGATCATCCAGATGCGCCAGGATATGCGCCTTGGCGCGCGCCAGCTGCGCCTGACGCCCCGCGCTTGGCCGCCCCTCGCCCGCCATGTCCGACAGCGCCGTCACCAGCAGCGCCACCACATGCGCCCCGATGCGGTCCGCCAGCGGCGCCCGGCCGCTTTCGGGGCGTTCATCACAGACCGTCAGCACGAAATCGAACAGGAACCGCCCCGGCAGAGACTGCCCCGAGACCTGCCGCACGATCAGCCCCTCCAGCCCCGCCACCCGGTCCGCCAGCTGCGCCCGCGGCACCTTCAGCGCGATCTGCCGGTAGGGCCCGTCAAAGGTCATCCGGTAGGGCAGCTGGCTGTCATACAGCACGATGTCGCGCGGCTGCACCGCGATGGCGCGGCCGTGCTGTTCCAGCCGGCAGCTGCCCTCGACCTGCAGGCAGACCTCGTACCACAGATCCTCGGTGCCGATCTGCGCCTCGTCGCGCAGCACCTCCGTCGCGGTCGAGACGAAATCCGCCATCAGCACCGCCCCGCATTGCAGCCACGACAGCGCGCCGAAGAATTCGGCCCCCGGCCCCTCGGCCAGGACGCTCGATGGGAACAGCCGGTTCGCCGTCTCCTGCCACAGCGCATGGCGGGCCTCGCGCCCGACCACACTGGTCGAAACGCTGTGCCAGCCGGGGGCGGAAGGGGAATGCGCGCTCATCTGGGCCTCTGCTTCGGGTCCGGCAGGACTGCCATGCCACGGCGCGCCGGAAAAGGGCGAAAATCCCCCGCTCGCCCCACGGTGAAGCCCTGCCGTTCCGGCGCCTCTGGGCAAATCGCCGCCGAAAGGGTAGCGGTGGGATCATGTCACACCACGAAGGCCCCCTCTCATGAGCACCGAACCCAGGATCGTCCTCTTTGCCCTCGGCGGCACCATCGCCTCGCTTCAGGGCGCGAGCGGCAGGGCCGTGGCAGGCGCGATGACCGGGACCGAGCTGGTCGATACGCTAAACCTCGATCTGTCGGTGACGCTGGAGGTGGTGACGCTGGCGCAGAAGCCCTCGAATGCGATCACCTTCGACGATCTGTTCATGGTGCGCGACTGCGCCGCGCAATCGCTGGCCGAGGGCGCAACCGGCGTCGTCATCAGCCAAGGCACCGACACGCTGGAAGACAGCGCCTATCTAATGGACCTGATCTGCGACTTCCCCGAGGCGGGTCTGGTGCTGACCGGGGCGCAGCGCGTGCCCTATGCGCCCGGCAGCGACGCCGCCCCCAACATCCGTGACGCGATCACCGTTGCCGCCTCGCCCGCCGCCCATGGCGCCGGCGCGCTGCTGGTCTTCGACCAGTCGGTGCACGAGGCGCGCCATGTCCGCAAGGTCTCGACCTACCGGCTGGGGGGCTTTGCCTCGGTCGGGCATGGGCCGCTGGGCACGGTGGATGGCGATTTCGTCGACCTGCGCCGCCCGGTGCCCTGGGCCAAGCCGCATTACGGCAGCCTGACGCCCCCCCTGCCCCGGGTCGACATCCTGCCGGCGGCCATGCAGGCCTCTCCCCTGCTGCTGCGCGCCGCCGTCGACAGCGGCGCCAAGGGGCTGGTGCTGGATGGCTTCGGCCGGGGCCAGGTACCGCGCGACTGGATGCCCGTGATCCGCGAGCTGCGCGCAGAGGGCATCGCCATCGCCATCACCAGCAGCACCCTCTCGGGGCGGCTGGCCGAGGATTACGACTATCCCGGCTGCCTGGCCGAGCTGAAGGCCCTTGGCGTGGTCCCCCATGACGAGGTGACCGCGCGCAAGGCCCGCCTGCAGCTGATGTGCGAACTGGCGGCCCTGCGGCCGGCCGACTAGGCCGATCAGCCCAACTAGGCCGCGTTGAACCGGGCCGTGGTGGTGTCGCAGGTGTAAAGCCGCGCCAGATCCTCGGCCCGGGCGGCCAGATCGGCCACGGCGGCGATGATCCGGTCGGCCTGCGCGTCATCGTGCAGGTACGACAGGTTCAGCCGAGTCCAGCCGGGTTTCTCCAGCTCTTCGCCCGCCGCCAGCCGCGCCATCAGCGCGTCCGAGGCCGCTGCATCGATCCCCAGCAGCCGATGCGCATAGGGGCCCGCGCAGGCACAGCCGCCGCGCGCCTGCACGCCGTAGTGATCCGACAGCATCCGGGTGAACAGCTGGTGGTGCACCCGGCCCTTTGCCCCGAAGACGCGGAAGCTGAAGACCGGCAGCGCGGCGCTGTCCGCATTCTGGCCCAGGATCTGCAGTTCCGGCACCTGGACCCAGGCGGCCAGTGCCCGCTGGCGCAGCGCCTCGTCCCGTTCGCCGATGACCTTGGTGCCGACCGCCGCCTTCACCATCACCGCCAGCGCCGCGCGGATGTCGGCGACGACATTGGGCGTTCCGGCCTCTTCGCGGGCCTCGACCCGGCCCGAATAGACCTGCGTCCAGGGCGAGACGAAGCTGACCGTGCCGCCCCCCGGCAGCGTCGGCGTCGCCCGCGCCACGATGCTGTCGCGCACCACCGCCACGCCGGATGCGCCGGGGCCGCCGGGGAACTTGTGCGCCGAAAAGACGATGGCATCCTTGGCGCAGCCCGTGCCCGACTTCATGTCCATCTCAAGATAAGGCGCGCCGCAGGCATAGTCCCAGATCGCCAGCGCGCCATGCGCCTTCAGCATCCCCGTCACCGCGTCCGTATCGCTCAGCAATCCCGTGACGTTCGACGCGGCCGAGAAGCTGCCGACGATCAGCGATGCCCCCTGTGCCTCCTCCAGCGCCGCCTGCAGCGCCGCCATGTCGACACCGCCGCCCCGGGCCTCGGGCAGTTCGGTGACGCGCGCGCCGCTCTCGCGCCAGGGCAGGATGTTGGAATGGTGCTCGTAGGGGCCGATCAGCACGCGGATGTCCTCGCCCGCCGCCACGCGCTCGCGCAGGTTCAGCAGGCCAACGATCCGGTTCAGCCCGCCCGTGGCGCCATTGCCGGCAAAGATCACGTGGCAGTCGGCGGTGGCACCCAGCTGCGCGGCGATGATGGCGCGGGCCTCTTCGCGCATCCGGGTGATGGTGCGGCCGACAAAAGACGCCTCCGTATGGCTATTGGCGTAATAGGGCAGCACCTCGGCCTGGACGAAATCCTCGACCTGGCGCAGCGCCCGCCCCGAGGCCACGTAATCGGCATAAAGCAGATGCTGCGTGCCGAAGGGGGTGTCAAAGGCCATCCCCTCGCCGATCAGCCCGGCGCGGATCTGCTCCAGCGCATCGGGCCGCGACAGGCTGCGGGCAAAACGCTGCAACGCCGTCAGGGAAGCATCCGGGGAGGTCGGGAAGGACAGGGCCTGGGTCATTTTACCGCTCGCAGATCATTTGCGATGGATAATATTGACATATGGCGCATATTTTCGTCTGATTATCTACATCATTCCCGAAATTTTGCAGTATCTGACCCAATCATGACCATCAATCTAGATGAAACGGATCGCCGGATCCTGCACGCCCTGCAGCGCGACTCCGCGCGCTCGCAACGCGAGATCGCCGAGCTGGTGGGCCTGTCGCAGAATGCCTACTGGCGCCGCCTGAAGGCGCTGGAAGGCGCCGGGGTGATCACCGGCTACCAGGCGCGGCTGGATCCGCAGGCGGTGGGGGCGGATCTGATCGTCTTCTCGATGGTGCGCACCCGCAGCCATTCCGCCGACTGGCTGAAACGCTTTCGCGCCCATGTCGCCACCATCCCCGAGATCATCGGCTTTTACCGCATCGGCGGCGACTACGATTACCTGCTGAAGATCGCCACCAGCGACATGGCCAGCTATGACCGCGTCTACCAGCGCATCATCGAAAAGATCGAGCTGGAGACCATCACCTCCTACTTCACCATGGAAACCATCCTCGACGACCGCTCCCTTCCGGTCTGAGCCCGTTTCGTGATCATTCCCGCGACGCCGGTTCCGGCAAAGCCGAAACTGCAATTGCAAACGATTACAAATGGTGATCTGGCTGGGGAATACCGGTCCGCCCGGGCGTCGATGCCCCGGCCCCGGAGCCTGCGAGGACCACAATGACCCACCCAACCGACACCACCGGCCCGGCTGCGACCCCGGACCAGAAGCTGCCCTTCGTCACCGGCCACGACTACTGGACCACCCATGCGGGGCTGGGCCTGCGGGCGGTGCGCTTTGCCGACGGCCCCCACGGCCTGCGCGTGCAAAACGACGAGAACCCCGACCACCTGGGGCTGGAACGCTCGGCCCCCGCCACCTGCTTTCCGCCGGCGGTGACGCTCGCGTCCTCCTGGGACGAAGCCCTGATCGAGGAAGTCGGCGCAGCCCTCGGCCGCGAGGCCCGCGCGATGGGCGTCGACGTGGTGCTGGGCCCGGGCCTGAACCTGAAACGCAGCCCGCTGTGCGGCCGCAACTTCGAATACTATTCCGAGGACCCGCTGCTGTCAGGCCTGCTGGCAGGCGCCTCGGCCCGCGGCATCCAGAGCATCGGCGTCGCCGCCTGTCTCAAGCATTTCGCCGCCAACAACCAGGAGATCGACCGCCACCGGATCTCGGCCAACATGGACGAGCGGACCCTGCGGGAAATCTACCTGCGCAACTTCCAGATCGCGCTGAAATCCTCTGGCGCGTGGTCGGTGATGACCTCCTACAATCGCGTCAACGGCGTGCATGTCTCGCAGGATCCGCTGCTGCTGGAGCAGATCCTGCGACAGGAATGGGGCTTTGACGGGCTGGTGATTTCCGACTGGGGCGGGGTCTATGATCCGGTCGCGGCGATCAATGCCGGGATGGACCTGCGGATGCCGGGCCGCCCCACCGATCCCCGCATCGCCCAGGCCTTCGCCCGCGGCGAGGTGCCCGAGGCGCGCCTTGACACCATCATCGACCGCATCGCCCTGCTGGCGGAACGCACCAGCGGCACCCCCTGCCCCGTCGATCATGACGCCCACCACGCCCTGGTCCGCCGCGCCGCCGCCGAAAGCGCGGTGCTGCTGAAGAACGACGGCGCGCTGCCGCTGGATCTGGCCTCGATCGGGTCGCTGGCGGTGATCGGCGAACTGGCCCGCACGCCGCGCTATCAGGGCGCCGGCAGTTCCCGGGTCCATGCCACCCGTGTCACCACGCTGCTGGACGAACTGATCGCCCGCACCGCCACCTGCCCGCTGACCTTCGCCCCCGGCTATACGCTGGCGGATGGTGCCCCCGACGAGGCCCTGCTGTGCGAGGCCCTCTCGGCCGCGCAGGAGGCCTGCACCGTGCTGCTGGTCCTTGGCCTGCCCGACAGCGCCGAGGCCGAGGGCGGTGACCGCGACAGCATCGACCTGCCCGCCCAGCAGCTGGCGCTTCTGGACACCCTCGCCCGCGCCGGCATCCCGGTGATCGTGGCGCTGGCGAACGGCGCCGTCGTCACCACCGCCCCCTGGCGCGACGGCGCCCGCGCCATCGTCGAATTCTGGCTGACCGGCCAGGCCCAGGGCGAGGCGATGGCCGACATCCTGCTGGGCGATGCCAACCCCTCGGGGCGGCTGGCGGAAACCATCCCCGTGCGGCTGCAGGACAGCCCCGCGCACCTGTCCTTCCCCGGCGAATTCCAGAACGTCACCTATGCCGAGGGCATTCACATCGGCTATCGCTCCTACGACGCCCGCGACGTGGCGGTCGACTATCCCTTCGGCTTCGGCCTGTCCTACACCACCTTCGCCTATGCGGGCCTGTCGGTCGATGTCTGCCCCCTCGGGGACCCGATCGCCTTCCGCGCCCGGATCGATCTGACCAACACCGGCGCCCGCCCCGGCGCCGAGGTCGTGCAGCTTTACGTCCACGAGCCCGCCGCCCCGGTGATCACCCCGCCCCGCGAACTGCGCGGCTGGGCCAAGGTGCACCTCGCCCCCGGCGAGACCCGCACCGTCGAGATCGCCGTCCCGCGCGCGCATCTGCAGCACTGGCACCCCGAAGCCGCCGCCTGGGTGCAGTCGGGCGGCCCGACCGAGGTGCAGATCGGCGCCTCGTCCCGCGACATCCGCCTGACCCAGAGGATCGACCTGCCCGGCCGCCCGGTACCGGTGCGGCTGGATGCCTGGTCGCGGCTGGGCGACTGGCTGGACCACCCCGTCATGGGGCCGAAGATCCAGACGCTTTTTGACGAACGTGGCGGCGTCAAGGGCCGGGCGGGTGATCTGCTGAGCGATCCGGTGGGGCGGCATTCGATCCTCTCGGGTCCGCTGACCTCGATCGCGCAGATCCCCGGCGTCCCCCTCGACCCCGAGGATCTGGCGCGCCTGTGCACCGAGGCCGAAGCCCTGCCCGCCTGAGCCCCCTAGGAAACGACGCGGCCGGCAGGGATCCCTGCCGGCCGTCTTTTGGTGATCTTCCCCGCGGGGAAGACGCCGCTCAGCCCTGATGGGGCCCGCGCAGTTCCTGCAGCTGGCGCCGCAGGGCGTTCCATTCGGCGGCTTCCTCGGGCCGGCCCTCGTCCTGGCATTCGCGGACCTTCTCGGCCAGCCGGACCTCGGCCTTGCGGCCCTGGGCCCGGTACAGCGCCCGGGCCATCGTGGCGGTTGTCATGGTGTTCATCGGATCCTCCTCCTTGAGGCCGCGCGGGGCGCGGCTGGCGCCATGCTACAGCAAAACCCGCCCCTTTGCAGCCGCGCGGCCAGATGCCGCCGTCAGCCCTCGATGCGGATCTCGGTCAGGGTGGGATCAAGGCGACGCAACGCGGCATCAAGGCGGGTCTGGAAATGCGTCCGCACGTAGCTGGCATGGAAGGCCGAAGGCGCCGCCAGCACCAGCCGCCCCTGCCCCGCCGACACCTGCCGCAGCGCGTGGAACCAGGCGCCATAGGTCACCGCGTCCTCGGCCTGCAGATGCGCCTGCAGCGCCGCCCAGGGCCCCGTCCCCTGCGGCACGGGATGGGCGCGCAGCGGCACCACGTTGCTGTCCTGGGGCGGCTTGCGGGCCGGGTCCAGCCGTTCGACGAAATCGGGGCCGATGTTGTCCCAGGTGGGGCGCGTGTCTTCCAGCATCCGCTCCAGGTCCAGGCCATAGACGCTGAGGCGCCCGCGGGCGCCGCGCTGCTTGGGCACCAGCCAGCCCATGGCGCGCAGACAGGCCATCTCTCGTCTGACGGTGCGTTCATCCACCGACCACAGCCGGGCGATTTCGCGTTGACCGACGCAAAGTTCGTCCCGCGCCCAGTTGTAGCGGGCGGTGATCAGCGCCATGATCCGCAGCACGCGCCGCTGCGCCAACCGGTCCTGTGCCAGGGCATGGGCCATCAGCGCCGACAGAATGTCGTATTTGCGTGCCGCCGCACCCGGTCCGGCGGGTTTCGCCACCTGCATCGTCGTCTCCTGCAGGGGGCTGCCCTGCCTGCCTGTCTCGTCCTCCGGGGTTTGGAACCCCGCTGGGAAGGGCTTGCCAACGCTCTTCCTCGTTCTGTGGCCATTAACGTCCGGTTTCTCGATTCTGTCAAGCGGGGGCGGTCAGGGGACGGATGCGAACCCAATCAAACGAAATGAATTGGGTATTAATAGGTATTGGAGGACAGTTTCTTGTGTCCTCTAATCCGCTGGAAATGTCCCCTATTCCAGTCCCCTGCCCGGCAAACTGTCCTCTATTTCCGGCCCCCTTTGGCGGCATCGGCGGCCCGGGGCGGACGGGAACGATTCGTCCGGGGTTCTCCGGGCTGTTCAGGGCGTAAACATCCCCGCGGGGAAGATCGACGTTCAGTAAACTCTCTCTTTACCGGAAAAGCAAATCCGGCGTATTTAGGAAACAGAGCAGAATTTACGTTGAGGTTTTCATGTATACCCATACCGATCTGGCGCGACTTCAGGCGCAGTCGCTGAAGATGCAGGGCTGGATCCGCCAGCAGACCTTCAGCCCCGAGCACACCAAGACGCTGCGCCGGTTTTCCTCGTGGGAGGTGTCCGAGCTGATCTTCCGCATCAACCAGTCGACCTTCCGTGGCCGGCTGGCTGCCGACCCCAGTCTTCCCGGCGGGGAAGTCGAGGAAGACGGCCGCCAGCGCTGGTATTCGCTGGAAGAGATCAACGAGCTGCGCCGCCGCATGAAGATCAACCGCAAGTCCCTGATGCCCGAGCGCCCCGCCGGCAAGCGTGCCTTCCGCGCCGCCGTTGCCAACTTCAAGGGCGGTGCGGGCAAGTCCACCGTGGCACTGCACCTCGCCCATGCGGCGGCGCTGGATGGCTACCGGGTTCTTGTGGTCGACTTCGACCCCCAGGCGACACTGTCGCATTCCATGGGCCTGACCGACGTGGCCGAGGACTATACCGTCTGGGGCATCATGGCCCGCGACCTGATCCGAGAGACCGATCGGATGAACGCTGCCGTCACCGGCGCGGCCTCCGGGACCGCGCTGCCGCAGCGCAAGATCCCCGCCTCGATCCGCGACATGGGCCTGGACGAGCTGCGCCATGCAGATTTCATCAAGACCACAGCCTGGTCCACCATCGACATCATCCCCTCCTGCGCCAACGCCGCCTTCGTCGAATTTGCCTCGGCGCAGTACCGGCACCTGAACCCGGAATGGACCTTCTTCGCCGCCGTCAGCCGCTACCTCGATGGCATTGCCGATGACGATTACGACCTGATCCTGTTCGACTGCCCCCCCGCCATCGGCTACCAGTCGATGAACGCGGTCTTCGCCGCCGACATGCTCTATATCCCCTCTGGCCCCGGCTACTGGGAATATGACAGCACCACCTCCTTCATCGGTCAGCTGGCCGAGGCGCTGGAGGATCTCTCGCACGGCTTTTCCGGCACCTTCCCCGCGGGGAACATCACCCTGCCCAAGGCCTTTGCCGACATCCGCTTCCTGATGACCCGCTACGAGCCCGGCAACGACCTGCACCGCGCGATGCTGGAAGCGTTCCGAAAGGTCTTTGGCGATCATGTGACTGAACACCCGATCGAAATGACCCGCGCGGTCGAGCAATCCGGCCGCTTCCTGTCCTCGGTCTACGAGATCGACTACCGCTCGATGACGCGCGAGACCTGGCGGCGGGCCCGCGCCAGCTTTGACCGGGCCTATGAAGAGTTCAAGACCAACGCGATCGCGGCCTGGGACAAGGTCTGAAAGGAGGCTGAGGCATGGCACGCAAGAGACGAATGTTCGACATCGAAATGCCCGAGGAGGCCGCCCCGGCGCAGGCCCCCGCGCCCGCGCCCATCGTCCCCGCGGGGAAGGTCGCCGAGGACGCCCCCGAGACCCCCGAGGCGCCGCGCCGCCGCGGGCCCATGGCCACCGCCATCGGCGAGACCGCCGAAAGCAGCCGCGCCCGCCACGAGATCGAGGCCCAGATCCGTGCCGAGAACGACGCCCTGGCGCATGAGCACATGCGGCTGAAGCGCCTTGGTCTGGTGATGGAGTTGCTGCCCCTCGACAGCATCGACACCGCCAAGCTGGTGCGCGACCGCGCCAAGGGCATCGACTACGAGCTGGCCGAGCTGAAGGGCTCGATCGCCTCTCTGGGGCTGTCGAACCCGATCCGGGTCGAGGCCCGCGCCGATGGCCGGTACGAGCTGGTACAGGGCTTCCGCCGTCTGGCCGCCTACCGGGCGTTGCTGGACGAGACCGGCGAGGCCGAGCGTTGGGGCACGATCCCGGCCGTCGTCACCCAGCCCGGCGACGAGCTGGAGACGCTCTATCGCCGCATGGTGGACGAGAACCTGGTGCGCAAGGACATCTCGTTCGCCGAGATGGCGCAGCTGGCCATCGACTATGCCGCCGACCCCTCGACCCGCGAGGATGACGCCGACAAGGCCGTGGCCGAGCTGTTCCAGTCGGCGGGCTACCAGAAGCGCAGCTACATCCGCAGCTTCATCAAGCTGATGGCGCGGCTGGGCGACACGCTGCGCTTTGCCCCCGACATCCCGCGCGCTCTTGGTCTGGCGCTGGTCCAGAAGATCGAGGAGGTCGAGGGCGTGGTGCCCGCGATCAAGGCGGATCTGGCGCCGATGGACAATCGCTCGGTCCGGGACGAGCTTGCCGTGCTGCGCCGCCACGCGGGCCTGTCAGAGGCCGCGCCCGCGCCCAAGGCCGCTACCCCCAAGGCCAAGGCGCCCGGTGCTGCGCGCACCAGCTTCCAGTTCCAGCGCCGCGAGGGCCGGGCGCGCTGCACCGCCTCGAACGGGCGGCTGGAGCTGCGGCTGGAGCGCGACTTTTCCACCATCGACCGGCGGCGGCTGGAAGAGGCGGTGAAGCAGATGCTGGACCAGCTGGACTGAGCCTTCCCCGCAGGGAAGACCCGACGCCCCCGGAGCCGCCCTCCGGGGGCGTTTGCATTTGGGCGCCGGGCCGTGCCGCTGTGGGGGCGGGGGCCGGGCGTCGGGGGCGGGGGCCGGGCGACGGGGCAGGCAGGCAAGGGGGCTTCCCCGCGGGGAAGGCCAGGCAGGGCCGGGCGAAGGGCCACGAAAGGGCTTGCACGAGGGGCGGGGCATGGCACCTTTTTCTGGGTCTGGGTCTGGGTCTGGGTCTGGGTCTGGGTCTGGGTCTGGGTCTGGGTCTGGGTCTGGGTCTGGGTCTGGGTCTGGGTCTGGGTCTGGGTCTGGGTCTGGGTCTGGGTCTGGGTCTGGGTCTGGGTCTGGGTCTGGGTCTGGGTCTGGGTCTGGGTCTGGGTCTGGGTCTGGGTCTGGGTCTGGGTCTGGGTCTGGGTCTGGGTCTGGGTCTGGGTCTGGGTCTGGGTCTGGGTCTGGGTCTGGGTCTGGGTCTGGGTCTGGGTCTGGGTCTGGGTCTGGGTCTGGGTCTGGGTCTGGGTCTGGGTCTGGGTCTGGGTCTGGGTCTGGGTCTGGGTCTGGGTCTGGGTCTGGGTCTGCTTCCCTGCGGGGAAGGTGCGCTTCGCGGTTGCGGTGGCCAAAAGGGGCAGGGGGAGGCTTGCGGCAGTCTCGTTCCTGCAGAGGGGGGCTCGGGGTCTGGCGGCGGGGTGGCAGTGCGGGCAGGCCCTCTCGACAGGCTGGGCCCGGCGCGGCGGCGTGGCTGGAAGGGCGGGACCTGTCGGCGCGTGCCGGAGCCTATGGGCAGGGCTCCGCCGGACCGGGACCTTCCCCATGGGGAAGGGATTTATCGGACGCAAGGGGAGGGGCCATATCGCGGCGGTAAAGGGCGCTAAATTCCCCCATAAGCGCCGCTTCCAACATCCGTCTTGCGGAAGGATATGTGTCTGACTATTGTCAGGTAAATTCCTCATGAGGCCCAGAATGCTGAAAGATCCCGTTGCCCGTACCCGCCGTTTCCACCGCGCCGTCACCACCGAAGCCGGCGTGCTGGATGCCTCGTTCCTGGGGCGGGGGCGGCCGCTTGGCCCGGCGCGGGTCCTCAATGCCATCGGCCGTGGCATCACCGACATCGCCGAGATCCGGCATTACCTGCGCCTTGACAGCGGGCTGGCCAGCCGCCTGTTGCGCGGTCTGGAAGATGAAGGGCTGATCACCACCGGTCCCAGCCCCGAGGACGGCCGCCGCCGCATCGCCCGGCTGACCGCCAAGGGCGAGACCGAGTTCGCGGCCTATGAATCCCTCTCGGATGCGCAGGCCGAGGAGATCATCGCCCGCCATCCCCGCCCCGAGGTCCTGCTGGCGGCGATGGATATCGTCGCGACGGCGCTGGCCTTTCCGCGCACCACCTTCGAGGAGGTTAGCCCCACCGATCCGCGCGCGCTGGCCTGCCTGACCGCCTATTACGAGGAACTGGGCCGAAGGCTGCAGCAGGGGTTCGACGTGCGCCTGTCGGCAGATCCCGAGGCCGCGGCGATGATGCCGCCGCAGGGCAGCTTCCTGCTGGCGCTGTCGGACGGAATGCCGATCGGCTGCGTCGGGCTGAAGGGCACCGACAAGGGCTATGCCGAGATCAAGCGCATGTGGGTATCGCCTGCGGCGCGCGGCATGGGGCTGGCGCGGGCGCTGATGGAACGCACCGAGGCCCGCGCGCGGGAGCTGGGCATCACGCTGCTGCGGCTCGATTCCAACTCGGCCCTGCCAGAGGCGGTGGCGCTCTATCGCAAGCTGGGCTGGAGCGAGATCCCGCGCTTCAACGAGGATCCCTATCCGGATGTCTTCTTCGAGAAGGCCCTGCAGGACGACAGCCGCATGTGAGCGAAGGGCAGGGGGGCCTTCGGTGGTCCGGTGGTCATCGGGGGGCCCGGGCTGCGGCGCCGGAGCGGGTCCGGCGATAAGGGCTGTCCCTGGGGAAGTGTCTGCCCGCGCCCGGAAAGAGCAGTGGCGGATCGTTGCGCGGGATCGCCAAGCCGGGGACCTGCCCCCGGGCATCGAGGGG
Organism: Pseudooceanicola sp. NS-SX9; assembly: GCF_057380705.1. Lineage (NCBI taxonomy): Bacteria > Pseudomonadati > Pseudomonadota > Alphaproteobacteria > Rhodobacterales > Paracoccaceae > Pseudooceanicola > Pseudooceanicola sp. NS-SX9. Next base: position 99,933 of record NZ_JBXXRN010000002.1, on the reverse strand, counting down.
GTCATGGCACGCCTCTGCCTCGTCTGACGGTGGCCCGGTCTGGCAGCGGCCCCGCCTGGCAGTGGTCCCGTCTGACCGCGCGGCAGGATTTGCCGGGAGCGATGCCGGGCCGCTGCACAGGCTGACCTGCGGCGCCACGGGCTCGGCCCGGGGGCGGTCCAGAAGCGTGCCAACTGGAGGCTCATGGGCCCGGGCGGCGGCGGGCATTCTTCCCGGCGGCACCGTCTCGGCGGCACGGCAGGGATCCCATCGCGGGGCAGAGCGGCGCCGCGCATCGTCGCGAATGCCTCGACGGTCCGATGCGATCCCCGGACCATGGGAGGGGGCCGCGCGGCAGATCCAGTCACGGGAAGCCGGCGCGCCGGGCAGGGGGGCACGCTCTGCCATACGGCTTGCGGATCTCGCCCGGCTGTCCGCCGGGCGGCCGACCCCCTGCAACACGGGGCAGCGCGACGGCAGTGTCGCCGTCGGGACCGGCTGCACCGGAATGACCAGGATCCACCTTACTGTCAGCAGGCACGGGCGGCCCGTCAGGGCAGGGATCACACCGGACAGGCTGGCTGCGATCTGCGGATGTCGGGCGGCGTTGTTGCAGAAAGGCGGCCTGAGACGTGAGTGCCCCTTTCCCGTTCAGGCTCAGGCCACGCGAACAACCTCGGCGGTGCCGAGCGCGTTGAAGCGATTGATAAGAGCGACGCGGATGTGGATTTCGGCGGTTTGGCGATCGGGGTCCCTTGCAGCGATGCGCTCGCCGAAGGACTTGATGCAGCGCATCTTGGCCTCCACGCGGCTGCGAGCGTGGTATCCGGTCCACCGTTTCCAGAACGCCCGGCCGTAGTGACGTGTGGCGCGCAGGGTTTCGTTGCGCGCCTTGGCAGCCGGGCAGTCCTCTTTCCAAGCCCGACCGTTCCTTCGGATCGGTATGATTGCCGAGTCGCCGCGTGCGATGATGGCGCTGTGACATCGGCGGGTATCGTAGGCGCCATCCGCAGTCACGGTGCCGATGTCCTCGTCCTCGGGGATCTGGCCCAACAGGTCTGGCAGGATGGGGCTGTCGCCTTCCCGGCTGGGGGTGAACTCAACGGCCCGGATATCCGAAGTGGTAGTGTCCATTGCCAGATGCACCTTGCGCCATTGGCGACGACCCTGAACACCATGCTTGCGGGCCTGCCATTCGCCGTCGCCAAGAAACTTGATGCCGGTGCTGTCCACCAGCAGATTCAGCGGCCCGTCGGCACGACGATAGGGGATCTGCACCTTGAGGGTCTTCTGCCTACGGCACAGCGTCGAGTAGTCGGGAATGGGCCAGTCCAGTCCTGCGAGCCGCAGGAGGCTCGCGACCATCCCGGCTGTCTGTCTGAGCGGCAGTTTGAACAGCACCTTGATCGACAGGCAGAACTGGATCGCGGCATCCGAGAAAACTGGCGGGCGCCCTGGGCGTCCCTCATGCGGCGCGTGCCAGGCCATCTCCTTGTTCAGCCAGATCAGCAGTGACCCGCGCTTCCTGAGCGCATCGTTGTAGGTAGACCAGTTTGTCGTGTGGTAGCGGGCGGGCTTGGGCTTGCTCATGCAGCGCGTCTAACCGCATGGATTCCCGATGTGAATCCTTCACCGGCTGAGTTCTGCAACAACGCCAAGGCGAAGCTGCGAGAGGACCGCCAGGAAGCGATTGGGCCGAACGATGTCTGGGCCATGGATTTTGTCCATGACCAGCTGGCCATTGGCAAGAAGCTTCGCATCCTGACCGTTGTCGACACCCATTCACGGCTCTGTCCAGCGGCCGATCCCCGTTTCACCTATCGTGGCGAGGACGTCGTGCAGACGCTGGAGAAGGTCTGCGCCCAGGTCGGCTACCCGAAGACCATTCGCGTCGATAATGGCAGCGAATTTATCTCTCGCGACCTCGAACTCTGGGCCTATGCCAACGAGGTCACGCTGGACTTCTCACGACCTGGAAAGCCGACCGACAACGGTTTCATTGAGGCGTTTAACAGCAAGCTCCGGTCCGAATGCCTGAACGCCCACTGGTTCATGAGCCTTGCCGACGCCCGCGAAAAGTTGGAAGCTTGGCGTCGACACTACAACGAGGACCGACCCCACAGCGCGATTGGATACAACGTCCCGATTGCCATGCATTATCCCGATGGCGTCACCGGCCCGTCATCGTGAGGCAGCTGAAAAATCCAACTTCCGGCTGTCCAAGTTTGGGGAGCAGTGCAACAGCGGACCGGTCTCATATACGACCCGCTTTGCATCCGGGCCGCGCCGCCGAAGAACCGCCGCAATTGCACGTGGATCCGAGGTGCATTTGCCGCGCCAGACCCGTTGGCCGCCCCAGCGAACGGAGATTGCCGTCTCTTTCAGGGATACGTCCAAGCCGATATAGTCACGCATGGTTGTTCTCCATTCGATGTCTGGGCCCGGTGTCCATCGTGAGCCCGTATCCGCATCCTATCGGGGCACAACCACCGGCCCAAAATTCGCAAGGTACTGCGGCTGCGGACGACTCGCGCCCGCGATTACCCTATGTGTAAAAACGGACCGGCATGGGCGACCCCAAAACGACGTTCTCCCGAAGGAGCCGCGGCCGTATTTCGTTCTGGCGCGGAGCGCCGCATATGGGCCACTCGGGAAACTGCTTCCGACAGATTCTCGAAATTGGCGTTTCCAAACAGCCCCGGCCGACCCCGGTCAGCCTGCCGCCCCGGCCTTGCTTTGGTGGGCGCGCAGATCACCGTTCCGGCCTGCCGCCTTTGCAGCGGGTCGGACAAACGGGCCTGCCGGGATCCGCCGCCGTTCCCCGCCCCGGGGCCTGAAGGTGGGCCGGGGGGCAGCCGCAGTTGGTGCTAGTCGCTGAGGAACTTGCCGCGGAAGAACACCAGCGGCTCGCCTGCGCCGGCCGCGCGCACCCCCTGCACCGCGCCCAGCACGATCGCGGTTTCGCCTTCCTCGATGACCCGCGTCACCTTGCAGTCGAACACCCCGAGCGCCCCCTTGTAGACCGGTGCGCCGGTGACAAGCGTGTCCCAGTCTTCGGGAACAAAGGGTTTCTCGCCCTTGCCGCCGAAGGCGGTGGCCAGCGCCGCGCAGCCCTCGGGCAGGTAGTTGACGGCGAAATGGCCGCTTTCCAGCACGCCCTGCAACGCCGAGGTGGATGTGCCGATCGACACCAGCATCACCGGCGGATGGGCCGAGACATGCGCCGCCGACAGCCCCAGAAAGCCGTTCGGCCGGCCGTCTTGCAGGCAGGTGACGACGGTGGCGCCGGTGGCGCGTTCGCCCAGCGTGCGCCAGAAGGCGCCCATGTCGATCTCGGGTTCCTTGGCTTCGAAGGTCATGGCGCTGTGTCCTGCTGTGGTCCTGGGGTGGCGCCAGCAAGCCCGCCCGATGGGCGATGTGCAATGGGGAAATCCCGCGCGGGGCGGCGGCAGGGCCTGTGCCCTCGCGGCAGCGGATCAGGGGGCGGGAAAGACCAGGCAGACCTCGGTGCCGCGGGCCGAACTGGCGATGTGCAGATCCGCCCCGATCCGGCGGGCCCGCTGCTGCATCCCCTGCAGCCCGTATTTCGGCCGCCCGCCAGCGGGCGCATCGGTGTCAAAGCCATGGCCGTCGTCGCGGATGCAGATCCGGTCGCGGTCGGTGTAGATGGTGATCACCCGCGCCCCGGCATGCTTGATGACGTTGGTGATCGCCTCCTGCACGATGCGCGCGATCTGCAGGTTGCGCGAGGGGTTGACCTCGGTAAAGGCGGGTTCCTCGCCGATCTGCCAGTCAAAGCGCAGGCCGTGGCGGTCCAGCAGCCCTTCCAGGCGCGTGCGCTGCATCCCCAGCAGGGTGATCAGGCTTTCGTCATTCTCGATGCAGTCGAGCATCAGCGCCAGGTCGCGCAGCATGTCCTCCATCGCGTCGCGCAGGGTGGCATCGCCAATGGCGTTGTTTTCCATATAGGCCATGGTGCCGACGATCTGGCTGCCCAGGCCGTCGTGCAGGTCCAGCATGATGCGGTTCCTTTCCTCATGCACGGCCTGCTGACGCTGGGCGCGGGCGTTCAGGGCAAAGCTGCTTTCCAGCTCTTGGGTCTTTTGCGCGATGCGGTCCTGCAGTTCGGCGGTCAGGCGTTCATAGCCCTCAAGGCTGCGGATGAACTGCGACACGATCAGCCACATGCCCACCACCGTGGTCAGCAGCGGCATCAGGTGCAGCAGGTGGATGCTGCGCGGCGGCGCGCGCGTCAGCCATTGCATCAGCCCGTCCAGCGAAAAGGTCAGCGCCGCCGACAGCGCCAGAAAGAACACCAGATAGTCCGAGCGCGGCAGCTGGGCGCGGTGGCGGCGCAACAATTCGACCGTGGCGAAACCGGTGAAGATGATCACCAGCATCACCGGCGTCGAGACGTGATCCACCTGCGAAATCGGCAGCGCCGCCATCAGCACGATGCCCGCCAGGGTGGCCAGGATGTGCAGGCGTTCCAGCCGCAGCGGCGCCAGATCCAGCAGGCAGCGGACGAATTTCAGCATGCTGAGCGAATAGAGCGACAACGAGGTGATCTGGGTGATCTTCCAGATCCGGTAGGGGCCGACGGGCAGGTTGGTGCCGAATTGCGCCAGGAACACGCAGGCACAGGCGCAGCACAGGCTGAGCCACAGGTGCTTTGGGTCCTGCGGCCTGCGGATCCAGATCATCGCAAAGCCCAGCGTCAGCAGGATCATCATCCCCAGCCCGAACAGGCTGAGCGCAGGTCCCATCATCATCCGCTCGCGATAGGCCGGGCGCAGCAGGTCGGCGGGGCCGAAGAACACCTGGTGCAGGTCCAGCCGTCCCGGCGTGCCGCCCTGCAAGATCACGTCCAGCCTGTTGTCCCCCTGATGCAGCAGCGCCGGAGAGATCTGCGCCAGCAGCGGCTGGTTCCACAGCCGCCGGTAGGGCAGGGGCTGGGTCAGCAGGGCGCCGTTGATTTCGATCGTCACATCATCCGACAGTTTCGGCAGGTAGACCGCCTGGACCTGCTCCGGGACCGTGTCGAGATGCAGCGTGGCGCGCAGGTGGTGCAGCTCGGGGGTGGGATCGTAGCGGAACGGGGTGAAATAGGGCAGCGTGATCGGGGTGGGCTGGGTGCAGGCGGGATCATGGCACAGTGCCATGTGGTCGATCATCTGCGTCCCCGCGACCGGCTGGATCAGCCCGACGCGCAGCGACATCATCAGCGTGAACAGCACCGCGATCCACAGCACGACCACCGACCAGGACCGCAGGAGCGACAATTGCATCGGCGCCTCAGATCATGCCGGCCTGAGAGGCCTGGGCGACGGCCTCCATGTTCGAGCGCACCTCCAGCTTGCGGTAGATGCTGGTGATGTGGTTGCCCACCGTGCCGGGGCTGATGCCCAGCTGTTCGGCGATCTCGCGGCGCTTGTAGCCACGGGCGACGGCACGCAGGATCTCGGTCTCGCGCTCGGTCAGCAGGTCGGGGTCCTGGGTGGTGCTGTGTGGCAGGCCGGATTTGACCATGTTCAGCACATGGCGCGCGATGGCCGGGCTGATCGGGCTGCCGCCCGCGATCAGCGAGGTGATGTCGGATCCCACATCGCCCAGATTGCCGCCCTTCAGGATATAGCCCTTGGCGCCGGCGCGGATCGCCTCGACCACCCGGGCCTCGTCGCCGAAGATCGAGATCACCAGCGCATCGACCGTCCAGTCGGCCTGCTGCAACATGGCGATGGCCTCGATCCCCGATCCGTCCGGCAGGCCGATATCGACCAGCACCACCCGGGGGCGGCGCTCGAAGATCATCGGCATACCCTGGTCCAGCGTGCCCGCGACCCCGGCGACATTCAGGCCCTCGGTGGCTTCGATGGCGGATTGCAGGCGGCGTGAGATCTCGGGCCGGTCCTCGAGGATGAGCACGGAATGGGCAGTCATGGCGGGCCTCGGAACTGATCGTGTGAGCAGCCTATCACGGCAGAAAAACGCTGCCATGTGCTAATCCACCTATATGGCGCCGCCCCGCAGCATGGCACACAGAATGGGCAGCGGGTTCCTGATCCGCCGCTGTCCGCCGCAAGACCTTTTGGCCATCAATGCCTTTGCATAGGACTTTCCCCTGCCATCTGCCCGTCACGGTTTCCGCCCGTGGCGGGCAATTGCATGGCCCTTGCGTTGCCTGTCTGCCTGATGCGCCGCCGTCCCGTGGCGTGGCAGCGGCGCATCGCGGCCCGGTTGTGCGCGACGGGCCCCGAGGTGCCCCTTGGCCCGGGGCAGGCGCCGCGCTAGCCTTTCGCCATGACACGCCGTGCGCCCCCTTCGCCCCCCCCCGTTGATCCGCCGCGCCCCGCCCCCGACTGGGCGCGCGATGCCGCCTGGGACGACCCCGAGGACGCGGCCTTTGCCTGTGGCGGGGCGCTTGCGGCGCTGCAGGCTGCGCTTGGCCATGCGGGCCTGCCCGCGGCGCTGCTGCGCGACCGGCTGGCGCTGCGCGCGGCCGAGGCCTGCGCCGCGCTGGAAGGCCGCCCCGAACGCGCGGGCGCGCTGCGCGATGCGCTGCACCTGATGCGTCCGGGCGATCAGCCGGGACCCGGCGGCGCGATCCTGCGGGACTGGCGCCGGGCCTGCCTGCATCCGCTGGCGGCGGGGCGGCTGCTGGCCGATGCGGGGCCTGCCGATGCCGGGCAGGGATCGCCGGTTGCGCAGGCGGCGCGGGTGCTGCGCGCCAGCCTTGACGACGATCCCCGCGCCGAGACCCGCGCCCTGATCCGTGCCGATGCGGCGCTGGCGGCGGCGCTTGGCTGGGACCACCTGCTGCCGCTGCTGGCGCTGAAGCTGCCCGCCCGCGCCCTGCGCCTGCCCGAGGCCGAGCTGCGCCTGGCCTGCTGTCGCGCCCTGCTGCCCGCCACCCGAGAGGCGCTGTCGCTGGCGGCCGAGCTGACGCGGCGCGCGGGCGTGTTGCAGGCCGTGGCGCCAAGGCTGCGCGCCAAGACGGCGCCGGCCGCGCTGCGGCTGTTCCTGTCGCAGGATGCGGTGACGCCTTCGGCGCTGGCGGCGGTGATGTCGGACCGCGCCGCGCGCCGGCTGTGCGACCGGCTGGTGTCGCTGGGCGCCGTGCGCGAGCTTTCGGGCCGCGACAGCTTTCGCCTCTACGGTCTGTGATGGCCGAGGGGTTCGACAGGGAACTGGCCGATCTGGCGCCGGGCGCGCGCTGGCAGGAATGGCTGCGCCGGATCGAGGCGGTGCTGTTTGCCAGCGCCACCCCGGTTCCGGCGCAGGATCTGGCGCGGGTCGTGGGGGCGGGCGCTGCGGTGGAACTGCTGCTGGAGGATCTGTCGGCGGCGCTGGCCGATCGCCCCTACGAGGTCGTCCGCGTGGCCGAGGGCTGGCTGCTGCGCACCCGTCCCGCCTATGCGCCGGTGCTGCGCGCCGCCGCCGATGTCGCCGCCCAGCAGATGGACCTGCGGACCTGGGACGTGGCGGTGCTGGCCGCCATCGCCTATCACCAGCCGATCACCCGCGACGGCCTGAAGGAGATCTTCGGCAAGGAGGTCAGCCGCGACCTGATCGGCCGTCTGCATGGCCGCGGCCTGATCGGCACCGGCCCCCGCAGCCCGCGCCGCGGCGCCCCCTATACCTATGTCACGACCGAGGCCTTCCTGGTGGCCTTCGGCCTGGAAAGCCTGCGCGATCTGCCCGACCCGGAACAATTGCAGGATGCGGGCCTGTCGGGCGGCGCCTAGCCGATCACGTCATCGGACCAGGCGGCGTGTTTCAGCGGCGCGCGCGCCTCGGCCAGCAGCACGACCTGGGCGGCGGCCCGGGCGTCCTCGCCCGCGTCGTGGTGATCGAACTCCAGCCCCAGATGATGCTTCAGCGAGGCCAGCCCATGGCCGCCGGCGCCGCGCAGTTCGGGCCAGGCGCGGCGGGCGGTGGTGACGCTGTTGTGCCAGTCCCAGGCGGGCTCGGGGCGGCGGGCGGCCAGGCAGGCGGCGCGGATGGCGCTGCGGTCGAAGCCCGAATGCTGGTAGACGGGGCGCCCGGCCAGGGCGGGTTCCAGCAGGTCCAGGACCCGGGCGATGCCGGGCGCGCCCTGCACCATCGGCCGGGTGATGCCGTGGATATGGGGGAAGACCCAGCGGTCGGTGCCGGGATCGACCAGGCTGACCCAGGGCTCGATGCTGTTGTCGGGGCGCACGCAGGCCAGACCCAGCTGGCAGATGCTGCCGCGATCATGGTTCGCCGTCTCGACATCAAGGGCGAAGAAGCGGAACGGGCCGGTGGGAAAGGCGGGCGGCTGGGGCATCGGGGGCTCCGGGTTGGGTTGGGGCAGCATAGGCGGAGGGGCGCCGAGTGTCATCCGGGATCGCTGCGGGGGGCGACGGAAAAAGGGGCCTGAGGCGTACCATTGGTCGATGCGGCGCTCACGGCTTCTTGGGTTTGCGTTTTCGATAGAATCGTTATATCTAAAATTACGATATAACGAAATGAGGATACGATGAGACATCATCGCGATGACAGATCCGGCGAAGGCCGGGAAAACGGTGGCCGCGGACGCGGCATGGAACGGCGCGGCGAAGGCTGCGGTGAAGGACGGGGCCCGAAAGGCGGCCGTGGCGAAGGGCGGGGCCGGGGCGGCCGGGCGATGGATTATGGCGACCTGCGTCTGGTGGCGCTGTCGCTTCTGGCCGAGGCCCCGCGCCATGGCTACGAGCTGATCCGCGCCTTCGAGGAACGCTCGGGCGGCCGCTATGCCCCGAGCCCGGGCGCGGTCTATCCGATGCTGCACTGGCTGGAGGACATGGGCTATGCCGCAGCCGAGGTCGAGGGCACCCGCAAGTCCTATGTGATCACCGACGAGGGGCGCGCCTTCCTGGCGGCATCCGGCACGGCGGCAGCTGCCGCCTTCGAGCGTCTGGCCGCCAGCCGCGGCAAGGGGCCGATGGACCAGACGGTGGGCGAGGCGATGCATCGCCTGAAGATGGCGCTGCGGCAGCGCGAAGGGGCGGGGCCGCTTGACGCCGAGACCGCCCGTGGCGTGGCCGAGGCGCTGGACGCCGCGGTGCGCCTTTTGGAGCCGAAGGAGGACTAGGCAATGGACACGGCCATGGCAGAGGTGCTGGTCGATTTTCACCAGCGTCTGGCGCGGGAGCGCGAGGACCGCAGACGGGGCATCGAGGGGCCCCGCCTCATGGCTGTGGGCCCCGAGACGGGGCAGCTGATGCATGTGCTGGCCCGCAGCCTGACGGCGCCGCTGATCGTCGAACTGGGCACGGCCTATGGCTATTCCGGGCTGTGGCTGGCGGATGCGGCGCGGCAGACGGGGGGGCGGGTCGTGACCTTTGACATCGATGCGGGGCGGCAGGATCAGGCGCGCGCCGCGCTGGCGCGGGCGGGCCTGGCCGGTCAGGTCGAGTTTCGGCTGGGCGATGCGCGGGCGCTGATCCCGGCGCTGCCCGAGGCCGTGGATTTCGTGCTGATGGACCTGTGGAACGCGCTTTACCTGCCGTGCCTGCAGGCGATCCTGCCCAAGCTGCGGTCGGGCGCCATCCTGGTCAGCGACAACATCCGCCCAGGCGATCCGGCGATGGCCGATTACCTTGCGGCGCTGCGCGCAGTGCCGGGGATGGCGACGGTGCTGGTGCCGGTGGGGCAGGGGCTGGCGATCAGCCGCTACCTGCCGGGCGGAGCAGGTGCCGTCTGAGGCCCCGCGGCAAGCGCCCCGGGCGGGTCCCGCCGGCCGCCGCCCGGATCCGGGATCGGTGGCTTCATCGGTGCCTTTGGCAATCCGTCAGGCAGGCCGATCGACATTCCCAAAGGCGCCCGTCAACAGAGGCCCCGGCGCCGCGCATCCACCGGCAAGGCCCTCGGCGCCCGCATCCGGCCCCACCGGATGCAGACCTTGGGCGGCGTGTGTCGCAAAACCCTGCAATCCGAAAATTGTCCTGAAATCCTGGACTGTCGTTCCGTCCGGGAGCCCGATGTTCAGGGGCGGCCTTGCGGCAAGCCATGCTGCGGATCTGGCCGGTTTGGCCGGATCAACGACGTTTCAACACGATCAGCGGGGGCTCGACCGGTGCCTTTGGGGGCTGTCCGGGCCGGAAGACGCGGGACCGGGCCACTATGCCCGGCGGCTGCGCAGGCCTTCCTGGAACCGGGCCCAGGCAATCGCCGGGCTGACGCCTGCGGGCCAGAAGGGCTGGAAGGCGATCGGGCGCATGGCACTGACCGGCAGCACCGGCGTGCGGGCGGGGCCTTCGGCCAGCACGGCGGCCATCTCGGCGCCCATGCAGGTGGCCATGGCGACGCCGCGGCCGTTGTAGCCCAGGCAGACATAGCCCGTCTGTTCGATCTGATGAAGATGCGGATAGTGATCCGCCGTCATCGCCACGCGCCCGTTCCAGCCATATTCCCAGCCCACCTGCTTCAGCTCGGGCCAGAGCCGTTCGGCATAGCGCACGAGGCCGGGGAAGGCGCCGGGCCCCGAGGCCTCGGCCATGCGGCCACGGCCGCCAAAGACCAGCCGGCGCTGCGCATCGACGCGGTAGTAGGTGGTGACCGGCCCGACTTCGAACAGCGATTGCCCGGCCGCCAGGATCCGCCCGGCCAGCGCCTCGGGCAGGGGGCGCGAGGCGACGATGGCGCTGAACACCGGCAGCACCGAGCGCCTGAGCCCGGGCAGCAGCTGGCCGCTGTAGCCATTGGTGGCAAACAGCACCTTGTCCGCCGTCACCTTGCCCTTCGCCGTCGTCAGCGCCCAGGAGCCGATGCGCTTTTCCGCCTTCAGCACGGCACTGTCGCCGTAGATCCGCACCCCCGCCGCGCGCGCTGCCGCCGCCAGCCCCAGGGCGTATTTCAGCGGGTTCAGCTGGCCGCCCCTGGGATCGATCAGCCCGCCCAGATAGCGGTCGGTGCCGGTCATCGCGGCGACCTCGGGGGCCTGCAGCAGGCGGTAGTGAAAGCCCGTGCGCTCGGCCTGGGCGGCCAGCGCCTGCAGGTCGGCCAGGGCGCTGGCGCTGGTGGCGGCGCGCAGCGTGCCGCCACGGCGGATGTCACAGTCGATGCCCAGCCGCGCGACCAGGTCGAACACCCGGTCGGAGGCGCCCTGCGACAGATGCATCATCGCCTCGCCCAGATCGCGGCGGACGTCTTCGGGGCCGGATTTCAGCCCGGGATTGATCTGCCCGCCATTGCGCCCCGAAGCCCCCCAGCCCGGCCCGTTGGCCTCCAGCACCACCACGTCAAGGCCGCGTTCCGCCAGATGCAGCGCCGCCGACAGCCCGGTGAACCCCGCCCCCACGATCGCCACCCGCGCCGATGTGGAGCCGCTCAGCGCCACGCGGGGCGGCGGCGCCTCTGGCAGGGTGCGCGCATAGAGGCTGTCGGGCAGGGGCTGCCCGCTGCGGGTGGTCACGGTGTCGTAGATCATGCCAGGGGGCTCCGGCCTAAAGGATGCGGTGACCGTACAGCAGTCGCGCCCGCGTGCCAGAGGGCGGCACCGCAAAACCGCATCCTGTGGCTTCCGGGTGCCGCTTGCTGCCTGCCCGGCAGGCGTCAGAGCCCCGGCGCATGCAGGCTGACCCGGCTGGCGCCGCCGCCGCGACGGCTGACGCGGATCTGCACGGGGATGCGGTCCTTCATCGCCTCGACATGGCTGATCACGCCGATGGTGCGGCCCTGGGCCTGCAGCGCCTCCAGCGCATCCACCGCGACATCCAGGCTGTCGGCATCCAGCGCCCCGAAGCCCTCGTCGATGAACAGCGTCGCTGCCAGCCCGCCATGGCTGCCCATCCGGCTGAGCGCCAGCGCCAGTGCCAGCGACACCAGGAAACGCTCGCCCCCCGACAGCGATCGGGTCGAGCGCGTCTCGTCCCCCATGTCGCGGTCGACGATATGCAGCGCCAGATCGTCGCCGCCGCGCGCCAGCCGGTAGCGCGGCTTCAGCTCGGTCAGGTGCTGGTTGGCGCGTTCCACCAGCATCGACAGCGTGACGCCCTGGGCGATCTGGGCGAATTTCCCCCCCGAGGCCGATCCCACCGCGGCATTGACGGCGGTCCAGGTTTCCAGCTCCTGCCGGGCGGTGTCGATCTGCCCGCAGAGCAGCTGAAGATCCGCACGCAGCCGGTCGTCGGCCGCCAGTTGCGCCCGGATGCCGCCCTGCCGGCTGAGACCCGCGTCGCGGGACGCCTCGACCATACGGCGCTGGTCGGTCAGGGCGTCTTCGGGGGTGTCGGGGGTGCCCTCGGCCTGCAGCGTGATCAGGTCCCGGCGGCGGGCGGCGAGGGTGGCGCGGGCCTCCTGCAGGGCGTTGGCAAGGGACTGCTGGCGGGCGCGCAGGCTCGGGGCCTGTTGCGGCGCGCACGCCAGCAGATCCGGGAAGGTGGCCGGGTCCAGCCCGGCCTGCGCCAGCCCGTCGGCGAGCGCGGTTTCGGCGGCCTGAAGCGCCTGCTGTGCGGGCCCCAGGGCGTGGGTGGCCTGGTCGTGGCGTTCGATCAGCATCGCCTGTTGCGCCTCGGCGCGGGACAGGACACGGGCGGCCTCGGCGCGGGCGTCGGCGGCGGCAAGGCGGGCGGCGTTGTGGCGGGTGCGGTGCTGGCCGGTGTCCTCTCCGTCCAGCAGCGCGGCACGGGCCTGGGCCAGGGTCTGGAGGGCGCTCTGGCGGCCCTCGTGCAGGCGCTTGGCCTCGGTGGCGGTGTGCTGCGCCGAGGCAAGGGCACTTTCGGCGGCGGCGATCTGCGGCGCCAGCGCCTGGCGGGCGGTCTGGGCTGCGTCGCGGGCGGCGGCCTGCTGGCGCCAGGCGGTGACAAGGGTTTCCAGCTGCGCGCGCAGGCCTTCGGCGGGCAGGGGGGCGGGCAGACCGGCGGCGGTGACAAGGGGCGTCAGCGCGGCCTCGATCTGCTGCTGGCGGGCGGTCAGGTCGGCATGACGGCCCTGCGCCACGGCATACGCCTGACAGGCCTCGGCCAGCGCGGCCTGCAGGGCCTGGCGGTCCCGCGTGCGGGTGTCGATCCCGGTGGCCCGAAGGTCCATGCGCTCGCGTATCGTGTCGGCCTCGCGGCGGGTGTCGGCCAGTGTGCGGCGGGTCGCGTCAAGGGCATCGGCGCGGTCCTGTGCGGCCTGCAGCAGCGCCGGCAGCAGCGGCAGGGCGGCCTCGGGCGTCTCGGGCAGGGGGGTGTCGTCGCGGGCGGCATCGAAGCGGACCCGGGCGGCAGCGGCCGCCTGGCGCGCGGCGGCGCCCGTGGCCGATGCGGCCTGCTGCGCCAGCCGGTGGGTTTCGGCGGCGGCGGCGCTGTCGTCGCGGGCTTGCCGGGCACTGTCGCGGGTGTTGCGGGCGGCCTGCAATTGCTCGCGCAGCGCCTGAGCCAGCCCGGCAAGGGCACTGTCGTGCTGCACCGGATGTTCGGTCGCGCCGCAGACCGGGCAGGGGGATCCCGGGGTCAGGTGGCGGCGCAGGTCGGCCGCGCGGTCCGAGGCTGCGGCCTGAGCCAGATCGGCGGGCGCTTCCAGCGCGGCGGCGGTGGCCTCGGCGGCGGTCAGGGCCTGCTGCGCGGTTGCAAGTTCCGTCAGGGCGCGGTCTCGGGCTAGGGCCGCCTGTGTCGCGCGGTCATCGGCCTGACGGGCGTCATCGCTGGCCGTCGCATGGTCCTCGGCGGCGCGGCGCATGTCCTGCAAGGATTGACGGTGGCGCGACAGCTGCGCGGCCTGGGCTTCGGGATCCTCTGCCGCCAACGCCTGAAGGGCCGTCCGCGCGGCCTCCAGCGTCTGCTGATCCTGCGCCTGCGCCTGCCGGTCGGCCTCGGCCGCGGGGGCGAGGGCATCAAGCTGCGTCTGCAGTGCGGCGGTGCGCTGATCCTGCGACCGGGCTTCGTCCTGCAGGGCCTGCGCTTCGGCCCCGAGGGCGCGGCGTTCGTCGAGCCGCGTGCACAGATCATCCCAGCGGGCCGTCAGGGCCGCGACCCCGGGGCGCGCCGCAAGCGCGGCTTCGGCCTGGTCCAGATCGGCCCTGGCCGCCCTATCCTGCCGTTGCAGATCCCAAAGCGCGGCCAGGGCCCGGTCCAGCGCATCAGTGGCGCGGCGGGCGGCGGTTGTGGCGGTTTCGGCCTCGGTCGTGGCAGTGCCGAGCAGGCTGTCAAGCCGCGTGGCCTCGCTCCAGACGGGACCGAATGTCTTGAAGCTCTGCTCGGCCTCGGCATGGGCGGTTTCGGCCAGCGCCAGGGTTGCGGCCGCAGTGCTGCTGTCGGACTGCGCCTGCAAAAGCGCGGCATCGGTGCGGGTCCGGGCCCTGGTCAGGTCCTGCAGCGCCTGCCGGCAGGTCTGTACCCGGTCGTGGGTGGGGCGCAGGGCCAGTGCCGCGTCGAGGTCCTGCAGCAGGCGCGCCTGGGCGGCGGCGGCGTCGGAGGCGGCCTGGGCTTCGGCCTCGGCACGCTGCGCCGCGTCGGTGCGGGCGCGGGCCTGGTGATGCGCGGCATGGCGGGCCTGATCGGCGGTGATCGCGGCCAGCTGCGCGGTCAGGCCGGTCAGCGTTTCGGTCAGGCTGGCGTCTTCGGCGGCAAGGGCGCTGCGGTCCTCGGGCGTCAGCACGGGGGTGGCGCCGCGCTGCAGTTCCAGCGCCTCAAGTGCGCGGCGGGCTGCCTCGGTGCGTTCGTAGATGCGGCGCGAGATGTCGCGGTAGATCTGCGTGCCGGTGACCTTTTCCAGCAGCGCGGCGCGATCGGCGGTGCGGGCCCGCAGGAAGGCGTCGAAATCGCCCTGGGCCAGCAGGCAGGTGCGGCGGAATTCGTCGTAGCTGAGGCCGGTGATCTGTTCGACCCGCGCGGTCACCAGCGATTTCTGGCTTTCCAGTACGGCTTCGTCGGGCAGTTGCATCAGCACCCGGTCGTCCTGCTGCATCCGGCCTGCGGCCCGGGCCCGGGCGCGCCGGGCGCTCCAGCCGGCGCGGTAGGTCTGGCCGTCGGGGGCGCGGAAGTCGACCTCGGCAAAGCCCTGGGCCGTGCCGCGCCGCAGGATCGATCGTGGGTCGTTCGAGCGGATCGTCTGGCCCTCGATATCGGGCACGTCGTCATCGCTGCCCTCGGCCGACAGGCGCGGGCACTTGCCATAGAGCGCCAGGCACATCGCGTCGAGGATCGTCGACTTGCCCGCCCCGGTGTCGCCGGTGATGGCGAAGAGGCCGGCGGACCGCAGCGGCTCGGCGGTCAGGTCGATCTCGAAACGTTCGGAGAGGCTGGCGAGGTTGCCGCCGCGGATGGCCAGGATCTGCATGGCTCAGACCTCCTGTGCGGCGTCGCGGAAGGCGGCAAGGTGGCGGGGCTGGGCCTCTGTGCCGTTGGCGCGCAGGAAGGCCTCGCGGAAGAGGGCCTCGGGGGTGGTGTCCGAGAGCGACAGCGGCGGCGGCGCGGCGGCGGTGTCATCGGTGCGGCGCACCCGCAGGCCGGCGGGGCGCAGCGGGCGTTCGGCCATCAATTGTTCCGCCTCGGCGATCAGCACCGAGGCGGGTCCGCAGGCCTCCAGCTCCAGGGCGACGAAGGGCTGCAGGCCCCGGGGGCAGGCGGGATCTGCCGCCAGCGCATCGAGCGCTGCCGGCAGATCGGCGCGCCCCAGCCGCCCGCGGGACGGCAGGCGGTGCAACGGCGCCGGGCGCGGGATCGGACGGTGGCGCTGCCCAATCTGCCCGTCCTGCAGATCGAGGATCGTGACGCCATGGTCATAGCCCGCCTCGGCGGCCGACAGGGGAAAGCACGACCCGCTGTAACGGATCCGCCCGCCATCAAGGCTCTGGGGCCGGTGCAGGTGCCCGAGCGCCACATAGGCAAAATCGGGCGGAAAGACATCCACCGGCACCGCATGTTCGCCACCGATCAGGATGTGGCGCTCGGCGCCCTCGGTTTCGGTGGCGCCGGTGCAATGCAGGTGCCCCATGGCGATCAGCGGCAGATCGCCCGCGCGGGCCCGCGCGCCATCGGCCATCATGGTATGGAAGCGGCGCACCGCCTCGACCACCGGCGAGCCGCGCTCGGCCTCGGCGGAAAGGCTCAGTCCCGGCAGGTCGGCGGCGCGCAGGAAGGGGATGGCGCAGACCTGGGCCACCACCTGCCCGTTTTCCCGCAGCGGCACCAGATGTGCGGCGACATCGACGCCGCCGTCGGCCAAACGCCTGAGCGTGCCGAAGACATGCACGTCAAGCCCCTCCAGCACCGCCCGGGGCGCCTCCAGCCGGCCGGCCGGATCGTGGTTGCCAGAGGTCATCACCGTCACCAGCCCGGGCCGTGCCTCGCGGAAGCCCCGCAGCGCGGAATAAAGCAGCCGCTGCGCCTCGCCCGAGGGGTTGATGCCGTCGAAGACGTCGCCCGCCACAAGCAGCACGTCGATCTCCTCCTCGACCAGCACCGCCGTCAGCCGCTCAAGCCACAGCGCATGTTCCGCCTCGCGGCTCCAGCCGTTCAGGGTCTGGCCAATATGCCAGTCCGCCGTGTGAAGAATGCGCATCCCGCCCCCGCCTTGCCCCGAACCCCCGTTATGCCCAAGGCCCGCCCCGGATGCCAGATCCCCTCCCCATTCATCTTTCCGCAAATATGCCGGGGGTGAACTGGGGCCCGCAGGGCCTCAGGAGGGGGCAGAGCCCCCTGCCGCCGCCTGCCACGCGGCCTCGGCCCAGGTCTTCAGCTGCAACGCCTCCCGCCAGCGGTCCGACATCTCGCGCCCGTCGGGGCCGGTGATGGCGTAATCGGGCGGGCCCAGTTCGCACAGGAAGATGCAATCCTCCCCGGGATGACGCTGCTGCCAGCCCGCGAACCCTTCCTGCCACCAGGCGCGGAACTGCGCGACCCAGCCGGCATTCTGCGGGAAATCCAGCGCCAGCTGGATCTGCTGGCGGCTGGCGACCCGGCCCTGGAAACTTTCCGAACGCGCCAGCAACCGCGAGACATGCCCGGCCGTGTCCGGCGTCAGCGGCAGGTCCATCTCTCGCCCCGTGACGTAATGCGACAGGTCGGCGCACAGCTGCATCTCGGGGATCGCGTCCAGCAGGCACAGCGTCGCGAACATGTCGTTGGTGATGCAGTTGCGGTGCGTTTCGAACAGCACCGGCATCCCCTCGGCCTGTGACATCTCGATCCAGGCGCGGATCACCGGGATCATGCCCGCGACGCTCAGCGGCATGACCTGGCCGATCACCACCACGAAGGGCGCGTCGTGCTTTTTTGCCAGCCGCAGCGTGGGACGCAGCGCCTCGATGGTCCGGGGGAAGTCGACGAAGAAGGGACGCAGACCCGCGCGGCGCATCATCGGCAGCACTTGCAGGATCTCCGCGTGCGGGGTGGCGCCGAAATCCAGCGCCATGCCGGCGAAACCGGCATCCGCCACCTGTTCCACCACCGCCTCGTAGGGCAGGATCGTGCCGCTGGCATCATGGGGCCGCATCGACCACAGCGCCTGGTAGACCTGAAGCGCGCTCATTCCGCGGGCACCCGCAGCGTGCCGCGGCCGCGCGGCACCACCCAGACCTCGTTCATCGGATAGTCGTCCTCGTTCCCGCGCGACAGCTTGCGGATCACCTCGATCTGGAACTCGATCCAGCCCATCCGCCAGACCGGGCCGGCGCTGGCCTCGATGCGCGCATTCAGCGCCTTCAGCTGCCAGAACGGCACGGCGGGAAAGACATGGTGCGCGGTGTGATAGGGCATCTGCCAGCACAGCCACCGCATCAGCGCATTGGTGCGGGTGGAACGGGTGTTTTCCAGGATGTTGTCCTCGTGGCTCAGGCCCAGGTGCTCGATGGTGTTCTGCAGCTGGTGGACGGGTTTCGTCAGCACCATCGGCAGGATCCAGAAGGTCAGCCAGGCCCAGTTGCCGAAGGCCAGCGACCCCAGCAGGACCGCCAGATAGAGGCCCAGGTGGATGCGGCTTTCGCGGATGATCTTCGCCTCTTCCTCGGGGCGGATGTAGGGTTCGACGATGATGCCGCGGGCGCGCCGGATCAGCCCCGCCACCCGGTTGCGCCAGTAGCTGAGGCCCGACAGCCACAGCAGGTAGCTGCTCAGCGTATAGGGTTCGCGCACCAGTTCGCCGTCACGCTCCCAGTCCTGGGTCCAGCGGTGATGGGCGAAATGCTGCACCTGATCATAGTCGCGCGGAAAGATCATGACAAAGCCCACGATCCGGCCCCAGACCTCGTTCAGGCGCTTCGTGGCAAAGACCGTGCCATGCGACAGCTCGTGCTGGGCAGCATAGAGGAAATTCACCAAGACCCCCAGCACCGCGCCTGTCAGCAGCACCCAAGGGGTGCCCATCGCCAGCCAATGCGCGAAGGCCGCCAGCGCGATCGCCCCCAGATGGCTGCCCAGTTGCCGCCATCCCCGCGCATCCGATCGCTGCGTCAGCCGGTGCAGCTCGGCCGGGTCCAGCAGTTTGCGGCGCGAAAAGCTCGCCTCCATCGGTCGTCCTCCTGAAGATTTCGGTCAGGGTAATCTTTCAGGATTTGCAGGACTATTGACATTTTTGGGCCGAAAAGATGCAATTGATACATGAATATCCCGCCGCTTCCCGCCCTGCAGCTTCTGGATGCGCTGGAGCGTAGCGGATCGCTGCGCGCCGCCGCCGATGAGGTCCACCTGAGCCAGAGCGCCGTCAGCCACAAGTTGCGCGCGCTGGAGGCGCGGCTGGGCTTTGCGGTGACGCGCGCGCAGGGGCGCGGCGTGGTGCTGACGCCCGAGGCGCTGCGCTATCTTGCGGGGGTGCGGCCGGCGCTGGCGCTGCTGCGCGATGCGCACCGGGCGCTGGATGCACCCGAGGGCGCACTCAGCATTGCGGCCTGTTCGGGGCTGGCGGCCTGCTGGCTGGCGCCGCGGCTGGGCGGTTTCCGGGCGCTGTTCCCGGGGATCGAGCTGACGCTGGCCAGCTTTGCCCTGACCGAACTGCCGCCGCCTGCGGATCTGGGCCTGTTCTTCACCGATGCGCCGCCGCCGGGGGCGGAACTTCTGGTGGATGTGACCTTCTTTCCGGTCTGCAGCCCGGATCTGATGTACGAGGGCGCGGGCCTGACCGGGGCCGGGCTGCGCGGCGACCAGTTGCTGCATCTGGACGCAGGCGCCGACTGGGCGCGCTGGCTGGCCGCGGCGGGCCTGCCCCCGCCCGAGGGGCCGGGGCTGCGCTTTACCGGGTTGCTGGCGATGTATGCGGCCGCCGAGGCGGGGCTGGGGATCTGCCTGGGCGACAGCCTGACGGCGGCGCGGGCGCTGGCGACGGGCCGTCTGGTGCGCCCCTTCGGCGCCGAGATCCCGACGCCCGCGCGCTACTGGATCGTGGCGCCGCCCGGCGGGTTGTCGGCCCCGGCGCGCGCCTTCGCCGACTGGCTGAAGGACGAGATGGCCCCCGATCGCCGCCGAGTGGCTGCGCCGCTGCCGGGCCAGGGCGCCTGCGGATAGGGGGGCGGGCCTGCCGGAGCCTTCGGCGGCGGGGCGCCGGTTGGCGCCTCCTGAAGGCTTTGTGAGCGGATGAGAGCATTTGTCCTCTCGACCCGGGGGCCCGGGACGGGCATGCGGGACGCGGATAATCGGGCTGCAAACCGACCGAAACGAAAGGATCTTTCATGCCGCGACTGCTGATCGCCCTGCCGCTTCTGGGCCTGCTTGCCGCCTGTGCTGCGGGGCCGCGTACCGACATCACCCAGTTGACCCCGGCGGAATCCCAGGCGCTGTTTGCCACCGGTGATGCGGCGATGCAGGCGCATGACTACCGCGCGGCGCTGCGCGCCTATCTGCCCGCGGCGCAGTCCGGCAATGCGGCGGCGCAGGCCAAGCTGGCGCAGATGTACCGCACCGGCTGGGGGGTGCGCGCGAATCCCAGGCTGGCGCGGCAATGGGCCGACAAGGCGGCGATGAAGAGCGAGCCTTCGGCGATGCTGACGCTGGGGATCCTCTATGCCACCGGCCAGGGGGGCGAGAAGGATCTGGACCGCGCCGCCGAATGGCTGCGGCTGGCGGATGGCCATGGCCAGAAGGGGGCGGCGCTGTACCTTGGGCGGATCGCCCGCAGCCAGGGCAAGGCGCAGACCGCGCTGGCCTATTTCCGCGAGGCCGCCGACCAGGGCGATCTGGGCGGCATGATGGCCCTGGGCCACGCCTATGCCACCGGCGCGGGCACGGCGCAGGACTTTGCCCAGGCGGCGCTGTGGTATGGCAAGGTGGCCGAGCACCGCGATGTCTCGGGGGTGCCGGGGATGGTGGCGCTGGCCGATCTCTACCAGAAGGGCCTCGGGGTCGAGCAGGACGACGCCACCGCCCAGACCCTTTACGCCGCCGCCGCCCAGCTGGGCGACAAGACGGCGAAAAAGGCGCTGGCGCAGATGCAGGGCGCCATCTGAGGGCCCGGGGGGGCGGCCATCGGCAAGCCGCCGCCCCCCGACCCGCCCCCTGTCCGAAGGTCGCAGATGGCGGACATTCCCCGGGCGCGCGGGACGGGCTATCCTTCCCGCCGGGAGGACTTCGACGATGATGAATTCAAGACATGCCGACCGCGTGATGCAGACCGCCGCCGATCCCGGCGCTGCCGCCCGGTCGCGGCTGGCGGCGTCCTGGCGCCGCTCTCTCGATCATTACGGGCTGGATCCGGCGCAGCGGGGCGACGTCCAGCGCCTGACCGAAGGCGCCCTGGCCGAGGCCCGCGCCCGTTCGGCCGCCATCATGCGCACCGCCGGGCCGCGGCTGGATGCGCTGTACCAGCTGGTCGGCGCCTCGGGCTGTGCGGTGCTGCTGACGGATGCGCGCGGGCTGGTCATCGACCAGCGCTGCTCGGCGGGCGACAGCCGGGTGTTCGACCGCTGGGGCCTGTGCCCGGGATCGGACTGGTCCGAGGCCTCGGAGGGGACCAACGGCATCGGCACCTGCATCGCCGAGGCCCGTCGCGTCATCGTCCACCGCGACGAACATTTCCACGCCCGCAACATCGCCATGAGCTGCATGGACGCGCCGATCTTCGGCCCCGAGGGAGAGCTGATCGGCGCGCTTGACGTGTCCTCGGCCCGCGCCGACCAGACCGAGGGCTTCAACCGGCTGATCGCCGCCATGGTCGCCCAGACCGCCCGCCAGATCGAGGCCGATACCTTCCGCGCGGCCTTCCCCGGTGCCCGCATCATCGTCGGCGATCATGACGATACCGAGGCCGCCGTGCTGCTGGCGGTGGATCAGGACGACATCGTGCAGGGCGCCACGCGGGGTGCGCGCCGTGCCTTCGGGCTGGTGGCGGATGGCCCGATGCCGGGGCTGCCGGCCTCGGACCTGCTGGGCCGCGAGGATGGCCCGACGGGATTCGAACGGGCGCAGCGCGCGGCGGTGAACCGGGCGCTGGCGCGCGCCAACGGCAATGTCTCGGAGGCGGCGCGGACGCTGGGCGTCGGGCGCGCGACCCTTTATCGCCGGATGAAACGGCTGGGAATTCACTGAAGCGGCCCCCACCTGTCTCGCGGCTGAGACAGGTGCGGCCCCCGATCCGCCGGACCCCCGGTGACAACCGCCCCGCCAGATCCCATCCTGAAAGCATACCGGTGGAGGACCGGCAGACTTCAGGAGGATCCCATGAACGAGATGACCCAGGTCGGCGTCGAATACGTTTCGCCCTTCAAGACCCGCTACGACAACTTCATCGGCGGCAAGTTCGTCGCCCCGGTGAAGGGTCAGTACTTCGACAACATCACCCCCATCACCGGCGAAGTCGTCTGCGAAGTCGCACGCTCGAGCGCCGAGGACGTAGAGCTGGCGCTGGACGCCGCCCATGCCGCCCGCGAAACCTGGGGCAAGACCTCGGCCGCGGAGCGTTCGAACATCCTGCTCAAGATCGCCGACCGCCTCGAGGAGAACCTCGAGCTGATCGCGACCGCCGAGACCTGGGACAACGGCAAGCCGATCCGCGAGACCATGGCCGCCGACATCCCGCTGTCGGTCGACCACTTCCGCTATTTCGCCGGTGTGCTGCGGTCCCAGGAAGGGACCATGTCGGAAATCGACAACGACACCGTCGCCTACCACTTCCACGAACCGCTGGGCGTCGTCGGCCAGATCATCCCGTGGAACTTCTCGGTGCTGATGGCGGCGTGGAAACTGGCGCCGGCGCTGGCTGCGGGCAACTGCATCGTGCTGAAACCCGCCGAACAGACCCCGGCCGCGATCATGGTGCTGGCCGATTGCATCGCCGACCTGCTGCCGCCGGGCGTGCTGAACATCGTCAACGGCTATGGCGCCGAAGTGGGCGGGCCGCTCGCCAAGAGCCCCCGCATCGCCAAGATCGCCTTCACCGGCTCGACCGAAACCGGCCGCATCATCATGCAGGCCGCGACCGAGAACCTGATCCCCGTCACGCTGGAACTGGGCGGCAAGTCGCCGAACATCTTCTTCAGCGACGTGATGGCCGAGGATGACGCCTTCCTCGACAAGGCGGTCGAGGGCTTTGTCCTCTTTGCCTTCAACCAGGGCGAGGTCTGCACCTGCCCGTCCCGCGCGCTGATCCAGGAAGACATCTACGAAGAGTTCATCAAGCGCTGCATCGCCCGCGTCGAGGCGATCAAGCGCGGCGATCCGCGCGACATCAACACCATGGTGGGGGCGCAGGCCTCGAAGGAACAGCAGGACAAGATCCTGTCCTACCTGACCATCGGTGTCGAAGAGGGCGCCCAGGTGCTGACCGGCGGCAAGGCTGCCTCGGTCGAGGGTCTGGACGGCGGCTATTACATCGAGCCGACGATCCTGAAGGGCCACAACAAGATGCGCGTCTTCCAGGAAGAGATCTTTGGCCCGGTGGTTTCGGTCACCACCTTCAAGGACGAGGCCGAGGCGCTGGCGATCGCCAATGACACGATGTACGGCCTTGGCGCCGGTGTCTGGACCCGCGACGGCACCCGCGCCTACCGCTTTGGCCGCGAGATCGAGGCCGGCCGTGTCTGGATCAACAACTACCACGCCTACCCGGCCCATGCGGCCTTCGGGGGCTACAAACAGTCGGGCATCGGCCGCGAGACCCACAAGATGATGCTCGATCACTACCAGCAGACCAAGAATATGCTGGTCAGCTACAACCCCAACAAGCTCGGTTTCTTCTGACCCATCCCTCCTCGGAAACCCGGGCTGACTGCCGGCCTCTCCTCCCCAAACTTGGGGCCGGCAGTCCCTAGACAGGATCCCCCAGGACCCGTGGCCCCCGATCCCTCCGGGGGATCAAGGGCTCCCGGGGGGACCTTCGTCAACTGGATCCTTCGGGATCTGCTGGGGATCCTCGGCGGTGCCGCGTTCCAGCGTGCCGCCGGGGATCCCCTTTCTTTTGCGCGCGATTTCCAGGATCGGGGGCGGCTTGCAGCCCGATGGCAAGGGCCGAAGGCATGGCCGGGGCAGCGGGCGTCGGCAGCGTTTCCCGCCGCGCGGCATGCGGGGACGCCCGGCGGGCAGATCCGCCTGGACCCGGGCATGGTGTTTGCGGCGCAGGCTGAGGATCGGACCGGCGGGGATCGGATCTGTAAGGGTCCGTATCAGGGATGGGCAAGAGCGCTGCCCTTTCGCGATATCCCGCCCCGTCCTTTTGCGCAGGTCAGGCCGGATGGGCCAGCCCCTCCAGCCGCGGCGCCAGGCGCGACAGGGTGGCCAGGGCCGGGGCGGGGCGGTCCTCGATCCGGGCGATGCGGTGCAGGGCCAGGGTGCAGGCGCGGCGGTCGCGGGGCGACAGGTCGGCGCGCGCCAGGGCCGCATGAAGCTGCAGCACGGCCTGTCCGACCTGCAACGCCTGCAGGCCTTCGGCGATCGCGGCCTCGGGGCGCTGCCCGGCGCGCGCGCCCAGCCGCATCAGCCGCAGCGTCCGGTGATAGAGCCGCGCCTGCCAGACCCGCCGGTGGTGCAGTGCGCCCGGGTCGCGGGCAAAGGCCGCCAGGTCGTGGCGGGTCATCCGGGTCAGTGTGTTCAGGCGGCGGTCCAGATGGGCGGGGAAGACGAAGCGGTACATCCCCCAGGCGCAGAGCGGCGCCATGATCACCCCCAGCCCCGCCATCAGCGATTGCGCCGGGCTGCCGGTCAGCGGGAAATGCGGCTGCAGGGTCAGCAGGAAGACCATGTTGTAGTCAAAGCTGATCGCCGAGGCCCGGCTGTGCGCCGCCACCAGCGCCCCCGCCAGGATGAAGGGGAACATCATCACGATGATCTCGGCCTCGGAGGTGGCATGGGGCCAGACCAGCCAGCGGCAGGCCAGCATGGCGGCAACGCCGGTGCACTGGCCCATGGCGACATTGGGCATCATCCGCACCGGGCTGTCGAAGGTCGAGAAAAGCGAGATCATCACCGACAGCCCCAGCATCATGATGTTGCCCGCCGCCCAGCCGGTGCCCTGCCAAAGGCTGCCGACCAGCAGCAGTGCTGCGAAGGCGCGCAGGCCCGCCTCGCGCGCGCCGACCCAGTCGCGGTGCAGGATGACGGGGGGATGCGGGTGGGGGGCGGCGTCTGTATCGGTCTCCAGCCCCGCCAGCGCCGCGCGCAGGTCCTGCAGCGCCTCGGCGGTCGGGGCATCGGCCAGCTGTTCGGCCGCCTGCAGCCGCGACAGCGCCTCGGGCAGGGCGCCATTGCGCAGGGCCAGGGCCGCCTGGTGCAGCAGGGCGGGGGCGCAGGGGCGGTCAGGCAGCAGCAGCGCCACCGCCGAAATCAGCACCGCCCGCACCGCCCGGATCCGCGCGCGCGAGCGCAGCGAACCTGCCGCATGGGGATCAAGCCCCTCTTCGATCAGCGCGATGCGCTCCAGCAGGGCGGCGCGGCCGGGGCTGTCGGGCGTCGCCAGATGCGCCAGCACGTCGGCCGCCAGATCGCGCGCCCGGGCCCGCAGCCCCACCGCCGCATCGAGGCGCCGGGCAAAGGCCAGCCCCACCAGCGTCGCCACCAGCACCCCCGTCAGCACCGTCAGCACCCGGTCGATGCCGATGGCCCAGACGTGTTCGGGGCGGCCGATGTCGATCAGGCAGACCATGGCGGCGGTATAGCCCGCCAGCACCGTGCCATAGGCGGTGAAGCCGCGCAGCAGGTTGCAGACCGCGGTGCAGGCCGCCACCCACAGCGCCAGCCCGAGGACCAGCGCCATGGGCTCCCACCGGTAAAGGTGCACCAGCCCCACGCCCACCAGCGCCCCCAGCACGCTGCCCAGAAAGCGGAACAGGCTTTTTTCCAGCAGTTGCCCCCGCAGCGGCTGCGAGGCCGCCCAGACCGACATTGCCGCCCATTGCGGATGTTGCAGCCCCAGCATCCAGCCCAGCCACAGCGCCAGGCAGGCGGCCAGCGCCGTGCGCCCGGCAAAGGCCAGCTTGCCGGGCCCGTAGCCCAGCCGGTTCAGGAAGGCGGTCATGTCCGTGTGCTCCGGTCGGTGGCGTGGATGCGGGCCTCGATCCGGTCAAAGCCTTCGATCATGCGGCTCAGGGTGGCGTCGTCGACATCGGCCAGCAGAAGGTCCTCGATCTGCTGCAGCCCGGCGCGGATGCGGGCCACTTCGGCGCGTCCCAGATCGGTCAGCAGGATGCGCCGGGCGCGGCGGTCGGCGGGATCGACCTGACGGCGGATCAGACGGCGCGCCTCCAGCAGGTCCAGCAGCCGCACCAGGCTTGAGGCATCCAGCGCCACGCGCTCGGCCAGCTCGGCCTGGCTGACATCATCGCCGCCAAGGGCAAGGTTGACCAGCGGCCCCCAGGTCGCATCGGTCAGCCCCGATTGCGCCAGGTCGTGGTCCAGCATCCGGCGCCACTGGCGCGCGACGGTGACCAGCCGATAGCCGATCTGGCTGCGGGGCGTTTCCTGCATGGATGGAGACTCAAATAGTTTGGATTGCCATCTATCTAGCCGCACCCCGTCCTTGCGGCAAGTCCCTTCATGCGGGTGCGCCCCGGCATCAGCACCGGGGCGCACAAGGGAGGGTCAGATGTCGTTCAGCAGCGAGGGATCGAACATGCCGGCATCGACCTTGATGCCGACGCTGTGCAGCGTCTCGAGGGTATTGGCGATCCAAGTATCGCTCATCGAGAAGACGCCGCCCGGGGCGGTCATCAGCCCGACCTGGATCTGCGAATGGAAGGCGGTCATCTGGGGCGTGTAGCCATTGCCCTTGAACCAGCTGTCGCCCCAGCCCTGGGCGGCCTTGCCGGGGGCCTTGAATTCGGCTTCCCAGCCCTGGCGCGAGGCCCGCAGGAAGCCCACCAGATCGGCGCGGCGCGTCTTCAGCGTCTCTTCGGTGACGCAGACCAGGTTCTGGCCATAGATCAGCCCGGCATCCGAAAACAGGATGTAGCCCGCCTTCTTGCCCGCCGCCTGGCCGATCACATAGGGCATCGAGGTCATGAAATCGATCACCGCATCCACCTGGCCCAGCACCAGCGGCGTCGGGTCGAAGGTGTAGGGCACGATCCTGACCGAGGCCGCATCGACGCCCGCATGCTGCAGCAGCAGGTGGAACAGCTCCAGGTTCAGAGCGGGGCAGGCGACGGTGCGCCCGGCCAGATCCGCGACCGAGGTGATTCCGCTGTCTTCCAGAAAGATCACCGCATCGGGGCTTTTCTGGAACTGCGCGCCGATGACCTTGAAGGGGGCGCCCTTCTCGATCGCCTGGGCGGTTTCCGGCGGCGAGGTCAGCGCCACATCCGCCTTGCCGGTCAGCAGCGCGGCCTGCGGGATCACGTCCGGCCCGCCGGGGATATAGTCGATCGACAGCCCCTGCGCGGCATAGAGGCCCTGCTCCATCGCGATGTAATAGCCGTTGAATTCCGGGTCGTTGACCCAGATCGCCTGCAGCGACAGGGACCGGGTGGCGGCCCGGGCGGGCAGGGCTGCGGCAGCAAGGGCACCAAGGGCGGAGGCGCCGAAGGCGCGGCGGGACATCAGGCTCATGTCGGGATCCTGCGGAAAGGGAAGGGGCGGCTCGGGATAACTTGATAACCCGTGCGTGATAACTTGTTCTTCTGTGCACGAAACGCTAGGGGGAGTGCAAGATCCCTTCATTCCGGTCCCCCCTTCATGCGTGTTCTGCGATCCCTTCTGCCGGTGCTGGCGGTGCTTCTGCTGTGGCAGGGGCTGGGGATGGCCGTGCCTGCGGCGCGGCTGATCCTGTCGACGCCCTGGGCCATCGCGGGGGGCCTGTGGGCGGATGGGGGGCTCTTCGTGCTGCATGGCGGGGCGACGCTGGGGATCGCGCTGCGGGGGCTGGGGCTGGGCGGCGGGATGGCGCTGCTGGCGGCGCTGGCCTTCTGCCGCTGGCCGCGGCTGGAGGCCGCGCTGCGGGGGGTGAACATCGTCCTTTATACCGCGCCCGCGATCGTGGTGGGCCCGCTGCTGGTACTGGTCTTGCGGGGCGATGCGCCGCAGGTGCTGCTGTCGGCGCTGATGGTCTATTTCCCGGCCATGACGACGGCGCTGGCGGGGCTGCGGCAGGTCGATCCGCGGCTGGCGGATCTGGTGGCGGTGCATGGCGGCACCGAGGGCACCCTGCTGCGCCATGTCCGGCTGCGGGGCGCGCTGCCGCAGCTTCTGGCCGCCCTGAGGGTCGCCGCACCGCTGGCGGTGCTGGGGGCGGTGCTGGGGGAATTCGGCTCGGGGACGCGGCAGGGCTTGGGGGCCTTCCTGCTGTCGGCGCTGGCGCAGGGCAACCCGGCGCGGCTGTGGGGGATCGCGCTGGTGACGGCGGCGATGGGGCTGGGGGGCTACCTGGTCTTCCTGTGGCCGGCGCGGCGGCTGGTGCCGCGCGACGGCAAGGCGCTGCTGCTGCCGCCGCAGGCGCGGGGCTGGGGGCTGGGGGCTGGTCGCGGTGGCGCTGCCGGTGCTGCTGTGGGCGCTGCTGCCACGGCTGGCGCATCTGCCGGCGCTGATCGCCCCGGGGCCGGGGGCGGTGCTGGCGTTTTTGGCGGGCCCCGAGGCCACGCCCCTGTGGCGGGCGCTGGCGCAGACGCTGCCGGTGGCGGGGCTGGGGATGCTGGCGGGGCTTGCGCTGGCCAGTGCGCTGGCGGCGCTGTCGGTGCTGGCGCCGGGGCTGGCGCGGGCGCTGCTGCCGCCGGCGCTGCTGGTGCAGAACACGCCGCTGATCGCCATGGTGCCCTTCGTGGTGCTGGTCTTTGGCCGGGGCCTTGCGGCGGAGGTCTTTCTGGCGGTGCTGGTGGTCTTCTTTCCCGCCTATGTGGTGCTGGCGCAGGCCTTCCGCGATCTGCCGGGGGCGGCGCGCGACCTGCTGGCGGTCTATGGCGGCACGCGGTTGCAGCTGCTGCGCCATGTCGCCTGGCCCGCTGCACGTCCGGCGCTGTTCACCGCCGCCCGGCTGGTCGCGCCGATGGCGCTGCTGGGGGTGATGGTGGCGCAATGGCTGGTCAGCGGCCTGGGGCTGGGCCATCTGCTGGATGCCGCGCGCGGCCGGATGGATTACGACACCGTCTGGGGCGGCGCGCTGCTGTCGGTGCTGGCCTCGGCGCTGGTCCACGAAGCGGTGGCCTGGCTGGAGCGCCGCGCCCGCGCGATCTGCTGAGCCCGCAGGCGTCACGCCCCCATCGCGGGCCCATCGCGCGATCGTCAGAGCCTTTCCGCTGCTTCCCCCGCAAGGGCTATTCCAATTCTTCACGCTCAGGTGTCATGGTGGCGGTAACTGCACGACCAAAGGGATATCGGGGACAACGTGGGCACCGGAGTTAGAATAAGGGACGCGACCTTCGCCACGGCGCTGGCGCTGATGATCGGATGGGTGCTGTGGGTCGGCCAGCCGGTGCTGGTGCCGGTGCTGGCGGCGCTGATCTCGGTCTATGTGCTGTCGGCGGCGGCCTCGGCGATGGAGCGCGTGCCGCTGCTGGGCCGCCTGCCACCCTGGGCGCGGCGCGCGCTGGTGCTGGTGCTGTTCGCGCTGGCGGTTGTGCTGTTCTTCATCCTGGTGATCAACAACCTCAGCCAGGTGGCCTCGGCCCTGCCGAAATACGAGGCCAACCTTGAGGCGCTGATCACCCAGCTGGCCGGCATGGCCGGGATCGAGGACCAGCCGACATGGGAGAACATCCGCCGCGCCACCTTCGACCGGATCAACTTTGGCTCTTATATCACGCCGGCGCTGCTGTCGCTGCGGGGGCTGGGGGCGATGCTGTTCCTGGTGGTCCTTTATGCGGCCTTCTTCATGGCCGAACGCGGCGTGCTGGCGCAGAAGGTCGTCATCGCCATGGGCGGCGAGGCCGAGGGCAGCCGCGCCCTGGACCTGCTGGGCCGGATCAACGAACGCATCGGCGGCTACCTTCTGGTCAAGACCACGCTGAACGGCATCCTGGGGGCGATCTCCTATGCGGTGCTGCTGCTGCTGGGCATCGAATTCGCCCTGTTCTGGAGCGTGCTGATCGCCTTCCTGAACTACATCCCCTACATCGGCTCGCTGGTGGGGGTGGTGTTCCCGGTGCTGCTCAGCCTCGCGCAGTTCGGCGACATCTGGATGTCGGTGCTGGTGCTGGTCAGCCTGACCATCGCGCAGATGTTCGTCGGCGCCTATCTGGAACCGCGCATGATGGGGCGGGCCTTCAACCTGTCGCCCTTCGTGGTGCTGCTGGCCCTCGCCGTCTGGAGCACGATCTGGGGCATCGCGGGGGCGGTGCTGGCGGTGCCGATGACCGCCTCGATGGTCCTCGTCTTCGCCGAGATCAAGGCGACCCGGCCGGTGGCGGTCATGCTGTCGGGCACCGGCCGCGTCTGAGGCCGGTTGACTGAGGGGAAAGCGGGCAGTTTGTCCGCCTTCCCGATCCTTTTACCGCCGAAATCCGTTGCAGGACTGGTCAGATGCCCGGGCGGCCTACACTCTTCCCAAAGGGGTACGGCGGCAGGAGGGCACCGCTCATGGGATATGCATCGGATATCGGCGGTACGCGCCATGTGTTCGCCTCGTTGAAGACGCTGCTGGCGAAGGCCAGTCCGGAACGCTCCGGGGACCAGCGGGCGGGGCTGGCGGCCTCGGGTCCGGTCGAGCGTCTGGCGGCGCAGATGGCGCTGGCCGATGTGCCGCTGCGCGCCTTTCTGGCCGAGGACATCCTGGGCGTCGAGGGCGACGAGGTCACGGCGCTGATCTTTGCCCGCCACGATCCTGCCGCCTTCGCCCCCATCGCCGCGCTGACGGTGGGCGAGTTCCGCGACTGGTTGCTGGATCCCTGCACCGACAGCGAGCGGCTGAAGGCGATCCGCCAGGGCCTGACCCCCGAGATAGTGGCGGCGGTGTCCAAGATCATGCGCCTGCAGGATCTGGTGGCGGTGGCGGCCAAGGTGCGGGTGGTGACGCGGTTCCGCAGCACGCTGGGGCTGCCGGGGCGGATGGCGACGCGCAACCAGCCCAACCATCCCGCCGATGACAGCCGCGGCATTCTGGCGGCGGCGGTCGACGGGCTGATGCTGGGGACGGGGGATGCGGTGATCGGGGTCAACCCGGCCTCGGACCGGCTGGAGGATTACATCCGCATCGTCTCCCTGCTGGAGGACCTGCGGCTGACGCTGGACATCCCGACGCAGCACTGCTGCCTGGGGCCTGCCGCCACCGCTCTGCGCGCGATCGAGGCGGGCGCGCCGGTGGATCTGGTCTTTCAGACCATCACCGGATCGCAGCAGGCCAATGCCGCCCTGGGGTTCGATCTGGCGCAGCTGCGCGAGGCCCGCGAGGCGGCGCTGTCGCTGAACCGCGGCCCCGCGGGATCGAACGTGATGTATTTCGAAACCGGCCAGGGCGCGGCCCTGTCGGCCCAGGCGCATCACGGCATGGACCAGCAGACCATGGAAACCCGCGCCTATGCGCTGGCCCGCGCGCTGGACCCGCTGCTGGTGAATTCGGTCCTGGGGATCATCGGGCCGGAATGCCTGTTCAACGGCAAGCAGATCATCCGCGCGGGGCTCGAGGATCATTTCTGCGGCAAGCTGCTGGGCCTGCCGATGGGGATCGACGTGTGCTGCACCAGCCATGCCGATGCCGATCAGGAGGACATGGACAGCCTGCTGATCTCGTTGGTGGGGGCGGGGGTGAATTTCGTCATCACGGTGCCGGGCGCCGATGACATCTCGCTGACCTATCAAAGCCTGTCGGCCCATGATGCGGTCTTTGTCCGCGAGACGCTGCACCGCCCTCCGGCGCCGGAATTCGAGGACTGGCTGGTCAGCATGGGGGTGATGGATTGCGGCGGCCGCACCAGCGACGGGGCGGAACTGCTGCAACGGCTGGCGGGCGTGCCGCTGCTGGAGGCTGCCCAGTGACCGATCCAGTGATCGGCCCGCTGTCCGAGCGGCTGCGGCAGCTGACGGTGGCGCGGGTGGCGCTTGGCCGGTCGGGGGGCGGGGTGCCGACGCGGGCGGCGCTGGCCTTTGCGCTCGATCAGGCCCGCGCCCGCGAGGCGGTCTGGTCGGCGCTGGATGTCGCGGCCTTGCGGCAGGCACTGGCCGCCTATCCGCTGAGCGAGGTCTTCAGTGCCGCGCCCGACCGAGCCACCTATCTGCGCCGCCCGGATCTGGGGCGGCAGCTGGCGGGCCCGGGGCCGGATGTTTCGGGCGAGGATCTGGTGATCGTGCTGGCGGACGGTCTGTCGGCGGCGGCGGTGACGGCGCAGGCGCCGGGTCTGGTGCACGGGCTTCAGGCGGGGCGCGCGCATCCGGCGCCGGTGGTGCTGGCGCATCAGGCGCGGGTGGATCTGGGTGAACGCATCGCCGCCGGGGCGGGCGCCGTGCTGGTGCTGATCGGCGAGCGCCCGGGGCCTTCGGCGGCCGACAGCCTGGGCGCCTATCTGACCTGGGGTCCGGGGCTTGAGGCACCGCGCCGGCTTTGCCTGTCGAACATCCGCCCCGGCGGTCTGGATCCGGCCGAGGCCGCCCTGCGCCTGGCGGCGCATCTGGGCGGTGAACGGGTCGTGAAAATGCCGGGCCGCGGGGGGACCGCGCCCGGCATCGTGTAAGGCAGCCCCCCCTTGCGGGAGGGCCGGGAGATCAGAACTTCTTGGTCAGAGCGACGTTGAAGGTGCGCGGCTCGCCACGGAAGTTGAACACCGTCGTGCTGCCGACGCGGGTGTAATAGGCCTTGTCAAAGACGTTATCCACGCCCACTTCCAGCGTCAGGTCGTTCTGGAAGTGCTTTTGCGCCATCAGGTCGACCACGCCGTAGCCCGGGGCCTCGATGCCGTTCGACGAGAACGACGACATCGTGGTCCAGCGCCCGCCGAAGGTCCAGTTGGCGAACATGCCCTCGGTCACGTCATAGGCGGCCTGCAGCTTCAGCATGTGCTCGGGCGTGTAGGTCGAGAACCGCTCGCCCGCATCATCGCCGTTCAGGTATTCGGTATGGGTGTAGGTATAGCCCGCCGACAGGTGCAGGTTCGGCGTCGCCTCGCCCGACAGCGTCAGCTCGACACCTTTGGATTCCACCTTGCCCTCGGCCACGTAGTAGTCGTCGACGGAGGTGGCGCGGTTCACTTCGCGCAGGTCGAAGATCGCGGCCGAGACGTTCAGCCCCGAGGCCAGCTGTGCCTTCACGCCGGTTTCGAACTGCTTGCCCTCGACCGGGTCCAGCAGCTTGCCGTTGGCATCGGTGTAGGACTGCGGAATGAAGATCTCGGAGTAGCTGGCATAAAGCGTGGTGCCGGGCGTCAGGTCATAGGTCACGCCGGCGAAGGGGGTGACGTGGTGCTGGACGTCATAGCTGGACACCGTGGTGCTGCCGGTCGACAGCGTGGTGACCGAGGACGTGCCTTCGTACCAGCTCAGGCGCGCGCCGCCGATGAAGGTCAGCCGTTCGACAGGCGACAGGCGCAGCTGCGAATAGAGGCCCTTCGAGGTCGTGTCGGTGACGGTGCGGCTGGTGTAGCTGACGGTGGGGGCAGCGACGGCCGAGGCATCCCAGTTGTTCAGGTCGAACGTCCCCGAGATGACGCCCGTCGCCGAATACATCGTGCTGTCGACCTTCTGGTAGTCGGCGCCGACGATGGCGTTGCCGGCCCAGCTGCCCAGCGAGAACGGCGCCTCGATATGGGCATCAAGGGCGGTGCTTTCCTGGTGGAAGTCGCGCGCCAGCCAGCGCAGCGACGACACGGTGTTGTCCGAGGACGCAGCCGAGCCCGCATAGCCGTAAAGGAAGGTCGCATCCTGCACCGAGCGGCGCATCGACACCTTCATCGTGGCGCCATTGTCGAACTTGTGTTCGGCCGCAAGGACGTAGTCGTTGGTGTTGTTCTCGAAGTTGTTCCAGTCCATCACCGTGGTGGCGGAACTGTCGGTCCAGATCAGCGAGCCGTCGGAATAGGTGGGCAGGCCGTTGTAGGGGGTGATGTCGCGTTCCATGTGGCTGATCGAGAAGGTCAGCTTGGTGTCGGGCGTCACGTCCCAGGCGACGGTACCGTACAGCGACTTGACCCCGTTGGTCACGCCATCGACCCAGCTGTCGCCGTCGCCATAGGCTGCCACGAAGCGCCCGCGCAGGGTGCCGTCGGCGTTCAGCTTGCTGGAGATGTCGAATTCGCCGCGCTTCTGGCCGTTGCTGTCGTAGGACGCCTTGGCATAGCCCGTCATCTCGGTCGCATCGGCCTGCTTGAGGCGCATGTTGATGGCGCCCGCCGGTTCCCCGGTGCCGATGAACAGGCCCGCCGGGCCCTTCAGAACCTCGACGTGATCGACGATCGACAGGTCCGGCTGGGTCCCGTAGATCGAGCTGACCGGCGCCGGCAGGCCGTCGTAGTAGAGGTAGTCGAATTCGTAACCGCGCGAATAGATCGACGAACGCCCGACGTTGTTGTTCAGGATCATGATGCCGGGGGTGTCGTTCAGCGCATCTTCAAGGGCGGTGTAGTTGCCGTCCTCGATCTGCTTGCGGGTCACCACGGCGGTGGATTGCGGCACCTTGCGGGCCTCCATCGCGGCCTTCTCGCCGACCGAGACCAGATCCGAGGTATAGCTGTTTGTGCCCTCGGTCTCGTAGCTCGATCCCTTGATTGCGATGGCGTCGAGGTCGATCACATCCTGGGCAAGGGCCGGGCTGGCCAGTGCCGTGGTGGCCAGCAGCAGGCCGAGCGTGTGTCGCGTAAAGGCGGGCATGTCTTCACTGATCCTTGAATATCCGAGTGTTTCAGTCGATCATTAGGGCGCCAGCCTTCCGCCAGCCAGCGGCCGACCTTCGCGGTGCGGTCAAAAACGTTCGTCAGACGGTCAGATCGGGAAAGTGTGAAGCCATGGTGGGGCAGGCGGGAAGGGACCTCGTGCGGGAAGCCGCCGGGGGACGCAGCGGCATCGGCGGGATGTTGCAGATGCCGGGACTGTGTTCCGAGGTGAGCCTGCTGCCCTCGGGTCTGCTGCTGGAGCGCCTCTGGGGGGCGCCGCGCGCCCGGGTGAATGTGGGGCTGACGCGGGCGCCGGGCGTGGCGCTGCATCTGGTGCTAGAGGGGCGGATGGGGGCGGCGGTCGATGGCGTGCCGCTGGATCTGTCGCGCCAGACGGGGCGGCCGCCGCGGGTGATCTTCAGCGCGCTTGGTGTCGCGACGCCGGCGCGGCGGCAGATGCGGGCGGGCCAGGCGGTGCGGATGATCAGCCTGCATCTGGGCTGGGACTGGCTGGCGCTGCGCGGCCTGCAGCGCGAGGCGGTGCTGGGCGGGCGCCTGCACCGCTGCGAAAGCTGGCTGGCCGCGCCCGGCGATGTGACCCGGGCCGAGGCGCTGTTTGCGGCGCCGCAGGGCCTGCTGCTGCAGGAGGCGCTGGCGCTGTCGCTGCTGGCGCAGGCCGCCGACAGCCTTGCCGCCACGCCGCAGGGGCTGAAGGCGGCCGACCGCGACCGGCTGCACCGGATGGAGGCCCTGGCGACCCGCCCCGGCCCCCTGCCCACCCCGGAAGAGATCGCCGCCGCCGGCAACATGAGCGTATCGTCGATGCAGCGCCTGTTCCGCCGCGCCCATGACCGTCCGGCGCTGGCCTGGATGCGCGAGGCCCGCCTGCAGCAGGCCGCCCGCGCCCTGCAGGCGGGCCAGCCCGTGGCCGAGGCCGCGCGGATCGCGGGCTATGCGACCCCCACCGCCTTTGCCACCGCCTTCCGGGCGTTCAGCGGCATGGCGCCATCGCGCTATGCCGCCGGGGCCTGATCAGTCGGTGCTGGATTTCTGCCACAGGTTCATGCCCAGATCCTGGGCGTGGCGGTCGATCTCGGCCAGCTCCGCGTCCTGGAAATCCAGCCGCGCGCAGGCATCGAGGTTCTCGTCCAGCTGGCGCAGGCTGGAGGCCCCGATCAGCGCCGAGGTCACGACCGGCTTGCGCAGCACCCAGGCCAGCGCCATCTGCGCCAGCGTCTGGCCGCGCGCCTCGGCGATGGCGGTCAGGGCGCGGATGCGGGCAAAGGTGTCCTCGTTCAGGAAGGAAGGCCGCAGCGATCCATCCTGCGCCGCGCGCGATCCTTCGGGGATGCCGTTCAGGTAGCGCGTCGTCAGCAGCCCCTGCGCCAGCGGCGAGAAGGCGATGATCCCCAGGCCCAGATCCGCGCAGGTGTCGGTCAGCCCGTCCTCGATCCAGCGGTTGAACATCGAATAGCTGGGCTGATGGATCAGCATCGGCGTGCCCATGGATTTCAGGATCGCCACGGCTTCGCGGGTGCGGGCGGGGGAATAGCTGGAAATCCCGGCATAGAGCGCCTTGCCCGAGCGCACCGCCTGATCCAGCGCCCCCATGGTTTCCTCAAGCGGGGTGTCGGGGTCGAAGCGGTGCGAATAGAAGATATCGACGTAATCCAGACCCATCCGCGTCAGCGACTGGTCGAGGCTGGCCAGCAGGTATTTGCGCGATCCCCATTGGCCATAGGGGCCGGGCCACATGTCGTAGCCCGCCTTGGTCGAGATCACCATCTCGTCGCGGTAGGGGCGGAAATCCTCGGCCAGGATGCGGCCAAAGTTGATCTCGGCGCTGCCGGCGGGGGGGCCATAGTTGTTGGCCAGGTCGAAATGGGTGACGCCGCGGTCGAAGGCGCGGCGCAGGATGGCGCGCTGCACCTCAAGCGTGCGGTCATCGCCAAAGTTTTGCCACAGCCCCAGCGAGATCGCCGGCAGCTGCAGCCCGCTGCGGCCGGTGCGGCGGTAGGGCATGGTGTCATAGCGGGTGGCTTCGGCGCCATAGGGTGTGGTCATCGTCGTTCCTGTCCTGTTCCGGCCATTTGTGTGGCCGTGGCGGGGCGGCGTCAACCCTTGGGTGTCAGTCCATAGCCTTCAACCCTCGGGCGGCAGGTCGCGGCGCAGGGTCTCGATCAGCAGGGCCAGGGCGCGGGACGGCGGGCGGCCCTCGGGCCAGACCAGATAGTAGTGCCCCTGCGCCGGGGCATAGTCGGGCCAGGCGGGCACCAGGCGCCCGGCGGCAAAGGCGGGTTCGGCCAGGTAATCGGGCAGCAGCGCCAGGCCAAAGCCCAGGGCGGCGGCCTCGGCCAGGTTCGAGAACTGGTCGAACAGCATCCCCCGCAGCCCCTCGGCGCTGGTGCCACGGCTTTCGAACCAGTCCTCCCAGGCGCCGGGGCGGCTGCTGAGGTGCAGCAGCGGCCGGCTGAGCAGCGCCGCCGCATCACCCTGCGCCTGCGGCACTTGCCCGGGCGCGCCGCAGGGGATCAGCCGTTCCCCCGCCAGCGGCAGATAGGCCATCCCCGGCCAGTCGCGCAGCCCGAAATGCACTGCCGCATCGACGCCCTCGCGCGGCAGGTCGAAGGGGGCAAGCCGGGTGGTCAGCGCCAGCGTGATCCCCGGATGCGCGGCCGAGAACGCCCCCAGCCGCGGCGCCAGCCAGTGCATCCCGAAGGCTGGCCGGATCGCGATGGCCAGGCTGGTGCGGGCGCCCGCGGCGCGGATCTTCAGCCCCGCCCGCGCCAGGTCCTGCAGGCTGTCGCGCACCGCGCGGGCGTAATCGGCGCCGCCCTCGGTCAGCACCAGCCCCTTGCCCTGGCGCTGGAACAGCACCACCCCCAGCTGGTCCTGCAGCACCTTCAGCTGGCGGCTGACGGCTGAATGCGTCAGCGCCAGGTCCTCGGCCGCCGCCGTCACCGATCCCAGCCGGTCGATGGCCTCCAATGCCAGCAGCGACGGCATCGAGGGCAGAAAACGTCTGGGCGCCAACATGTGAGTTTTCCTTGGATGTCTGTGACGAATATTCGCTTTTTCGGGCCAAATCTGCCCCCTAACGTTCCATTTTGTAAAGATGGGCCATGCAAGGCTCCGACAGGGAACAGGGCAATGAAACTCAAGGGCAATCTCTGGCGCGCCTCCAGCGCGATGCAGGTGGCGGCGGTGCCGTTCGCCGCCGACGATACGGTGGATCTGGCGATCATCGGGGGCGGCTTCACCGGCTGTGCCGCCGCGCGCGAGGCCGCCCGCCGCGGCGCCTCGGTCACCGTGCTGGAGGCCGAGACGATCGGCCATGGCGGCTCGGGGCGCAATGTGGGGCTGGTGAATGCGGGCCTGTGGGTGCCGCCCGAGGAGGTGCTGAAACTGATCGGCGATGGCCCGGGGCGGCGGCTGATGGCGGCGCTGTCGCAGGGGCCGTCGCGGGTCTGGAAGATGGTCGAGGACGAGGTGATCGACTGCGAGGCAACGCCTGCGGGCACGCTGCATCTGGCGCATTCGCCCGCCGGTCTGAAGGATCTGCAGGAGCGCACCCGCCAGGGTCTGGGCATGGGCTGGCCGATCCAGCTGCTGGATGCCGAGGAAACCCGTCGGCGCACCGGTTCGCAGGCCTTCCACGGCGCGCTGCTGGATCCGCGGGCGGGCACGGTGCAGCCGCTGTCCTACGTGCGCGGCCTGGCGCAGGCGGCGCGGCGCGCCGGTGCCACCCTGCACGAGGGCAGCCCGGTCAAGGGCGTCAGCCGCGAGGGTTCGATGTGGGTGCTGTCGTGCAACGGCCACAGGCTGCGGGCGAAACGGCTGCTGTTGGCCACCAATGCCTATTTCGACGGCCTGGCCGTGCCGAAGGCACCGCAGTTCGTCGCCGTCAGCTACTGCCAGTTCGCCACCGCGCCCATGTCGCAGGCCCTGCGCGCCGAGGTCCTGGGCGCGGGCGAGGGCTGCTGGGACACGGCGCCGGTGATGTCGTCGTTCCGCATCGACAAGGCGGGCCGGATGATCCTGGGCGGTATCGGCAACCTGGAGGGGCCCTATGGCCCGCTGCACGCGGGCTGGGCGCGGCGCAAGCTGAAGGCGGTCTATCCGCAGCTGGCCGATCTGCCCTTCGAACATGAATGGCGTGGACGCATCGCCATGACCGGCGATCACATTCCGAAGATCCTCAGCCTGGGGCCTGATGCCTTCGCGGTCTTCGGCTATTCCGGGCGGGGCATCTGCCCGGGCACGGTCTATGGCACCGACCTTGGCCAGGCGATGCTCGAGGGGGATCTGTCGGTCCTGCCGATGGATCCGGTCGAAACCCATGCCGAAACCTGCCCGCGCCTGCAGGAGGTCTATTTCGAGACCGGCGCGGCGCTGACCCATGCGGCGGCAGTGCGCCTTTAGGGGCGGGCTGGCGTGGCGCCTTTCGGGGGCGGGCGGCGGATCGCAAGGGCGGTCCGCCGCGGCCCGCGCGGACAGGCTTTTCGCGTGGACCGCGGCGGGGACCGGGCAATGCGCAGGCGGCGCTGAAGGTGCCGGGTGCGGTGTGACCCGTCCCCGGCTGGCGTCAGATCCGCCGGCGCATCGCCAGCCCTTCGGCATCGAAAAGATGCGTCTTGCCGGGCTGCGGCGTCAGCCAGGCGGTGTCGCCGCGTCGCAGGGCAACCTCGCCCGAGGCGCGCACGTTGATCAGGCCTACATCGGTTTCGACATGCAGGAAGGTGTCCGAGCCCAGATGCTCGGACAGCGTGACGCGGCCCTGCCAGCGCCCGTCCTGCGCCGAGACATCGACATGTTCCGGCCGCACCCCCAGCGTCGCGGCGCCCTGGGCCCGGGCCTCGGGGCCGGTGATGAAATTCATCCGGGGCGAGCCGATAAAGCCCGCCACGAACAGGTTGCGCGGGGTCTCGTAAAGATCAAGCGGGCTGCCCACCTGTTCGATCCGCCCCGCCTGCAGCACCACGATCTTGTCGGCCATGGTCATCGCCTCGACCTGGTCGTGGGTGACGTAGATCATCGTCGTGCCAAGGGTCTCGTGCAGTTCGGAAATCTCCAGCCGCATGTTGACGCGCAGCGCCGCATCGAGGTTCGACAGCGGCTCGTCGAAGAGGAAGGCGGAAGGTTCGCGCACGATGGCACGGCCGATGGCGACGCGCTGACGCTGGCCGCCCGACAGCTGCCCGGGCTTGCGGTGCAGGTAGTCCTTCAGGTTCAGCACCTCGGCCGCGCGGGCGACCTTCTGGCGGGCCTCGGCCTTCGGCACCTTCGCCATCTCGAGCGGGAACAGCATGTTCTCCTCGACGCTCATGTGCGGATAGAGCGCGTAGCTCTGGAACACCATCGCCAGGCCGCGTGCCCCCGGCGGCAGCGCTGAGACATCGCGCCCGGCGATGTCGATGCGGCCCTCGCTCAGGTCCTCGAGCCCCGCGATGATGCGCAGCAGCGTGGACTTGCCGCAACCCGAGGGGCCGACGAAGACGACGAATTCGCCTTCCTCGATCGTCAGGTCCAGCGGCGGGATGACCTCGACGGGGCCAAAGCGCTTGACCACCTTGTTCAGTGTGATGCTTCCCATGGTCTTTCCTTCCTCAGGCGTCCGCCAGGGCGCGCCGGAACCCTTGTGTGGTCTTGTCGCTTTCGATCCGCCAGCGCAGGATCTCGTGGATCAGGTCCTGCTTCAGCGCGGCGCAGTCGGGATCGTCCCAGCGGTTCACGCGCTCTTCGGGGTCGGCCTTCAGGTCGAACAGCTGGCCTTCGGGGCTGTCGATGAAATGCACCAGCTTCCAGTTCCGCCGTCGCACCATGGTCATGAACCCGGTCGAGGTCAGGATCGCGTCATTGGCATGTTCGGCAAAGACCATCTCTCGGGGTGGTTCGGTGCCCTCGATCACCGGGGTGAGCGAGCGCGCCTCCATCCAGTCGGGCGGCGTGATGCCGGCCCATTCCAGGATCGTCGGGCCCCAGTCGAACAGCGACACCAGATCGGCGCGCCGGGTCACGGGAATGCCCTTGCCCCAGCAGAGGGCGGGGACGCGGACGCTGGCCTCGAACATGTTCCATTTCTGCGAATGGCCATGATCGTTCAGGCTGTCGCCATGATCCGAGGTGAAGACGATGATCGTGTTGTCGAGCACCCCGCGACGGTTCAGCGCGGCGATGATGTTGCCGACCTGCGTGTCGATCATCGAGACATTGGCGTAGTAATGTGCGCGCTGCATCCGCATCTGCTCGGCGGTGGGGTCGGGCAGGTGGACGACGGCGTCGTGATCCTCGGCCAGGTGGGCGGCGCGCAGCTTCCGCATCGGCGCGGGCTGGGTGTCGAAATCGTAGCGGATCGGTTCGGGCAGGTCGTGGCGGTCCTTGTAGAGGTCCAGGAATTCCTGCGTCGGGTCATAGGGCGGATGCGGCCCGGGGATGCCGATCTGCAGGAAGAAGGGCTCGGTTCCCTTGTAGCGCTCCAGCCACATGCAGGCGAGGTTCGGCACGAAGGTGTCGGCGTGCAGGTCCTCGGGGGCGTCCCAGACATAGCAGCCCAGCCGTTCCCGGTAATCGGGCAGGGTGCGCTGGCTGACCCGGCTGGGCCGGTGCACGCCACGGATCCAGAAGGCCTTGTCCCAGGTGTCCAGGTAGAAGGGCAGGTTGGGGTGGTCGCGGTCCTTGTTCTCGACCACGTGGCGTTCGTCATAGCCGAAGGGCCCCTCGACCGGCCAGGTGTGCATCTTGCCGACGTTGACGGTGCGATAGCCCGACTGCTTCAGCAGGCCGACCCAGGAATAGACCCAGCGTTCGTCGTTGCGGAAGACGCCGTTGGTATGCGGGAACGTCCCCGAGAACAGCGAGGCCCGCGACGGGCTGCACGAGGGCGAGGTGACGTACATGTTGTCGAAGGCGGTGCCCTCCTCGACCAGCCGGTCGAGGTTCGGCGTCTGCATGTGGGGATGGCCCAGGGCGCGGATCGTGTCGATGCGCTGCTGGTCGGTGATGATGAAGACGATGTTGGGGCGCGGGCCGGTGGCTGCGTCGGGGATCTGCGGTTCGGACATGGAGGGTTATCCTTTCACGGCGCCGCCCAGCGACTGGACGATGTACTTGTTGGCGACGATGATCACGGGGACGATGGGCAGCGTCAGGGCGATGGATGCCACCGCGATGGCGCCCCAGTCGACGCTGGCATAAGAGACGAAGTTCATCACCGCGACCGGGGCCGTCACCGTATCCGAGCGTGTGATCACAAGGCTGAAGAAGAAATCGTTCCAGGCCAGCAGGAAGCTCAGGACGCCGGCGGCGACCAGCCCGGGGCGGGCGGCGGGAATGACGATGCGCCACAGCACGGTCCCCAGCGAGGCACCGTCCATCAGCCCGGCCTCGATCAGCTCGTTCGGGATCTGCGCGAACGAGGTCCACATGGACCACACCACGAAGGGCAGCGTCAGCGAGGTATAGGCAAAGATCAGCCCCGGATAGGTGTCGATCAGCCCGGCCTTCACGTAGACCAGAAACAGCGGGATCACGAAGCCCACGGGCGGCGCCATGCGCAGCAGCAGCAGCAACCAGGACGCGAGGAAACGGTTGGCCGAGCGCCGCTTGGCCAGCGCGAAGGCACCCGGCACCCCCACCGCCAGCGCCAGCAGCGTCGAGCATCCGGCGGTGATGAAGCTGTTCAGCAGCGCCTTCGGGAAGTCCGACCGCGCGATCGAGCGGATGTTGTCGAGGGTGAGTGCCGTGGGGCTGTTCCAGATCGGGTCGAAGACCGCCGATTGCGGGCGCAGCGCCAGGATGATCACCCAGACCACCGGCAGCAGCGCGAAGGCCAGGCACAGCACCATCATCGCCACGCCAAGGGCCCTCTTGGCGCGGTAGGCGGGGGTCGGGTCATGCATCGGAGAACCTCGCGTTGAAGCGGGCGATGTAAAAGCTGATGACGGCGGCGAAGACGAACAGGAAGACCGCGATCGCGGCGCCATAGGCGACGTTCGAGTTCTGGAAGGTCTGCACATAGGCATAGTAGTTCGTCGCCTGCGTCGCCCGCCCCGGCCCGCCCGAGGTCATCACGAAGATCAGCGGGAAATGCTTGAGCGTCTCGATGAAGCGGAACAGCGCCACCATCAGCAGCGTCGGATAGAGCAGCGGCAGCGTGATGCGGAAGAAGCTGCGCACCCGGCTGGCGCCGTCCAGCGCCGCGGCTTCCTCGAGGTCGGGGGAAATCCCCTGCAGGGCTGCCAGCACGATCAGCATGACGAAGGGGTAGGTGGCCCAGGTGTCGGCGATGACGATGGCGCTGATGGCGCCGGTCTGGGTGGTCAGCAGGGCCGGGATCTCGATCCCGAACAGCGCGAAGAGGGCGGTGACCGGCGACAGGGTGGGGGTGAACAGCGACAGCCAGATCAGCGCCACCGCCACATGCGGCACCGCGAAGGGGACGATGAAGATGCCGCGCGCCAGGCGCCAGGATTTCACGATCTTGTCCAGCCCCACCGCGATGGCGGTGCCCAGCACCACCTGCGCGATCACCCCGAAGACGCTGAGGGCGGCCATGATGTAGATCGACGACACGAAGCGGTGGTCGTTCAGCAGCCGCAGGAAGTTCTGGAGGCCGATCCGGCCGCTCCAGCCGCGGATCAGGTGGAAATCGGTAAAGCTGAGGGCCAGCATCCCCAGCAGGGGGGCTATGGCAAAGATGCCGACGGCCAGCGAGGCCGGCAGCAACATGCGACGGAAACTTCGGTCCATCGCGGCGGAAGCACGCGCGGGCGTCATGGGATACTCCGTTGGGAAAGGGGCGGGGCAGGCGGCGGGCCTGCCCCCGGGGCGTCACAGGCCCATGATCGCGTTCATCTCGTCCTG
Source organism: Pseudooceanicola sp. NS-SX9 (assembly GCF_057380705.1). Lineage (NCBI taxonomy): Bacteria > Pseudomonadati > Pseudomonadota > Alphaproteobacteria > Rhodobacterales > Paracoccaceae > Pseudooceanicola > Pseudooceanicola sp. NS-SX9. Next base: position 57,029 of record NZ_JBXXRN010000002.1, on the reverse strand, counting down.
GGCATCGGCCAGCGCATCCTTGGGGCTGGCCATGCCGTTCAGCGCGGCGTTGACATTGTCGCCCACTGCGGCGCCGATCTCGGGCCACTGGGGGATCAGCGGGCGGTAATGGCCGCTGGCCGCGTTCAGCGCCTTGATGCGCAGGTCCAGGAAATCCTCCTGGATGGCGGCGTATTTCTTCTGCACCTGCGGATCCTGCGCGACCGAGGCGCGGGTGAAGTCGGGGAAGGGTTCGGCCAGCGCCAGCCTGGTCTGGACCTCGGCGCTGGTGGCCCACTGGATGAAGGCGAAGGCCGCATCGACATCCTTGGTGCCCGCAGGCACCCCCATGCCATGCACCGCGATGGCGGGCGAACGTCCCGCAGGCCCCCCCGGCGGCAGCGCCAGGCGGATCTTGTCGGCGTATTTCGACGCCTCGGGATCCACCGTCTGCGACACGATCGAGGTCCCGTCGACGGTGATCGCCGCCTGACCGTTCTGCAGCGCCGCCACCACCTCGGGGAAGTTGAAGTTGCCGATGCCCTCGGGGCCGTAATCCTTCAGCAGGCTGACATAGGTCTGCAGGGCCTTCAGGTTTTCCGCACTGTCGAGCGCGGGTGTCAGATCATCGGGGTAGTGCTTGAAGAAGCTGCCGCCATAGGCGCGCATGATCATCGGGAAGACGAACATGTTGAAGCCCTGACCGGGTGCTGCGCGCATGGCGATGGCGGCGGTTTCATCGCTGTCGATGGCCTTGGCGACGAGCAGCATGTCGTCCCAGGTTTCGGGCGGGGCGACGCCCGCGGCATCGAGGATGTCGGTGCGATAGGCCATCAGGCCGGTCTCGGCGAAGAAGGGCAGCGCATAAGTGTCGTCCTTCACCTTGCACGAGGCGAGCGGACCGGCCAGGAAATCGCCGCTGTCGGTCAGCGCGGCAAGCTGGGTGGTCAGCGGCGCCAGCCAGCCGGCCTCGACCCAGCGTTGCAGCTGGATCGCCGGGGCATGGACCACGTCCAGATCCCGCGCGCCGCCGGTGAACGACAGGGTGATGCGGCTTTCAAAGACGTTCTGGCCGACGATCTCGATCTTGGCCTTGATGCCGGTCTTGGCCTCGAAGTCATCGGCCAGCGCCGGCAGCCCGCGGGTGGCCGGCATCGAGAACAGCAGCACGTTGATTTCTTTCGTCGCGGCGCGCGCGGGCATGGCGCGCAGCAGCGGCGACAGGGCTGCGCCCGACAGCAGGGCGCCCTTCAGGATGGTCCTGCGATGGATCTTGGTCATGGTTTCCTCCCTTTGAATGTCTTACCCGAAGGGGCGCCGCGGTCCGTTCCTCCCGCCGCGGCTGGCCCTTGCCGGGGGCTCAGGTGACCCTGTGCAGCCGGATGCCCCCCCGGGCACCGGCCTGTTCGTCGGCCATGAAGGCCTCAAGCGTGCCGCGCGCCGTGTCCAGCGCCTGGCGAAAGCGGGTGGCGGTCTCGCCCTCGCCGGTGCCGGGGGGGGCGCGGTCGGCGATGGACAGCAGGTGCAGAAAGCGCCCCTGCGGATCGCGCAGCAGCGTCACGAAGCGGCGGATGCCGACGTGGTTGGCGACCCGGTCGCAGGCAAAATCGAGGCCCCGCGTCGCGGCGATCTGGGCCTGGACCTCGGTGCCGGGCAGCCAGCGGATTTCCCGACCCGAGGCGCAGCCGGTGTCGAAAAAGCCGATCATGTCGAAGTCGCGTTCCAGCTGCGCGGGATCGAGCGTCGACAGATAGAGCCGCGACAGCGCGTCGAATTCCAGCAGGCCCCGGCGAAATCCCGGCCGCGCGACGATCTGCACCGCAGGGTCGGGGTGGGCGGTGCGGCCGTGCCACAGCAATTCGTGGCCCATCACGACGACGGTCTCGACCGCGGCATGGACTTGCAGGCTCAGGGCCTCGGCGATGCGGTGCAGTTCGGCCAGGTAGGTTTCGGTCATGCCGATGGTGCGCTGCAGGGTGAAATTCTTGACCAGGTACTTCTCGGAGGTGCGGAACAGATAGCCGCGGTCCGACAGGATGCGGACGATCCGGTTCAGCGTCGCCGGGGACAGGCCCAGATCGCGGGCAATGTCCACCTGCTTGACCGGGCCGGGGCCGGCGGTGGTCAGGTATTCCATCACGTCCAGGATCCGTTCCGTCGGGGTCAAGGGGCACCTCTTGCGAATCTTTCATATTTGGAATTAGAAATTATCAAATATGAAATTCATGACAAGCCCCGATCTGCCGCGACATGCCACGGCGGTCGCGCCAGCCCAAGGAGACAGGTCATGGCACAGCCCGGTTCGCCCCGCCGACGCCTTGCCGCATGGCTGAAACGCTGGATGCAGCAAGCCCGCTACCGCCCGGAACGCCATTACATGCGCGGCAGGCGCGATTGAGGGATGACGGGTGCAATAGACCGGCGCGGCAAAAGGCGCCCCTGTCCGGCCCGCCAGCGGGCGGGCTGTCCCGGCGGCTGATGCGGATCAGCGCCCGGAGGGGGCGCGCGCCTCGGCCATGTAGATCGCCGCGAAGCCGTCGCGGATCGCCTGGGTGATCTGCTCTTGCCGGGCGTCGATATGGCCTTGCAGCAGATCGCGGGCCCGCGCGGCATCGCCCGCAGCCACGGCCTCCAGGATGGCGGCATGTTCCTGCTGGGTGTGCCGGCGCTGGCCGCGCTCCATCGCCATCCAGCGGATGAAGCGGATCCGCGCATTGGTGTGGCGCAGCATCTCCAGCAGGGCGTCATTGCCCGACAGCGCCGCCAGACGTTCATGGAAATCCTCGTCCAGCGCCACCAGCGCCTCGACATCGCGCTCGGGCCGGTCCTCGCGGCTGAGCGCCAGGAAACCGCGCAGTGCCTCCAGCGCCTCGGGGGTGGCGCGGGTGCAGGCCAGCTCGGCCGCCGAGACCTCCAGCTTCAGCCGCAGCTCGTAGAGGTCCATCACCGCCTTCACCTCCAGCGGGCGGCCGAAGAAGCCGCGGCCGGGGCGGACCTCCAGGAAGCCCTCGGCGGTCAGCCGGTTCAGCGCCTCGCGCAGCGGCGTGCGCGAGACCTGCAGCCGCTGGGCCAGCGCGCCCTCGTTGATGCGCTCTCCCGGGCGCAGCTCGAAGCGGATCGCAAGATCGCGCAGCGCCGCATGGACGCGCTCGACGTTCGAGGCCGCGGCGGCGGCGGGCGGGGTGGGCATCGGCGGCTCCTGCTTGGGCCCGGGCGGGCATTCCGGGGTCATGCCACGATCCGGGCACGGGATGAACCCGCAATGCGGGTCCGGCGGGTGCTGCAGCAGCGTCGGGGGCGGGATTGCAAGCGATCCCCATTGCCCTGAACGCGAAGCTGAGTTTAGGTCTGTATACAGAAATCCCCCCCGGAGTGCGAGGCCCAGAATGACCCCCCAGACGATGACCGGTGCCCAGGCGATCCTGAGGATGCTGGAACTGCACGGCGTTGCCCATGTCTTTGGCCTGCCCGGCGAAACCACGATCGGCTGGTACGGCGCCTGGCACGAGGCCCCCGGCATCGAATTCGTGCTGACCCGGGACGAGCGCACCGCCGCCTTCGCCGCCGAGGCCTATGCCAAGATCACCGGCCGTCCGGCGGTGCTTGAGGCCCCCAGCCCCGGTGTCACCCATTGCACCCCCGGCATCACCGAGGCCTATCTGTCCTCGGTGCCGGTGATCTTCTTCAGCTCGGACATCCCGATCAACCAGGACAAGCGGCACGGGCTGACGGGGGTGGACCAGACGGCGCTTTACGCCAGCATCTGCAAGGAATCCTTCCACCTGACCCGGGTCGAGGAGATCCCCTTCATGCTGCGCCGGGCGTTCCGGGTGGCGACCTCGGGGCGGCCGGCGCCGGTGCATGTGCGGGTGCCGATCAACCTGTTCACCCAAAGCGCCGAGATCACCGACCTTTACGCCGATCCCGCCTATGGCGAATACCCCGCGCATCGCCCCGTCGCCGACCATGCCCGCGTCCGCCAGGCACTGGCGCTGCTGAAGGGCGCGCGCCAGCCGGTGATCGTCTGCGGCCAGGGGGCGCTGGCCTCGCGCGCCTCGGCCGAGGTCCAGGCTCTGGCCGAACGCCTGCAGATCCCCGTTGCCACCACCACCCCCGGCAAGGGCATCATCCCCGAAACACATCCGCTGGCGCTGCGGGTGATCGGGGCGCGCGGCGGGATGGAGTATTCCAACAGCTACGTGGGGGCGGCGGATGTGGTGTTCTTCGTCGGCTCGAACACCGATTCCAGCAGCACCGACCACTGGAAGCTGTACGGCGCGCCCGAAACCAAGACCTTCCTGCATCTCGACATCGCCGAGGCGCATGTGGGCAACAACTTCCCCGTCGCGGTGCCGATGGTGGGCGATGCCCGCGCCACGCTGGCCTACATGCTGGAGCTGCTTGAGGCCGATCCCGATCCCGCCCCCCGTGCGTCGCTGGACCTGGGGCCGATGAAGCAGGCGGCGCTCGAGGCGGTGTTCCGCTCCAACATCCCGATGCCCGCGGGGACGGTGTCGCCGGTGCGGCTCAGCCAGGTGGTGGACCGGCTGCTGCCCGATGATGCGATCATCACCGCCGAGCCGGGGGTCAGCGCGATCTACCCTTCGGCGCTTTTGTCGGTGCGCCAGGCGGGGCGGCGCTATATCACCAACTATTCCATGGGATCGCTCGGCTATGCGGTGCCGGCGGCGCTTGGGGCGCTGCATGCGGGCGAGGGGCCGGTGATCGCCTTCACCGGCGACGGGTCGCTGGCCTTCGTGCTGGGCGATTTCGAGACCCTGCGCCGCAGCGGCCGCAACGTGACGGTGATCCTGTGCCGCAACGACACCTATGGCTGGATCCGGGGCGAGGCGGTGCTGATGGACAATGTCGATGTGCCCTGGGCCACGGATTTCGGCGGTGTCGATTACCTGAAGGTGGCCGAGGGCTTTGGCTTTCAGACCGACCGGATCACCCATGAGGACCAGATCGAGGCCGTGCTGACCCGCGCGCTGGCCCATGAAGGCGCCAGCTTCATCGAGATCCGCGTGCCTTCGCAGGACCAGATCGTGCCCTTCGTGCCGCCCTGGGTGCGCGCCGCCAAGGCCCGCAATCTGCCCTATTTCTACTGACCCTTGCAGGTCCCCCTCTGGCACGGCAGGGTGGGGGCCTGCCTGCCTGAAAGGTCCGCCATGCGTCTTGCCCTGTTGCAATCCTGCCCGACCGACGGTGGCGCCCCCGGGGCGTTGTCGCGGCTGTCGTCGGCCGCCCGCGCTGCCGAGGCGATGGGGGCGGGGATGCTTCTGCTGCCCGAGCTTTACCTGCCGGGCTACAACCTGCCCGCCCGCCATGCCCGCGATGCACAGGCGGTCGATGGCCCCTGGATGGTGCAGCTGCAGGCGCTGGCGCGGGGCACCGGGCTGGCGCTGGTGCTGGGCTGGGCGGAACGCGCGGGCGATACGGTCTACAACAGCGCCACCGCCATCGGCCCCGATGGCGCGGTGCTGGCGCATTACCGCAAGCGGCAGCTTTTTGGCGCGATGGAGCGTGACAGCTTCGCCCCCGGCCCCGATCCCGCCCCGGTCTTCACGCTGCAGGGCCGCCGCTACGGGTTGCAGATCTGCTACGATATCGAATTCCCCGAACATGCCCGGGCGCTGGCGCAGCGCGGCGCCGAGGTGTTGCTGGTGCCGACCGCCAATCCCGCGGGCTTTGAGCATGTCCAGCGCGTCCTGGTCCCGGCCCGCGCGCTGGAGAACCGCCTGACCATCGCCTATGCGAATTTCTGCGGCACCGAGCAGGGTCTGGCCTTCGGGGGCGGTTCGGTCATCGTGGGGCCGGACGGGCAGGTGCTGGCGGCGGCGGGGCGGGCACCGGCACTGCTGGTGACGGATCTGCCGCCCGTTCAGGATTACCCCGCAGGGCTGATGTCGACGCAGCTGGCGGATTTGGTGCCGGGGGCCTGAGGGCGCCTCAGGCGGGCGCGGCAGGCGCCTTCAGCGCGGTGGCCCCGACGGTCAGGCCGCAGGCGGCGTGCAGCGCCGCGCCGATGTCGCAGATCAGATTGTCGCCGCAGGTCGGGCCGATCAGCATGGTGCCAAGCGCCTTGCCATCGGCGCGGAACCCCGCCGGAACCGAGATCGCCGGCAGATCCAGCAGGTTCACGAAATTCGTGTAGGTGCCCATCTTGGCATTCAGGCGGATGTTGTCGGCGGCAACCTCGGCGATGGTGTGGGTGGTGGGGCAGGTGGGCGTGACCATGATGTCGATGTCGCGGAACAGGGCCCGCGTCCTCTGTTTCAGCCCGGCCATCAGATACTGCACGCGGAACACGTCGGCGGCATCGTATTTGCGGCCCCAGGACAGGATCTCGGCGGTGGCGGGGTGCAGCGCGCCGGGGTGGCGTTCCAGGAAGGGGCCGAAATTGGCATAGCGCTGCGCGATGTAGGGCCCTTCGTAGAGCAGCCGCGCGGCCTCCAGGTATTCGGTAAAGTCGATGGGTACGGCGGTGCCGCCCAGGGCCTCCAGCCGGGCGATGCTGTCGTGGAACAGCCGCCGCGCCTCCTGGTCGCCGTAGAACAGGATCGTCCCGGGCGAGGGGATGGCAAAGCGGAACTGCCGGGGCGCGGGGCGCAGGGTCAGGGTGATGTCGCCCGCCTCGGGGCGCGAGAACGGGTCTTCGGGGTCGTAGCGGATCCACAGGTTCGACAGGGTGACGGCATCCTGCACCGTCAGGGTCAGGAAGCTGTCGGCGCCCACCATGCCGGCGGCGGTGCCGCCCGCGCGCGGCACCAGGCCCGGCGTCGGCTTGTAGCCCACGATGTTGTTCAGCGCCGCCGGCACCCGCCCCGATCCGGCGGCGTCATTGGCGGCCGAGAAGCTGACCAGCCCCGCCGCCGTCGTCACCCCGCCCCCGGAACTGGATCCCCCCGACAGATAGGCCGGATCAAAGACGCAGCCCGGCACGCCGTAATCGCTGCGCAGCCCCACCAGCCCCATGCCGAACTGGTCCTGGTTCTGCTTGCCGATGGGGATGGCGCCGGCCTCCAGCAGGATGCGGATCAGGGCCGAGGTCTGCTGCGCCACAGCCCCGTCCAGTGCCCGGATGCCATGGGTGGTGGGATAGCCCTGCAGGTCGAAATTGTCCTTCATGCCGAAGGGGATGCCATAAAGCGGCAGGGATCTTGCGGCGGGATCGGCGGCCAGGGCGCGGGCGCGCGCCAGCGCGTCTTCGCGCGGGATCAGGCGGATCCAGGACGGATCGGGCCCGCGCGCCGCGATGCGGTCGTAGACCGCCTGCACCACGGTTTCCGGCGACAGCCCCGCCGCATAGGCCGCCCGCAGGGTCTCGATATCCAGCGATCCGGTGCGTCTGTCCCAGCTCATGTTCCGTCCTTCGGTGTCAGGGCCGCCAGCAGCGCGCCCGATGTCGTGACCGCCCCGAACAGCCCCTGGTCGCGCAGGGTGAAATCCAGGATCGCGGCGTGATGCGCGGTAAAGACCGAGGCCGAGCAGTCCTGCAGCAGCAGGCAGTCATAGCCGCGGTCGCAGGCCTCGCTCATGGTGGTGTGGACGCAGCAATCCGAGGTGACGCCCGCGAAGACGATCTTCGCGATGCCGCGCCGGCGCAGCAGGTGATCAAGGTCGGTCGCATGGAAGGCGCCCTTGCCGGGCTTGTCGATCACCGGCTCGTGCGGCAGGGGGGCCAGCGGCGGGACGATCTGCCAGCCCGGTTCGCCACGGGTCAGCATCCGCCCGCAGGGCCCGGAGGTACCGATCTCGGCCCCCGCGCGGGCCGAGCGCCAGCGCTTGTTGGCGTTCAGGTCGCTCAGGTCCGGGCGGTGCCCCTCGCGGGTGTGCAGGATGAAGAACCCGGCGGCGCGGAAGGCCTGCAGCACCCGCAGGGTGGGGGCGATGGTGGCGTTCAGCAGGGCGAAATCCGATCCCGCCTGATGGGCAAAGCCGCCCTCGCCGCAAAAGTCGATCTGCATGTCGATCAGGATCAGCGCGGTATCGGCCGGGTCGAGCGCCCCGGCAATGGGCCAGTCATAGGGGCGGGCCGCGATCTTCATGCCGTCACCTTCAGCGCGCCCAGCAGGTCGCGGCTGAGGCCGACGGATCCCCATAGCCCCCCCGCCAGCCCCAGCATACGGATCTGTTCCGCGTGATGCGCCGCATCGGTGCTGGCGCAAAGGTCTTCCAGCAGCAGGCATTCATAGCCCCGGTCATTGGCCTCGCGCAGGGTGGCCTGAACCATGCCGTCGGTCAGCGTGCCCATCAGCACCAGGTTGCGCAGGCCCCGCAGCCGCAGCAGCGCATCAAGGTCGGTGCCGTAGAAGCCGCTGCGCCCGGTGACATCGACGATATCCTCGGCCGGCAGGGCGGGCAGCACCAGATCCGATCCCGGCGCCCCGCGCACCAGATGCGCGCCAAGGGGGCCGGGCTGGCCTGCCTCGGCGCCCATCCGGGCGGTGCGCCAGCGTTTCGTCGCCGGCAGGTCGTGCAGATCGGGGCGATGGGCCTCGCGCAGGTGCAGAACCGCCAGCCCCGCGCGCCGCAGCGCCGTCAGGACCGGGGCCATCGGTGCGGCCAACGCCGCAAGCGGGGCCACGTCCTGCCCGGTGCAGGCCAGCCAGCCCTGCGGATCCAGATAGTCGCGCTGCATCCCGATCACCAGAACCGCGGTGTTCGCCGCCCTCAGATCCCCGTCGAAGGGCCAGGGGTAGAGCCCCGCAACCGTGGTCATGCCGTGGCCGCCACATAGGCCCGCCAGCCGCCATGGCCCGAGATGTCAGTGCCCTCGGCCAGCCCCTCGCAGAGGAACCCCTTGACGGTGCTGCCATCCGCCAGCGTCAGCGTGCCGATGCCCAGCGGCTGGTCGATCTCGGTCATCAGCAGCCCCAGGGCGCGGGGCGTCATCTGCCAGATCTCCAGCGCGATGGCGTGACCGGTGCCGGGCGCTTGCCGGATCAGCCCGGGGCGCGGCGGTTGGGTGGGCAGGGCGATCAGCCGGTAGCAGTCGGCGGTGTGGTCGGCGCGCAGCAGCCGGGCGCCCTTGTCGGTCAGCCGGGCGTTCAGCGCCATGCCCGACATATGCGCGCCGCAGACGGCCACCGGGATCAGCGGATCGGATGAACTCATCTCGGGCAGCCTTCCTGAGGGGGTCTTGGCCAGGCTAGTGCCCAGTTTTCGCGAAAACAACATTAATCAACATTTTCGAACACGGCTTTCCTTGCGATGCCTGCGGAACCCGCATAGCCTGACCCTGCTGCCCGCGCATTTCCGATGGCTCCATCGGGGGTTGCGGGCCTGTCACAAAATCGAACACACCGGAGCCCCAGCATGTCCGAGATCGAGTTCCGCGCGGTCACCAAACGCTATGCCGACGGCTATGCGGCGATCCGCTGCCTGGACATGACCATCCGCGAGGGCGAGTTTCTGGTGCTGGTCGGCCCCTCGGGCTGCGGCAAGTCGACGGCGCTGCGGATGATCGCGGGGCTGGAGGAGGTCTCGGGTGGGGATCTGATGATCGGCGGCGTGCGGGCGAACGATCTGGCGCCGCGCGATCGCGACATCGCCATGGTGTTCCAAAGCTACGCGCTTTATCCCCATCTGACGGTCGCGCAGAACATCGGCTTCGGGCTGAAGGTGCGCGGGATGCCGAAGGCGCAGCTCGCGGCCCGGGTGCTCGAGACCGCAAGGCTGCTGGAACTGGAGGCACACCTGCAACGCAAGCCCGGCCAGCTGTCGGGCGGGCAGCGGCAGCGGGTGGCGATGGGGCGGGCATTGGTGCGCGCGCCGCAGGCCTTCCTGATGGACGAGCCGCTGTCGAACCTGGATGCGCGGCTGCGGGCGCAGATGCGGGCGGATGTGGCGCGGTTGCAGCGGGCCTCGGGGGTGACGACGGTCTATGTGACCCACGATCAGGTCGAGGCGATGACCATGGGCGACCGGGTGGCGGTGATGAATGCCGGAGAGCTGTTGCAGCTGGATACGCCGCGCAGGCTTTACGATGCGCCGGCGGATCTGTTCGTGGCAAGCTTCATCGGCACGCCGCCGATGACCCTGTTCGCCGCCCGGGTCGAGGGGGACCGGCTGCTGACCGGGCAGGGGGCGATCGCGCTGCCAGCGCCGCCGCGTCCGGGTCCGGTGATCGCGGGCCTGCGCCCCGAGGCGCTGGTCCTGGACCCTGCGGGCGCGCTGCACGGCGAGGTGGCCTTTGTCGAGGATCTGGGCGCGACGCTTCTGGCCCATGTGACGCTGCCGGGGGTCGAGCTGGTGCAGGGCGCTGCCGATCAGGAGGGGGCCGAGCTGTCTCAGCTGCGGCTGCGCGTTTCGCTGCCTGCGACCGCGCCACTGCGGCGGGGCGCGGCCCTGACGCTTGCCCCCGATGCCGCGCGGCTGCATTTCTTCGACCCCGCGACCGGCAAGCGGATCTAGTGGATGCCGCGGGTCAGGCCCTGCACGAAGTAGCGGTTCAGCCCCAGCACGATCACCACCACCGGCAGGGTCGAGAAATGCGCCAGCGCCCCCAGCGTCCCCCAGGTGATGTCCTTGGTGCCGTAGGCTGACAAGAGGGCCACGGAAATCGGCTTGTCCTGCAGCCGGGTCAGGAACATGGCGAACAGGAAATCGTTCCACGAGAACAGGATGCAGAACATCACCGCAGCGATGATGCCGGGGCGCACCGCCGGAAGGGCAACCTTGAAGAAGGCGCCGAACTGGGTGCAGCCATCGGTCATCGCGGCCTCTTCCAGCTCTTTCGGCAGGCTGCGGAAGTACGAAAACATCATCCAGCTGACGAAGGCGGCGTTCAGCGTGGTGTTGATCAGCGCGACGCTGATCCATTGCCCCAGCAGCCCCACATCGCGCATCATCAGGTAGAAGGGGATCAGCGTGGCCGCCGGTGGCACCATGCGGATCGCCATGAAGAAATACGCCAGCCCCATCGCCCAGCGGCTGCGCGCGCGGGCCAGCGCATAGCCCGCCGGCACCCCCACCAGCAGCGACAGCAGCGCCGAGGTCCCGGCGATCCTCAGGCTGTTGAGCAGCAGCATCGGCACGTCGAAAAGCGTCAGCACCTTGCGGAAGTTCTCAAGCGTGGGGGTGAACAGCAGCGTGGGCGGCATGGCGAAGATGTCGCGGCCGGGCTTGTAGGCGGTGGCCGCCAGCCACAGGAAGGGTGCCAGCGCCAGCACCAGCGCCAGCAGCACCACCAGCCGTTCCAGCCGCACCGCGCGGCGGTCGTGGGCGATCATCCGTTGGCCCTCCGGTCGGCGCGGCGGATCACCGCGATCAGCCCGCCCGCGATCAGCGCGATGCACAGCAGCGTCACGTTGCCCAAGGTCGATGCCGCGCCGATGTCGAAGAACTGCAGCCCCTCCTTCACCGCCTGCAGCATCAGCGTGTTGGTGCTGTTGCCGGGGCCGCCTCCGGTGGTGACATAGACGCTGTCGAAGACCCGGAAGGCGTCGACCGAACGGATCATCAGCGCCAGCAGCACCGCCGGCAGCATCAGCGGGATCACGATCAGCCGCACCCGCTGAAGACCTGTGGCGCCATCGGTGCGGGCGGCCTCGAGGATGTCCTGGGGCAGCGATTTCAGCCCCGCCAGCAGGATCAGCGCCATCATCGGCGTCCATTCCCAGATGTCGATGCCGATCAGCGTCGCCAGCGCCGTCGCGGGATCGGCCAGCAGCCCGCGCGGATCGCTCAGGCCCCAATGCGCCAGCCAGTAGCCCACCAGCCCGAAATCCGGCAGCAGCAGCGCCCGCCAGATCAGCCCGACCACCAGCGGCGTGATCGTCACCGGCACCAGCACCAGCGCCAGCGCGATCCGGTTGAAGCGGCTGTCGCGCCACAGCGCCAGCGCCAGGCCGAACCCCAGGGCCAGCTCGGCGGTGACGGCGGCGCAGGTGAAGATCACGGTATTGACGAAGGCCGCCCGGTTGGCGGGCGTGTCGAAGACATGCAGATAGTTGTCCAGACCCACGAATTTCGTTCGGTGCGGCTTCAGCAGGTTGTAGTCGAACAGGCTGAAGTACATCCCCTGCAGCACCGGCCAGACCGCCACCACCAGGATATAGGCCAGCGCGGGCGTGGCCATGGCCACCAGGAACCAGCGCCGCCGCCGCACGAAGGCCATGCGGGGCCGGGTCTGCGGCCGGGCCGGGGCAAGGGACAGATCGCTCACGCGGGGGGCTCCTTCTGGGCGGGGGCGTCAGACAAGGGGGCGGGGGTGTCAGGAAAGGGGAGTGTGTCAGGGAAGGGGGGGCGATGCAGGGCGGGGGCCCGAAGGCCCCCGTCGGGCCAGCCTCAGAACGCCCCGAGCGCCTCTTTCTGCGCCGTATCGAGGGCCTCTTTCGGATCCTCGTCGCCCACCAGAACGGCGTTGACGGCGGTGCCCAGCAGGTCCTGGATCTCGGGGTATTCGGGGATGCGCGGGCGGTAGCTGCCGTCGCCGTTCTCAAAGGTCTTCTGGATGATCGGCAGGAAGGGGAACCTGGCCTGCAGATCGGGGTCGGCCATCTCGGATTTCCGCAGGAAGGACCCCGAGCCCTTCAGGAGCATCTCCTTGTGGACGGGCTTTGAGGTCATCCACTTGATGTAATCCCACGCGGCTTCCTTCTGCTTGTCCGTGATGTCGGCATTGATCGCGATGCCCCAGCCGCCAACCCCGTAGAAGGGCTTGTCGGTATTCTCGGACGGGGCCAGCGCGATGCCCACCGTGTCGACGATCTTGGACTGGGCCGGGTCGTAATAGGCGGGCGCCCCCACCGACCAGGTCTGCATCATCGCCGAGATCCCCTGGCGAAAGCTTTCCTCGCGCCCGCCCCAGTCGTAATTCGCCGCCCCCGGAGGGGCCGCCTTGTCGAACAGCTCCTTGTAGACCTGCAGGCTGTGGATGTTGGCCTCGGAATTCAGCTGGGGCTTGCCGTCCGCCCCCATGATCGATCCCCCCATCTGGGCATTGTACTGCATCCAGTCCTGCGCCCCCGCAGCCCCCTTCTGGCCGTTGGCGACAAAGCCGTAGACCCCGGCGGCCGGGTCGGTCATCTTGATCGCGGCGGCGGTGAACTCTTCAGGCGTCTTCGGCACGCTCAGCCCCGCCTTTTCCAGCAGGTCCTTGCGATAGGCCAGCACGTTGGCATAGCCCGCGAAGGGAAAGGCCACCTGCTTGCCGTCATACTGGCCAAGCGCGCTCATCAGCACGGGGTAGATGTCGTCTGTGTCGATCTGGGCCTTGTCGCGGTCGATCCATTTGGTCAGATCGACGGTATAGCCGTTCTGGGCATATTGCCCGGCCCAGACGATATCCATGGTGATCAGGTCGTAGCTGCCGGTGTGGCCGACGAAATCCGCCGTGGTCTTGGTCAGCAGTGACCCATAGTCGAGGATATCGACCTTCAGCTTGGCGCCGGTGGCGGCCTCGAATTCAGGCGCCATTTCGGCCAGCACGGCGGCGAACTGGTCGTTCTGCGCCGCCAGCGTCAGCGTCACCCCTTTCAGCGACTGTTCCGCCCAGGCCGGGGAACTCAGCGCCACCACCGAGGCCGAGGCCAGCGCGAGGCACCGGAGAGAGGACATGCGTTTCATCGGATCTTCCCTGTTGCTGTGGCGCCCACGGGTCGGGGCGGCGTTGCTTCTTGTTTGGTTTGGGGGCGATAGGCCACAATACGAACAAAAGCACACATATGCGAACTTGACAAAGGCCAAAAATTTTCGACACAAAACATAACTGAACATTCCCGGTGCCGCGCCGAAACAAGCGGCGAGCGCATAAATTTCCATCACGCCGCCGTCATCGCCGCCGGGTGTCCTCCGGGCGGGGCCGTCATTGCAGGACTTTTGCACCATGCCAGAGCAAGCGAAAGAGGCAGTCTGCACGGCGCTGGCCGCGTTGGAGGCGCGCCTGCCGCAGGAGCTGGAGCAGATCCAGGCCTTGGCCGCGCCATGGGTCTCGGGGCGGGCGGGGCATCATCCGGTGGTGATCTGCGGCGCTGGCATGTCGGGTCTGGGGCTGGCGTTTGCGCTGCGGCGGCAGGGGGTGGGGGATGTGCTGCTGATCGACGCGCGCCCGGCCGGGCAGGAGGGGCCCTGGATCACCTCGGCGCGGATGAAGACGCTGCGCTCGCCCAAGCATCTGTCGGCGCTGGATCTGGGGGTGCCGGGGCTGACGCTGCGCGCCTGGTACGAGGCCCGCCATGGCGCCGCCGCCTGGGCCACGCTGGAGCGCCCCTCGAAAGAGGACTGGATGGGCTATCTGCGCTGGTTCCGCAGGGTTACGCAGACGGCCGTCGCAAACGACACCTGCCTGACCGGGATCGAGGCCGCGCCCGAGGGCCTGCGGCTGACGCTGTCGACGCCCCATGGCCCGCGCCACGTCACCACGGAACGGCTGGTGCTGGCGACGGGGCTCGATGGCGGCGGCGGTCCCCATATACCGCCCGAGGTCGCCCGCGCCCTGCCGCCCGACCGCTATACCCATTCCGCCGACCGCGCCGATGACGGCCGCCTGAGGGGGCTGCGGGTGGCGGTGCTGGGCGGGCAGACATCGGCCTTCGACTGGTCGGTGACGGCGCTGGAACAGGGCGCGGCCGAGGTGCTGCATTTCGCCCGCGACGCCACCCTGCCGCAGACCGAGGCCCTGGCCTGGATGGCCTTTCCGGGCTTCCTGACCGCCTTCCCCGATCTGCCCGCCGCCACCCGTCTGGCCTTCATGCAGCAGTATTTCCGCTGCCGGATCCCGCCCACCCAGGACCAGTATGACCGCGCCATGGCGCATCCCGCCTTTCGCCACCTGCCCGGCAGCGGCCCCTGCCGCCTGACGCTGGAGGAGGGCATGATCCGCATCGACTGCGCCCATGGCCGCTTCCATGCCGATCACCTGCTGCTGGGCACCGGCTATCGCCACAATCCCGCTCTGCGCCCCGAGCTGCGCGCCCTCGACGGCCGGTTCGTCACCTGGGGCCAGCGCCACCCCGAGGCCGATGCCTTTATCGCCGCCCATCCCTACCTTGGCCCCGGGTTCGAACTGCTGCCGCAGACGCCGGCGCAAGCTTGGGTCGGGCGGGTGCATCTGTACAATGCGGCGGCCCTGCCCAGCCTGGGGCCGATCAGCAATGGCATCACCGGCTTCCGCTATGGCGTGCCGCGGCTGGTGCGGGCGCTGGTGGGGGGCTTGTTCGCGGCGCGCTCGGGTGATTTCCTGCAGGCGTTCCGGGCCTATGACGCCCCGCATTTCGATCCCCGACCGCCGCAGGAAAGGACCGCCCCGTGACCGCCGCCCTGACCCTTTCGCGTGCCGATTCCGTGGAGTTTCCGCAGATGCTGGCCAATCACGCGCCGATGGTGCTGGTGGCGCTGCAGCGGATGGGCGCCCCCGAGGCCCGCCGCATGGCCTGGTATCGCGGCTATCACGCGGCCCATGCCCTGCCCGCGCCGCCCAGGCCCCGCCACGGCCTGTCGCCGCAGGACTGGACCGCCGTGCTGGGCCAGCGCCCGCGCGAGGCCGATGCCCGCGCCTTCTTCCGCGCCGAGGTCGCCCGCCTTGGCATCCCCGCCGCCCTGCGCCGCTACCTGCCGCAGCTGATCCCCGGCATGGCGGGCTCGGCGCTGCATCCGCTGATGCGGCTGGCCTATGCGCTGATCGAGGACGAGGCCGAGGCGGTGGGCGATGCGCTTGGCTACTGGGCCTGCACCTGGCTGCCGGTGCCGCTGCAACCGGGGGGTGCCCCCACCGACGATCCGGCGCAGATCCTTGCGGGCATCGCCGATCTGCCGGGGGTGCGCGACTACAGGGTCGAGATCGACCTGCTGTGGAAGAACATCGAGGCCGTCTCCGCGCTGCCGGGCTTTGCGGCGCTGGCCGGGCGGCTGCGCCCGGGGCCCGACCTGCCGCGCCGGATGGCCGCGACGGCGCTTGCGCTTTATGCGCAGACCATGGATTTCTCGGCGCTTCATGCGGTGACGGGGCTGCACTGGCTGCGGCTGCTCAGGCCCCATCTGGACGATCCCGATGCCGCCTATCCGCAGTTCTGGGCGGTGATCGCGGCGCTGGTGCCCAAGATCGGCTTTCCCGCATTGCCCGAGGCCGACGCGCTGGACGCCCTGCGCGCGCTGCCCGCCCCCGGCTGGCCCGCGATCTTTGCCGCCGCCTGCGCCTCGGAGGACGAGCATGACATCAGCCTGACCTTCTCGGCGGCGCAGGAACAGGCGGTCTGGGGCGATCCGCTCTACCGCGTGGTGGCGGCGCGGCGGGTGGGGCTGCTGCCATGCTGATCCGCGACGTGCAGCTGAACGGGCAACGGGGCGATCTGCGGCTGCGCGACGGGCTGATCGCGGAAACCGGCCCCGGGCTGATCCCGGCCGAGGGCGAGGCCGTGCTGGACGGCCGCGGCCGGCTGGCCCTGCCGGCGCTGGTCGATGGCCATGTGCATCTGGACAAGACGCTGGTCGGGCTGCCCTTCATCCCCCATATCCCCGGCACCACCATCGCCGAACGCATCGCCGCCGAACGTCACCTGCGCCGCAGCGTTGCCCTGCCGGTGGCGGACCGCGCCCGCGCCCTGATCGCGCAGCTTTCGGCCTTCGGCACCGTGGCGCTGCGCAGCCATGTCGATATCGACCCCGAGGTCGGGCTGGACGGCCTGCACCAGATCCTGGCCCTGAAGGTGGAACTGGCCGGCGTGATGCAGATCCAGACCGTCGCCTTCCCGCAATCGGGCATCCTGCGCGAACCGGGCACGGCGGCGCTGCTGGAGGAGGCGGCGAAGGCGGGGGTGGACCTGATCGGCGGCCTTGATCCGGCGGGGATCGACGGGGATGTCACCGGGCATCTGGACACCATCTTCGGCATTGCGGAACGGCACGGGCTGGGCCTCGACATCCATCTGCACGACGGCGGAGAGCTGGGCGCGCACGAGCTGTCGCAGATCGCAGAGCGCACCCGCCGCGCCGGGCTTGGGGGCCGGGTCAATGTCAGCCACGCCTTCTGTCTGGGCGCGCTTGGCCCCGATGCCTTCGCGCGGATCGCAGCCATGCTGGCCGAGGCGGGCGTCAGCATCATGACCTCGGCGCCGGGGCCGGTGCCGATGCCGCCGGTGAAGGCGCTGCGCGCCGCCGGTGTCACCGTCTTTGCCGCCAATGACAACATCCGCGACGCCTGGTCGCCCTTCGGGTCGGGCGATCTGCTGGAGCGCGCGGCGATCCTCTGCGACCGGCAGGATTTCCGCGCCGATGCGGATCTGGAACTGGCGCTGGATCTGGTCAGCACCGTGCCCGGAGCCGTGCTGGGGCGGCCGCGCGCCGATCTGACCCCGGGCGCGCTGGCCGATCTGCTGCTGGTCCCCGCCGGATCGCGGGCCGAGGCCGTCGCCGCCCGCCCCCGCGACCGGCTGGTCATCAAGGGGGGCTGCGTGGTGGCGGGGGCTCAGGTCATGTAGACGCCGCCGGTGACGTTGATCGCCTGGCCAGTCATGAACCGCGCGCTGTCCGAGCACAGGAAGACCACCACACCCGCCACGTCCTCGGGGGTCTCGATCCGGCCAAGGGGCGTCTGGGCGATGTAATCGGCCTCGACCGCCTCGGGGGGCATGCCGCGCAAGCGGGCCTCCCAGCCGATCTCGCGTTCCTGCATCGAGGTGCGCACGAAGCCCGGGCAGACCGCGTTCACCCTGATGCCCAGCGGCGCCATTTCCCGCGCCAGCGCCTGCGTCCAGCCCACCACCGCGAATTTCGAGGCCGAGTAATGCGCCAAGAGCGGCGCCCCCACCTTGGCCGCCAGCGAGGCGGTGTTGACGATGGTCCCGTGCCCCTGCGCCGCAAAGATCCGCCCGGCGATCTGGTTCGACAGGAAGACGCCGCGGGTGTTGACGTCCATGTTGAAGTCCCATTCGTCATCGGTGATCTCCAGCGCGCGGGCCATCGACGACACGCCCGCATTGGCGATCAGGATCTCGAGGCCCCCCATGGTGTCGACCGCCGCTTTAACCGCCGCCTCGACCGAAGCGCGCTGGCGCACGTCGACGGGCAGGGCGAAAGCATTCCCCGGCAGGCTGTCCGCCACCGCCTGCGCGGCCTCCGGGTTCAGGTCCGCCAGCGCCACCCGCACCCCCTGCGCCGCCAGCGCCGTGGCGATCGCCCGCCCGATTCCGCTGGCCGCCCCGGTGACAAGGGCGCGCCGACCTGACAAATCGGGGAAAATCGAGGCGGGCAGGCTGTGGGGGGACATGACACTCTCCTATTTTGAACACAAACAAACAAAAACCAACATCAATCACAATGAAATTGTTTGAATTATGCTGATAACGCGGCTATGCGGGTAGGAAAGGAACATTGCGAACATGAGCAGGTCGGAAAGCGAACATAAGTCCCCGGAACGGCTGAAGATCCCGGCCCAGGCCCGGCTGGCGGCGATCCTGGAACGTCTGCGCGCCGGCGGGTCGGTGACGGTGACGGAAATCGCCCGCGATTTCAGCGTCTCGGACATGACCGTGCGCCGCGACCTGAGCGAGCTGGAGCGCGAGGGCCTGCTGGAGCGCGTCCATGGCGGTGCCGTGCTGCTGAGCCAGGGCCCCCTGTCGGTGATCGACGACGTGGAGCCGCGCTTTGGCGCCCGGGCCGCCCATATGAGCACCGCCAAGACCGCCATCGCGCGCGAGGCCGCGCGGCTGGTGGCGGGCTATCGCACCGTGGCGATGGATGTGGGCACCACCACCCATGCAGTCGCTCGGATGATGGAGGTCACCAGCCTGACCCGCGTCTTCACCAATTCGCTGCGCGTGGCCGAGGCCCTTTCGCCCACCATGGCCGAGGTCTATGTGCCCGGCGGCCGCGTGCGCCCCGACGAGATGTCGATCACCGGCCCGCAGGCGGTCGAGTATTTCCAGAAGCTGCATTTCGACGTGGCGCTTCTGGGGATCTCGGGGCTGACGGCCGAGGGGCTGTTCGACTACTCGATGGAGGACAGCGAGCTGAAGCGCGTCTATGTCGCGCGCTCGGGTCTGCGGGTAGTGCTGTGCGACAGTTCCAAGTTCCGCCGCATGTCGCTGACCAAGGTCTGCGATCTGGCCGACATTCACCTGCTGATCACCGATGCGGCGCCGCCCGCCGACCTGGCCCAGGCGCTGGAGCGCGCCGGGGTCGAGATCCGCATCGCCCCCTGACGGATTTTCCCCGACGCCCATTCCAGGAGCCCCAGATGATCTTTGACTTTTTCGGCGAGACCTCGAAGGCGGTGATTTCCATGGCGCATATCGGCGCGCTGCCGGGATCGCCGCTGTATGATGCGGACCGGGGCATGGATGGGCTGATCGAGGACGTGGCGGCGGATGTCGAACAGCTGCAGGCGGGCGGCGTCGATGCGATCATGTTCGGCAATGAGAACGACCGCCCCTATGTGTTCAAGGGATCGCCCGAAAGCATCGCCGCGATGACCGTGGTGGTGCAGGCGATCAAGCCGCTGCTGAAGGTGCCCTTCGGGGTCAACTACCTGTGGGATCCGCAGGCGACGGTGGCGATCGGGGCGGTGACGGGCGCGTCCTTCGTGCGAGAGATCTTCACCGGCGTCTTCGCCTCCGACATGGGCGTCTGGCAGCCCGATTGCGCGGCGGCCGCCCGCCTGCGCAGCACGCTCAGGCGGCCCGACATGAAGATGCTGTTCAACATCAATGCGGAATTCGCCCATTCCCTCGACCAGCGCCCGATCGAGCTGCGGGCGAAATCGGCGGTGTTTTCCTCGGTCGCGGATGCGATCCTGGTGTCGGGGCCGATCACCGGGCAGCCGGCGGATGCCTCGGACCTGCGCCGGGTCTGCGAAGCGGTGACCGACGTGCCGGTCTTTGCCAATACCGGCGTCAATATCGACAATGTGGGTGATGTGCTGGCCGTCGCCTCAGGCTGCGTGATCGGCACCCATTTCAAGGTCGATGGCAACACCTGGAACAAGGTCGATGGCGACAGGGTAAAGCGCTTCATGGACAAGGTCGCGACCCTGCGCTGAGCCATGGCGATGTTCCTGGGCCTTGATATCGGCACGACCTCGACCATCGGGATGCTGGTGGAGCTGCCGGGCACCGTCAAGGCGCTGGCCGCGCGCCCCGTCACGCTGCATTCCGACCACCCCGGCTGGGCCGAGGAGGACCCCGAGCAATGGTGGGCCAATGTCTGCGCGCTGGTGCCCGATCTGCTGGCGCAGGCGGGCGGCGGCCGGATCGCGGCGGTGGGCGTCACGGGGATGCTGCCGGCGGTGGTGCTGCTGGATGCAGGCGACCGGCTGATCCGCCGTTCGATCCAGCAAAGCGATGGCCGCTGCGGCGCCGAGGTGGCCCTGATGCGCAAGCAGATCGACGAGGCCGCCTTCCTGCGCCGCGCGGGCAATGGGGTGAACCAGCAGCTGGTGGGGGCGAAACTGCGCTGGCTGGCAAGGCACGAGCCCGCAAACCACGCCCGCATCGCCACCGTCTTTGGCAGCTACGATTACGTCAACTGGCGGCTGACCGGCGCCAAGCGGATCGAACAGAACTGGGCGCTGGAGGCCGGCGTGGTCGATGTCGCCTCCGGCACGGTTGATCCCGAACTGGCCGCGATGACCGGCGTGCCCTTTGCCGCCCTGCCGCCCCGGGCCCGCTCGACCGAGGTGATCGGCCATGTCACCGCCGAAGCCGCCCGTCAGACCGGCCTGCCCGAGGGGACGCCGGTGATCGGTGGTGCGGCCGACATGATCGCCTCGGCCTATGGGGCGGGGATCCGCTCGGCGGGGGATGTGCTGCTGAAATTCGGCGGCGCCGTCGATATCCTGACCGCGACGGAGCGCGTGGCCCCCGATGCGCGGCTCTATCTGGACGATCACCTGGTGCCGGGGCTGATGATGCCCAATGGCTGCATGTCGACCGGCGGATCGGTGCTGAACTGGTTCGTCGCTACCTTCTGCAAAGGGATCGAGGCCCCGGGGGACAACCTGCATGGCTGGCTGGATGCCCAGGCGGCGGACCGGCCCGCGGGCGCCGATGATCTGCTGGTGCTGCCCTATTTCCTGGGCGAGAAGACCCCGATCCATGACCCCGCCGCCCGCGGCGTGATCGAGGGGCTGACCCTGTCGCATGACCTTGGGCACCTGTGGCGCGCGGTGCTGGAAAGCTACGCCTTCGCCCTGCGCCACCATGTCGAGGTGCTGCGCGACATGGGCCACCCGGCGACGCGCTTTGTCGTCTCGGACGGCGGTGCGGTGTCGGATGTGTGGATGCAGATCGTCGCGGATGTGCTGCAGGCGCCGGTGCAGCGGGTGCAGGGGCATCCCGGCTCGGCGCTTGGTGTGGCGCTGACGGCGGCGGTGGCGGTGGGGCAGGCGGATTGGGACGCGGTGACGGGCTTTGTGGCCCCGGGCGTGCGGATCCCCCCCGATCCCGCCCATGCCGCCGCCTATGACCGCGCCTATGCGCGCTTTCACGATCTTTACGCCCGGCTCAAGGGCTTTCACGGCTGAGGAGGCCCCGATGCACGCTCCCTTCATCCTCGACAACGTGCGCCTGTCGGACGGAGAGGTCCTGTCGATGCGGATCGAGGACGGCCGGATCGCCGCCATGGGGCAGGGGCTGGCGGATGGGCCGCCGCGCCTTGACGCCGAAGGCGCGCTGCTGTCGCAGGGGTTCACCGATGCGCATGTGCATCTCGACAAGGCGCTGCTGCTGGAGCAATGCCCGATCTGCGAGGGCACCCTGCCCGAGGCCGTCCGCCTGACCGCCGCCGCCAAGCGCAACTTCACCGAAGCGGATGTGTACGCCCGCGCCGCGCGCGTGATCGAGATGGCGGTGCGCGCCGGTACCCAGCGGATGCGCTCTTTCGTCGAGGTTGATCCCCGCGCGGGCCTGCGCAGCCTTGCGGCGCTGAAGCGGCTGAAGGCCGACTGGGCCGACCTGATCGACCTGCAGCTGTGCATCTTCGCCCAGGAGGGCCTGACCCAGGAGATGGAGACCTACGCCCTGATCGACCGGGCGCTGGCCGAGGGCGGCGATCTGGTGGGGGGATGTCCCTACATGGATGCTGATCCGGTGGCGCATGTGTCGCTGATCTTCGATCTGGCCGCGAAACATGACGTGGACGTGGATTTCCACGCCGATTTCGATCTGGACCCCGAGGGCTCGATCCTGCCCGAGGTCATCGCCCAGACGCAGGCGCGCGGCTGGCAGGGGCGGGTGACGGTGGGCCATGCGACGAAATTCGCGGCCTTTGCGCCTGCGCGGCGCGAAACGCTGGCCCGCCAGATGGCCGGGGCCAGAATCGCGCTGGTGGTGCTGCCCGCGACCGACAGCTTCCTGAACGGCGACAGGCGCGATCCGCTGCGGCCCCGGGGGCTGGCGCCCGCGCATCGGATCGCGGGCTTCGGCACCACCGTGGCGCTGGCCACCAACAACGTGCAGAACCCCTTCACCCCGCAGGGTGACGCATCGCTTTTGCGGATGGCGAACCTTTACGCCAGCCTCGACCAGCTTGCCTCCGAGGCCGAGATGACGGCCGCCTTCGACATGATCACCACCGCGCCAGCCCGCATCCTGGGGGCCAAGGTGCCGGATCTGTGCCCGGGGGCCGTGGCGGATTTCGTGCTGCTGGGGGCCCCCAGCCCCGCAGGCGCGGTGCGGGCCAATGCGCCGGTCCGGGCGGTGGTGCGCGGCGGCGTGCTGCGCCTTTGGGCGCCGAAGCCGCCGTTGCGGCGCGGCTAGGCGGTGTCGTCGGGGCGATCAAGCCCCACGGATTTCATCTTGCGGTACATGGTGGCGCGGCTGATCCCCAAATCGCGCGCGGCGCGGGCCACCTTGCCGCCATTGCGCTGCAGGGCGCGCGTCAGCTCGGCCCTGAGGGCGCGCTGCATCCCGGTGCCGGGATCGGCGGGTTCCCCCAGCAGGTCCGACAGCGGCCGGCCCAGGGCCAGATCGCCCGCGGGCAGCGACAGGGCGCGGCGGGCGGCACGGTTGGCGCCGATCACCAGCTCGTCGCGGTCGACCGCCAGCAGGCTGGGCCCCTGGCCGGGCTGCTGGCCCAGCGTCACGATCCGTGCCCCCGCGAAACTGTCGTGGAACAGCTGCGTTCCCGCCTGCAGCGCCGCATCCTGGATCGCCAGTGCCAGCAGCCGCGTCTGCACCCGCCCCAGCCCCTCGGCCGAGGAGGAATAGTTCAGCACCCCCGCCAGCGTGCCGCCCGCGCCCTCGATCGGGGCGCTGATGCAGACCAGCGGCAGGTTGCGGGCAAAGAAATGCTGGTTGCGCCAGATCAGCGTCGCCCGCCCGTCCGCCAGACAGGTGCCGATGGCATTGGTGCCCTCGGCGGGCTCGGACCAGTCGGCGCCGGGCGCCAGCCCCGCCAGGCCGAAATCCTCCTGGTCGCCGGGGCGGGTCCGGCTGTCCAGGATCATCCCACGGTCATCGGCCAGCAGCAGCGCGCAGCCCATGTCCAGCAAGCCCCCCGCCAGCCGGTCCATCACCGCCCCCGAGGCCCGCATCAGCCCTTCGGATGCCTCCTGCCGGGCGCGGATCTGGCGGGCCTCCAGCCGGTCGGGGCGGGTCATGCTGCGCGGATCCAGCCCATGATGCAGCAGCGAACGCCGCCAGGACGCCGTCACCGGCGAGGGGCCGGGCTGGGACGAGGCGGCGGCGGCCTCGATCATCACCGCGTGCTGCGACGGAGAGCTCAGGATCAGTTGCGACATGGGTCCCCCTCCTTCACGGGGCCTGGGCGGACGGAACCGGGGCGCCTTCCTGCCCGATCCCGCACCGTCTTTCTACAGCGGAATGCGGCACAGCGGCAGGGCGGCGAAGGTCGAAGTCGAAAACTGTCGCATATCTGAGGCACTTTTTGCGGTCTCCCATGTCGCGGGACGCATCCGCACGTTGTAGGCTGGGGTGTCGCGCGTCAACACGACGCAGGATTGCCGGAGCCCGGCAAGGTTCAGAGAGATTGATGCCACATGCTTAAATCCACGCTTGTCGCCCTTGGCGCGACGATCCTGGTGGCGGCGGGTGCGTTCGGGGTCTACGCCTGGCGCAGTCCCCTGCCCGAGATGACCGCCGACGCCCGCCCGACCTTCGATGCCGCCACGATCGAGAAGGGCCGGGTGCTGGCCTCGGCCGGGTATTGCGCCACCTGCCACACCGCCAAGGGCGGCGCGGCCTATGCCGGCAACTTCCCCATCGTCACGGGCTTCGGCACGATCTATGCCTCGAACATCACGCCCGATGCGCAGACCGGCATCGGCCTGTGGTCGCCCGAGGCCTTCCGCCGCGCCATGCATGATGGTGTCGACCGCCAGGGCCACCGGCTGTTCCCGGCCTTCCCCTTCGATCACTTCACCAAGATGACCGATGCGGATGTGGACGCGATCTATGCCTATCTGATGACCCAGGTGAAACCGGTCGAAGAGGTGACGCAGGCGCCCACCATTCCCTTCCCGCTGAACATCCGCTTGCTGCAGGCGGGCTGGGGTCTGCTGTTCGTCGACCATGGCCGCTTCGAACCCGATCCCGCGAAATCCGAGGCCTGGAACCGTGGCGCCTACCTGGCCGAGGGCGTCGCCCACTGCGGCGCCTGCCACACGCCCCGCAATCCGCTGGGCGCCGAGGAACGCAGCCAGCAATATGCCGGCGCCAGCATCGACAGCTGGACCGCGCCCGCGCTGACGGCGGCGAACCCCTCGGGGCTGCCCTGGACCGCGGCCGAGTTCACGCAGTACCTGCAAACCGGGGCAGGCACCTATCACGGCGTTGCCACCGGCCCGATGGGTCCGGTCGTCCATGCCGGTCTGCGCGCGCTGCCCGACAGCGATCTGGCGGCCATCGGCACCTATCTGGGCGACATCGTGGGCACCCCGGGCAGCAACCCCGCCGACAACCATGCGCTGCAGGCCAGCGTTGCCGCCGGCCAGCCCGATCCGCAGTACCGCGCCGCCCTGGGCGAGCGTCTTTATGCCAGTACCTGCGCCGCCTGCCACTACAACTCGTTCGCGGACACGGTTTCGGCCAGCCGGCCGGAGCTGGGCGTGAACTCGGCCGTGCGGATGGATGACCCCTCGAACCTGATCCACGTGATCCTCGATGGCGTCTCGGCGGATGCCGGCACCTCGGGCGTCGTCATGCCCGCCTATCGCGATGCGCTGGACGACGACCAGATCGCCGCCATTGCAGCCTACCTGCGCGCCAGCCGCACCGATCTGGCCCCCTGGGCCGACCTGCCCGCCCAGGTCGCCACGATCCGCGCCCATGTCGGCACCCACTGAGAGGACCAGCAGATGATCACGCTTACCATCAACGGGCGCCAGCTGAGCCTTGACGCCGACCCCGAGATGCCGCTGCTCTGGGCGATCCGGGACGAGATCGGCCTGACCGGCACGAAATACGGCTGCGGCATCGGCATGTGCGGCGCCTGCACCGTGCATGTGGGCGGCCGTCCCACCCGCAGCTGCATCACCCCCCTGAAGGATGTCGCGGGCGCCCAGATCACCACGATCGAGGGCCTGGACCCCAAGGGCGACCACCCGCTGCAGGAAGCCTGGCGCGAGCTGCAGGTGCCGCAATGCGGCTATTGCCAGTCGGGCCAGATCATGACCGCGGCGGCGCTGCTGCGCGACATGCCCGACCCGTCGGATGCCGATATCGACGCGGTGATGACCGGCAACGTCTGCCGCTGCATGACCTACAACCGCATCCGCGCCGCCGTGCGCGAAGCCGCCGCAGCCCTGCGCAACGAGGCAAGCAAATGACCGGTCCCCGTCGTCTTCTTCCCGCTTCGTCGCGTGGCCCGCAGCTGGGCCGCCGGGGCTTTCTGATCTCGATGTGCGCGACGGGGGCGGTCTTTGGCTTCCCCAAGGGCTCGCGCGCGGCGATGGACCCGGCCGCCGCCGATGGCCAGCCGGTCGAGGCCGCGGGCGCGCGCTATGAACCGGCGATCTGGTACTGGATCGACGCCGACGGCATCGTCAACGTCAACATCATCCGCGCCGAGATGGGCCAGCACGTCGGCACCGCCATCGCCCGGATCCTGGCGGATGAACTGGGCGCGAACTGGGAGGATGTGCGCATCACCCATGTCGACAGCGATCCCAAATGGGGCCTGATGGTCACCGGCGGCAGCTGGTCCGTCTGGATGAGCTGGCCGGTCTACCGCCAGGCCGGCGCCGCCGGTCGCATCGCCCTGGCCGAAAAGGCCGCCGCCCTCTGGGGCGTCGATGTCGGCACGGTGACGGTGGCGAACGGCCGTGTCACCTCGGGCAGCCGCAGCGCCGGCTTTGGCGAGCTGGTGGCAGGTGGCATCACCCGCAGCTTCACCGAGGACGAGCTGAAGGCGCTGCCGCTTAAGCCGCATTCGGAACTGACGCTGCTGGGCCGCGATCTGAAGGCGCTCGACATCCGCGGCAAGACCACCGGCCAGACGATCTATGGCATCGACGCCAAGGCGCCGGGCATGGTCCATGCGGCGCCGATCCTGCCGCCGTCGCGCTATGGCTGCTCGGTCACGTCTGTCGATGACAGCAAGGCGAAAACCGTCAAGGGCTACCGCCAGTCGCTGGTGCTGCAGGATGCGTCGGGCTCGGTCCCGGGCTGGGTGATGGTGATCGCCGACAGCCACTGGGCGGCGTATCGCGCGGCCGCGCTGGTGCAGGTCAGCTACGACACCTCGAAGGCCACCCGCGCCAGCGAGGCCGAGATCCAGGCCGAGAACCTGCGCCTGGTCGAGGACCCGAAGGCGGGCTCGGTGCTGGATACCGGCAATACCGACGTGGATCCGGTCTTTGCCGGGGCCGCCAGCCAGATCCAGGCGGATTACACCACCGACACCGTTCTGCACTTCCAGATGGAGCCGCTGAACGCCATGGTCTTCCGCAATGCCGATGGCATCTGGGAGGTCCACACCGGCAACCAGTGGCAATCGCTGTGCCTGCCGTGGATCCAGACCGCCCTCGGCGTCAAGGACGGCGAGGTGCTGATGCGCACCTACATGCTGGGCGGCGGGTTCGGGCGGCGCCTGAACGGCGATTACATCGTGCCGGTGGCGCTGGCCTCGCAGATGCTGGACGGCGCGCCGGTCAAGATGGTGATGGAGCGCCGCGACGATGCGCGTTTCGATTCCGTGCGCCCGCCGACCCTGTCGCGGCTGAAGATGGCCTTTGACGACAAGGGCGCGGTGACGGCGATGGATACCGCCGTGGCCTCGGGCTGGCCCACCAAGGTCATGCTGCCGGCCTTCATGCCCAAGGGCGTCAATGGCGAACCCTACGATCCCTTCGCCTCGGACGGGGCGGATCACTGGTACGAGGTCGGCGCGCAGCGCGCCCGGGCGATCTCGAACGAACTGGCCGAGGCGACCTTCCGCCCGGGCTGGCTGCGTTCGGTTTCGCCGGGGTGGATCAACTTCGCGGTCGAAAGCTTCATGGATGAGGCGGCGCACCATCTGCAGCAGGATCCGTTGCAGTTCCGGCTGGATCACCTGACGGCCGAAGGCCGCAATGCGGGATCCGCGCCCAATGCCGTGGGCGGTGCGTCGCGTCAGGCGGCGGTGTTGGCACGGGTGGCGAAACTGTCGGGCTATGGCCGCGCTGATCTGCCGTCCGATACCGGCATCGGCATTGCCACGACCTATGGCCAGTCGCGTTCGATGCCGACATGGGTGGGCGGCGCCGCGCAGGTGCGGGTGGACCGGTCCACCGGCTATGTCGAGCTGCAGAAGCTGTGGCTGGTGGTCGATTGCGGCACCGTGGTCGATCCCGATGGTGCCCGCGCCCAGGTCGAGGGCGGCGCCATGTGGGGGGTCTCGATGGCGCTCTACGAGGGGACGAAATTCGCCAATGGCGAGGTCCGCGACACCAACCTCGACAGCTACACGCCGCTGCGGATGATGGACGCCCCCGTGATCGAGATCGAGATGGTCGCCAGCACCGAGGCCCCGACCGGCCTGGGCGAGCCCGGCACCACCGTCGTCGCCCCCGCGATCGCCAATGCGATCTTCAACGCGGTGGGGGTGCGGATGCGCAGTCTGCCGATCACGCCTGCGGCGCTGAAAAAGGCGCTGCAGGGCTGATCCCGTCCGGGGGGCGTCTGGTGGCGCCCCCCGGGTCGGTCCTCAGGACAGGCCGATGGCCTGCAGCCCCGCGCGGGCGCATTTCTCTTCCTCATGGGCAGCGGCGCCGCTGGTGGCGATGGCGCCGACCAGCTGGCCCTGCGCCATGATCGGCACACCGCCCGGCAGCAGCACCATGTTCGGCCGTACATCCAGCACCACCGAGGGATCGCCTTCGATCTTTTGCCGCAGCGCCAGCGTCGACAGGCCAAAGCCCACCACGGTGATGTCCTTGTGCATCGCCATGAAGACCGCGTTCGGCGGCGCCAGATCCGAGGCCGTCGCGGCCAGAAGCCCGCCCTGCAGATCGGTCACCGCCACCGCCACGTCATAGCCATCCGCCAGACACGATGCCCGCGCCGCCATCGCGGCCTGCGCCGCCTGATCGGCCCCCAGGGCCAGGGCAGGGTGGTCCTTTGGCTGCGGGTTCTGCCCCGCAGGCGGGCCCAGCGGCACCTTCAACTGGGCCGCCTGGGGGATGTCGAAATAGTCGCCCGGCATGGCCTGGGCGCTGATCGGGGTGGTGTTGCGGGCGTGGTCCTTGGCCAGCGCGGCAGAAGCCGTGACCGCAAGGGCCAGGGCGCAAAGGGCAGTGTAGTTCATGTCGGGGGTCTCCTCCTTGGTCCTGCAGGCGGGCCGGATGGGTCACCGGGCGTCCTCCTCAGGGCCTGGGTGGCGGGACCTGCCTGCCGGGGCAGGCTAGCGCGTCTGTCCCGGGCGGCGCCACGCAGCAGTCGTCACCTTAGAAGTGACGCGGACGGACGGCAGCCCCGGCTGTGCAAGATTGCCGGATTTCGCGGCACGACAGCGGCGGGGCCGGTCCGACAGGCGGATCCCGGCGCCTTCGTACGGCATCGTCATGAAACTATCGCATCCGCGACAAGGCATTGTCACGGTACGTGCTGTTTACCGTGTCCCGAAAGGCCGCCCTGTTGGCGGAGGGGAAACGGATGACCACGCGCAATGTCCTTCTGATCGTCGTCGACCAGTGGCGCGGCGACATGCTGACGCGGCTGGGGACAGAGGGGCTGCACACGCCCAACATCGACCGCCTCTGCGCCGAAGGGGTGACCTTCGCCAACCACTATTCCGTCACCGTTCCCTGCGGCCCCGCGCGCGCCAGCCTGGTGACCGGGCTTTACGCTATGACCCACCGGGCGGTGCAGAACACCATCCCGCTGGCGCAGCACCACCTGACGCTGGGCACGGCGCTGTCGCGGGCGGGCTATGACCCGGCGCTGATCGGCTATTCGACCTCGGTGCCCGATCCGACCGTCACCGCGCCGGGGGACCCGCGCTTCAGCTGGCTGGGCGATGTGGCACGTGGCTTCCGCCCCGTCTGTTCCTTCGAACCCGAGAAGGAGGCGTTCTTTGGCTGGCTGGCCCGCCAGGGCTATCCGCTTCCCGAGAACCGCGATGATGTCTGGCTGCCCGAAGGCGCCGATGCCCAGCCCGGTGCCACCGACCGCCCCTGCCGCCTGCCGAAGGAGCTGTCGGACACCGCCTTCTTCACCGAGGCGGCGCTGTCCTATCTGCAGGGCGTCACGCCGGGGCGGCCGTTCTTCCTGCACCTGGGCTACTGGCGCCCGCACCCGCCTTTCGTCGCCTCCGCGCCCTATCACGCCATGTACGACCCCGACGACATGCCCGCCCCCATCCGCGCCGAAACCCCCGCCCGCGAGGCCGCCCAGCATCCGCTGCTGGACTTCTACCTGCGCGACATCCGTCAGGGCGGCTTTTTCCAGGGGGCCGAAGGCCTGGCGGCCGAACTGCCCGAGGCCGACATCCGCCAGATGCGCGCCACCTACCGCGGCCTGATGACCGAGATCGACGACCACCTTGGCCGCGTCTTCGCCGAGCTTGAGGCCAGCGGCAAATGGGATGACACGCTGATCATCTTCACCTCGGACCATGGCGAACAGCTGGGCGACCACCACTTGCTGGGCAAGGTCGGCTATTTCGACGAAAGCTTCCACGTGCCGCTGATCGTGCGCGATCCCCGGCGGACAGCGCGGGCGGGCGAGGTCGAAACCGCCTTCACCGAAAGCATCGACGTCATGCCCACCATCCTTGACTGGCTGGGTGCCGAGGTGCCCGGTCATATCGACGGCCGCTCTGTCCTGCCGTTCCTGGACGGCACGCCCCCCGCCGATTGGCGGACCGAGGCGCATTTCGAATACGACTTCCGCAACGTCTTCTATTCCTCGCCCGAAGAGGAACTGGGCGTCTCCATGGACGAGGCCTCGCTGATGGTGATCCGCGACGAGATGTGGAAATACGTCCATTTCGCCGCCCTGCCGCCGCTGCTGTTCAACCTGGCCGAAGACCCGCACGAATTCCGCAACCTGGCCCAGGATCCCGCCCATGCGCAGGTGGTGCGCGACTATGCGCAAAAGGCGCTCAGCTGGCGGATGCGCCATGCCGACCGCCGCCTGACCGGCTATCGCAGCAGCCCCGACGGTCTGATCGACCGGCGCCGGCCCGCTGCTTTCCCCACAACCGATACCCTTCAGAAGGTCTGAGACCATGCTTCTTCTTCCCCGCCGCGGCTTCCTGGCCGCCGCCGGTGCCGCGATGATGGCCCCCCGCCTGCTGCTGGCACAGGACGCCGCGCGTCCCTCGCTGACCATTGCCGTGCAGAAACTGGCCACCTCGAATACGCTCGACCCGCTGACCGAGCAGTCGAACGTCGGCACGCGGATCATGAATTCCTATCTGGAATGCCTGATCGGCCAAAACCTGCAGGACAAGCTGCAGCCGATCCCGCGTCTGGCCACCAAATGGACCCGCATCGACGACAAGACCGTCGAGCTGGAGCTGCGCCGTGGCGTGAAATTCCACAATGGCGACGAGATGAAGGCCGATGACGTCGTCTTCACCTTCTCGGCCGCGCGCATGTTCGGTGACACCACCCCCGAGGGCTGGGACAAGACCATGGCCATGAGCCAGGAGCGCATCGTCCAGCGTTCCAAGGAGCTGCCGCCGCAGGTGCCCGCCGTGGCGCGCCGCCTCTGGCCCGCGCTGCTGAAGGTCGAGGCCACGGGCGATTACACCGTGCGTTTCGTCAACGCCACGCCCGATGTCACGATGGAAGGGCGCATCATGGCGCTCGGCTCGCAGATCATCAGCCGTCGTGCTTTTGAAGAGGCCGCAAGCTGGCTTGATTTCGCCCGCGCCCCCGTCGGCACCGGCCCCTACCGCGTCGAAAAGCTGGAGCCCGATACCGAGCTGGTTCTGGTGGCCCATGACGATTACTGGGGCGGCCGCCCGCCGGTGAAAGAGCTGCGCTTTGTCCAGGTCCCCGAGGCCGCGCAGCGCGTCAACGGCGTGCGCGCCGGCCAGTACGACATGGCCTGCGACCTGACGCCCGACCAGTTCGACACCGTGACCCAGGACAGCCGCCTGGAAATCGCCGGTGGCATCATCAACAACATCCGCGTCACCTGCTTTGACAAGCATGACACCGCGCTGAAGGATCCGCGCGTGCGTCAGGCGATGCTGCATGCGGTCGACCGCCAGATGATCGTCGACCAGCTGTGGATGGGCAAGACCGTGGTGCCGAAGGGCGATCAGTTCGAATGGTACGGCGACATGTACCTGAACGACTGGTCCGCCCCCGAATACAACCCCGCCAAGGCAAAAGAGCTGCTGAAGGCTGCGGGTTACAAGGGCGATGCGATCCCCTACCGCCTGATGAACGACTACTACACGCTGCAGGTCAACACCGCCCAGGTCATGGTCGAGATGTGGAACCAGGTCGGCCTGAACGTCGAGATCGAGATGAAGGAGAACTGGGCTCAGGTCTGGGATCCCAAGGGCATCCGCGGCGTGCACGACTGGTCCTCGGGCGGGTCCTTCCCCGATCCGGTCGCCACCCAGCCGAACCAGTGGGGGCCCCAGGGCCAGGCGGTGCAGACCGGCGAATACGGCAATGACGAGGTGACCAAGCTCTGCGGCGTGCTGCAGACCTCGACCGACAAGGCCGAGCGCAAGAAGGCCTTTGCCCGGATGCTGATGATCCTGGAACGCGAAGATCCGGCCTATGGGGTGATCAACCAGAACGCCACCTTCACCGCCAAGGCGAAATCGCTGCCCTGGAAGGTCTCGCCCAGCTTCGCGATGGACTTCCGCTCGGGCGCCTGGTCGGCGTGATGGCAACCCCCCTGCAACAGCACGGAGGAGCGGCGCCGCCGCTCTTCCGGTTTGGCGATTTCCGGGTCGAATTTTCCCGTGGCGCCGCCGTGCGCGGCGTCGATCTGCAGGTGCGTCGGGGCGAAGCCCTTGGCATCGTGGGGGAAAGCGGCTCGGGCAAGTCGGTGACGTGGCTCGCGGCCCTGGGCCTGCTGGGACCGGATACGCGCATCACCGGGCGGGCCGAATTCGCCGGTACCGACCTGCTGACGATGGAGGCCAAGCGCCTGGCGCGGCTGCGTGGCGGCCGTATCGCGATGATCTTCCAGGATCCGATGAGCGCGCTGAACCCCGTCAAGCGCGTCGGCGACCAGGTGGCCGAGGTCCTGGCCCTGCATCGCGGGCTGCGCGGTCACGAGGCGCGCTCCGAGGTGCGCCGGCTGTTCGACCAGGTGGGCATTCCCGATGCCGCGAACCGCATCCGCCTGTTCCCGCATGAACTGTCGGGCGGGCAGAACCAGCGGGTGATGATCGCCATGGCGCTGGCCGGCCAGCCCGAGCTGTTGATCGCGGACGAACCCACAACCGCGCTGGACGTGACGATCCAGGCGCAGATCCTGACGCTGCTCGATGACCTGCGGCGGGATCTGGACATGGCGCTGGTGCTGATCAGCCATGACCTGTCGGTGGTGGGCGAACTGTGCGACCGGATCGCCGTCACCTATGCGGGCCGCATCGTCGAAAGCGCGCCGATGGCCAAGATCCTGCGCGCGCCGCGCCATCCCTATACGCAGGGCCTGATCAACGCGGCCCCCCGTCTGGGCCAGCGCGCCGCCGATCTGACCCCGATCCCCGGCCATGTGCCCGAGCCCTGGAAGATGCCCACCGGCTGCGCCTTTGCGCCGCGCTGCCTGCATGCCCATGCCGCCTGCGACCGCGCGGTGCCGGATCTGGTGCCCGCAGGCCCGCGGCATCTGTCGGCCTGCTTGCTGCAGGCACCCGAAACCGTGCTGGAGCGCGAGACCCCCGATGCCCTTGCCTGACCCCAAACCCTTGCTGGAACTGCGCAGCGTGGGCCGCGACTATGCGAAATCCGGCGGGCTGCTGCGCCCCACGCAGAAGGTGCGGGCGCTCGATGGCGTGTCGCTGTCGGTCAGGCCGGGTGAAATCCTTGGCATCGTTGGGGAATCGGGCTGCGGCAAGTCCACCACCGGGCGCGTGGCCCTGGGGCTGGAAACCCCCGACCGCGGCGAGGTCCTGTTTGACGGTGCCCCCATGCCCGCCCCCGGCAGCCGCGACTGGCGTGCCCTGCGGCGCCGGATGCAACTGGTGTTCCAGGATCCGCTGGGCGCCCTCGACAAGCGGATGACGGTGGCCGAGCAAATCGAGGAACCGATGATCATCCATGGCCTGGGCAATGCCGCAGAGCGCGCCCAGCGGGTGGCCGAACTGCTGCAGGCCGTGGGGCTGCGTCCCGATCAGGGGCAGGCGTTTCCGCTGGCGCTGTCGGGCGGTCAGCGGCAGCGTGTGGTGCTGGCGCGGGCGCTGGCGGCGGGCCCCGATCTGCTGGTCTGCGACGAACCGGTCTCGGCGCTGGACGTGTCGATCCAGGCGCAGGTGGTCAGCGTGCTGGTGCGCCTGCAGCGGGATCTGAACCTTGCGATGATGTTCATCAGCCACGACCTGAAGCTGGTGGCGACGCTCGCCGACCGGGTGGCGGTGATGTACCTGGGCCAGGTGGTCGAGGAAGGCCGCCCCGAGCAGATATTCCGCAAGCCCCGACACCCCTATACGCAGGTGCTGGTGGCCTCGATCCCCGATCCCTTCCGCACCGCGCCGCGGCCCCGGCTGGCCGGTGAACCCCCGGATCCCGCCCATCGTCCGCCCGGCTGCCCCTTCCATCCGCGCTGCCCCGAGGCGCAGGCGCGCTGCCGCACCGAGGCGCCCGCGCTGCGCCCGCTGCCCGGACAGCGCGCCGCCGCCTGCCATCTGGTGGCGCCCGTCCCGGAACCGGAGACCCTTTCATGCTGACATTCGCCCTGCGCCGCCTGCTGCGGGCGCTGCTGACGATCCTGATCGTGGTGGCGGCGGCTTTCGTTGCGCTGCGCACCACCTCGGATCCGTCGGTGGTGATCCTTGGCCCCGATGCGCCGCCCGATGCGGTGGCGGCCTTCCGCGCCGCCTGGGGCCTCGACAAGCCCCTCTGGGTGCAGTTCGCCAGCTACCTCTGGGAGGTGCTGCATGGCCATTTCGGCCGCTCGATGCTGGACGGAGAGGACGCGCTGACCAAGGTGCTGTCGCGGGTCTCGGTCACGCTGGAGATCATGCTGCCGGCGCTGGTGCTGGGCGTGGCCTTCGGCGTTGGCGCGGGCATCATCGCGGCGCTCAAGCGCGGCCGGGCGATGGACCGGCTGGTGATGTTCTCGGCCGTGGCGGGGTTTTCGCTGCCGGGCTTCGTGCTGGGGCTGGTGCTGGTGCTGATCTTTGCGGTGACGCTGCACTGGCTGCCCTCGGGGGGCAATGACGACCTGCTGTCGCCGGTGCTGCCGGTGGTGACGCTGACGGTGGGCTGGGCCGCGATCCTGTCGCGCTTCACCCGCTCGGCCATGATCGAGGTGCTGGACCAGCCCTATATCCGCACCGGATCCGCCAAGGGGCTGATCTGGCCCGAGGTCGTGCTGCGCCATGCCCTGCCCAATGCCGCGATCCCGGTGGTCACGATGGTGGGCTTCATGGTGGGCGGGCTGCTGGCGGGTGCAGTGGTGACCGAAAGCGTCTTTTCCTGGCCCGGTATCGGGCAGCTGATCATCAGCTCGGTCAGTTCGCGCGATGTGTCGGTGGTGCAATGCGTGCTGGTGCTGGTGGCGACCACGATGGTGGTTTCGAACATGATCGTCGACCTGCTGTACGGCTGGCTCGACCCGCGGATGAGAGAGGCGGCGTGATGTCCCTGCAATCGACCCTTGCGCCGGCGCGGCGGATGCGTGCGCCCGGCTGGCTGGTGGCGATGCCGCCTTCGATCCTGGCCTCTGGGCTGTGGGTGGCGGCGATGGTGCTGGTGGCGATCTTTGCCCACTGGCTGCAGCCCTATTCGATCACCCAGATGGACCTGATGGCGCGGCTGAAGCCGCCGGTCTTCATGGGCGGCAGCTGGGCGCATCCGCTGGGCACCGACCAGCTGGGCCGCGACGTGCTGGCGCGGCTGATCGTGTCGGTGCGCGTCAGCCTGACCATCGCCTTTTCGGCAACCGTGCTGGGGGTGCTGTTCGGCGGGCTGATGGGGCTGGCGGCCGCGCATTTCCGCGGCCCCGTGGAACAGCTGGTGCTGATCCTGATCGACGTCCAGGCGGCGCTGCCCTTCATCATTCTGGCACTGTCGGCGCTGGCGTTCTTCGGCAATTCCTGGGCGCTGCTGGTGGGCCTTCTGGCCTTCTACGGATGGGAGCGTCACGCCCGCGTGGTGCGCGGGCTGGCGCTGGCGGCGAACGGGCAGGGCTACATGCTGGCGGTGCGCCAGCTGGGGGCGGGGCCGGGACGGCTGTACCTGCGGCACATGCTGCCCAACATCGCGGCAACGCTGGTCGTCTCGGCGACGCTGGCCTTCCCAGAGGTCATCCTGGCGGCCTCGGGGCTGTCGTTCCTGGGGCTGGGGATCCAGCCGCCCAACACCAGCCTGGGCAACATGGTGGGCTATGGGCGCAGCTACCTGCAGAACGCCCCCTGGGTGCTGCTGGCGCCCTCGGCGGTGATCGTGCTGACGACGCTGTCGATCAGTTTCCTGGGGGACTGGATGCGCGACCGGCTGGACCCGGGCGCGCGCTGATCTCAGGCGGGCAGGGCCTCGGTCAGGGCCTGCCAGCGGGTGGCATAGGCGCGCAGGGCGCCTGCGTCGGCGGGCAGGGCAACCGGGGTCGTCGTCGCCGGACGGCGCTCCTGATACAGCAGCGCCGCCCCCACGCTGGTCCCCGTGGCCGAGGCCGCCACCTGCACGCCCCCTCGCCTGAGGCAGGCCAGCATCTGCAGATAGTCGGGGTTGCGGCCAAAGGGGCCCTCGACGATCACCGGGCCCTCGGCGCCGATCAGCGTCAGGCAGGTGTCGGTGACAAGGGCCAGATACCACGACAGCGCCAGCATCCGCGCGCCTTCGGTGGCGGGCGGGGCGGTCCAGTGGTGGCTGCGGCCCGGGAAGGGGCCGCTTTCGGGTGTGACCGAGGGCAGCAGCGCCACCCCCGCCAGCACGCCCGCGCGGTCGGCGGCATCGGGGGTTGCGGTCGATCCCGCGCGGATCACCTCGTAGGCGCGCCCGCCCATGAAGCGGGCCGAAGGCACCGGCTGGCCAAGCGCATTGACATTGACCAGCGTGTCGCGCGCCGGATCCAGCGCCCCTCCCGATCCCCCCATCGCCATGGCCACCACCCATGTCCCCGTCGACACGACCGAGAACGCCCCCCCCTGCGCCAGCAGATGCGGATAGAGCGAGGCGTTGGAATCGTGGATCCCGCACAGCACCGGCACATCGGGCCGCAGCCCCGTCCGGGCGCAGACCTGTGCCGTCACCCGCCCCAGCACGTCCGAGGACCGGTGCGCGGGCGCCATCTTGCCCGCCAGCCCAAGGGTTTCCACCAGGGTGGAAAAGCGGGCGGCTTCGGGCTCCCACAGGTCGGTGTGACAGCCAAGCGATGTGACGTCGCTGGCCATCCTGCCGGTCAGCCGGTAGCCCCAGTATTGCGGATAGGTCAGCACATGGGCGGTGCGTTCGGCCAGACCGGGCTGGGTGCGGAACTGCCAGTAAAGCTGCGCCCCCAGGTTCAGCCCCAAGGGCAGGCGCGGCGATCCCGTCACCCCGAAGGCGGGCCGGATCGCGTCATAGTCGCGCGCCAGCTCATCGGGGCCGGGATGTTCGTAATCCAGCATCGGTGCGGCCAGCGCGCCCTGCGCGTCCAGCAGCACCGCCGAGGCGCCATGGGTGGTGACGGAAATCGCATCCACCCCGTGGCGGGCCTGGAAATCGGCCAGGTGCTGCAGGAAGAAGGCCCAGTGGCCCTCCAGGTCGAAATGCGGCCAGGGGGGGGCTGCCAGCACCCGGTTCGGCCGGGTGACGACGGCGATTTCCTCAAGGCTGGTCCCGTCGACCAGGGCAAGCTTGGCGTTGGTCTTGCCGATGTCCAGAACGGCGATGTGGCGGGGGGCGGTCATGGCAGGTGGAACACCGGGATCAGGGCCACCTCTTGCGGCCGGTTGTCGGGACGGGTGGCCATGATGTCGGCCATATGGGCCCACCAGCGCTGCATCACCGGATGATCGGGCAGGGCGGCCATGCCGTGATCCTCGCGCCGCCACAGGACGCCGAACAGGGCGTTCGTCTCGGGGTCGAGGTGGATCGAGTAATCCTCGACCCCCGCCTCCTTCAGCAGCGTGACCAGCTCGGGCCAGATCTCGTCATGGCGCCTGCGGTATTCCTCAAGGCAGCCGGGGTTCAGGGTCATGCGGAAGGCGTGCTTTTCCATCAGGCCCTCCGCAGCTTCTTCCAGAGGCGCGGCAGGGCGATGACGCCGATCAGCAGCAGGCCGATGAAGATCGACATGACGATGCCCGGCACGTTCAGCAGCCCCAGCCCGAAGGTCACGAGGCCCATCACGAAGGCCGCGATGACGACGCCCGCGATGCTGCCCGATCCGCCCAGGATGTTGACGCCGCCCAGAACCACCATGGTGACGACCTCCAGCTCCATCCCCGTGCCGATCGAGGGGCGGGTGGAGCCGAGGCGCGAGGTCAGGC
Organism: Pseudooceanicola sp. NS-SX9; assembly: GCF_057380705.1. Lineage (NCBI taxonomy): Bacteria > Pseudomonadati > Pseudomonadota > Alphaproteobacteria > Rhodobacterales > Paracoccaceae > Pseudooceanicola > Pseudooceanicola sp. NS-SX9. The sequence goes on along the minus strand of NZ_JBXXRN010000002.1, from coordinate 19,061 downwards.
AGACCGCCGCGATGCCCGACATGAGGCCCGTCAGCAGGAACAGGATCATCTTGACCCGCCCCACCCGGATGCCGGAAAACAGCGCGGCCGTGGAATTGTTGCCCACCGCATAGACTGCCCGGCCGAAATTGGTGCGATGCAGCACCACGGCGTAGATCACCGCCAGCACGGCAAACAGCACGAATTCGAAGGTGAAGACCCAGAACACGTAGCCCTGGCCGAAGAAGGCAAAGCTGTCGGGGTAGCCCTTGAAGGCGCCATCGCCCAGCACGATGTAGCTGATGCCGCGAAACAGGCTCATGGTGCCGATGGTCACGACGATCGAGGGCAGCCCCAGCCGCGTCACCAGAAGCCCGTTGAAGGCGCCGCACAGCAGCCCCACCACCAGCCCGGTGGCGACCAGCGCGGGGGTGCCGAAGCCCGCCTGCATCATCAGCCCCATCGCGGTCGAGGCCAGCGCGATGATCGAGGCCACCGACAGGTCGATTTCCCCCGCGATGATCAGCAGCGCCATGGCGAAGGCGATCATCGCCTTTTCGGTAAAGTTGTAGGTCGCGTCGCTGAGGTTCCAGGCGTCCAGGAAATAGGGCGAGGCGAAGGCATTCATCACGAAGATCGCCAGTGCCACCAGCAGCAGCAGGCTTTCCCAGCTTTTCAGCGCCTTCGCCGCCGGAGAGCGCAGCTGATCGGGGATCTTGCGCGGCCCGGAGCCGTCACGGGCGGTGGGATTTGTGCTCAGGGTGCTCATTGCGCGTGCTCCGCCGATTTCAGGATGACCCGGCCGCGCGTGCGCCCCTGGCGAGAGTTGAAGGTGACAGCGACCAGGATCGCCGCGCCGGAAATTGCCAGCTGCCAGAAGGGCGAGATGTCGACCACCGGCAGGGCGTTCTTGATCACGCCCAGGAACAGCGCGCCCAGGATGGTGCCCGCCACGGTGCCGACGCCGCCGGCGATCGACACGCCGCCGATCACGCAGGCCGCCACCACGTCCAGCTCGAACCCGCCGGCGATGTCGACATAGGCGACCGCATAGCGCGAGATCCACAGATAGCCCGCCAGCCCCGCCAGCGTGCCCGAGATGGTGAAGGCCAGGAACTGGCTGCGGCCCACGTCGATGCCGGTATAGACCGCCGCATGGGGATTGTTGCCGGTGGCGTAGAGGCTGCGGCCCATGGGCGTGCGCGACATCACGATGGCCATCGCCAGCGCCACCACGATGGCGATCCAGCCCAGCAGCGGCAGGCCCAGGATCAGGGTGCGCGGCACGCCGGTGAAGGCGGCGCTCATTTCATGGGAATTCACCCAGGCGCCGCCCGACAGCAGAAAGATGATGCCGCGGTAGATCGTCATCGTGCCCAGCGTCACCACGATGGGCGGAATGTCCAGTTTCCACACCAGGAGCCCGTTCACCATCCCCATCACCGCGCCGCAGGCCAGCGCGATGACCATGATCACCCCGATGGGCAGCCCGGGATAAGCGACGTTCAGCATGGCGCAGACCATGCCGGTCAGCGCCAGGTTCGCCGCCACCGACAGGTCGATGCAGCGGGTCAGGATCACCACCATCTGGCCAAGCGCCAGGATGATCAGCGGCGAGGTGTCGTTGAACACCTCCAGCAGGTTCTTCGGTTCGATGAAGGCGGGAAAGCGGGTGGCGATCAGCGCCAGCAGCGCGACAATCGCCAGCGCCAGGATCGCCTCGCGGGATTTCAGCAGGCTCATGCGGCGGCCTCCGAGGGGGTGTGGGTGATGCCCGCCGCGTGGCGGACCAGGGTTTCGGGGGTCAGCGCGTCGCCTTCCAGTTCGGCGGCGATGCGCCCCTCTCGCATGACGATGACACGGTCGGACATGCCCAGGATCTCGGGGATTTCCGAGCTGACCATGATCACCGACAGCCCTTCCGAGGCCAGTTCCGACATGAAATCATGCACCGCGGCCTTCGATCCGATGTCGATGCCCTTGGTGGGCTCGTCCAGGATGATGACGCGGGGCTGGGTGGCCAGCCACTTGGCGATCACCACCTTCTGCTGGTTGCCGCCCGACAGCGCCCCCACCCTTGTGTCAAGGGAGGCCGCGCGCAGGTCCAGCCGTTCGGTATACTGCCGGGCCAGGGCGAATTCCTCGGCCATGCGGGTGAAGCCGCGCCTTGACGTCTGGCCCAGAGAGGGCAGGGTGACGTTCTGGAAGATCGGCATGTCGAGGATCGCCCCCTGCTTGCCGCGGTCCTCGGGCACATAGACGATGCCGGCGGCGATGGCCTCGGCGGGGGAGCGGATGACCTTGACCTTGCCATCCAGCCGCACCGCCCCCTTCGAGGGGCGGGTGATGCCGATCAGGCTTTGCATGAACTCGGACCGGCCGGCGCCGACGAGGCCGTAGAACCCCAGGATCTCGCCCCGGCGGAGGGTAAAGTTGATGTCCTCGAATTCCGTCGGATGGGCATAGCCCACGACCTTCAGGACCTCTTCGCCGATGCGGGCGGCGCGCTTGGGATAGATCTGGTCGACCGAGCGGCCCACCATCATCCGCACCAGATCGCCCTCGGACACGTCGCGCATCTGGCCCTGGCCCACGAACTGGCCATCGCGGAACACCGTCCAGCGGTCGGCGATGCGGAAGATCTCGTCGAACTTATGCGAGATGAACAGGATCGCCTTGCCCTGCGCCTTCAGCTGGTCAACCAGCTCGTACAGCTCCTCGATCTCTTTTTGGGACAATGCAGCGGTGGGTTCGTCCATGATGACGACGCGGGCCTCGACCGACAGGGCGCGGGCGATGGCCACCAGATGCCGCGAGGCGATGCCCAGATCCTTCAGCTTGACGCCCGGGTCGATGCGTGCGCCGATGCCGTCCAGCAGCGCCTTCGCGCGGGCCTTCATGGCGGCGGTGTCGATCAGGCCGAAACGGCCGCGCGGCGCATGGCCCAGAAAGATGTTCTCGGCCACCGAGAGTTCATCGAACAGCACGGTTTCCTGGTGGATGGCGGTGACGCCGCGGGCCTGTGCGGCTTCGGCGGTGGGAAAGCTGACGGGCTGGCCATCCATCAGGATCTGCCCGCCGTCGGGCTGGTAGATGCCGGTCAGGGTCTTGACGACGGTGGATTTTCCGGCGCCGTTCTCGCCGATCAATGCGGTGACTTCGCCTGCGTGCAGTTCCAGCTGCACGCCGTCCAGCGCCTTGACGCCGGGAAAGGTCTTGGTGATGCCGTCGAGCGCGAGCACGGGGTGCCCGCCTGCGGCCGTGGAGCGGTTGTCGTCCATGGGGGCCTCGCGCGTCTGTGTCTGACTGTCTGGAAAAGGGGGCGGCACGGGGCCCGTGCCGCCCGGAACGCTCAGAAGATCGACTTGAACTGTTCAATGTTGCTCTTGTCGTAGACGAACGGATCCGCCATCGCGGCCGAGTTGGTGTCATCCAGCGTTACGCTGCCCATGCGACCGATCGGGATTTCCGCTTCGGGCTGGGGTTTCACGTCGCCCTTGGCGATGTGATAGGCCATCATCGTCGCGGCATAGCCCAGATCGATCGGGTTCCAGATCGCGAAGGATTTCGAGGCGCCCTTTTCCACCGCGCCGGCCATTTCCGAGGGCAGCCCCAGCCCGGTCACGTTGACCTTGCCGACCTTGCCCGCATCGACCACCGCCTGCGCTGCCGCCACGATGCCGACCGAGGTGGGCGCGATGATCGCATCCAGATCCGGATAGGACTGCATCAGGCCCTGTGCCTCGCGGTAGGATTTGTCGGCCAGGTCATCGCCATAGACCGTCGCCACCAGCTTGACGTTCGGATAGCCGGTCATAGCCTTCTTCATCTCGTCGATCCAGATGTTCTGGTTCGTCGATGTGGTGGTGGCCGACAGCACCGCGACCTCGCCCGTCTGGTCGGGCAGGTTGTCGGCGGCCAGCTTGATGATCATCTTGCCGATCAGCTCATTGGACGAAGGGTTCAGATGCGCCATCCGCCCCGCCGGTGCCACGGCGGAATCCCACGAGACCACGGTGATGCCGCGTTTCATCGCCTTCTGCAGCGTCGGCACCAGCGCATCGGTGTCATTGGCGGAAATGGCGATCGCATCGACCTTCTGCGCGATCAGCGAGTTGATCACCTCGATCTGGCCTTCCGCCGTGGTGTCGGTGGGGCCGGTGTAGATGATCTGCACGTCGCCCAGTTCCTTGGCGGCTTCCTCGGCGCCCTTGTCGGCGGCCTCGAAGAAGCCGATGCCAAGCGCCTTCACCACCAGCGCGATCCGCATCTCCTTGGCCTGGACACCCTGGGCCATCAGCCCCGTCGCCATGGCCGCCGTGATCAGCAACCCTGCAAGTTTCTTCATGTTTCTCTCCTCCCTTGGTCCGCCCGACGGACCGGCCTAGCCGGTGTTGACCTCCCCTCTCGTGGCGGTCGGGCGCGCCACGATCAGTTTCACATCCGCGCTTTCCACCATGGCGGCGGCGCGGTCGCTGATCCCCTCGTCGGTGATCAGCACGTCGATACGCTCCAGCGGGCACAGCACCAGCGAGGAGCGGTTGTCGAATTTCGTCGAATCCACCAGCAGCACCAGCTCGTCCGCCTGGCCGATCAGCTTCTGTTCGGCCTGGATCAGCAGCGGATCCGCCTCCATCAGGCCCAGCGGACCGACGCCCTGCGCCCCCATGAACATGCGCCGCGCGTAGAAATTGCGCGTCACGTCATTGTCGAAGGGCGACAGGATGATGTTCTGCTCGCGGTAGATGGCGCCGCCGGACAGCATGATCGTGTTCTTGGAATGCTTCAGCAGGTGTTCGGCAATGGGAAAGCTGTTGGTAAAGATCTGCATCCGCCGCGAGGCCAGCGGATGCACCATCTGGAACGTCGTAGTGCCGCCGTTGATGATGATCGGATCGCCCTCGTCGCAAAGCTCGACCGCGGCGCGCGCAATCGCGCGCTTCTGCTCGATCATGATCGTTTCATTGACCGAAAACGGCCGCCCCGCCAGCCCGGGGAAGGCGTTGGGCGTCAGCGCCTCGGCGCCGCCCCGCACCCGCCGCAGCTTCTTGGCGACATGCAGCGCGGCAATGTCCCGGCGGATCGTCGCCTCCGAAGCCCCTGTCAGCGCACAAAGTTCCACCACCGTCACGACGGGGCGGTCCTGTATCGCGGACAGGATGATCCGATGGCGTTCCTTTTCGTGCATGGTGTCCTCCTTGGTCAACCTTTCCTGAATCGGCAAATCAAAGTCAATCAATTTTAATCATCGTATCCGTCAAAAAGATTATTAATGATCGAACATGATTGTTTTTGATTGACAGATACCGCTGATCCCGTGCAGCTTCGGGCCAGATCCAGGACCTTTACCAGACCGTTCACCGGGAGGAGAATACCGATGACGACCGTCGACAAGCGGCTGCATGCGCAGCTGCAATCGCTGTGGGACGACGCCCGCGCCGAGGGCATGAGCGAACCCGAAAAGCTGCTGTATCGTTCGAACCTGTTGGGCTCGGACAAGCGGATCACCAATTACGGCGGCGGCAATACCTCGTGCAAATGCACCGAGGTCGATCCCCTGACCGGTGCGGGTGCCGAGGTTCTGTGGGTCAAGGGCTCCGGGGGCGATGTCGGCTCGATCCGGATGGACGGTTTCGCGACGCTTTACATGGACAAGCTGCGGGCGCTGAAGGGCAAGTACCGCGGCGTGGCATTCGAAGACGAGATGGTCGGCTACCTGCCGCACTGCACCTTCAACCTGAACCCGCGCGCGGCCTCGATCGACACGCCGCTGCATGCCTATGTGCCCAAGGCGCATGTCGACCACATGCACCCCGACGCGATCATCGCCATCGCCGCCTCGAAGGACTCAAAGGCGCTGACGGGCGAGATCTTCGGAGACGAGATCGGCTGGCTGCCCTGGAAGAAACCCGGCTATGAACTGGGCCTGTGGCTGGAGAAATTCTGCCTCGAGAACCCCGAAGCCAAGGGCGTGGTGCTGGAATCCCACGGCCTCTTCACCTGGGCCGATGACGCCCGGGACTGCTACGAGCTGACGCTGGACATCATCAACCGCGCCATGGCCTTCTTTGATGACAGGACGAAGGGCAAGCCCGCCTTCGGCGGCGCTCTGCACCAAAGCCTGGCCCGCCCCGACCGCCGCAAGGTCGCGGCCGCCCTGATGCCGGTCATTCGAGGCTTCGTTTCGGGCAACCAGCACATGGTGGGCCATTTCGACGACAGCGAGGCGGTGCTGGAATTCGTCAATTCCGCGCAGCTTCAGCCCCTGGCGGCGCTTGGCACCTCCTGCCCGGACCATTTCCTGCGCACCAAGATCCGGCCCCTGGTGCTGGGCTTTGACCCGGCGGCGATGAACCTCGACGCGGTTCTGGCGGGCCTGCCGGACCAGATCGCCGCCTATCGCGACGACTACGCCGCCTATTACGACCGTTGCAAGCATGACAACTCGCCCGCCCTGCGCGACCCCAACGCCGTGGTCTACCTGGTGCCGGGCGTCGGCATGATCACCTTTGCCAAGGACAAGGCGACGGCGCGGATCTCGGGTGAATTCTACGTCAACGCGATCAACGTGATGCGCGGCGCCTCTGCCGTCTCCGAATATTGCGGTCTCCCCGAACAGGAAGCCTTCGACATCGAATACTGGCTGCTGGAAGAGGCCAAGCTGCAACGGATGCCGAAACCGAAATCCCTTGCGGGCCGCGTGGCGCTGGTCACCGGGGGCGCGGGCGGCATCGGCATGGCCACGGCGGCGCGCTACCTGGCGGAAGGCGCCTGCGTGATGCTGGCCGATATCGACGAAGGCGCGCTGGCCTCTGCCGCCACGGCCCTGTCGCAGGCGCATTCCGGCGACGTGGTGCGCACCATCGCCATGAACGTCACCGACGAAGCGGCGGTCGCTGCCGCCTATGACGCGCTGGCGGTGGAATTCGGCGGCCTCGACATCCTGGTCTCGAACGCCGGCATCGCCTCTTCGGCCCCGATCGAGGACACCACGCTCGAGCTCTGGAACAAGAACATGTCGATCCTCTCGACCGGTTATTTCCTGGTCTCGCGCGCGGCCTTCACGCTGCTGCGCCGTCAGGCCATGGGCGGTGCGGTGGTCTTCGTGGCCTCGAAAAACGGCCTGGCCGCCTCGCCCAATGCCTCGGCCTATTGCACCGCCAAGGCCTCGGAAATCCACCTCGCCCGCTGCCTCGCCCTGGAAGGCGCCGAGGCCGGGATCCGCGTCAACGTGGTCAACCCCGACGCGGTGCTGCGCGGCAGCCGGATCTGGCAGGGCGAATGGCTCGACCAGCGCGCCTCGACCTACGGCACCGACAAGCAGGGCCTGGAAGAGATGTACCGCAACCGCTCGATGCTCAAGCGTTCGGTCCTGCCCGAGGACATCGCCGAAGCCGCCTATTTCCTGGCCTCGGACCTCTCGGCGAAATCCACCGGCAACATCCTCAACGTCGACGCGGGCAACAAAGAGGCCTTCACCCGCTAGATCCCCGACTGGCGGCACCTTTCCCGCCTTTCATCTTTCCACAAATATGCCGGGGGGAACGCGCCGCAGGCGCGTGGGGGGCAGAGCCCCCCGCCCGCCCCGAGGGAGGAGACCCATGTTCGACGAATCCAGCATCCACGCCACCAACCAGACCGCGCTTGCCGATCTGGCGCGCGACTATGACGCCCTGGGCGAACGGCTGGCCCGCGACGGCATCGACATCGAAACGATCCGCAAGCGCGCCACCGATTTCGCCGTTGCCGTCCCCAGCTGGGGCACCGGCACCGGCGGCACCCGCTTTGCCCGCTTCCCCGGCGGCGGCGAGCCCGCCAATATCTTCGACCGGCTCGACGATTGCGCGGTGATCAACGACCTGACGCGGGCCACGCCCACCGTCTCGCTGCATATCCCCTGGGACAAGGCCGACCCGGCCGACCTGCTGGCCAAGGCCGAGGAAACCGGCCTCGGCTTTGACTGCATGAACTCCAACACCTTCTCCGACACCGGCGGGGCGCACAGCTACAAGTACGGCTCGCTCTCGCATGTCGATGCCGCGACCCGCCAGCAGGCGGTCGAGCACAACCTCGAATGCATCGAGATCGGCGCGAAACTGGGCTCGAAGGCGCTGACGGTCTGGATTGGCGATGGCTCGAACTTCCCCGGCCAGACCCACATGGGCCGCCAGTTCGAGCGCTACCTCGCCTCGATGAAGGAGATCTACAAGGGCCTGCCCGACGACTGGCGGATCTTCTCGGAACACAAGATCTACGAACCCGCCTTCTATTCCACCGTGGTGCAGGACTGGGGCACCAGCCTCTTGACCGCGCAGGAACTGGGCGAAAAGGCCTTCTGCCTGGTCGATCTTGGCCACCATGCCCCGAACGTGAATATCGAGATGGTCGTCAGCCGCCTGATCCATGCCGGCAAGCTGGGCGGCTTCCACTTCAACGACAGCAAGTACGGCGACGATGACCTCGACAGCGGCACCATCGAACCCTACCGGCTGTTCCTGGTCTGGAACGAGCTGGTCGATGCCGAAGGCGCTCCCGGCCTGAACCTGGCCCACATGATCGACCAGAGCCACAACGTCACCGATCCGATCGAAAGCCTGATGGTCTCGGCGATGGAGATCCAGCGCGCCTATGTCCAGGCCAGCCTGGTCGACCGGGCGGCGCTGGCGGGCTATCAGGGGGAAAACGATGCGCTGATGGCTTCGGCCACGCTGCGCCGCGCCTTCCGCACCGATGTCGAGCCGATCCTGGCCCGGGCGCGTCTGGATGCGGGCGGGGCGATCGACCCGGTCATGGCCTATCGCGCGGCAGGCTACCGCGCGCAGGTGGCCGCGAAACGGCCCAAGGTCATGGGCGGCGGCGGCGGCATCGTCTGACGCCGCCCCCAAAGGGGCCTCAGGCGCGGGCCATCCGGGGGCCGGGCAGGCGGCCGCTGGCCACCAGCACCCCCAGGATGGTCAGCGCCACGCCCCCCACCTGTGCCGGGCCCGGCATCTGCCCCACCAGCGCCGAGACGACCAGCGCCGACACCGGCACGATGTTGAACAGGATCGCCGTCGGCCCCGCGCCGCGCACCTGCACGCCGGTGGTCCAGAACAGGAAGGCCAGCACGGATCCCGCCACGGCCATCCACAGCGTCGCCCCCCAGACCGCGCCGCCCGCCTGCAGCAGCGGCTGCACCGGGGCCTCGAAGATCAGCGCCAGTGCTGCCAGCGCCAGCCCGCCGATCACCATCGTCCAGGTGGTGGTTTCCAGCACTGATGCCTCTTTCACCCAGCGGCGGCTCATCACCGTGAACAGCGACACGCAAAGGCTGCCGCCCAGGATGATCACGTCCCCCGGGGCCAGTGCCGCGCCGGAAAACGCCCCCACCGTCAGCGCCACGCCCAGAAGGCTCAGGCCCATGCCGGCCAGCACGGCCGGCCGCGGCATCCGGCGTTGCAGCGCCGCCTCGATCAGGTTGGCCGACAGCGGTGTCGTCGCCATGATCAGCGCCGCCGTCACCGGGCTGGCCGAGCGCATCCCCAGGCACAGCGCGGCGTTGAACCCCGTCACCCCGATCAGCCCCAGCCCGGCATAGGCCGCCAGGTTGCGGCGCAGGCTGCGCAGGTTCAGCCCCTCGCTCAGGCACAGCCAGCCAAGGATCAGCACCGCGGCGCAGACAAAGCGCGCGGCGGCGGCGGTCAGGGGCGGCAGGCCGGTCAGCGCGATACGGGTGCCTTCGAAATTCGTGCCCCACATCATGGCGGCCAGCGCCGTCAGCAGGGCTGCCTTGCGGGCAGAGGGAGGGGTCATGGGATCACCTTCGGGATCAGGATGCGATGGGGGGCACCCTCGCATTTCCGAAAATGGGCCGATATGGTGAAGCCTGGCAGATAGATTACCGAAAATGGAAAGCGGAATGGAGCGGCTGAACTGGGATGACACCCGCATCTTCCTGGCGCTGGCGCGCGAGGGGTCGCTGTCGGCGGCGGCGCGCGGGCTGGGTCTGGGGGTGGCCACCGTCGCCCGCCGGATCGAGCGGATGGAGGCCGCGCTGGCGCTGCCCCTGTTCCTGCGCCACCAGTCGGGCTATGGGCTGACCGATCAGGGGCAGGCGCTGCTGCCGCGCGCCGAGGCGGTCGAGGCGGCGATGACGGGTCTGCGGGCGGAAACCGATGCGCAATCGGGGATCCGCGGGCAGGTGCGGCTGGCCAGCATCGAAAGCCTGATCGCGCCGGTGGTGCTGCCGGCGTTGCAGCCGCTGCTGGCGGCGAACCCCGGTCTGGACGTCGACGTGATCTTCGGCACGACCGCGGTGAACCTGCACCGCCACGATGCCGATCTGGCGCTGCGCATGGTCCGCCCCGAGCGCGGCAACCTGCGGGTGCGGCGGCTGTCGGGGGTGGGCTTTGGCCTCTATGGCCCGCCCGAGGGGCCCTTGCCCGACCGCCATGTGATCTGGCCCGACATCCCGGGGCTGGGGATGCCTGCGGGCTGGTCCGGGGCCTTCCTGCAGCCCGACACGCCAAAGCTGGCGGTCAACACGGTGCAGGGGCTGGTCTCGTCCGTGCGGCTGGGCATCGGGGTCGGCGTGCTGCCGCATTACGTGGCGCGGCTGGCGGGGCTGAGGCGCCTGCAGGACCGGCTGCCGAACGGCGCCCCGATGATGCGGGACCTGCTGCTGGTCAGCCATGCCGATCTGGCGCAATCGCGGCGGGTGGCCGCCGTGGCCGCGGCGCTGACCCGCGCCGTCACGGCCTTGCGACCCGAGCTGGAGGACTAATCCGCCAGCCGCAGCCGGATCGCCGCCACCAGAAGGGCGGTCGTCGCCTCGGCAAAGTCATGGGCGGCGGCGCGGGGATCGGGATCGCGGGCCAGGGCGCGGGCGCGCTGCTGCCAGGGATCGCTGTCGATGCGCCCGCCCGACAGCCCCGCCACCAGATCGGCGAACTGGCCGATGGCGGCGCCGCCTTCCAGCCGCAGGCCCCGGGTCGCCAGAGTCAGGGCGTGGATGCCGTTGGCACCCTCATAGATCGCGGTGATGCGGGCATCGCGCCAGATCTGTGACAGCCCGTATTCCTCAAGATAGCCATAGCCACCCAGCACCTGGATGCCCAGATCGGCGGCGCGGATGCCGGCCTCGGTCGCATGGCGCTTGGCCAGCGAGGTCAGGAAATCGACCAGCGGCGGGCGGGTGGCGCGCTCCAGCTCTCCCAGGGCCAGGTGCACGAGGGCCCGGGCGGTGTGCGCCAGATCCTGCTGGGCCTGCAGCATCCGGGCGACGTCGGGGTGGTCCGACAGCCGGGCGGGCGTGCCGTCGGGCTTGCGGCCCTGGCAACGTTCCGTGGCATAGGCGCGGGCGATGGCATGGGCGCGGGTGGCATGGGCCACCCCCTGCAACGCCACGTCGAGGCGCGCATGGTTCATCATGGTGAACATCGCCGCCAACCCCCGCCCGGCCGTGCCGATCAGCTGCGCCCGGGCGCCGTCGAAGGCCATCTGGCAGGTCGGGGACGCATGCAGCCCCAGCTTTTCCTCGATCCTCGTGACGGTGACGGCATTGCGCACCCCTGCGGCCTCGGAGGGGCAGAGGAACAGCGACAGCCCCTTTACGCCCTCTTCCGGGCCGCTGCGCGCCAAAACCAGATGCAAGATGCCCTGCGACAGGTCCTGATCCCCCCCCGAGATAAAGATCTTCTGGCCGGTGATCGCCCAGCCGCCCTCGCATGGCTGCGCCCGGCAGCGGATCGCCGACAGGTCCGATCCCGCCCCCGCTTCGGTCAGGCACATCGTCGACAGCCAGGCGCCCGAGGCCAGGCGCGGGATCCACAGCGCCTGCTGGTCGGGCGTGCCATGCGCCATCAGCGTCGAGATGGCGCCGGGCACCAGCCCCGTCACCATCTGCAGCGCATGATTGGCGCCCGAGAAGATCTCGGACACGGCGGCGGCGGTCAGCGGATCGAGCCCCTGTCCCCCCAGGGCCTCGGGGGCGGTCAGCCCCTGCCAGCCGTCTTCGGCAAGCTGCGCATAGGCATCGGCAAAACCGTCGGGCATCTTCACCCGGCCCCCGTCCATCCGGCAGCCCTGCCGGTCGCCGATGGTGTTGAGGGGCGCCAGGACGCCTTCGGCGAAGGTGGCGAAATGGCTGGCGACCTCGGCCGAGAATTCAGCGTCCCAGCCGGGCAGATCGCCCGCGAACCGCGCGAAGCTTTGGTAGATCTGGTCCACAGGGGCCTGGAAGGGGATCATGATGCGCCCTTCCTCAGCCCGTCACGCCCAAAAGGCGCAGGGCGTTTTCCTTCAGGATCAGCGGGCGCACCTCGTCGCGGAAGGTGGTCTTGTCGAAGGCGTCCAGCCATTTCTCGGGGGCGATCATCGGCCAGTCCGAGCCGAACAGCATCTTCGTCTTCAGCAGCGTGTTGGCGTATTGGATCAGGATCGGGGGGAAGTATTTCGGCGACCACCCAGAAAGGTCGATATAGACATTGGGCTTGTGGGTCGCGACCGACAGCGCCTCTTCCTGCCAGGGGAAGGAGGGATGCGCCAGGATGATCGGCATGTCGGGGAAATCCACCGCCAGGTCATCCATGAACATCGGGTTGGAATATTTCAGCCGCATGCCGTTGCCGCCGCGCATCCCCGATCCGACGCCGGTCTGCCCGGTGTGGAACAGCGCCGGCACGCCCGCCTCGGCAATCGCTTCGTAAAGCGGATAGGCCATGCGGTCATTGGGGTAAAAGCCCTGCATCGTGGGGTGGAACTTGAACCCCCTGATGCCGTGGTTTGCCACCAGGTCGCGGGCCTCGCGCGCGCCCAGCCGGCCCTTGGCCGGGTCGATCGAGGCGAAGGGGATCAGGATGTCGCTGTGCTTGGCGCAGGCGTCCGCAACCTCGTAATTGTCGTAGCGGCGATAGCCGGTCTCGCGTTCCGCATCGACGGGAAAGATCACGGCGGCGATGTTCTTTTCCCGGTAATGGGCGGCGGTCTGGTCGATGGTCGGCGGATGCGCCCAGGGGGCATTGAAATACTGCGCCATGGTCGATTGCAGCTCGTCATAGCCGTCATCGGCATGGCAGCCGCAGGATTCCTCGGCATGGGTGTGAAAGTCGATCGCGCGGATCTTGTCGAAATCGATCATCGGGGTCTCCTCAGACGCGGATCAGCGCCGGGTCGTCGTTGTCGTAAAGCCGTTCCAGCAGGGCCGCGCGGCGCGTCAGGATCCGGCGCACGTTGAGCGAGCCCTTGTCGGTCAATTCGTGCTCGGCCAGCGACGGCGGTTCCGAAAGCACCAGCGCCCGGGCGACGCGCCGGGCCGAACCGCCCGCGGTCGCGTTGAGGTCACGCAGGGCCTCCTCGATCCGGGCCGAGAGGTGCGGCTCGATCAGGGCACCCTCGGCCTCGGTCGCCCCGGAGGTCAGAGCGTGAGAAAGGCCGGGGGGCGGGAACAGAAAGACGCCGATTTCGCCCCGGTCATGGCCGCAGATCACCGCGTCCTGCACCAGCCCCTTCAGCCGGTCCAGCACCTTCATCCGCAGCGTCCCCGCCTGCACCCATGTGCCGGTGAGCAGCTTGAAATCCTCGGACACCCGGCCGTCAAAGATCAGCCCGCGCGAGGGGTCGTCGGGATCGACAAAGCGCACCGCGTCGCCGGTGATGAAATAGCCCTCTTCGTCAAAGGCCTGGGCGGTGCGCAGCGGATCGCCGTAATAGCCCGCGGTGACATTGGGGCCCTTCACGCGGATCTCGCAGCGCATTTCGGCATCGGGGATCAGCTTGACCTCGACGCCCGGCAGCGGCACGCCGATGACGCCCGAGCGTCCGATCGGTTCATGCACCATCACGCAGGCCGGGGCGGTTTCGGTCAGCCCCCAGCTGGAGGCCATCATCGGCAGGCCACCACGCGCCTGCAGGCAGAAGCGTTCCAACCGCAGCCAGACCTCCTGCGGCAGCGAGGCGCCGGCGTAGAAGATCAGCTCCATCTCGCGGAAGAGGGTATCGGCCAGCGCGGGATCGGCCTCGGCCGCCTCGCTGATCATGGAAAAGCCCACGGGGACGTTGAAGGCCAGCGTGCCGGGACGTTCGCGGCGGTTGGCGATCGAGGTGGCAAAGCCCTTGGCCGTGGGCTTGCCGTGGTCGATCGTCAGCGTGCCGCCATGGGCCAGCATCATGTTGACGTTGTGGCTGCCGCCAAAGACGTGGTTCCAGGGCAGCCAGTCGGTGATGCGCGGCGGATGGTCGGTCAGATAGGGCATGACGGCGGCCATCTGGGCCTGGTTGGCGCACATCATGCCATGCGTCGTCAGCACCCCCTTCGGATCCGAGGACGAGCCCGAGGTGAACAGGATCTTGGCCAGCGTATCGGGCCCCACGGCGGCATGGCGGGCGTCCAAGTCGGGATGCGGCGGGGCCTCCAGCAGGGTGGCAAAGTCGGTGACGGGGACCGGCGCGCCCTCGGGGCGGGCGGCGATGCGCTCGGGTCCGGCCAGTTCCGGCAGCGCCAGCGCCGCGCCATAGCGGGCGGCATCATCGACGAAGACGATCTTCGGGCGGACCTTTTCCAGCACATAAATCAGCCGCCCGCGGGCTTCCTCGATCAGGGCGTATTGCTCGGCCAGGGGGACGACGGGGATGCCCACGTATTGCGCGGCCAGCGACAGCAGAAGGTGGTCGACGCCATTGCCGGACATCAGCGCGATGCAGTCCTGCGCCCCCAGCCCGCGCGCCAGCAGCGCCGAGGCCACGGCGCGCACCTGCAGCAGCAGCTCGGCATAGGTCAGGTTGCGCCAGGGGCCGGTCTGCCGGCCCGGGGTGGCGCGTTCCGACAGCGCGACGCGATAGGGGGCCTCGCGCGCCCAGCGGTGCAGCCAGTCGCCGGTGTTGCGTGCCACCTCGCCCAGGGGCTGGGCGGCACGCAGCATGATGGTGCCATCGGCGCGCAGCTCGCGCCGGGTGTCGTGGGGCACCCAGCGGGTCGCCGTCATCTGGCGGGCCCAGGCGGCACGGGCGGCGGTATTGGCCTCGGTCAGGTCGGGGATCGCGATCATCCTGTCCTCCATCGTCTCCTCCTTCTGCATCGGGTCCTCAGCGGAACACGGGCGGGCGTTTTTCCAGGAAGGCGCGCAGGCCTTCCTCGGCATCAGGTGTGGTCTGCACCAGCGCGGCACAGAGGCTTTCGGTGAACAGCCCATCGGCGCGGGACATGTCGTTGATCCGGCTCAGGGCCTGAACCATGAAGTAGTTGGACATCGGCGCGTTGCCGGCGATCCGGGCGGCCAGCTGGCGGGCCAGCGGCAGGGCCTCGCCCTCGGGCACGCTGTAATGCGCAAGGCCCAGCCGCAGGCCCTCTTCGGCATCGTAGCGGCGCCCGGTCAGCATCATCTCGACCATGCGGTCGGGGCCGATGATGCGCCCCACCCGGACGCTGGCACCGCCGCCCACGAAGATGCCCCGCCGCCCCTCGGGCAGCTGGAAGATCACCGAGGGTTCGGCAATGCGCACATGGGTCGCCGCCGCCAGTTCCAGCCCGCCGCCGATCACCGCGCCGGTCATGGCGCTGACGGTGATGCGGCCGCCGAACTGGATCATCTCCATCACCCGGTGCCAGTTGCGCGAATGGTGCACGCCCTCCTCGGCCGAGCGCGAGACATGTTCCGACAGGTCCAGCCCCGAACAGAAATGCCCCCCCGCGCCGGTCAGGATCACCACCCGGACCTCCTTCGGCAACTTGGCGTAGGCCTCTTCCAGGGCGGCGATCAGCCCGTCGGACATGGCGTTTCGCTTGGCCACGCGCACCAGCGTCAGCGTGGCCACATGGTCGTCGATCTGCGTGGTCAGGTAGGGTTCGGTCATGGGCACATCCTTGCGGTCAGGGGAGGGGGAGGTCATTTCGGCGCCAGCCGCACGGCACTGTCGAGGCGGATGACCTCGCCGTTCAGCAGCGGGTTCTCGATGATCTGGCGGACCAGCAGGGCGAATTCCTCGGGGCGGCCCATCCGGGCGGGGAAGGGCAGGCCCGCCTCCAGCGCGCGGCGCGCCTCGGGGGGCAGGCCCGCGCTCATGGCGGTTTCGAAAAGGCCGGGGGCGATGGTCATGACGCGGACGCCCCAGCGGGCCAGTTCGCGCGCGGCCGGCAGCGTCAGCGAGGCGATGCCGCCCTTCGATGCGGCATAGGCGGCCTGGCCGATCTGGCCGTCCTGCCAGGCGACCGAGGCGGTGTTGATGATCACCCCGCGCGCCCCGTCGGCATCCAGCGGATCGGTCGCGGCCATCGTCCGGGCGGCATGGCTGAGCACCACATAGGTGCCCAGCAGGTTGACCCTGAGGGTGCGTTCGAAGGCCTCGATCGGCAGGGCACCGTCACGCGGCAGGATGCGGGCGGCGGTGCCGATGCCGGCGCAGTTCACCACGATGCGCGGCACCCCGAGGGTGGCGGTCAGGGTGGCAAAGGCGGCCTCGACCGCGGCACTGTCCGAGACATCCGCCGCCAGCGCCAGGCCCCCGATCTGATCGGCCATGCGGGTGGCGGCCTCGGCAGACAGGTCCATGACCGCGACCCGGGCGCCCGAGGCGGCAAGGGCGCGGGCGGTGGCGGCGCCAAGGCCGCTTGCCGCCCCGGTGACCAAGGCAATGTTTCCTGAAATCTCCATAGGTTCAAATCCTTACATGAAGCCGCGCAGCGCGATCATGCAGCCGACCAGCGCCAGGTCCGCCAGGATGAAGGGCACGATCCCGGCAAAGATCTGTTCCAGCCGGACATAGTCGCGGGCGACGGAATGGATGACGAAGACGTTCAGGCCGACCGGCGGCGTGATCATCCCGATCTCGAGCAGCTTGGCCACCAGCAGGCCGAACCACAGCTTGTCGACGCCGTGCTGGGCCAGCACCGGCAGGAACAGCGGCAGCGTCAGCAAGAGCGCCCCGATGGGTTCCAGGAACATGCCGATCACCAGATAGATCAGTACGATCAGCAGCAGCAGCGTCAGCGTGCCCAGGCCCAGCCCGTCGACGAAACTGCCCATCTGCAGCGACAGCCCCGACATTGCCACCAGTCGGGTGAACAGGTTGGCGCCGATGGCGATGATGAACAGCGATCCCGACGACAGCAGCGTGTCCACCAGGCTTTCGCGGAACCGCGCCCAGGACAGGGTGCGGCGTGCCATGCCGATGGCGATGGCCGCGAAACTGCCGAAGGCGCCGGCCTCGGTGGCGGTGAAGACCCCCGAAAAGAGGCCGCCGAAGACCGCGCCGATCAGCAGCAGCACCGGCCAGATCTCGAGGGTCTTGCGCCAGCGGTCACCCATCGAATGGCCTTCGGCGCGGGGCAGGCGGGCGGGGTTGCGCCACCAGACCAGCAGCACCGCCGCGATGTAGAAGGCCAGCGATCCCAGCCCCAGCAGCAGCCCGCCCAGAAACAGCTGGTTGATCGAGGTCTCGGCCTGGATGCCGAACAGGATCAGGATGATCGAGGGCGGGATCAGCGCGCCGATGGTGCCGCCGGCTGCGACGGCGCCGGTGGCGATGCGCAAATCATAGCCTGCCCGCGCCATCTCCGGCACCGCGATGCGGCCGATGGCGGCGGAACAGGCCACCGAAGATCCCGACACCGCCGCAAAGCCCGAGGCGCCCGCCAGCGAGGCAATGGCCAGCCCCCCGGGCAGCCAGCCCCACCAGACGCGGGCGGCTTCGAACAGGCCGCGGGTCAGGCCGGAATGGAAGGCGATATAGCCCATCAGCAGAAACATCGGGATCGACGACAGCGTCCAGCTGGCCGAGGTGGTGTAGGGGATGGTCGACAGCATCGACATCGCCGGCCGCAGCCCCGCCACGGCCCAGATGCCCAGGAACGACACCGCGATCAGGCTGGCGGCGATCGGCACCCGCAGGCCGATCAGCACCAAGAGCGCCAGCAGCGCCAGGATGCCTATGGTGACGGGATCCATCAGAGGTCCTCCGAAAGGGGATCAAGGACCCCGGTGGCGGCTTCGGGCAGGGTCTTGGCGTTGCCCGTCAGGGTTTGCAGGATGCGGATCAGCATCACCGCCAGCGCCAGCCCGAACGAGACGGGCAGGATCCAGTAGCTGGGCCAGGTGATGAATTTCATCGTGCCGGCCTCGATGTAGGTGCCGCGCGACATTTGCCGCAGCGCCTCCTGGCCCGATCCCCAGGTCAGCACCGCAAGGACCGCAGCGAAGATCGAAAAGCCGAAAAGCTCGATCAGGCGCAGCTTCCAGCCGCTCAGCCCATGGGTAAAGACGGTGGCCTCGATATGGCGGCGCCGGATTTCTGTCAGGGCCAGCGGCAGCACGCTGACGGCCACCATGTAGTATTTGCCGACCAGGTCCGCCGTGGCGGGAAAGCCGGCGCCCAGCAGGCTGCGCATGAAGACATCGGCCACGACCTGCAGCATCATCGCCAGCAGCACCAGCGCGCCCAATACCATGCTGGACCGCGCAATGGCGGTTTCGATGGGGTTCAGCATTGTCATCTCCGGGAGAAGGGGGCGCGCGAGGGCCGCGCGCCCGCGCGCGATCAGTCGCCGTAGGCCGCCAGATCGACCTTGGACCAGATTTCCCTGGTGCGCAGGGCGCCCAGTTCGTCCGGGGTCATCTCGGGGGTGATCAGGCCTTCCCATTTGGTGATCAGCGCCTGGTAGCGGTCGATCTTGGCCTGAGCGTCCTGGACGCCGCGGCCTTCCAGGATCGTCGCCGCATGGGCCAGCCGGTCGGCGTTGAAGGCATCGCGCGCCTGCACCAGGCTGGCGTCGGGCTGCACGAAGGTGACCAGCTTTTGCGCGCGCACCTGATCGATCTGGCGGTCAAAGCCGTCGACCCCCGCCACCAGCCCGAATTGCGAGGCACTGGCCAGGGCTGCGCGATCCCCGGCATCCATCCGGTCCCACAGCATCTTCGAGGCCGTGGTGGTGGCGGCACCGTTGAAGGCGCCCTCGTTGATCTCGGTTGCGTATTTCACCACGTCGCCCAGCCGGTTGGCGATGATCTCGTGCGGGGAGCTGATGGTGGCGTCGATCACCCCCTGGCTGAGGCTTTCGAACAGCTCGCTCGAGGGCATCTGCACGGGCACGCCGCCGGTCTTCTCGATGAAGG
>NZ_CM170818.1:3487500-3546275 GCF_057380705.1 Pseudooceanicola sp. NS-SX9 | reverse complement strand
TACGCTGCCTGATGCGAAACAGGGTTCCCCCGTCTGAAGACGGGCGGTCCAAAATGGCCCCGCAATCCGGGTGCGCGCGGCAGGCGCGCAACCCAAGGTTGCAAGACCGGGCGTCAATGCTTGGACATCTGACCGTTAAGCAATTCAAATAACCGATTGGTTACCGGGCTTTAGCTGGTCGGCGGCACAGGATGTGCCGCGATGTCCCCCCCAAGGCGAAGTGACTCGCAAGGCTGAAGTTATCAAGTCCGACGAGGCCCTTACAACAGCACAACGCGCTTGACTCGGACTCTCTCGGAGGGAATCGGAGGGCTGTTGCCGATGGGTGGCAGGCAACCGCCGGGCACGAAAAAAGGCGCCGCTTAAGCAGCGCCTTTGATCTCAGTCGCTTGTCAGCGTGATCAGGCGATAGCCTTCACACGCGAGGACAGGCGCGACATTTTGCGGGAAGCAGTGTTCTTGTGCACGACGCCTTTGGTCACGCCACGCATCAGCTCGGGTTGAGCGGAGCGCAGTGCAGTTTCGGCGGCGTTCTTGTCGCCCGATGCGATCGCCTCTTCCACCTTGCGAAGGAAGGTGCGGATACGCGAGCGACGTGCCTTGTTGACGTCCGTGCGACGTTCAATCTGACGGGCACGTTTCTTCGACTGAGGCGAGTTGGCCATATTCGTATCGTCCCATGGTTCGGGGTTTAGCAATCTGAAGCCGGGTCCTTAAGGCCGAGTCGTCCACAAGTCAACAGGCCAAAGCCATTCCCGGGCCGGTTCGGTGGAAAACTCTGCCTTTGGGGCATCGAATCCGTTTGCGTCAGGGCGAGGGAGGCGCAAGATAGCGGGGCAGCAAGGGAGGCTGGGCCCTGTCGGATGCCGTGGTGCGGGCCGTGCGTCAGGGGGCGATTCCCTCTGGCGGGGCCCGAAATCCGGGAAGGAGGGGGCGGTGTACAGCTACGACGTCATCGTGATCGGGGCGGGGATTGCCGGGCTGTCGCTGGCCAGCCTGCTGTCCGGTCGCGCCCGCGTCGCGGTGCTGGAACGCGAAGCCCGCCCCGGCACCCAGGCCACCGGGCGATCCAGCCCGATCCTGTCGCTCAGCTTCGGCCGCCCCGAGGTGAAGGCGCTGACCTGCGCCTCCGAGGCATTCTTCAGCGAGTCCCAGGACCCCGGCCTGTCGCATCCGCGCGGTCTGGTCTTTGTCGCCCGTCCCGATCAGCGCGCGGCGCTGCATGCGCGGGCGGCCCGGCTGGCGCCGCTGGCCCGTCACCGCTGGATCGACCCCGAGGAACTGGCGCTGCGGATCCCGCTGCTGCGGCCGGGCTACGCGGTCTCGGCGCTGATGGAGGACAGCGCGCGCGACATCGACCTGGCGGCGTTGCAGGCCTGCCACCTGGAGCAGATGCGGCGTAACGGGGCCCGGCTGCTGGCCCCGGCCGAGGTGCTGCGGCTGGAGCGTCACGGCGGCGCCTGGCGTGTCGTCACCGAGGCCGGCACCTATGTCGCCCCCGTCGTCGTCAATGCCGCCGGGGCCTGGGCGGGCCAGATTGCGGCGCTGGCGGGGACCCGGCCGGTTCCGCTGGCGCCCCTGCGGCGCACGGCGCTGGTGCTGAACGCCCCGCCCGAGGTCGTTCCCGCCCTGCTGCCGATGCTGGTGGATGCCGAAGACGCCTTCTACGTGAAACCCGACAGCGACCGCCTGCTGGCCTCGCCGGCGGATGAACGGCCCAGCCTGCCGCAGGAGGCCCCTGCGGCGGCGCTTGATGTCAGCCTCTGTGCGGACCGGCTGCGGGCGCTGTCGCGCTGTGACCTGGGGCCTGTGGCGGAATCCTGGACCGGCCTGCACACCTATGCCCCAGACCGCGTGCCGGTCTGCGGCTTTGATCCCGGGCGCAAGGGATTCTTCTGGCTGGCGGGGCAGGGGGGATCGGGCATTGCCACCGCCCCGGCGCTGGCGGCGCTGGCCGTGGCACAGATCACCGGCGATCCGGCGCCCTGCGATCTGCGCCAGTGGGGCGCAGATCCTGAACGCCTGTCGCCGGCGCGCTTCGCCTGAGGGCTCAGCGGTCGCGGAACTGCGGTTCGCGTTTTTCCAGGAAGGCGGTCATGCCCTCCTTCTGGTCCTCCGAGGCGAACAGCGCGTGGAACAGGCGGCGTTCGTACAGGATGCCCTCCGACAGCGGCGTCTCATAGGCGCGGTTCACCGCCTCCTTGGCGGCCATGACGGAAATCATGCTCTTCTCGGCAATCTTGCCGGCGGCGGCCATCGCCTCCTCCAGCAGCTTTTTCACCGGCACGACGCGGCTGACCAGCCCGGAACGCTCGGCTTCGGCGGCATCCATGAAACGCCCGGTCAGGTTCATGTCCATCGCCTTCGACTTGCCGACAAAGCGGGTCAGGCGCTGCGTGCCGCCCATCCCGGCGATGACGCCCAGGTTGATCTCGGGCTGGCCGAACTTGGCGGTTTCCGAGGCGATGATGAAATCGCACATCATCGCCAGCTCGCAGCCGCCGCCCAGGGCATAGCCCGAGACCGCCGCGATGATCGGCTTGCGGATGCGCGCGATGGCCTGGGTCTCGGCGGTGAACATGTCGCCGGCGAAGGCATCGGTAAAGCTCTTCTCGGCCATCATCGCGATATCCGCCCCGGCGGCAAAGAACTTCTCCTGCCCGGTGATGACGATGCAGCGCACCTTGTCGTTCTTCTGCGCCGCACCCAGTGCTTCGGCCAGCTCGCCCAGCAGCACGTCGTTCAGCGCGTTCATCGCATCCGGCCGGTTCAGTCTGACCAGCGCGATATGGTCCTCGATTTCGACGATCAGCGTCTCATAGGCCATGGGTTAGGTGTCCCTTTGCTCGAGATTTAGGGTCGATTCCCTAGCAGGATGGGCCGGTTGATCAAGTTATCTTTGACATTGCGGGCAGTGGAAGCTGGATCTGCCTGACTGGACGATGCGTCGAATCGTGGTCCCGCAGGTCCGGCAGGGCGCGCCCTCGCGGCCGTAGACGTCGAAATTATGCTGGAAATAGCCCAGTTCCCCATCGGCCTGACGATAATCGCGCAGGCTGGATCCGCCCGCCGCAATCGCCTCCTCCAGGACCTCCCGTATGACGGGTGCCAGGGCCTCCAGACGCGCTGTTGCAATCCTGTCACAGCGCCGTGCCGGGGAAATGCCCGCCCGGAACAGCGCCTCGCAGACATAGATGTTGCCCAGCCCCGCGACGACCGACTGGTCCAGCAGACCGCTCTTGATCGGGCTCCTGCGCCCTTTCAGCGCCGTCACCAGCGTCGCGCCGGAAAAGGCATTGCCCAGCGGCTCGGGCCCCAGCCCCGCCAGCAGCTTGTGCGCCTCGGCCCGCGCCGTCTCCACCAGGTCCATCGACCCGAACCGCCGCGGATCGTTGAAGGTGATCCGCGCCCCGTTCGACATGTCCAGTACCACGTGGTCATGCTTCTGCACCGCCGGATGCTCATGCACAAAGCGCCCCAGCGGGTCGCCCGACACCGTCATCCGCCCCGACATGCCCAGATGGATCAGCAGGCTTTCCCCCGATGCCAGATCCGCCAGGATGTATTTCGACCGCCGCCGCAGCTGCAGCACCTTCTGCCCCGCCAGCCGCTCGGCCATGCGTTCCGGGAAGGGCCAGCGCAGATCCGGCCGGTTCACCGCCGCCCGCTCGATCACCGCCCCCTCCATCGCCGGAGCAAGACCCGCCTTCACCGTCTCGACCTCGGGCAATTCGGGCATCGGCCCCTCCATTTTCTTGTTCCAAATACCTCGGGGGGAGGCTCCGCCAGGAGCCGGGGGGCAGCGCCCCCCTGCGGCCCACCGCCGCCTCTCACGACGCCCTGCATTGCAGCCGCCCGCCCGCGCCCTATAAGGAAGGTCAGCACATCAGGCAATTGCGGCCCCGGCAAGAGGCCCCCTTTCAAGGCCCGAGGATCCATGGACGAAAAGACCACCCATTTCGGCTTCACCGACATCCCCGAAAGCGAGAAGGCTGGCCGCGTCCAGGGCGTGTTCAACTCCGTCGCCTCGAAATACGACGTGATGAACGACGCCATGTCGCTGGGCATCCACCGGGTCTGGAAGGATGCGATGATGGACTGGCTGGCGCCGCGCCCGGGGCAGAAACTGCTCGACGTGGCAGGCGGCACCGGCGACATCTCGTTCCGCTTCCTCAAGCGCGCGGGCCATGGCCACGCGACCGTCCTCGATCTGACCGAACCCATGCTGGTCGAGGGCCGCAAGCGCGCCGAGGCCGCCTCGATGGCCGACAGCCTCGACTGGGTGACCGGCGACGCGATGAAACTTCCGTTCCGCGACAACACCTTCGACACCTACACGATCTCCTTCGGGATCCGGAACGTCACCCGCCCCCAGGAAGCCCTGAACGAGGCCTACCGCGTCCTGAAACCCGGCGGCCGGCTGATGGTGCTGGAATTCAGCCAGATCCCGACGCCGGCGCTGCAATGGGCCTATGACCGCTACAGCTTCAACTGCATCCCCGTCATGGGCCAGATGATCGCCGGCGACCGCGACAGCTACCAGTATCTGGTGGAATCGATCCGCAAGTTCCCCGACCAGGAAACCTTCCTCGACATGGTGCGCACCGCGGGCTTCGAGAACGCCAAGTACCGCAACCTGACCCTGGGCATCGCGGCGCTGCATTCCGGCTGGAAGATCTGATCCATGCGCGGACCGCACAACATCTGGCGTCTGGTACGCACCGGCGCCACCTTCGAACGCACCGGCGCCATGGGCGCGATCCTCGATGCCTATGACGCGCCGCCGCTGCTGCGGCTGGCCGCGCGGGTCATCGGCTGGCCGTTCCAGTTCCTGGGCTTCGATGGCGACCCCGAGATGGCCCCGGTGCCGCGCGCCCTGTCGGCGCTCGGCCCCGCCTACATCAAGTTTGGCCAGATCCTGTCGACCCGCCCCGACGTGGTGGGCCCCGACATGGCCCAGCAGCTGCGCGTCCTGCAGGACAAGCTGCCCCCCTTCGGCCCCGAGGAAGCCCGCCGCGTCATCGAAAGCGAACTGGGCGACAAGCTCGACGCGCTTTATGACGAATTCTCGGCCCCCGTCGCCGCCGCCTCGATCGCCCAGGTGCACCGCGCCCGGGTCCGCGACACCGGCGAGGAGGTCGCGGTCAAGATCCTGCGCCCCGGCATCGAACGCGCCTTCCGCCGCGATGTCGACGCCTTCTACCTGGCCGCCAGCCTGATCGAGATCCTCTCGCCGTCGTCCCGCCGCCTGCGCCCCTCGGAGGTGATCAAGCATTTCGACGGCGTGGTGAAATCCGAGCTCGACCTGCGGCTCGAGGCCGCCTCCGCTTCGGAATTCGCGGCCAATACCAAGGGGGATGCGGGCTTCCGGCTGCCGCGCGTGCACTGGGGCCTGTCGTCGCGCCGGGTGATGACCATGGGTTGGGCCGAGGGCATCCCGCTGGGCGACAATGCCGCGCTCGACGCCGCCGGGATCAACCGGACCGAGCTGGGGGAACGGGTGCTGACGCTGTTCCTGAAACACGCGCTGCGCGACGGCTTCTTCCATGGCGACATGCACCAGGGCAACCTCAAGGTCTCGGCCGAGGGCGAGCTTCTGGCCTATGACTTTGGCATCATGGGGCATATCGACGAATACACCCGCCGGGTCTATGCCGAGATCCTCTATGGCTTCATCCGCCGCGACTACAAGCGCGTCGCCGAATGCCATTTCGAAGCCGGCTACGTGCCCGCCGACCGCGATGTCGATGAATTCGCCCGCGCCCTGCGCGCCGTGGGCGAACCGATCTTCGGCATGGATGCGACCCGCATCTCGATGGGGCGGCTGTTAAGCTATCTCTTTGAAGTCACGGAACGTTTCGGAATGCAGACCCGGACCGAACTGATCTTGCTGCAGCGCACCATGGTGGTGGTCGAAGGGGTGTCGCGCTCGCTGCATCCGCAGATCAACATCTGGGAAGTCGCCCAGCCCGTGGTGCAGGAATACATCGCCAAAAGCATCGGCCCCCGGGCGCTGGCCCGCGATCTGGTGGTGACGGCCAAGGTCATGGCGCGCTTCGGCCCCCGCCTGCCGGCGCTGGTCGAAAAGGCGCTGATCCAGCAGGTCGATGATGCCGCCGCGCCGAAATCCGACCGCTGGACGATGCGTCTGCTGTGGGGGGCGGGCGGTGCCGTGCTGGGGGCGCTGCTGGTGGCGGCGCTGTCCGGCAGCCTTTAGATCCGGGCCAGGGCGGCATCAAAGGCCGCCAGTTCCAGCGCGGCTGCGGTGGAGTCCCGATCCGAGCCGCGCGCCGCGCGCCCCAGGCAATAGGCGGCGATGCGCAGGTGCAGAAGCGGGCTCAGCGCCGCATGGCGCTGCGCCCCGGCCTGGTCACTGCCCCAATACAGGCTGCGGACCCGGGCGGCAAAGGGGGCCGGCAGCGGGGCACCGCGATAGAGCATCTGCATCGCCGGAGACAGCATCAGGGCCAGGTCGTGACAGGGATCGCCCCGGCCCGGGCACTGCCAGTCGATCAGCCGCAGCCCCCCGGGGGTCAGGATCACGTTGCCGGGCACCGGATCGCCATGCAGCAGCACCGGGCGGATGGGCGGCACCGGGACGCAGGGCAGACGCGCCATCCTTTCCTGGATCTGAGGCATATGTTGTGTGTGTTCTGCGATCTCCCGCCTAAGAATTGTGGGATCAGCCGGGATCTGACGCAGTGCCACCGGAGATTCTCGGCGATGCAGGTCGTGCATCAACCCGGCCAGTAAGTCTGGCTTCGGGGATGCCGGGGCCTCGGCCCAGCTGGGCCCGGGCAGGTGGTCATAGATCACGCAATCGCCATGCGCGGTGTGCAGATGCGCCACCAGCCGCGGTGCCAGCCCCTGGCCTTCCAGCGCCTGCAGCACCTGCGCCTCGGCCGCAGCATCGTTGGGAAACAGCGCCGAGGCGGCCTCGGGACGATAGAGTTTGATCACCTGCGGTCCCTGGGCGCTGTCGGCCCGCCAGGCCAGGTTGCTGCGCCCGCCCGACAAGGGCTGCCAGTCCGGCGCCAGCCGCAGCCCGGGGTGTGCCGCGCGGATCGCTTCCGCCAGCCGCAGGGCCCCCGTCTGTGCTGCACTGCCGTCCATTTGCCCCGCCTGTCACCGCCTGAGGCCTACCTAGGCACGGGCGTCGGCGCAGGCAAGCGTCAGTCTGGCTTGCGCAGCCCCGAGATCGCCTCGGCCGCCACCAGGTCACCGGCCCGGGTGATCAGCATGGTCTGGCCGCCGACCAGCCGCGCCTCGGTCACCGGGGTGTAGCTTTCGGCATCGCTGGTCGAAAGCAGCGCTCCGTCGGAATAGCTCTCGACCTGGAAGGTGTAGCTGCCCTGCGGCAGGGTGGCGCCGCCGGTGCTGGTGCCGGCCCAGCTGACGGTATCCGCCCCGGCCGAGATCTCTTGCCGCGAGACGACGGTACCCGCAGCGTTGCGCACCACCAGCACGGCGGCATCGGCGCCGGTATCCACCGACGGGGCCACGGTGATCGGGGTGCCGTCGAAATAGGCCGGAGAGGTCGAGCGCGCCTCCATGCCGACCCAGTTCGCCAGATCCGACATCCCGGCCGAGGCCATCTGCCCGACCAGCGATTCCAGCAGGTTGTTGGTCAGCACCTGCTGCTCGACCGAGGAGAACGTCGCCAGTTGCACGGCGTAATCCGACGAATCCACCGGGTTCAGCGGATCCTGGTTCTGCAGCTGGGTCGACAGCATTTTCAGGAAGGTCTCGAAGTCCGAGCTGATCACCGGCGTGGCGCTGGTGTTCACGGACGAAGCCTGCAACGTGCTGGAGGTCGCGGTCGTTGCGGCGGTGGTGCTCTGGATATCGGCCATGTCGGTTCTCCGGGGTCAAAGCCTGATGTCGATCTTGTCCCGGCCGGTCTGCGGCCGGAGGGGGTGTGTCATCTGCACGGGGGCAAGGGTGGCGGGGGCCAGGATGCCCTCGGCCCGGTCGGGATCGGGGCGGTCACGATTGCCCCCCTCTCGCCAGCTGCCCTGCTGGCGTCCGGCCTGCTGGCCGTTGATCGAGACCTCGACCCGGGCATAGCCAAGGCTGCGATAGCTTTGTTCCAGTTGGGCCACGTGGCGGCGCATCAGCTCCGAGGTCTCGGGGCGGTCTGCGGTCAGATGCAGCATCACCGCGCCGTCCTCGGTGCGCAGCCGCAGCGAGACGCGCCCCAGTTCCTCGGGGTCCAGCATCAGCTCGGTTTCACCCTCGCCATGGCGGATCGAAGCGGTAACCACCTGATGAATGACGGGCGCGGCCGGCAGGGTGCGCGATGTCTGATTGGCCAGCTGTGGTGGCAGCGTCGTGGCTGAGAACTCGGTCCGGGGGACCTCGGCAGGGCTGGTGGCCTCGGTCCGCAGCGGATCGGGCGTGGTTCTGGGGGGCGTGGTGGCTTTCCGGGGCGCGGCCGCTGCGGCGCTCACGGTCTGGGTTGGTGCGGTGGTGCGCGGCGCTTCTGCTGGCTGCCCGGCGCGGATGGGCCTGTCGCTGCGCGGCGCTTCGGTTGGCTGGGGCAGTGTCGTCGGCATGGCGGCACCCGGCCGAGGCGTGTCGCGGGCGGGAAGCGAGGTGGGCAGGTCTCCTGCCTCCGATCGGACCTGGGGTGGGACCTGGGGTGGGGCATCGGGCGCGGGGCGCGAGGGCAACACAGGCATTGGGGCGGACGCGGCGGCGATCTGCGGGGGGGCCGCAGGGGGGGCGTCGGGCCGAGATCTGTCCTCCGGGTTGGGCGAGGGCCGGACTTCGCTGCGGGCCGCGATTTCGGGCCGGGCGGGACCCTCGGGAGGCTGAGGCCGGGGCTGGGTGATGGCAGCAGTCAGGGGGGCGGCGCGTGGCGTGGGGGTGTCCGCCTGCGGCGGAATGCTCTGCTCGGCTGCGGGCTGACCTTCGGCACGCGGGGTATCGCGGATCGGCAGGACGGGCGCAGCCGGTGTGGTCGCCTGAGGCAGCGGGCCCGGCATCTGCGGTGTCTGCGGGGGCGGGGAAGCAGGCCGGGGCGTCTCGGTCGTCAGCGTGGTTTTCTGTTCCTGCGCCGTACGTTGCGTGGCGTCCGTCACCTGTGAAACCGGCTGCCGCGACGCGGATGGATGCCATGCGGCGGTGGCCGTATCCCGGGGACCTTCCGTGATCACCTCGTTCCTTTGCGGGAGCGGCGTTTTGGTGGTGCCGCCGGGCAAGTTGACCGCGGGCAGGGGGGCCGCCTGGTGCGGTGAAGGGGGCGAAGGCTCGGGACGGGACAGCGCTGGTGCCTCCGTGGCGGGGCGCGATCGGGACGCGCGCTCAGGCAGCGGCGCTGCTGCGCGCGGCAGCGGGCCCGGTGCGCTGTCAGGGCGCGCGGGGATGGGCCTGGCGGCGATGGCAGGCTGCAGCGGGACGGCCTCGGCTCGGGGCGTTTCGGGCAGGGTCGGCGCCTCAGGGGCGGGCACGGGACGAGGGCTCGCCGAAGGGATCTCTGCCGTCGGCGGGATCGCGAGGCGGGGCATTTCCGGCCTTTCGTCAGCCGCTTCGCCTGTTGCCACTGGCCTGTGAGACGCTTCGGAGACCCCGGAAGCCTGGGGGCTGTCCGGCAAGGCGACGGACGCCTCCGTCGGCTCTGCCAAGGGGGCGGCGGCCACGAGGGGCGTCGGTGACGGTCCGGTCGGGCGGGATGCCGCCATGAGGGTGCCGGACCTGGTCGGAAGGGGCAGCGGGCCCTCGGAGGTCGATGGGGATGCGACCTGAAGGGGGGGCTGGGGCGCCACCGGCAGGGTCATCAGGAATATGGATTGTCCCGGTGCGGCAGGCGTTTCGCGACGCCGGGGCGTGGAGTGCTGCGGCGGAACCGGCACGTCATCTGCTTCGGCGAGCGCCTCCGTTGGTTCGGGGTCTTCTGACAGAATGTCTTCGATGAATTCCTCCTTTTCGTCGATCGCTTCGGAGGGCCCGGGTTTCGGTAGCGTGACCTCGGTGGTGCTCTGCGGCGCCTCTCTGCCGGGCTGGTCCGGGGAGCTACGCAGGGGGGGGGCTTCGGCGAAGATATCGTCGAAATCCGGCTCGCCGGCAGGGCGGGCGGCCTCTTCCGTTTGCCCTGCAGGCAGCGTTTTGGGCACCACGGTCCGTGCCGTGAAAAGGGACATGTCCGGGAATGTCATCATCGCCTCCGGGAGTTCTTCCGCGTCAGGAGACATTGACGTCACACGGTTACAGCTTCTTTACCGCTGCTCCGGCATCCTCAGAAAACTGGTTCAAATTGGAGCATCCCGATGACGGATCCCGTTTCCTTGCCGCATGCCGCCCGGCCCCCGCGCGACCCCAAGGCCTGGGCCGCTGCCCAGGGCCTGGAGGCAAGCTTTCTGGCCGAGATGCTGGAGGCTGCCGGGCTGGGAGAGGTCCCTGATGCCTTCGGCGGTGGCGTCGGAGAGGACCAGTTCGCCTCGTTTCTGCGGCAGGAACAGGCCAAGGCTATCGTCCAGGCCGGGGGCCTCGGGCTGGCCGAGCAGATTTATCAATCCATTCTGGAGAAACCAAGATGACCAACGATCCGCAACACGAGCTGATCGGGGCGCTCGACGCGCTCCTTGAACGGGAGAAGGAGGCGCTGGTGACCGGGCGCCTCGATGTGCTGCCAGAGATCCTGGCGCAGAAGGAGGTCCTGATCGACACGTTGAACGAAATGACCGGCCTTGGCGCGGCCGAGCTGCAGCCGCTGCGCGGTAAGGTACAGCGCAACCAGGTGCTGCTGGACGGCGCCCTTAAGGGAATCCGGTCGGTGGCGAACCGCTTTGCCACGCTGCGCCGGATTCGCCGGACGCTGGAAACCTACGACGACCAGGGCCGCAAGTCCGCGTTGGTGCGTCCGCGCGATAACACGCTGGAGAAGCGGGCCTGAGGTGTCCCGCATTTGCCTTAAATGCCGGGCAATGCCCGCCCGGCATTTAGGATTCCGTTAGCAAGTCTGCGTCAATGTTCCCCTGCATCCGATCGGATGGCGCGGTGTCAGGAAAAAGCCAGGACCCCGCACTGGTCAGAACGACATCTCCACCGTCCCGCAGGGACGGGATGCCAGCTCGGGCGCAAAGCGCCCATTGACCAAAGGAACAACGCATGTCCAGCATTCTCACGAACAACAGCGCCATGGTGGCGCTGCAGACCCTGAAGTCCGTCAACAAGTCGATGACCGGCATCCAGGGCGAAATCTCGACCGGCAAGAAAGTTGCCAGCGCCAAGGACAACTCGGCCACCTGGGCCATCTCGAAGGTGATGGAGTCCGACGTCCAGGGCTTCAAGGGGATCTCCGAAAGCCTCGCTCTGGGGGAATCGACCGTCGCCGTCGCCCGCTCCGCCTCCGAAACCGTGACCGACCTTCTGACCCAGGTGAAGGGCAAGATCGTCGCGGCGCAGGAAGAGAACGTCGACCGTGATAAGATCCAGACCGACATCAACGCCCTGAAGGATCAGATCGCGGCGGTTGTCGGTGCGGCACAGTTCAACGGCCTGAACCTGCTGTCCAACACCGACAGCACCACGGACTCGGGCACCGTCAACATCCTGTCTTCGCTCGACCGTTCGGGCTCGGGCGTGGCGGTCAGCCAGATTGCCGTCGGCAAACAGGACCTTGGCCAGGATGCCGCGACGGCCGGTTCGACCGCAGGTACGGCCGTGACGGCGTCGGCGGCTTCGGCTGCGGCCAGCGGTGGCACCGTGGACTACGACCTGTCGGGCTCGGACACGGGCTACGGTTCGTCCTTCGTCTTCTCGGCGACGATCGGTTCGGGCACCATCAGCGCGACCTATGTGCAGCGTGATGGCGAAACCTCGGAAGACTCGGCTTCGCAGCTGGCAATGCGCCTGAACTTCGCGCTCGCCGATGCAGGTGAATCCGACTACAGCTTCTCGGCCAGTGGCTCGACCCTGACGGTGACGAACAACTCGACCGCTGCTCTGACGACTGCGGCGACGGACATCACCGTGACCACTGACGGGACCGCCGGTGGTGGCCTGGAACTGCTCGACAGCATCGACGTGACCACGGCCAATGGCGCCGAGGCCTCGCTGACTGCCATCGAGGGGCTGACCCAGATGTCCATCGACTCGGCCGCAGCTTTCGGTTCGGTTGAAGGTCGCATCAACACCCAGTCTGATTTCATCAGCTCGCTGATGGACTCCCTGAAGTCGGGCATCGGCACGCTGGTCGATGCCAACATGGAAGAAGCCTCGGCTCGCCTGCAGGCCCTTCAGGTGCAACAGCAGCTGGCCGTTCAGGCCATGTCGATCGCCAACCAGGCGCCGCAGACGCTGCTCTCGCTCTTCCGCTAAGGGGGGACGAACGACCAGGGGCGCGCGAAGCGCGCCCCTGACGAGGTTTCGTGAAATCTCACCTTTGACTGGAAGGATTCCAAGTGACTGCTCATGCTCAAGCATTGCGCGCTTACGGGCAGGCCTCGAACCCCATCCGCACGCCGCGGGGGACCGAGTACGAGGTGTTCGCGCGTATCACGCACAGGCTCGTCGCCGCCGCCCGGAAGGGGGCCGCCCGGAACGGGGCCGGCAAGCCAGACACGGACAGTTTTGCCGAACTGGCCCGCGCCATCTACGAGAACCGCCGACTTTGGACATTGCTGGCTGCTGACGTGGCCGACAGTGCGAATACACTTCCCGAGGCCCTGCGGGCCCAGATCTTTTACCTTGCGGAATTCACGCAGGTGCACAGCCGCAAGGTTCTGTCTGGTAAGGCCAGTGCTCGGGCCCTCATCGAGGTGAACACTGCCGTGATGCGCGGTCTGCGCGCCGGAGGGCCCGGAAAATGAGCGGGCTGATCCTGAAACTATCCCCCAAGGAACGTGTGCTGATCAACGGCGCCGTGATCGAAAACGGGGACCGTCGGTCCCGCCTGTCGATTGTGACGCCGAACGTCAACATCCTGCGCCTGCGCGACGCGATCCATCCAGAGGAGGCCAATACGCCGGTACGGCGTGTCTGCTATGCGGCCCAGCTGGTTCTGACAGGCGATGCCGATCCGGATGAAACACGTCACCAGCTGCTGCGCCGGATCGAGGAATTGAGCCAGATCCTGACCGATCCCGACAGCCGCAATCTGCTGGCCCAGGCTACGGATGCCGTTCTGCAGAACCAGTATTATCAGTGCCTCAAGTCCCTGCGTGGCCTGCTGCCACGGGAGGACCGTCTTCTGGCGGCGCGGCTGTCATGACCTTCACGCCGGTCCTTCCCGCCACGGGCCTCGTCGGTTGGGTCTTTCTGGACCGGACCTACGAAAACCAGCGGGCGACTTTTGACAAGTCGCCCCTGATCACCCGCGATACCGCCTATTTCGAAGAGAACATCGGCAAGGTGGAAACCGCCGAAGATCTGGTTTCTGATCGGCGCCTGCTGCGTGTCGCCCTGGGGGCCTTTGGTCTGCAGGACGATATCAACAACAAGTTCTTCATCCAGAAGATCCTTGAAGGCGGTACGCTGAAAGAGGATGCTCTGGCGAACAAGCTGACGGACCAGCGCTACAAGGACTTTGCACGGGCCTTCGGCTTTGACCTGACACCTCCGAGTACCAAGATTTCGGACTTTGGTACCGGGATTGTCGAGAAATATCGCCAGCAGGAGTTCGAGGTCGCGGTGGGCGAGCAAGACGACACGATGCGTCTCGCGCTGAATGCCGATCGCGCCCTGGCCGAGATTGCCGATGACAGTGGATCCGTCAACTCCAAGTGGTTCAAGATCATGGGGACGACGGCGCTGCGCGAAGTGTTCGAGACTGCCTTTGGTCTGCCGTCAAGCTTTGCACAGCTGGATCTGGACAAGCAATTGGAGGTCTTCAAGGAAAAGTCAGACAAGATCCTCGGCAGCGAAGATCCATCCGTTTTGGCGGATGATGAGACCCGAGAGGGGTTTATCCGAAAGTTCCTGCTGCGCAGCCAGCTGAATGAATACCAATCCAGCTCTGCCGGCAGCGTGGCCCAGACCCTGCTTTCCAGTGCCGTGACCTTTGCCTATAGCTTGCGCAACGGTTGATGTCTGATCGGTCCTTTCAACCGCGTGGCCCCGAAATTTCGGAGCCACGCGGTTGTGCGCGCAGGTCCCGTCCCTGACCTCCGCGTCCGGTGGATGCCGAACGGGAGGAGACCGACCGCCGCAGGATCAGCCTGAGACGATTGAACGAGGCATCGATGCCGGAGGTTTCCTTTTCAGCCAGGAAGGCGTCCAACTCGGACCAGGCGCGAATGGCCTGATCCAGAATGGGATCGCTGCCTTGAACGTAAAGCCCGGCCTGGATCATCATTTCCGACCTTGCATAGGCGCTCAGCAACTGGCGGGCCTCTGAAATATCCTGGTTTTCCTGATCCGTCGCGGCACCCGGCAAGCTGCGAGAGACTGATCGCAGCAGATCGATGGCCGGGTAGCGGCCGCGTTCGGCGATCTGCCGGTCCAGCACGATGTGACCATCCAGGACGCCTCGCAGGATGTCGGCCACGGGTTCTTCCATATCCGATCCAGCGACCAGCACGCTAAGGATCGCCGTCATCGTGCCGTCAGCACCTGCTCCGGGGCCGGCGCGTTCGCACAACTGCATGATCTGCGCGGCGGTTGAGGGCGGGTAGCCGCGCAGGGCCGGCAGTTCGCCAGCGGCAATGGCGACCTCGCGATGGGCTTCGGCAAAGCGGGTGATCGAATCGGCCAGAAACAGCACGTGCTTGCCGGCCTCGCGGAAATGCTCGGCGATGGTCATCGCGGCCCAGGCACAACGTCGCCGGACAAGCGCCGAGCGATCAGAGGTCGCGGCAATGACCACGGCGCGTTTCATCCCCTCTGCACCCAAGGTGTGGTCGACGAATTCGCGCAGTTCGCGGCCCCTTTCCCCGACCAGTGCGATGACCGCGACATCGGCCTGCATGTTGCGCGCCAGATGCGCCATCAGGCTGGATTTGCCCACGCCCGAGCCTGCGAAAAGCCCGATCCGCTGACCCTCGACAATGGGCAAAAGCGTGTTCAAAACGCTCATCCCGGTTTCCAGGCGGGTGCCCAAAGGGTGCCTGTCTGCCGGTGGCGGGGGGTCATTCCGCAAGCCTTTCCAACGACTTCCTGGCAGAATTGGATGCCCGTCCAGGGGCTGGCCATGGGGGTCGATGACACGCCCAACCCAGCTCAGGTCCGGGGCGATCCGCATCGGCCCCTGCAACACCACCCGATCGCCCAGCGATACGCCCTCGGGGCTGGCATCCGGCAGCATCGTGACGGCCTGCCGATCCAGGCGGATGACCTCTCCGTTCAACACCGAGCCATCGCTGCGGGTGACCCGCAGGATATCCCCCAGCCGGGCATAGCGCCCCAATCCCGTGACCCGAAGCACCTCGGCTTCGACCGCATCGATGCGTCCGACATGGCGGACGGCGTCGAGCGCCCCAAGCTCGGCCCGGACCCCTTGCAGCACGTTCTGTGACACCGCTCGGCTCCTTCATTGCCTGCCAACGGTTTCTAAAGGAATCGGAGTTAAGCCTTGATTGAAGCCAATCGAGGGAGAAGCCCCGGTGTTCGAATCCTTGCAGATCTTCCGCCTTTCGGCAGCCATGGCACGTCACGCCAGCTTCCGGGAATCGGTCATCGCCGAGAATGTCGCGAACGCCGATACCCCCGGTTACAAGGCAAAGGATACGATCTCGTTCACCGAGGCCCTGTCGGGTCCCGGCCCTCAGACCGGAATGCGGACCACCCGCGACAGCCATGTGCAGGGCTTTGATCCCCGCGCCACGCTGGTATCCCAGGACGAGGACAATCCCTGGACCTCTCCGAATGGCAACTCCGTCTCGCTCGAGCAGGAGGCCATGAAATCCATCCAATCGAAACAAGAGCATGACCGCGCGCTGGCGATCTATCGCAGCTCGATGACGATCATGCGCAGCGCCATCGCGCGCAGGTAAGGGGGCACCTCATGGGGGATCTCTCCGAAACACTCGCGATTTCCTCGACCGGGCTGCGCGCCCAGGCACAGCGCCTGCGTCACACGGCCGAGAACATCGCCAATGTCGATACACCCGGATACCGGCGGAAAACCGTTGCCTTCGAAGAGGTTGCGGATGCCGGAGACGCGGTTGGCGGGGTCCGGACCAGTCGGGTGCAACTCGACCGGTCGGACCTGCCGCGGATCTATGATCCGCAGCACCCGCTGGCCGATGAAACTGGCCACTACGATGGATCGAATGTCGATCTGGTGGTCGAAATCGCCGACTCGCGCGAAGCGCAGCGCAGCTATGAGGCGAACCTCAAGATCTTCGAACAGGCCCGGCAGATGTCGGCCGGACTGCTCGACCTCTTGCGCCGTTAATCAGTCCAGAAGGAGGTCCAGAATGGACATTCGTGCTTTGAATGCCGCCCAGAAATATGCGGCCGCACGCCCCGTTACGGAACCCGTGGCGGGCAGCGGACAGGGAATCGGCGAAACCCTTGGCGAGGTCACGAAGGACTTTGCCGAGACCTTCCGGGAAGGGGAGCGGACGGCAATGGCGTCCATGGTCGGAGAAGCCGATACCCAGTCCCTCGTTCAGGCCCTTGCGCAGACCGAGCTTGCCGTCGAAGCGGCAGTGACGGTGCGCGACAAGGTTGTCGAAGCCTATCAGGAAATCCTGAGGATGCCGGTCTGACCGGGGGTTCTGGCCAGGATGGACGAGGCAATCTTCTTCGACACCCTGCGCCAGGGCCTCTGGGTCGCCACGATCTCGGCTTCGCCGATCCTCGCGGTGGCCCTGGTGGTCGGCGTCATCGTGGGCCTGTTCCAGGCCCTGACATCGATCCAGGAAATGACCCTGACCTTCGTCCCCAAGCTGGCGGCGATCGTCGTGATCTTCTGGCTTTCCATGAGCTTCATGTCACAGACCCTGGTCGCCTTCTTTCACGACCAGGTCATTCCGCTCATCATCGGAGGGTGACCCATGGACAATGCGGGCTACACCACACTGACACGCCTCTCGGGCCTCATGCGCGAGATGACCGTGATCGCCAACAACATCGCCAATGCCAATACCACCGGCTTTCGGCAAGAGGATGTGATCTTCTCGGAATACATCGCGCCGGTCGATGACGGCCCCTCGCTGTCGATGGCCGAGGCGAACCTGCAGTGGATCAACTATGCTCAGGGCACGATGGAGATGACCGGCGGCACGCTGGATTTCGCCATCGAGGGCGAGGGCTATTTCGTCGTCCAGACCCCGAACGGCGACCGGCTGACCCGCGCCGGCAGCTTTGCGACCTCGAATGCCGGGGATCTGGTGACCAATGACGGCTACCCGGTGCTCGACAGCGGCGGTACGCCGGTCTTCATCCCGCCCGATGCCGATGTCAGTGTCGGCGCTGACGGATCGCTTTCGGCGAACGGCCAGGCCATCGGCCAGATCGGCGTGGTGCGGCCGCTGGACCCGGGCGCGATGGAGCGCGAGGGCGGCGTGATGTTCAACGCCACCGGCGGCACCGAACCGGTCGAGGCGCCCCGGGTGATGCAGGGTTTCCTTGAGGCATCGAACGTCGATCCCATCGGGCAGATCGCCCGCATGGTCCAGGTCCAGCGCGCCTACGAACTGGGCCAGTCGTTCCTCGACAAGGAAGATGAACGCATCCGCACCTCTCTTCAGACCATTCTCAGCAGGACCTAAGCCATGAGAGCCCTCAAGATCGCGGCCACCGGGATGGCTGCCCAACAGATGCGGGTCGAGACGATCTCGAACAACCTCGCGAACATGTCGACCACCGGCTACAACGCCCGGCGCGCTGAATTTGCCGATCTGCATTATCAGCAATATGCCCGCGCGGGCACGATCAACGCCACCGACGGCACCATGCTGCCCACCGGCATCCAGCTGGGGCTGGGGGTGCGTCCCACGGCCGTCAGCATCCAGGTGCAGCAGGGGCCGCTCAGCCAGACCGGGGGCGACCTGGACCTGGCAATCGAGGGACGCGGCTACCTGGAGGTCACGCTGCCCTCGGGCCAGACCGCCTATACCCGCGACGGCGCGCTGAAACGCACCGCCGACGGGCTGATCGTCACCTCTGATGGCTATCCCGTCTCGCCCGACATCACGATCCCTGCCGATGCGCGCTCGATCTCGATCAATGCCGCTGGCGAGGTCTATGCCTATTTCACCAATGCCACTGCCGCGCAGCTGCTGGGCCAGTTCAACATCGCCGGTTTCACCAATGCCAAGGGCCTGGAGGCGATCGGTTCGAACCTCTTCGCCGAAACCGAGGCCTCGGGGGCGGCGGCGCTGACCACGCCGGGCCTTGATGGGCTGGGCACGCTGCGGCAGGGCTACCTGGAAGACAGCTCGGTCGATCCGGTGCGCGAGATCACCGAGCTGATCGAGGCGCAGCGTGGATACGAGCTGAACTCCAAGGTGATCTCGGCGGCGGATCAGATGCTGGCTGCGACTGCGCAGGTGCGCTGATGCGGATGCTGCTGCTTCTGCTGATGATGGCGGGGCCTGCCGGGGCCGAGACGGTGATCGCAGCGCGCAATCTGCGCCCGCAAAGCGTCATCGCCCCCGGCGACCTGATCCTGCAGGAGGGCAGCCTGCCCGGAGCTTACGACTCGCTTTCGGGACTGGTCGGGCTGGAGGCGCGGATCGCGCTTTATGCCGGCCGGCCGGTGCGGCCGGGCGATCTGGGCCCCCCCGCGCTGGTCGAGCGCAACGGCACCGTCAACCTGATCTATGATCGCGGCGGGCTGAACATCACCGCCGAAGGCCGCGCGCTGGAGCGTGCCGGCGCGGGCGAGACCGTCCGCGTCATGAACCTTTCCTCTCGACTGACGGTCAGCGGCGTCGTGCAGCCCGATGGATCGGTAAGAGTGCAATGATCATGCGTTTTCCCCTGCTGGCCCTCGGGTTTGTGGCGGCGTGTTCGCCGCTGGACGAGGTTGGCCGCGTGCCGGCCTTTACGTCGGACATGAACTCCCCCGAACGGGGGGCGATGTATACGCCGGGTCTGCCGATCAGTGCCCCGGGGCGGCAGGAATCCTCGCTCTGGCGGGCCGGGCAGCGGTCTTTGCTGGGGGATCGCCGGGCGATCAAACGCGGTGACATCATGACCGTGGTGATCCAGATCGACGACAGTGCGCAGATCTCGAATTCCACGGCGCGCAGCCGTGGTGGATCGGAAAGCCTTGGTGTCCCTGGTCTTTTTGGGATTCCTCAGCGACTGAACAACGAGGTGCTCTATAACGGCGCCTCGATGGATTCCGCAGTTTCGATTGACAGCTCCTCCAGCTCCAACGGTGACGGGTCGGTCAGCCGGAAGGAAAAGCTGACCCTGCGTATTGCCGCGACCATCGTTGACGTATTGCCGAACGGCGTGCTGGCGATCTCTGGCAGCCAGGAGGTGCGCGTCAATTTCGAACTGCGCGAACTGCTGGTCACCGGCTATGTCCGCCCCGAGGACATCTCGCGCCAGAACGAGATCACCTATGACAAGATCGCTTCGGCGCGCATCAGCTACGGCGGGCGCGGGCAGATCTCGGAGGTGCAGCAGCCGCGTTACGGCCAGCAAATCCTTGAAAAGATTCTCCCCTTCTGAGGACCGCCGATGAAGAAGCTCCTGCCCATCCTCCTGATCATCCTCGGCATCGGCGGCGGCGCCGGAGCCGGCCTGATGCTGCGCCCGAAACATGACGAGATGGCCTCGATCGAGCCCTGCGGCGATGGCACCACTGCCGTCGCCCAGGCCCATGAAGAGCCGCCCGCGGACGAAGAGAAGCCGCCCGAGAAGGACTATGTGAAGATGAACAACCAGTTCATCGTCCCGGTGGTGGTGGATAGCAAGGTGGGGGCGATGGTGGTCATGTCGCTCAGCATCGAGGCGGATCTGGGATCCTCGGCGGCGGTCTATGCGAAAGAGCCGAAGCTGCGCGATGCCTTCCTGCAGGTGATGTTCGATCACGCCAATGTCGGTGGGTTCGACGGCGCCTTCACCAATTCCAACAATCTCGAACTGCTGCGGCGCAACCTTTACAACGTGGCGCGCAAGATCCTGGGACCGATCGTCAGCAATGTGCTGATCACGGATATCGCGCGTCAGGAAACCTGATCCAGGATACTCCGGCCTGCCGCGCCGCCCCTTTCCGGGGCGGCGTTTTGCCGTTCAGCGCAGGACCTGGCGCAGGATCGCCAGGGCCTGAAGGTCTTGCAGTTGCTTCTGGTGGCGTTCCGCCTGCTGCCGCGCCCGCGCGGTGTCGTGCAGATGGGCGGCGATGTCCCGGCGGCCCAGGCTGCGGGTCAGCCGGGCGATCTGGTCGGCCTTGTCGGCCAGCACCAGCGCCAGTTCCGACTGGACCTGTCCACGCTTGGTCAGGGCCCAGTCGCGCCAGGCGCGTTCCTGCAGGCTGGCACGGCCAAGGTCCTGTCCCGGCTCGGCAATACGCCGAAGGAA
Source organism: Pseudooceanicola sp. NS-SX9 (assembly GCF_057380705.1). Lineage (NCBI taxonomy): Bacteria > Pseudomonadati > Pseudomonadota > Alphaproteobacteria > Rhodobacterales > Paracoccaceae > Pseudooceanicola > Pseudooceanicola sp. NS-SX9. Next base: position 3,525,851 of record NZ_CM170818.1, on the reverse strand, counting down.
GCTTTCGCGCATCCGCGTGTCCAGGTCTTCGATTGCGGTGCGCAGGCGGGCTTCGTGGGCCAGAAGGCGGTTCAGGCGCATCAGCTCTGCCTCATAGGCCAGGGCGGTGGCGCGGGCCAGCGGCGCCAGTTGGGCGGGGGGTGTCAGCCGCGCCATCAGATCCGCGCCTTGGCCTTGCGGCGCATCTGGTCGGCGAAACGGATGGCGGCGGCGACCGCGCGGTAATCGGCGGGCGCGATGGCGGCGCCGATATCAACCTCGGCATGCAGGCGGCGGGCGGTGGGGGGATCGGAATGGATCGGCACGCCGTTCTCCTGGGCGATGCGGCGGATCACCCGGGCGACTTCGTCCACGCCCTTGGCGACGCAGACCGGAGCCGTTCCCCTGCGGCGTTCCCATTTCAGTGCCACCGCGTAATGGGTCGGGTTGACGATCACCACGTCGGCCTTCGGGACCTCGGCCATCATCTGGGATCGCGCGATCTGTTCGCCGCGCGCCCGGCGCTGCTGTTTCATGTGCGGATCGCCCTCGGAATCCTTCATCTCGTCGCGGATTTCCTTGTCGGTCATGCGGTTCTTGCGCAGGTGCTCGGCCCGCTGCCACAGGAAATCGAGGCCCCCGATGCACAGCGCGACCAGGAAGACCAGGAACAGGAATTCGATGCACAGCCGCCCCAGCAGCGCCGCGCCCTGTCCGGGATCAAGCTGCAGCGTCATCGTCATTTCCTCGAAATGGCTGGAAATGAAGCGATAAAGCATGAAGGAATAGATCAGCAGCTTGGCAAAGCTCTTGGCGAATTCGAACAGCCCGCCGCGGCCGAACTTCTGCTTGGCATTTGATATTGGCGACAGGCGCGAGGCCTTGGGCCGGATCTTTTCGGCCGAGACGACGAAGGCCTGCTGGGCAAAGACCGTGGCCAGCGCCGCCACCGCCGGTACCAGGAACAGCGGCGCGGTGCGCAGGGCGACCTCGGTCATCAGCCCGCCGGCCATGGCCGGGCTGCTCAGGATCTGCGGGGCCAGCGTGTCCGACTGGTCGATCAGCCCCTGCAGCACGCCGCCCAGACCCGCCAGCACCGGCCCGCCCACGGCCATGCCCGCCAGGCACAACCCGCCATAGGCGGCGGCGGTCGACAGATCGCTGGATTTCGGTACCTCGCCCTTTTCACGCGCCTTCTGCAGCTTGCGCGGTGTCGGGTCGTGCGGTTTCTCGCCTGAATCGTCGCTGTCCGCCATGGTGCCTCAGAAGGGTTTGACCAGAAAGCCAAAGATCTCGGCCGTCCAGAGCGACAGGATCTGCGGTGACAGCGCCCAGAGCAGCGCCAGCCCCCCAAAGGTGATCAGCGGCGCGCCCACGAAGGCCACCATCAGCTGCGGCATGGCCCGGTTGATGACGCCAAGCGCCAGGTTGTAGATCAACGAGATGATCAGGAAGGGCGTGGCCAGGGTGAAGGCCAGGCGGAAGCTTTGCGCGATCAGCTTCAGGCCCCATTGCGACAGGTCCGCCCCGACCGGCCAGCTGCCCGCCGGGATCACCTGGTACGAGATCAGCAGGTACATCACCGCATGGACATGCAGCCCCATGATCATCGCCAGCGCCAGTGCGCCCATCATCAGGATATGGCCGATGGCGGGCATCGGCTCGGTCCCGGCATTGCCCAGGATCTGGCTGAGCGAGGTCGACTGCGCCATCATCGAGGCCGCCGTCTGCAACCCCAGCATGAAGCTCCGCAAACCCAGCCCCAGCGACAGGCCGGTGACCGTCTCGGTGCCCAGAAACCGCAGGAAGCGCAGCCAGTCGGGGGCGCCGGGATCGGGAAAGACAGGCTGGGCGCTGGCGACCACGGCCGTCAGGCAGAGCGCGATCACCAGCTTGACCCGGACCGGGACTGCCTGCTCGCCAAAGCCCGGCAGCAGGGAGGTGAAGGCCGCCACCCGCAGGAAGATCAGCGCGCCGCGCCACAGCTCGGCCTGGCTTTGCGCCATCAGCTGGGCCAGGGCCTCAGTCATCGGGCACCATGGCGATCAGCGCGGGGCGGGCATCGATGCCGATTTCCTCGAACGAAAGCACGGGGTTGGTGATTCCGCGCGCGCTAAGTGCTGTGCGCAGGAAACGCCGCCGCTGGGTCGATGTGACAAGCGCCGCGTAGATCCCGCGGTCGGAGGCATCCGAAAGGGCCTGCGCGGTATTGCCCACCAGCCTGTTGAACATGTCGGGCGGCAGGGCGATGTCGTAGGCGCCGCGGTCGCGCTCGATCTGGTAGGTCTGAAAGATGTCCTCCCAGCCGGGGGCCAGCTGGATCAGCGGCACGGTGCCGTCCTCGCGGCGCAGCTCGGCCACCAGCTGAAAGCCCAGGCGGTGCCGGACATGTTCGCAGATCGCCTCGGGCTGCTGCAGCTGGCCGCGCAGTTCCGACAGCGCCTCCAGGATCAGGGGCATGTTGCGGATCGAGACCTGTTCGCCGACCAGTAGCCGCAGCACCTGGTGCAGCAGGTCGAGGGGCACCTTCTCGGGGATCAGCTCGTCCAGCAGCTTGCGGTTGGCCTGGGCGCGGCGTTCGTCCGAAAGGTTGGTCATTTCCTCCAGCACGCGGCGCAGGGATTTCAGCGTCAGCAGGCGGGGGAAGTTGCGCTTGATGGTTTCCAGAAGATGGGTGGCCAGGACCTCGGTCGGGGTGACGATGGTCAGCCCCGACAGGGCGGCGTGGTCCTGTGCGGCCTCGGGGATCCAGCGGGCGGGGGCGCCGTAGACCGGTTCGCGGACGTTTTCGCCCTGGGGCAGGCCGGCCTCGTTGCCCTGGGTCAGCACCAGCACGCGGTCGGGACGCAGCACGGCGCGGGCCTGTTCGACCCCCTGGATGCGGATGACGTAGGCCCCCTTGGGCAAGCCCGGATCGTCGGTCAGTCGGATCTCGGGCAGGATCAGGCCGAAGCCTTCGGCGACGTGCAGGCGCATGTTCTCGATCCGGGCATCAAGACCAGTGCCGGGATCGAGGGCCATGTTCACCAGGTCCGGGGCGAATTCGACATGGATATCATCCAGATCCAGCGTGTCGCCGATGGATTTCTGGCGCGGCAGCGGAATTTCCTGACGCGGATTCGTCTGTGCCTCGGCGGCGCGTTTCTGGCGGTTGTAAACAACCCAGGCGGCGGATCCCAGCACGCCGCCGCCGAGGGTGAAGGGGATGAAGGGCAGGCCGGGCACCAGGCCGAACAGCCCCATCAGCACCGCCACGGTCGCCAAAGCCGCCGGGTGGCGCCCCAGCTGGCCCACCAAGGCCAGGTCCATCGCCCCGGTCGAACCGCCCCGTGCCAGCAGCAGTGCCGAGGCAATCGAGATGATCACTGCCGGAATCTGCGTCACCAGCCCGTCTCCGACGGTCAGAATGGCGTAGGTTTCAAAGGCGTCCTTCATCGGCATGCCGTGCACGACGACGCCCATCAGCAGCCCGACGATCAGGTTCAGCAGGGTGATCAGCAGGCCGGCAACGGCATCGCCCTTGACGAATTTCGATGCCCCGTCAAGCGAGCCGAAAAAGGTGGTTTCCTGCTGCTCGCGCTCGCGCCGTTCACGGGCCTGGTTGTGGTCGATGGCGCCGGCGGACATGTCGCTGTCGATGGCCAGCTGCTTGCCGGGCATGCCGTCCAGGGCAAAGCGGGCGCCAACCTCGGCCATGCGGGCGGCGCCCTTGGTGATCACCATGAAGTTGACGATCAGCAGCACGCCAAAGACCACCAGGCCCAGGAAGACGGAACCGCTCATCACGAAATCGGCGAAGCCCTGGATCACGTCTCCGGCGGCGGCGGTGCCGGTATGGCCGTTGCCGATGATCAGCTTGGTCGAGGAGACGTTCAGCGACAGCCGCAGCATCAGCGACGCCAGAAGCACCGTCGGAAAGGCCGAGAAATCCAACGGCTTCTCGACAAAGAGGGTGACGGTGAAGATCAGGATCGCCAAGGCAAAGCTGGCGGCCAGCCCGACATCCAGCACGAAGGCAGGGACGGGCAGGATCATCATGACGATGATTGCCATCAGGGCCAGGGCCAGCAGGATTGTGGGCTGGAACAGGGGGCGGACTTCTGCCTCGGTCATGGTGGGTCCCGTGTCTTGCGCCGGGCCGCGTTCTGCGGGCCGGTTACCGCCGGGGCGGTGGGGTCATGCTTGGCGACAAATGGTTGAGATGTGGCAAAGAAGCGACCTACTGATCCAGCGCCGTATCCACCTGCAGGGTCGACAGTAGCTGACGAAGTGCCTCGCGGGTCTGGGCGCTTTGCGACAGGGCATCGCGGCTGGCCGCCAGAGAGGGCGCCCCGAGGGCGGGAATATCGACAGGGGCGGCCTCTTGCGCGGTGACGACATCGGCCAGCTGTGCGGCGGCGGGATCGTTCTGGCTGCCCTGAAGTTTCGTCCAGTCGCGGGCCAGAAACGCGGCATTGTCTGCGGCGGCGGTGTCGCCGGTGGCGGAATAAAGTGCCTCGGCCGCCGGATAATCCGCTGTTTTCAGGCGCAGATCGGCCTTTAGGCGATCAACGTCCGGGCCCTCCAGTCCGGCCAGTTCGGTTTCGGCCTGAAGCGGCATGTTGCGCGCCATGGCCAGCTGGGCCCGCAGCAGGCGACGGTCGCGGCCGGTGGCCTCATCTGCACCGTTTGCCAGATAATCACCGGCCTCGTCCAGGAAGCCCAGTTTGATCAGGCGACCGGCGATCATGTTGGCGGTATCCGGAGCAATGGCCTCCCGGATCAGCGGCGTATTCTGGAAATAGAGCCGGGCGAAGGTCGCGTCCGAGGCATTGCTGGCAAGGTTGCGCGCCAGCCCGTTCGAGACCTGCACGGCCACCTCTGGGGTCAGCTGCGCCCTGCCCTTGTCAAACAGTGCGTAGGCTGCGGGGAAGTTCCCGGCTGAGGATTGCGCGGCGATCTCGGTTCGGGTCAGGTCGGTCTCGATCGGCGTGTCGCGGTACTGGGTGCGATAGCTTTCCAGCAGCCCGATGGTTTCCGCATCGACCGGCTTGCCACCGGCCAGCGTGGCCTCGGTGAAATGCAGCAGCGCCTCGGGAGAGACATCATCGTTCTCGGCAATCAGGTCTCGGTAGATCTTGCGATCCGGTGATCCGGTTTCCTGGGTTTCGATACGGGCGGCGACCATTTCCTGGCGGGGGGTCGTGGTTTCGCTCTCGCGTTCGATGACCCGTAGCAGGTCCTTCGCGGTGTCAGCCTCCTGGATAGTGACGAAACGATCTGCCAGGATTGGACCCAGGTAGCTTTTCAGCGGGTCGGGCAATGTCATCATGGCGCGTTTCACCGCAATCGTGTCGATATCCTGCCCGGGAGGCAGTGGCTTTTGCGCCAGCACGCCCCAGAGCGCGGCGTCGGTGTCGCAGGCGGTGCGGCGGACGAATGGACCGCCTTCGGGGTCATGGCCATGCTCAAGGATCCGTGCGACCGAAGACATCTCGCGGGTTTCCGGGGTTTCAAGGCCTAGTGCCTCAAGCACGCTCAGAGCCTCGGCTCCGAAGCCGTTCAGCAGGTAGAAATGGGCCAGTTCGAGATGGGCCTTGGGGTCTGGGCGATCAAATTCCCCGACCAGCTGACCGCGGAGCGTGCCCAGACGGATCGAGAAATCCTGGTCTTCCTCGGGGGGCTGCATCGGGGGCATGGCAAGGGCGCAATCGTCGCCGGACAGGATGAAGCGGTTCTTCGGGCCGGGGGCGCTGTCTTCCAGCGTCGCTTCGCTTGCGGCAATGCCCGGATCGGCATGTTTGCCATCGCTGTCTTCCGCCAGGCTGCGCGCGTCCGGGGTCAGGGCGGCGGCCCCCTTCGGATCGACCTGCAAAAGCCCCTCGGTTGCGGCGCCGCCGATCGCTTGCAGCAGGCTTTCCTCCAATTGGCGGGCCAGTCGCAGTTCGGCCTCTGACAGGGCAGGTGGCATGTCGGGCAGGGCATTGACCGTCGCCTCCGCGAATTCCCGCAGAGGCGCGGGAATAGAGGGGGATTCCGGGACGACCATCGGCAAGGGCGTGGTCAGCATGGGAATGGCCGCGGCGAGGTTGGCGCCAGGGTCGACCGGCGGACGTTCTGCCATGGCGGCCGCCGCGTCCGAGGTCGGCAGCGGTGGTCCGTTCTTCAGGTCGAGGATCAGCAGGCGACCCCGGAACAGCTCGGCTTCGATGGGGCAGAGGCAGTCCAGCGCCAGGGTCATCGTTGCCCCCGGTCCGACCGACAGCGCGCGCAAGCGATCCCGGGGGATGCGATCAAAGACCTGACGCGCGTCGATCGATGTGGCGGCCCCGGACAGGCTGACGACCGCCTCGCCGGGGGCCTGTGACAGCGTCCAGTCGGTGCCGCGCGGCAAGTCTACTGTCAGTCGGGTAAAATCGGCATGCTCTCCGCCACGGACCACGGCGGCCTGAGCCAGGGCAAGCCCCGGCAGCAGGATGAGCACAGCCGCTAGGGCCAGGGCTGTCCGACGCATCCTCATGCGGCCCCGCTGCTTTTCACGGCCTTCAGCGCCTCTTCCAGTTCCGAGAAGCTGGGCCGGTAATGGGCCGGGGTATTCTGGCGGCCGACCTCGATGCAGATGTTGGTGGCGTGATTGTGCAGGTTTGCGACCAGGACCTCTCGGATCAGCTGGTGGAAATGGCTGTCCTCCTCGGTCACGGTTTTCAGGCGCCCGGCGAAGGGTCCGACGATGCCATAGGCCAGGAAGACGCCCAGGAAGGTCCCCACCAGCGCGCCGCCGATCATGCCGCCCAGGACTTCGGGTGGCTGATCGATGGCGGCCATGGTCTTGATCACCCCCAGGACGGCCGCGACGATGCCCAGGGCGGGCAGGGCGTCGGCCATGGATTGCAGGGCGTGGCTGGAATGCATGGCGTGATGCAGGTTCGCTTCCATCCGTTTTTCAAGTACCTCTTCCACCTGATGCGGATCGTCGTAGTTCATCGAGGCCGAACGCATCGTGTCGCAGATCAGTTCGATTGCCTCGCCATCTGCGAGAACCCGCGGGTATTTCGAGAAGATCGTGCTGTCGGCGGGCGCTTCGATATGTTCTTCGATCGCGACGGGGTTCTGGCGCGCCAGGCGGATCAGTTCGAACAGCAGGCACAGCAGATCGCGGTAATCGTCGGGCTTCCATTTCGGCCCCTTGAAGACCTTGCCGACGTCCTTGGCCGTATGCTTGACCGCGCCCATGTCGTTGGACAGCAGGAATGCGCCAACGGCCGCGCCGCCGATCATCATCATTTCGAACGGCAGCGACTTTAGGATGATGGACATCTTGCCGCCGGCCATCACGTAACCGCCGAAGACCATGACGAAAATCACGCCGATGCCGATGAAACCGATCATGCGTTCTGCCCCGAATCCAGTATCCCTGCCGAAACGCTAGGGGTCATTCCTTTGGAACCGATGAATTTCGCCCTGCCAGGATCACGCTGATCGTGTAGGCGCGTTCGGACGACAGACCGGTCATGATGGCCGCAGCCGCAGCGGGCTGCATGCGCCCCATGAAACCTGCTGCGAATTCCGGCGCCATTTCCTCGAAAAGGGCGGCGGCATCCTTGGGTTTCATCGCCTCGTAGACTGCCGTCAGCCGGGCGATGTCCTTTTCCGCGGCGCTGTCGGACAGGGCCAGGGTCTCTCGCAGGCGGGCCTCGGCGGTCTCCAACTGCGAGAGCTTTTTCTGGATCTCTTCGTCGGCGATCGACAATGCATTCATCCGGTCGCGGATCTGCGCCTCACGCTGGTCCAGGCGGGTTTCACGTTCCTTGAAGGCCGTCAGCATGGCCTCGACATCGGGAGAGGGGGTGCAACCCGCGGTCTCGGCGGTGTCGGGCGGAGCGGCCTTGTCGTGCAGCAGGCCGGGTTCCAGCGCCATCACGTCATCCGCATGGATCGCGATCCTGAGGGCTGCCGAGGCCAACAGCAGCATGGCGATCATTGCCAGCGTGCCGCGAGGGCGACGCTTGGCTTTGCGCGCGGGCTTTGCGGGCTTGGCTCCCTTGGGGGCGGGCTTTGCCTTGGATCTGGCCATCGTCCACCCTCACTGGCTGCTGACGCGGCGCGCGAAGACCGGCCGGATCGGTGCCACGTCGGCCTCGGCTTCGGGCACTGGCTTTGGGCCTGTCGCAACGGGGGGCTGGGCCGGGCGCCCGGGGTCGGGCAGGTCATGCATCGAGGCGACCAGAAGCTCCAGCCGCTTGGCGACGCCTTCGGCCCGGTCGGTCAGTTGAGTCAGCGAGGCGCTGCTTTCGCCGGCAGCCTCGCGGGCGGCCTTCAACGTCTTGGTCAGGTCATCGACCTGCGCCGAAAGCACTGCGACCGCCCCGCCGACCCCCGATTCGAGGTCATTGAACCGCGCCAGCCGACGGGCCAGAACGTAGCAGTAGAAGACGGCACCAAGGGCGCCCGCAATCAGCAGGATGTCCGAGATCATTTCCATGGCAAGTACCTCAGTTCAAAACGAATTCTGTGATCAGCAGGTCGTGCACGGCTTCTTGGCCGGTCAGTACCTGCACGCGTCTGAGCATCTGCGCGCGCAGCCGCACCAGGGCGGCCGGGTCATCCAGGTCCTCGATCCGCAGCGCCCGTAGGTAGCTGTTGAGGATGTCGGTGACTCGCGTCAGGATCTTCTCGACCTCGGGCTGCTTCGCCGGCGTCACCTCCAGCGAGGCGGTGAAGCGCAGGTGGCGGTTGTCGGCCACCCGCCCCATCGAGATCACCATCGGAGTCAGCGGTATGTAGGCCATGTCGGGGGCCTTGAAGTCCTCGGCCGGGGTGCCGTCTTCATGACCGGCGGCAGCGTCCTCGGTGGCGTGTCCGCCGCCCAGGATCATGCCGCTGTAGATCGCGAAGAAGGCGCCGCCGCCCCCGGCAAGGGCGATGACAAGCCCCAGGATCAGGGGCAGCTTCGAGGCCTTTTTCGGGGCCTCTTCCGGTTCCGTTGTGACGTCCGTCATGACCCTTCCAGAATCTGTCCGCAGGGTCGTTATAGGGTGGTTTGGACTAACCGATTGTTAAGCGCGTTCGGCCCATTAAGGGGGGGAACCGGCAGAAGGCCGGGGGGAACGGAGACGCGGTTTGCAACAGATTCTCACCCTGTGGAACACCATGGAGCCGAGGCGCCGGATCACGGTGATCCTGGCGACGATCGCGATGTTTGCCGCCGTGCTGTTGCTGGCGCGGATGGCCTCGCAGCCGACCATGAGCCTGCTGTATTCGGGCCTGGAAAACGGTCAGGCCGGAGAGATCGTGCGCGCCCTCGACCAGCGCGGTGTTACCTACGAGGTGCGCGGCGGCGCCATTTATGTCGACGGCCGCGACCGGGATGCGTTGCGGATGACACTGGCCAGCGAAGGCCTGCCGCGGAACTCCAGCCAGGGGTACGAGCTGCTCGATTCCCTGTCCGGATTCGGCACGACCTCGCAGATGTTCGATGCCGCCTACTGGCGCGCCAAGGAGGGCGAGCTGGCCCGCACGATCGCCTCGTCGCCGCAGATCGCCTCGGCGCGGGTGCATATCGCGCATCAGGGCGCCAACCCGTTTCAGCGTGACATCCGGCCCACCGCCTCGGTCGCGCTGACGACGTCGGGCGATATTTCCGCCAGCCAGGCCAAGGCGTTGCGCTATCTCGTGGCCTCGGCCGTGGCAGGGCTGAATCCCGATGACGTGGCGGTGATCGCCGACAAGGGAGAGCTGCTGATCGCCGCCGATGACCCCTCTGCCGACAGCGCTGCCAATGATCGCGCACAGGAGCTGAAGCAGAAGGTCCAGCGGCTGCTGGAGGCCCGCGTCGGCGCCGGCAATGCGGTGGTCGAGGTCTCGGTCCAGCCCGTCACCGAAAGCGAATCGATCCGCGAGCGGCGCTTCGATCCGGATGGTCGCGTCGCCATCAGCACCGATACCGAGGAAAGCTCGAAGACGGCGCAGAACAGCGATGCGGGCAATGTGACGGTGGCCTCGAACCTGCCCAATGGGGCGGGCAGCGGCGGCGGATCCTCGAATTCCAGCGGCAACGACACCCGTGAGCGGGTGAATTACGAGGTCTCGGAGGTCAATCGCGAGGTGACGCGGATCCCCGGCGCGGTGAAGCGGCTGACGGTCGCGGTGCTGGTCAATGGAATCGGCACCACCGCAGCGGACGGCACGACCAGCTTTGCGCCCCGGCCCGACGACGAACTGGCCAATCTGAAGGAGCTGGTCTCCTCTGCCGTGGGTTTTGATGAACAGCGCGGCGATGTCATCACCATCAAGTCGATGGCCTTCGAGCCGGTGACCGCGCTTGGCACCGCCAGCCCCGGTGGCTTTGCCTCCGGGCTGAATCTGGACGTCATGTCGCTGATCCAGATGGCGGTTCTGGCCTTGGTGGCACTGGTGCTGGGGCTGTTCGTGATCAAGCCGGTGCTCAGCGGCGGTGCCGCGCAGGTGCCGATGCTGTCCGGTCCCGACAGCGGCCCCCTGACCGGAGAGATCGCCGACGACGACAGCGATTTCGCCCTGCCGGAGCTGCCGATGGCCTCGGGGTTCGGTGGCGGGGACAGCGCCGAGCCCATGGGCGGCGGTTTCCCGATGATCGCGGATTTCGACGGCATGGGCGGGTCGGGCGGCTTCTCGGGCGACAGCGACGATCCGGTCGCCCGGCTGCAGTCCCTGATCGAGGAGCGCAAGGACGAAACCATGGAGATCCTGCGCAGCTGGCTTGAGGAAAACGGAGAAACCGCATGAAGGGCATGGCCCATATCCTGGAGGATTTCAGCGTAGTGCAACGGCCCCGCCCGACCCCCGGCCTCAGCGAGGAGGAGCTCGAGACGTTGCGCCTCGAAGCCTTCGAGAAGGGGTACCAAGCGGGCTGGGACGATGCCGCCAAGGCCGCACGAGAGGAACAGGCCCATATCGGCGCGGAATTCGCGCGCAACCTGCAGGACCTGGCCTTCACCTATACCGAGGCGCATTCCAACGTGCTGAACGCCGTGCGCCCGATGCTGGCCGAGGTCATCGACAAGGTCGTGCCGGCCATCGCGCGCGAGACCCTGGCGCTGCGCATCCGCGAACAGCTGGACGCGCTGATGACCGCGCGGGCCACCCAGAAGGTGGAACTGGTCGCGGCGACCGCCAATCTGCCGCTGCTTGAGGACCTGGTGGCGCAGGACTTCGGCTTCCCGCTGGAACTGACCGGCGATGACACGCTCTCGGACGGGCAGGTGTTCCTGCGCTTTGCCGAGGAAGAGACCGAGATCGACCTGGACGCGGTGACCGAAGGCATCCGGGGCGCTGTCTCGGGCTTCTTCACCGAGCAGGCAAGACGTTATCAGAATGGGTGAACAGAATGGATGACAAGACCTCCGACGGACCGGGCGGCGGCAACCCTTTCACCGTCGTCCCGATCGAGATCACGATCTCGGTCGGCAAGGCGCGGCCGCTGATCCGGGACCTGCTGAAGCTGACGCGCGACAGTGTGCTGCCGCTGGATCGCCGGGTCGAGGACCCGGTGGAGCTTTACGTGGGCGACCGGCTGATCGCCCGGGGCGAGCTGGAAGAACTGGACGGCGACCAGGCCGGCCAGCTGGCCGTCCGCCTGACCGAGGTCGGCGATTTCTCGGGCGAGCTCTGATGCGATTGCCGCTGCTGGTGGCGCTGTTCCTGGTTCTGCCGGCCGTGGCGCAGGCGCAGGGGATCAACATCGACCTCGGAGGAGGCGGCTCGCTCACCGCGCGCGGCATCCAGATGATCGTGCTGATCACGGTGCTCAGCCTGGCGCCGGGGGCGCTGATCATGGTGACCTGCTTCCCCTTCCTGGTGACGGTGTTGTCGATCCTGCGCCAGGCCCTGGGCCTTCAGCAGGCGCCACCCAACATGCTGATCATCTCGCTGGCGCTGTTTCTGACCTGGTTCGTGATGGAGCCGACCTTCCAGCAGGCCTGGAGCACTGGGATCGTGCCGTTGCTCGACGAAAAGATCACGCCGGAACAAGCCTTTCCACTGGTAGCGGGCCCCTTTCGGGGCTTCATGTCCCATCGCATGGATCCGCATACGTTCGAGGCCCTCGCGGCGCTGCGCCCCGACGGTGCGCAGATGCCGCGCGGCCCGGATGCGCCACTTTCGGTGCTGATCCCGTCCTTCATGCTGTCCGAGATCGCCCGGGCCTTCCAGGTGGGCTTCCTGCTGTTCCTGCCCTTCCTGATCATCGACCTGGTGGTGGCGGCGGTGCTGATGTCGATGGGGATGATGATGGTCCCGCCGGCGATCGTCTCGCTGCCCTTCAAGCTCAGCTTCTTCGTCATTGCCGACGGTTGGAGCCTTCTGGCCAGTTCCCTCGTGCGCAGCTACTTCTGAGGGTTGTCCAAAGATGAATGGGCGCCGCTAGGCGCCCCGCCCGCCGCAGGCGTCGCGCCGTCAGGCGCGCTTCAGGGCTCCGGCTGTCAGGCGCGCTTCAGGCAGCCCGCCATCCGGCGGGCGTCAGGCATTTCGCCGTCAGGCGCGTTGCAGGCGTCCCCTGTCAGGCGCATTTCGGGCGAAATGCCGTCAGGGGCGCTTCAGTCTTCGAACCCGGGCAGGTGGTGTTCTCCCCGGGCTTTCGCCAGGGCGATCTGCTTCTGGCGCTCGCGGAAGCGGGCCTTGTCGGCCTCCGAGGTTTCCTCGATGCACAGATGGCAGGACACGCCTTCCTCGTATTCCGGGCGCTTGCGGTCCTCGGGCAGGATCGGACGGCGGCAGGCATGGCACAGCTCGTGCGGGCCCTCGACCAGCCCATGACCAACGGATACCCGGCGGTCGAAGACAAAGCATTCGCCCTGCCAGGTGCTGTCGGATGCAGGCACCTCCTCGAGGTATTTCAGGATCCCGCCCTTCAGGTGGTAGACCTCTTCAACACCCTGACCCAGAAGGAAATTCGTCGACTTCTCGCAGCGGATGCCGCCGGTGCAGAACATCGCGATCCGCTTGTTGTGGAAGCGGTCCTTGTTCTCGTCCCACCAGGCGGGGAAATCGCGGAAGCTCTCGGTCTGCGGATCCACGGCGCCCTCGAAGGTACCGATGGCGACCTCGTAATCGTTCCGGGTGTCGATCACCGCTACGTCGGGCGAGCGGATCAGATCGTTCCAGTCGGCGGGTTCGACGTAATGGCCCACACGCGCCAGCGGATCGACATCGGGCTGGCCCATGGTGACGATCTCTTTCTTCAGCCGCACCTTCATGCGGGCGAAGGGACGATCAGCAGCGCTCGACAGCTTCCAGTCCAGATCGGCACAGCCGGGCAGGGCGCGCACATGCGCCAGCACCTTGTCGATCCCCGCGGCGGGGCCGGCGATGGTGCCGTTGATCCCCTCCTGCGCCAGCAGCAGCGAGCCGCAGATGCCCTCTGCCTCGCAGAGCGCAAGCAGCGGCCCCCGGATGGCGGCGGGATCTTCGAAACGGGTGAAATGATAGAGTGCGGCGACCGTGTACATGGCGCCCAGATACGCGCGCGGCGCGCCCCCGGCAAGGGGACGCGCCGCGACAAAAGGTGCTAAGGAAGCACCGCGAAGGATCAGGCGGCGGCCTTCTCGGCGGCCAGCGCGGCCAGCAGGCCCTGCAGTTTGCCGGCGACGAATTCGCGGGTGCCTGCGTCTGCCAGCTTGCCTTCGGCGACCTTGCCGAACGAGCCGCCGATGGCGACTTCAAAGCCCGAAGCCACTTTCGCACCCGGCACGGCCAGGATCGAACGCAGCGAGTGGTTGGCCATCAGGCCGCCGGTGGCGCCCGGCGAATGGCTGATGATCTCGACCGGCAGGCCAGAGAGCGGTGCGCCCTCTTCCTTCGACAGCCAGTCAATGATGTTCTTCAGCGCGGCCGAGGTCGAGCGGTTGTATTCCGGGGTGATCAGCACCAGCGCGTCGGCAGCAGCGACCTTGGCGGCGATCTCGGTGATGACGGCGGGCGAGCCGTTGGCCTTCAGGTCCTCGTCCAGCATCGGCACGTCGTTCAGGGTGACGACGTCAACGGTGGTGTCGGCGGGAACCAGGTCCTGCAGGGTGTTGGCGATTTGGGTGCAGACGGCGTCCTTGCGGAGCGAGCCGCTGATGGCAACGATCTTCTTGGTCATGATCAGGTCTCCTTTTGCCGCAAGCCTAGCTGCGTTGCAGCGCAGGCTGTAGCTTCAAAGGCGCACCCTGCTTATCGCATGGATGCACAGTCGGGTGGTCGGAATTCGCCGGTTTGGCAATCACTTGCCAATATATCCGGCAGCCTGCCCCGGGGCGCGCATTGACGGGGCGAAAGGGGCTTGCCACCGTCACCGCAACGACAACGGAGACTCACATGGCCCAGGCGCTGATCGTCATCGACATCCAGAAGGACTTTTGCCCCGGAGGCGCCCTGGCGGTGGCCGAGGGCGATCTGATCGTGCCCGGCGTCAATGCCCTGATGACCGAATTCGACGCAGTGGTGCTGACCCAGGACTGGCATCCGGCGGGGCATTCCTCGTTCGCCTCGGCGCATGAGGGCGCGGCGCCGATGTCGATGACCCAGATGCCCTACGGGCCGCAGGTGCTGTGGCCGGATCACTGCATCCAGGGCTCGCACGGGGCGAATTTCCATGCTGATCTGGCCGTGGACCGGGCCGATCTGATCATCCGCAAGGGCTGCAACCCGGCGATCGACAGCTATTCCGCTTTCTTCGAGAACGACCACACCACGCCCACCGGGCTGGAGGGCTATCTGAAGACCCGCGGGCTGACGCAGGTGACGCTGGTGGGCCTTGCGACGGATTTCTGCGTCAATTTCAGCGCTGTCGATGCGGCAAAGCTGGGGTTTGACGTGACCGTGCGCACCGATCTTTGCCGCGGCATCGATTTCGGAGGCTCTCTGGCCCAGGCGCTTGATGGCATGGCGGCGGCGGGCGTCACGATCGCGTAGCGGCTATTCGGCCGCCAGCCCCATGCGGTCGTCGCGGGGGGCGCAGCCGAACATGGCGCGGTAGTCGCGGCTGAACTGGGATGGGCTTTCGTAGCCCACCCGCAGGGCGGCCTGGGTCACGTTGGCCTCGCCCGCGCGCAGGGCGCGCTGCGCTTCCAGCAGGCGCAGCCGCTTCAGGAATTGCACCGGGGTGGCGCCGGTGATCTCGCGGAAGCGCTGGTGGAAGACGGTCGCGCTCATGCCGGCGCGCCGGGCCAGGGCCTCGATCCGCATCGGGGCGTCCAGATGGGTGCGCAGATGGGCGGCGATCTCGGCGATGCGGGCGGCATGGCTGCCGGACTGGGCGATGCGGCGCAGCATGGCGCCCTGCGGGCTGGTCAGCAGCAGGTAATGCAGTTCCCTCAGCCACAGCGGCGCCAGCACGGCGCGGGCCTCGGGGGTCTCGACCAGGGTGAACAGCCGCGCACAGACATCGATCAGCGCCCCCGAGGCCGGGGCGCTGGACAGCGCCTGGGCGGGCTGCTCGGGGCCCGAGGGCGGCAGCAGATGCGCCAGTTCGCGCAGCAGCGACGGGTCCAGCCGCACCGCCAGCGCCAGGTAGGGCGCGCCGGGTTCGGCCCTGGTGATCCAGCTGGTCGCGGGCAGATCCAGCGACACCACAAGGCCCTGGCCTTCGGCAAAGGCCACGGAGGTGCCGTTGAAATCGGCACGTTTCTCGCCGCTCAGGACCAGGCAGAAGACCGGGTCGTAAAGGGTATGCGACAGGGCCGTCGGGGCGGGGGAATAGAACAGCGACAGTCGATCCACCGGCAGCGGGCGGGGCGTGTAGCCAAGGCCTTCGCGCAGGGCATAGCGCAGGGCGGCATCGGTCAGGGGGTGGTTCAGGCTCATGTCCCGATCAGGCCTCAGGGCGGGCCTGCTGGCAAGGGCGATCCGGGGCCTGCCGCAGGATCGGGCAAGTCTTGCGCAGGATGCGGCAGGCCGGGCGCGCGCTCCTGCGCCATATCGGGGGCATCGAAACGGAAAGGATCCCGATCATGAGCACTCCGCTTTTCCTGATCACCGGCGGCAGCCGTGGCCTGGGCGCCAGCATGGCGCTGCACCTGGCGCGGGGCGGCGCCGACATCCTGCTGACCTATCGTTCCGGCGCCGACGAGGCCGCCGGGATCGTCGCCCAGATCGAGGCGCTTGGCCGCAAGGCGCAGGCCCTGCAGCTGGACCTGGGCGATGCCGACGCCTATCCGGCCTTTGCCGAAACGGTCGCCGGGGCCACCCGGGCCCTGGGCCATGCCGCGCTGACGGGGCTGGTCAACAATGCCGGTCACGGTGTCTGGGCGCTGTTCAAGGACACCACCCCCGCGCAGCTGGACGGCCTTTACCAGGTCCATGTCCGCGCGCCCTACCTGCTGACCCAGGTGCTGCTGCCGCAGATCGCCGATGGCGGGCGGCTGCTGTTCCTGTCCTCGGGGCTGGCGCGCTTTGCCACCCCCGGATATTCGGCCTATGGCGCGATGAAGGGGGCGGTCGACACGCTGGTGAAATACCTTGCCAAGGAACTGGGGCCGCGCGGGATTTCGGTGAATTCCATCGCGCCCGGCGCCATCGAGACCGATTTCGGCGGTGGCACCGTGCGCGACAACCAGGCGGTCAACCAGATGGTGGCGCAGGCGACGGCGATGGGCCGCGCCGGTCTGCCCGATGACATCGGCGCGGCCGTGGCCAGCCTGCTGCTGTCGCAGGGCAACTGGATCACCGGCCAGCGGATCGAGGCCTCGGGCGGTCAGAACATCTAGCGTTCGAAGACCTCGACCGACAGGACCGTCGGCAGGTGGCGGGCGATCTCGGTCCAGCTGTCGCCCTCGTCCGTGGTGGCAAAGACCGAGCCCGAGTTGGTGCCGAAATAGACCCCCGCCGGGTCATGGCTGTCACCGGCCATGGCCTGGCGCAGCACGGTAAAGAAACACGCCTGCTGCGGCAGCCCGTTGCGCAGCGCCTGCCAGCTGTCGCCGCCGTCGCGCGACCGCCAGACGGCGGCGGCGGCATCGGGCGGGTATCGCCCCGCCATGTCGCCGTTCAGCGGCAGTGTCCAGAGCGTCCCCGGATCGCGCGGATGCACCCGGATCGGAAACCCGAAGGTCGAGGGCAGCCCGGCGGTGATGTCGTCCCAGCTGCGCCCGCCATCAGGGGAGCGCCAGACGCCATGGTGGTTCTGCTGATAGAGGATGTCTTCGGCCCCCGGGGCACGCATCATGTTGTGGACGCAATGGCCGGTCTCCCCATCCCTGGGGGCGGCCGGGTGATCATGCCCGGCGCAGGCGGCGGCATTGGCCAGCCGGTTGCGGCGCGTCCAGCTGGCGCCGCCGTCCTCGGTCGCGAAGACGCCGGCGGCCGAGATCCCCAGCCACAGTTTCTCGGGGGTGGCGGGGTCGGGGACGATCGTGTGCAGCACCAGCCCCGCAGCCCCCGGGTTCCACCCCGCCCGCGAAGGGTCCTGGGCCAAGGCCTCGTTCTGCGACCAGCTTTCGCCGCCGTCGCGGCTGATCAGCAGTTGCGCGGGCTTGGTCCCGGCATAAAGCACCCCGGGCGTGGAACACAGCGACCAGACCTGGCTGAAGTCCTGGGCGAAGGGGGCGGGGGTGCGGATCCAGCCGGTCATCGCGGCGAAATCGGGATCGGCCTCGGCCCAGCTGTCCATCTGGCCACGGGTCAGCTTGGCAAGGGTCCAGCTGGCGCCAGTGTCGTCGCTGTGCCAGACACCGGCGCCGAACCAGTCGTTGCCGCCGCCCGCCCAGATCCGGCCGGTTTCGGGATCGGCGGCCATGTGGTTGATCGGCCAGCCGCCGCAGAACGGCCCGCGCACCTGCCAGCCGCTGCGCGATGGGCCGCCCTCCAGCAGGAAGGCGCCCTTGGTGGTGCCGATCATCAGGGTCACTTCCGTCATGCGTGCCTCCCCGTTCATGACTTCACGTCAGGGTGGCATCCGGCGCGCGATCCGTCCAGTGCCCTGCACCCGCAACCCTTGCAATCCCCTTTTCCGCCGGGCTTTATCGCACGGCAATAAGGGAGCTGGAGCGTCATGGTGGACATCGCGACACGGGTCTACAATCACAAGTGGAAGATCGATCCGATCGTCCGGTCGCTGATCGACACGGATTTCTACAAGCTGCTGATGTGCCAGTCGATCTTCCGCAACAAGCCCGACACCCAGGTGACCTTTCACCTGGTCAACCGGGCAACCCACATCCCGCTGGCCAAGCTGATCGACGAGGGCGAGCTGCGCGAGCAGCTGGACCACGTGCGCTCGCTGTCGCTGTCGCGCGGTGAAAGCACCTGGATGCGGGGCAACACCTTCTATGGCAAGCGCCAGATGTTCCGCCCCGACTTCATGGAGTGGTTCGAGAATCTGCGCCTGCCGCCCTATTTCCTGGAACGTCGCGGCGACCAGTACGAGCTGACCTTCGAAGGCCCCTGGCACGAGGTCATGCTGTGGGAAATCCCGACGCTCGCCATCCTGATGGAGCTGCGCAGCCGGGCCGTGCTGAACGACATGAAGAAGTTCGAGCTTCAGGTCCTCTATGCCCGCGCCATGACCAAGCTGTGGGAGAAGATCGAGCGCCTGCGCCGTATCGACAGCCTGAAGATCGCCGATTTTGGCACCCGGCGCCGGCATTCCTACCTGTGGCAGGACTGGTGCGTGCAGGCCATGGTCGAAGGCCTGGGCCCCAAGTTCACCGGCACTTCGAACTGTCTGATCGCCATGAAACGCGACCTGGAGGCGGTGGGAACCAATGCCCACGAACTGCCGATGGTCTATTCCGCCCTCGCCCCCGATGACGCGGCGCTGGCGCGCGCGCCCTATGACGTGCTGGCCGACTGGCACGACGAACACTCGGGCAACCTGCGGATGATCCTGCCCGACACCTACGGTACCGAGGGCTTCTTGCAGAACGCGCCCGACTGGCTGGCGGGCTGGACCGGGATCCGCATCGATTCAGGCGATCCGGTCCGCAACGCCGAGATCGCCATCGACTGGTGGAAGTCCCGCGGCGAGGATCCCTCGAAGAAACTGGTGATCTTCTCCGACGGCCTCGATGTCGCCGAGATGGAGATGCTGCACGCCCGCTTCGCCGGCCGCGTCAAGGTCAGCTTCGGCTGGGGCACGCTGCTGACCAACGATTTCCGCGGCCTGGTGGCCGATGACGCGCTGGCGCCATTCTCGCTGGTCTGCAAGGCCCAGAGCGCCAATGGCCATCCCACGGTCAAGCTGTCGGACAATCCCGAAAAGGCCATGGGCCCCGCCGACGAGATCGCCCGCTACAAGCGCGTCTTCGGTGTCGGCGATCAAGAACGCCGCCAGGTCGTGGTCTGACGCCTAGCGCTCCCAGCCGCGGCCATCCTTGACCTCAGAGCGCGCCTTCTTGGCGTCCAGGCGCTTGCGCTTCTGGTTCTGCGACACCTTGGTGGCGATGCGCCGCTTCGGCACGATGGTGGCCTGCAGGATCAGCTCGGCCAGGCGCTCGCGGGCGATCTCGCGGTTGCGCGCCTGGCTGCGCTCGTCGGACACCTGGATCACCACGGCGCCCTCCTTGGTCCAGCGCCGCCCGGCCAGCCGCTGCAGCCGCCGCTTCACCGGCTCCGGCAGCGAGGGAGAGCGCGCCGCCTCGAATCGCAGCTCGACCGCGGTCGAGACCTTGTTGACGTTCTGCCCGCCGGGGCCGGAACTGCGGATGAACTGCTCCAGCAGCTCCCATTCCTCGATGGCGATCCTGTCGGTGATGCGCAGCATGGGTGCCTTCCTTTCCCCGCCCATATGGCGCGCGCCCCGCGTCGCGGCCAGTTCTTTCGCGCCACCCGGCCCTTTCATCTTTCCCCAAATATGCCCCGCGCGCAGCGCGGAACACGACCTTTCAGACCAGGAAATCTGTTCCGGCAAATGGAAAGGGCCACCCCGGTAACGGAGCGGCCCCTCTCGAGATCAGGAGGTGGTCCGGTTAGGTAATGACCAACCCTTTGGTTCACCAGCCGAGGGCTGCCTCAGCGATGCTCCTTCCAGGCTGTTCCGACCCCATTCCCCAATACCTCAATAGACACTAGAGCACCTCCTTTCTGAATGTTACCGATACCCTGAGGGTGGCACGAAGTTCTTAATAGTCAAAGAACTTCTTTCGGCTTCGGAAATTTTTTTCGGCCTCGATGCCCGCAAAGACGGCAGCTTTTGCACGGCGGGGCGGCAGTGTTTCCGCAACGCCACAACAGGGCCTCCGAAGGGGGCTTGATTGTGCTGAAATGTGGAATGGGCTTTGGTCAGTGCGGCACGGGAAGGGTCACTTCCAGCAGCGATTGCCCCAGCATCCCGGTAAAGTTGTTGTCCGATACCATGGTCAGTTTCAGCCCGTCCGGCGCCTGCCAGACGGCCAGCCCCTCGAAGTTGTGCAGCGGATAGGCGTCGGTCTGCCAGATCACCCGGCCGGGGCGCCCGGGGTGGGCCAGATCGAACCGTTCGACCCGGTTGCGGAAGGTCAGCGTCCAGCTGCGCTCCAGCACATAAAGCGCACCATCGGGGCCGACATCGGCGCCGGCGAACATGAAATGGTCCCGCAACGGGATCTGCCGCACCAACCGCCAGCGATGCCCGTCGAAGGCCCAGAGCGGCGCGTCTCTGCCTTCGGCGGCCGAGGGGCGTTCGGGCAGGGTATAAAGGGTGCCGTCCGGTCCCACCGCCAGCCCCTCGTATTTCCGGTTCGGGTAAAGCTGCGCCTGATCGGGCGGCGCGGGCAGGGCGGTCAGCGCGAAGGTCTTCGGCGACATGGCATAGATCCCGGCATTCTCGGTCGAGAGATACCAGCGCCCGGTGTCACTGATCGCCAGCCCTTCGGAATCCAGCTTGTGACGGCGGGTCAGCGCCCCGCCGGGCCAGGCGGCCCAATCGTATTGCAGGGCCATCAGATCCCCGCCGCGGCGCTGGAAATGGCCATGCACCATCCGCCCGCGATCGCTGAGCAGGGTGAACTGGCGCCCGTCGGCCGACACCTCGATCCCCGAGAAGCCGCCAAAGCCCGGTTCGGCTGCGGGCAGATCGACCAGCACCTCGGCGGGCGGGGTAGCGGCGGCCAGCGGGCCGCCCAGCAGCCCTAGTGCAAGGGCTGCGATTGCAGGACGGAAACGCATTGGGCAGGCATGCCGGCAAGGGTCAGGGGCGGCGCGGGCGGCTTGGGCTTGGCGCCGGGCTTGGGCGGTGCAGGGTGCAGGATGCTGTCGACCCAGCTCTGGGCCTCGTCGCAGCCGTCACCGGGGGGCGGCGGGGCCTGTTCCTCGCAGCCGGCCATGCCGGCGGGGCAATGCAGGCGGATGTGGAAGTGGTCGTCATGGCCGTACCAGGGCCGGATCTTGCGCAGCCAGCTGCGATCACCGGTGGCCTCCTTGCACATCTCGACCTTGCCGCCCGGGAACAGGAAGATCCGCGCCACCCGGGGATCCTCGGCCGCTGCCTTCAGCAGCGCGGTATAGGACGGGTTCCAGCGGTCGTTGACGAAAGCCCCCTTGCGGACCGAGATCGACGACACGGTTTCGCGCTGCTGCGGCGTCAGGTGCATGTTGGTGGCCGGCAGCATCCAGATGTCGGCATCCAGCCCGATCTGGTGCGACGCATGCCCCGAGCTCATCGGGCCGCCGCGCGGTTGGCTCATGTCGCCGACATAGATGCCGTCCCAGCCCGGGATCTTCGCCGCCTTGTGCGAGAAATCCTCAAGGTAGTCGACCAGTTGCGGCGTGCCCCAGGTGCGGTTGCGCGACAGCCGCATGGCCTGCCAGGTGGGGCCGCTTTCCGGCAGCTGCACGGCGCCCGCAAGACAGCCCCTGGCGTAGGACCCCAGCGATTCGTTCATCTGCGCCGAGGGCCGCGACACCTGCCCGAACAGCGCCTTGGCGGGTTCCGTCATCCAGGCCGAGGGCACGGTTTCGGCAAAGGCACGCGCCTTGGTCACCTGGGGCGCCGTGTTCGTCCCCCCCGAGGACCCCTGGCAGCTGGCAAGTGCGACGACGGCGGCAAGAAGCAGGGGCAGGCGGAAGGGCAGGGGCATCAGGGGGTGGGATCTCCATCGGTCTTCACCAAGGGTAGCATGACCAGCCCGCCGAGAAAGAGGAAAACCAGCGGCAGGATGCCGGTCTGCTGAGACCCGCTCATCCAGGTTGCGCCGCTGATCAGCAGCGGCGCCAGGAAGGACGTGGCCTTGCCGGACAACGCATAGAGGCCAAAGGCTTCGGTCATCCGCCCGGGGCGCGCCTGGCGCACCATCATCGACCGGCTTGCCGATTGCAGCGCCCCCCCGGCGGCACCGATCACCGCGCCCACGCCCATGAACATCAGGTCCGGCAGGCGCGAGCCCTCGGGCAGCGCGATCCCCAGCACATGGCCGCGCCCGATGGTCACGGTCAGCAGGCTGACCGCCAGCAGCAGCAGCACGCAGACGGCGATCACGGGCTTTGGACCAAAGCGCGTGTCGGCCCGCCCGCCAAGCGCGGTAAAGATCGCCCCGGTGACGATCGCCAGGATGCCGAAGATGCCGATCTGGGTGACGGTCCAGCCCAGCACCCCGGCGGCATAGATGCCGCCAAAGACGTAAAGCCCGTTCAGCGCGTCCCGGTACAGCATCGAGGCCCCCAGATAGGCCAGCAGCGAGGGCGTCCTGGGCAGGTCCCGCAGCGTCCCCGCCAGCTGGCGCAGCGCCCGCCCGACAGCCCCCTTCGACGCCCTGCGTCCGCGCGGTTCACGCACCCACAGGAAGAAGGGGATCATGAAGACCGCATACCAGAGCGCGGTCAGCGGACCCACCGCGCGCGTTCCCTCGCGCAGCGCCGGATCCAGGCCCAGGATCGGCGGAATGCCGATCAGCGTGCGCCCGGTGGCAGGATTCTCGGCCAGCAGCGTCAGCATGATCACCAGAGACACCAGCCCGCCGACATAGCCGAAGGCCCAGCCGTTTCCCGAGATCCGGCCGATCTGCTCTTTCGGGCCCAGATCGGGCAGCATGGCATTGGTGAAGATCGTGGCGAATTCCATGCCGATCAGCCCCAGGGCAAAGAAGACCAGCGTCCTGCCCAGATGGAAATCCCCGGGCGCGGCCTGCCACAGCATCCAGGACCCCACGACATAAAGCCCCGAGAACACCCAGATCCACCGCATCCGGTGTCCCGACTGGTCCGAGATCGCCCCCAGCACCGGCGCCAGCACCGCGATGCACAGCCCCGCCGCGCCGATGCCAAGGCCCCAGGCGCTCTGGGCGGCAGAGCCCGATCCCATCAGCTCCTTCACGTAGGGGCCGAAGATGAAGGTCAGCAGCAGGGTGCTGTAAGGCTGGCTGGCCCAGTCGAAAAAGAACCAACCCCAGATGCGCCTGTTCATGCCCCGGCCTTTCGTTGCGGAAGTGTCGGGGCGGTTATGCGGTGAAGGGGCGTCCCGGACAAGAGACCCGGACAGGCGGATCAGATCCTGTCGGGGGGCCAGGGGCGGGCGTCCTCGGCGGCAAAGAGGGCACCGGCCCAGTCCGGCAGCACGGGCATCGCGGGATCGCCCATGGCGGCCAGGACCTCGGCCACGGGAACCATCCGGCGCCGGGCGATCACCGCGGTGCGCAGCACGGCATGGTTGGCGCAGGTCTCCGGGTCGCTCCAGAGGCTCTGCTCCATGTAGAGGAACCGCGCATCTGCCCCCATCAGCCGAGAGCGCATCTCGACCCGCTGCAACAGCGTCAGTCGCCGGCGATACCGCACGACGCTGCCGGCGACGGTCAGCCCCCAGCCCCGCGCCTTCAGCACCCCGGTAAACCCCGCGCGGATCGCCAGCGGCAGCCGCCCCAGGTCATAGAGCGTCAGGGTGCGGCCATTGTTCAGCTCGGCCCAGGGATCGATGTCGCCGGGCCAGATCCGGTGCAGCGAGACATGGGTGTCCGACAACGCCAGCGGCGGCGCCCGGCGCGCCTTTCGGATCTCGTGGGTGAAGCGAAGATAGGGGTACATGGGCACTCTCCTTCCCCTCTGGTGCTGAGGCGCCTTAACCACGGCGTCAACCGGAACGTCCCGTCCGACTTGCGCGCAGGGGCCGGACTGCTTACCTGATGCCGGCCGTGAAAAGGAGAAGCGCCGCATGCAGTCCCTGTTGATGATCATCAACCTCGTCCTGAACGTCGTCTGGTTCTTCGTGATCGCCCATGTGATCATGTCCTGGCTGATCTCCTTCCAGGTGCTGAACACCCGTCAGCAGTTCGTGGCGCAGATCTGGTACGGGCTGAACCGCGTGCTAGAGCCGATCTATTCCCCGATCCGCCGCATCCTGCCGCCGATGGGCGGCCTCGACCTGGCGCCGCTGATCGTGCTGGTTGCGATCATGGCGATCCGGATCGTCATCCAGAACAACATCGGGATGTTCTACTGACCCGGACGGGGCGGGGGGCTCTGCCCCCGTCCCCTGCGGGGACTCCCCCGGAGTATTTATGGCCAGATGACGGGGAACGGGGTTCTTTATCATCTGGCCATAAATACTCCCGCCGGAGGCCTGCGCCGGCAGGCGCATTTTTTCCGGGGCAGGCGTCTCCCCGCTGCGCCTTGTGCCATTGGGCGGTCTGTGAAAGATTGCGGCCGGATTTCGGCAAGGGGACAGGACATGGACAGGGCAGAGACGCTTCTGCGCGAGGTATTCGGATTCGATGCCTTCCGGCCGGGCCAGCAGGAGATCGTCGAGGCGGTGGCCTCGGGGCAGGATACCCTGGCCATCATGCCCACCGGTGGCGGCAAGTCCCTTTGCTATCAACTGCCTGCGCTGGTGCGTCATGGTCTGACGCTGGTTGTTTCTCCGCTGATCGCGCTGATGCGCGACCAGGTGCGGGCGTTGCGCGAAAGCGGGGTCGAGGCGGGCGCGCTGACCTCGGGCAATACCGAGGCCGAGACCGAGGCCGTCTGGGATGCGATCCATGCCGGCCGGCTGAAGCTGCTGTATGTGGCGCCGGAACGGTTGGGGTCGGCCGCGGCGATGGAGATGCTGCGGCGACTCGATGTCTCGCTGATTGCCGTCGATGAGGCGCATTGCGTCAGCCAGTGGGGCCATGACTTCCGTCCCGATTACCTGCGGATCGGAGAACTGAGAGAGGCGCTCGACGTGCCGCTGGCGGCCTTCACCGCCACTGCGGACGAGGAAACCCGGCAGGAGATCGTCCGCCGCCTGTTCGCTGACCGGCAGCCGAGGATCTTCCTGAGGGGGTTCGACCGGCCGAACATCCACCTGGCCTTTGCCGCCAAGGACAGCCCGCGCAAGCAGATCCTGACCTTTGCCAGCGCCCGGCGCGGCCAGTCGGGCATCGTCTACTGTGGCACCCGCGCCCGGACCGAAAGCCTGGCTCAGGGCCTGCGCGAGGCCGGCATGGAGGCGATCCATTACCACGGCGGCATGGACCCCGACGCCCGCCGCGCGGCCGAGCTGCGTTTCCAGCAGGAGGACGGGCTGATCGTCGTCGCCACCGTCGCCTTCGGCATGGGCATCGACAAGCCCGACATCCGCTGGGTCGCCCATGCCGACCTGCCCAAGAGCATCGAGGCCTATTACCAGGAAATCGGCCGTGCCGGGCGCGATGGCGCCCCGGCCGAGACCCTGACCCTGTTCGGCCCCGATGACATCCGCCTGCGCCGCAGCCAGATCGACGAAGGCCAGGCGCCGCCGGAACGGCGTGCCGCCGATCACGGGCGGCTCAATTCCCTTCTGGGGCTGGCCGAAGCGCTGGAATGCCGCCGCGCCACCCTGCTGCGCTATTTCGGCGAGACCTGCACCCAATGCGGCAACTGCGACCTGTGTGATCGCCCGCCCGAGACCTTCGATGCGACGCTGGCGGTGCGCAAGGCGCTGTCGGCCATGCTGCGGACCGAGGAATGGTTCGGCGCCGGCCACCTGATCGACATCCTGACCGGGCACGAAACCGACAAGGTGCGCGAGCGCGGCCATGACAGGCTGCCGACCTTCGGCGTGGGCGGCGAATTCAAGCGCGCCGAATGGCAGGCGATCTTCCGGCAGATGATGGGCCGCGACCTGGTGCGTCCGAACCCCGACCGCCACGGCGCCCTGTTCATGACCGAGGCCGCGCTGCCGATCCTGAAGGGCGAGGATACGATCCTGTTGCGCCGCGACAGCCTGAAGGCCGCGAAAAACGCCCGTCCCGCCGCCAAGACCCTGGTCAGCGAGGAGGACGAGCCGCTGCTGTCGGCGCTGAAGGCGCGGCGCAGTGCGCTGGCGAAGGATGGCGGCATCCCGGCCTACATGGTCTTCAACGACAAGACCCTGATCGAGATGGCCGAACGCAAGCCCGGGACGCTCGACCAGATGGCGGGGATTTCGGGGGTGGGGGCGAAGAAGCTCGATACCTACGGCGCGCTGTTCCTGGAGGTGATCACCGGGGCGGCCGAGGACACCCATCCGCAGCGCCGCCGGTTGGCGGGGCGGCAGGCGGGGTCCCTCTATGATCGGCTGATGGCGATCCAGGCCGACCTGTCCCGCGGTCCCGAGGGGATCGACAAGCCGCTGTCGTGCTCGGCCTCGCTGATTGCCCGCATCGCAGAAACCCGCCCCCGCGACACCGATGGGCTGTCCCGCCTGATGGACGCGCGCCGCGTCGAACGCTTTGGTGATGCCTTCCTGGAGGCCCTGCGCGAAGACGGCTGAAGGGGCTGGCCGCGCCGCGTCGTTCGGCCTATGTTCCGCCTCGCGCAAGAGAAGGACAGACCATGCTGATCGTCGTTTCCCCGGCAAAGCGGCTCGACTGGGCCGAGCGGGACCAGGCCCTGACCACCCCCGATTTCCTGGACGAGGCCAATTCCCTGGCCCGGACCATGCGGGCCCGGACCCTGGACGAGATCAAGACGATGATGCATCTGTCCGATGATCTGGCCCGGCTGAACCGCGACCGCTACCGCGAATTCTTGGATGCGCCGGGGGCGGAGGTGCTGCGGCCGGCGGCGCTGGCCTTTGCGGGCGACACCTACCAGGGCCTTGATGCCCCCTCGCTGGAGCCCGAGGAAATGGCCTGGGCGCAGCAGCACTTGCGCATCCTGTCGGGGCTTTACGGGGTGCTGCGGCCGCTGGACGGGATCCAGCCCTACCGGCTGGAAATGGGCACGCGGCTGAAGACGCGCCGGGGCACCAACCTTTATCAGTACTGGAAGGACACGCCCGCCAAGGCCTTGAATGCACAAGGGGAAAGCATCGGGTCCGGGGTTCTGGTGAATTGCGCCAGCCAGGAATATTTCGGCGCGGTCGACCTGAAGGCGCTAAAGCTGCGGGTGATCACCCCGGTCTTCCTGGACGTGGTGAAGGGCAAGGAAAAGGTGGTGTCCTTCAATGCCAAGCGGGCGCGTGGCACCATGGCGCGCTATGTGATCACACGGCGGCTGACCGATCCCGAGGGGCTGAAGGATTTCGATCTGGGTGGCTATGTCTTCCAGCCCGAGCGGTCCTCGGAGGATCAGTTCGTCTTCCTGAACCAGGGCTGAGCCCTCAGCTCAGGCCGGGCGGGCGCGCATGTCGTCGTCGTCCTCGGGCGTCCAGCTGCCTTCGGGCAGGGGGGCGTGGAAGGGCGGGCGCAGACCGGGGGGCGTCAGTTCGGCCAGCTTGTCCAGCACGTCGGCCTTGCGCAGCGGCTTGGCCAGGTAGTGGTCAAGGCCCGCGGCCAGGGCGCGTTCCTCGTCGCCTTGCAGGGCATGGGCGGTCATCGCCACGATGGGCACGTGTCGGCCGGTGCCCGCCTCGGCGGCGCGGATCAGCCGCGTGGCCTCCATCCCGTCCATGCCGGGCATGGAAATGTCCATGAAGATCAGGTCGGGCGCGAAATCGTGGTGCAGCTGCACTGCCTCGGCGCCGTTTTCGGCAAAGCGCAGCTCGATATCCGCGCCCGAGAGCATCTTGCCGAAGACCAGGCGGTTGGTCTTGTTGTCCTCGGCCGCCAGGACCCGGGCGGGTCGGCCGGCGTCGGGCAGCCGGGTCGGCGGCGCGGCGGTTTCGGGGGAAGGGGCCGTGGCGGGCGCGGGGCCGCCCAGGGTGCGCAGCGTGTCGAACAGGTCCCGGCGCAGCATCGGGCGTTGCAGGATGGCGTGCAGGTGACGCCGCGCGGGGTCCATCTCGGCAAAATGCACGGCGGGGGAAAACAGGATGATCGGCACCGGGTTGCCACGGTCGCGGATCGCCTCGGCCAGTTCCAGCCCGTCCATCCCGGCCATGTTGTGATCGGTCAGAACCAGCCCCCAGCCTTCGTCCAGCCGCGCGAGCGCAGCCGGGCCACTGGTGCAGGCGGCGGTGGAAATCCCCAGCAGTTCCAGCTGTTTTTCCAGGATCGAGACCTGCAGCGCGTCATCATCGACGATCAGGACCCGGCCGGGATCGGGCACCGGGGCGGGTTCGGCCGGCTGGCCGATGCCCTCGGCCACGGGCATGGCGATGCGGAAGCCGAAGGACGATCCCTCGCCCAGTTCGCTGTCGACCCAGATCCGGCCACCCATCAGCTCGACCAGCTTGCGCGAGATCGCAAGGCCCAGCCCGGTGCCCTGGAAATGGCGGCTGGCCTCGGATTCGATCTGGCTGAATTCGCCAAAGACCAGATCCACCTTGTCATGGGCGATGCCGATGCCGGTGTCCTCGACCGTGACGGTCACGTCGATGTCGCCGCTGTCGGGGCGCGGCAGGCCCAGCACCCGGATCAGCACATGGCCGTGGCTGGTGAACTTGACCGCATTGCCCACAAGGTTGGTCAGCACCTGCCGGATCCGCCCCGGATCGCCGGTGAACCCGGTGGGGGTGAACAGGTCGTAATCGACCAGCAGGCTCAGGCCCTTTTCCTTGGCGGTGGGCTGCAGCAGCAGCATGACCTCGTGGATGCAGCGTTCCAGATCGAAGGGGCGGGGATGCAGGACCAGCTTTTCGGCCTCGATCTTGGAATAGTCCAGCACGTCGTTGATGATCACCAGAAGCGCCTCGCCCGAGGATCGGATGGTGTCGACGTAAAGCCGCTGTTCCTCGGACAGCGCGGTGTCGGCCAGCAGATCCGCCATGCCGACCACGCCGTTCATCGGGGTGCGGATCTCGTGGCTCATGTTGGCGAGGAAGGTGGATTTGGCGCGGTTTGCGGCCTCGGCGCGTGATCGCGCCTCGCGCAGGCGGGTCTGGTAGCGGATCGTGCCGGTGATGTTCAGCGCCAGGCTGACCACGTCGCCGCCATGGCCGCGCTGGTCCATCATGCGGATGTACTGGCCGTTCCACAGCCGGATCACCCGGGGATCGGGGCGGGGGCTTTGCCAGCGCGCCAGCATCTCCTGCCGCCAGGCGGCGGGCGTCAGGGCGCCGGTGTCGATCATCCCCTCTTCGGTGGCCAGTTGCAGCAGGCGGATATAGGTGATGCCCGGCGCGACCTCCTGCAGCCCGTCGAAAACCGAAAGCCAGGCGTCGTTGGCCGCGATCATCACCCCTTCGGCATCCCAGAAGGCGAAACCATCGCGGATCGTTTCGATTGACAGCCACAGCCGCCGTTCGGCCACGGCGATGCGTTCGTTCGCCATCGACAGGTCAGAGCGCACGCGCTCGTTCTCGGACAGGGCGGTTTCGACCTCGGCGCGTTTCTCGTGGATCTGCTGCGAGAGGGCGCGGGCATGACGGCTGAGCTTGCGGTTCGCGGCATGAAGTTCCGCCTGCTTCTGTTCAAGCAAACGCTCTGCGGCGAGCCGCGCGCGGCGCTCCTCCGCGAGTTTGCTGGCCAGGCTCATCCGGTCTTTTCTCCGTCACGGTCAGTCGCGGGACTGTCGCGTGGAATCGGTAAAGATGCGGTTAGGTCTGTCGGGGCGCCAAAGCAGAAGGCCCCGGGACGGAACCCGGGGCCTTGCGGGGATCTGGGGTCGTCAGGCCTGTTTCGCGGCCTTCTTCACCGGTTTCCAGATCCGCTTGTTGGTCAGGTACAGCAGCGCCGACAGCAGGATCAGGAAGGTCACGGCAACGAAGCCCGCGCGCTTGCGGGCCATCATCTTGGGTTCCGCGGCCCACATCAGGAAGGCCGAGACATCCTCGGCCTCGTGGTGGAGTTCGCTGGAATGGCCGTCGTCGAATTCCACGTCATCGCCCGACAGCGGCGGCGGCATGGCGATCCAGCCGCCGGCGAAGGCGGTGTTCTCGTAATAGGTGACGCCGGCCTGTTCCTTGGTCTGACCGGTGTAGGAGGTCAGGATCGCGGTGATGTATTCCGGCCCCCCGATGCCGAACAGCAGCTGGTTGATGCCGGTCCCGAGCGGCCCGTGGAAGCCCGCCCGCGCCTTCGCCATCAGGCTGAGGTCGGGGGCATTGGGCAGCGTGCTTTTCGGGAACTTGTCGTTCGGGGTGGCGGCGCGCATGTCGTCCAGCTCGGGGTCGTAGACCTCGATGTTGGCGGCATAGGCGCGGACCTGGTCGGCGGGCAGTTCGGGTCCGCCGGGATCGCCCAGCGTCCGGATCGGCACGAATTTCAGCCCGTGGCAGGCCGAGCAGACCTGGGTATAGATCTTCAGGCCGCGCTGCAGCTGCTGCTGGTCATACGAGCCGAACGGCCCGTCGAACGAGAAATGCACGTTGTGGACGTGCCCGCCTTCGGCGGCCTGTGCGGCCCCGGCCATCAGGCCCAGGGCTGCCAGTGCGGGAAGGGTCAGTTTGCGGATCATGGTCCCTTGTCCTTTCCTCACTCGGCCGGCTTCGCGGGCTTGGTGCCGTAGTGGGCGTTGAAGTCATCCTCGATCGTGGCGGGGGGCGTGTCGGGGGTCTCAAGCAGGCCCAGCAGCGGCAGGATCACGAAGAAATACGCGAACCAGTAGGTCGCCCCGATCAGCGAGATGATCGAATAGGGCGGCTCCGCGGGCATCGCCCCGGCCCACATCAGCACGACGAAATCGACGGCCAGAAGCCAGAACCAGTACTTGAAGCTGGGACGATACCGCCCCGAACGCACCCGGCTGGTATCGAGCCACGGCACCAGCGCCATCGCGATGATCGCGCCGAACATCGCCAGCACGCCAAAGAACTTGGCATCGACGATGCCGCCGGTGATCCAGTCGCAGAACATCACCACCCAGACATCCGCCGTGAAGGCCCGAAGGATCGCGTAGAACGGCAGGAAGTACCATTCCGGCACGATATGCGCGGGCGTCGCCAGGGGGTTGGCCTCGGTGTAGTTGTCGGGATGGCCCAGGAAGTTCGGCATGAAGCCGACGATGGCGAAGAACACCACCAGGATCACCGCCAGGGCGAACAGGTCCTTGATCACGAAGTAGGGCCAGAAGGGCAGGGTGTCCTTCTCGGCATTGGCCTTGCTGTCGCGGCGCACCTCGACCCCGGTGGGGTTGTTGTTGCCGGTCGAATGGAAGGCCCAGATATGCACGATGACCAGCCCCGCGATGACGAAGGGCAGCAGGTAGTGCAGGCTGAAGAAGCGGTTCAGCGTGGCATTGTCCACCGCAGGCCCGCCCAGCAGCCAGGTCTGCAGCGCCTCGCCCACGAAGGGGATGGCGCCGAACAGGCCGGTGATCACGGTGGCCCCCCAGAACGACATCTGCCCCCAGGGCAAAACGTAGCCCATGAAGCCGGTGGCCATCATCAGCAGATAGATGATCATGCCGATGATCCAGGTGATCTCTCGGGGGGCCTTGTAGCTGCCGTAGTAGAGGCCGCGGAAGATGTGCAGGTAGACGGCAAAGAAGAACAGCGAGGCGCCGTTGGCATGCAGATAGCGCAGCATGTAGCCGCCGTTGACGTCGCGCATGATGTGCTCGACGCTGGCGAAGGCCAGGCTGACATGGGGCGTGTAATGCATCACCAGCACGATGCCGGTGACGATCTGCAGCCCCAGGCAGAAGGCCAGGATGATCCCCCAGATCCACATCCAGTTCAGGTTCTTGGGGGTGGGGATCATCAGCGTGTTGTAGATCAGGCTGATGACGGGCAGCCGGGTTTCCACCCATTTCTCTGCCTTGGTCTTCGGTTCGTAGTGGTCGTGCGGAATGCCGGACATGCGCTCCTCCCCTCAGCCCAGGACGATCTCGGTCGCGCCGTCGAAGGCGGCAACCGGGATATGCAGGTTCTGCGGCGCCGGTCCCTTGCGGATCCGTCCTGCCGTGTCGTAGTGCGACCCGTGGCATGGGCAGAACCAGCCGCCGAAATCGCCTGATTCCCCCAGCGGCACGCAACCCAGATGGGTGCATACGCCCATCATCACCAGCCATTCCTCGGCGGCGGCACCGGTGGCGCCCTCCGGCACCAGGGCGCGGTTCGCATCGGTGGCGGGCGCATCGGCGGCCAGGTTTTCATTGCGGGCCACGGGATCGCGCAGCGAAGAGACCTCGACGGCGTTGGCCATGTCGATCTCGTCCTGGGTGCGGCGGCGGATGAAGACGGGCTTGCCGCGCCACTTCACCGTCAGCTGGGTGCCCTGCTCGACCCCCGAGACATCGACCCGGATCGAGGACAGCGCCTGCACATCGGCCGAAGGGTTCATCTGGTTGATGAGCGGCCAGACGGCCGCTCCCGCGGCAACGACACCCGCCCCTGCTGTGGCATAATAGAGGAAATCCCTCCGGGTGCCCTCGTGATCTTCTGCGTGGGACACGAATTTAGCTCCATTTCCTGAGCGGCGGGCCAGCCGCGTTTGGGTTGTAGGGCGCCCTGTTCGCGCAACCGTACCGTTGCTTTTTTATCGCCCCGTCGAATTTCGGTCCAGCACGCAATCGTGATCACGCAACGGGGGTGCGGAAGTGTCGCGCTTGTCCAAAGGTTGACCTGGGGACTCGTCCTGCAGGCCAGGACGCGCTATCTAGGGCAGGAATACGTTACGACGTCGTGGAAGGTGAGCCTTCGAATCATGAAAAGCCAACATACTGTCGTGAGCGGTCGCCGGATCGCCGCCGCCTCTGCCCTTGTCCTGACGGTTTGCGCAGGGCTTGCGGCGCCTGCCGCCGCTGAGACGGAGTTGAGTTTCTTCAGTGGCGCACAGACCGCCGCGCAAAGCCGGATCAAGGGCTGGACGCCGCAGACCGGCAGCTATTCCAAGGAAATCGGCTGGGAGGGCAAGAGCTTTGCCATGCCGCCCTATTACGGCGCCCGCGTCACCCAATGGCTGGGCGAGACCTGGGGCCTGGGGCTGGAATACACCCATGACAAGGTCTATGCGCCCAAGGGCGACATGTCGCCCGAGTTCACGCACTTGGAATTCACCGATGGGCTGAACATCGTCACGGCGAACGTGTCGCGGCGCTGGAAGAATGGCTGGCACGGCATGACGCCCTACCTGAGCGCGGGCGTCGGCATCGCCATTCCCCATGTCGAGGTCACGCCCACTGGCGGCACCGCCACCGAGAAATACGAGCTGACGGGCCCTGCGATGCGTCTGACGGCGGGCCTCAGCTATCCTCTGGGGGATCGCTGGTCGGTCTTCGGGGAATATCAGTTCACGGCATCCGACAACCATGCCGACCTGGACGATGGCGGTACGCTGGAAACGAAGATCCTGACCAATGCGCTGAACGTCGGCGTGGGCTTCCGCTTCTGAACGGAAGCCCGGACCGGGATCAGGCCGGCAGGGTGGCCTGCATCGAGGGGCGCGCGGCAAAGGTCGCGTGCCATTCGGCCAGTGCTTCATTGCCGGTGCGCCAGCTGCGCGCATCATGGCGGAAATCCAGGTACGACAGGGCGCAGGCCAGGGCGATCTGCCCACCGTCGAGCGGGCCCGTCAGGTGGCTGGTCCAGCGGTCGTTCAGCACCGAGACGGTGCGCTGCACCTTGGCCCACTGCGCTTCGACCCAGTCGTGGAACACCTTGTCGGCAGGCCGAAGGCGATGTTCGTAGGCCATCAGGACGGCGGCATCCATGATGCCGTCTGCCAGGGCCTCTAGGGTCAGGATCTCCCAGATCCGGGCTTCGGGATAAAGGTCGGTGCCGGCCAGGTCATCGAGATACCGGCAGATCACCGGGCTGTCGCAGAGCGTCGGGCCGTCCTCGCGCAGCAGCGCCGGGATCTTGCCCAGGGGATTCGCCGCCACCAGGACCGGGTCCGATTTCAGCGCGGTGGTCGAGACATTCTGCGTGGCAACCCGGTCGGCCAGACCGGTTTCAAGGATCGTGACCCGCACCTTGCGGGCAAAGGGCGAGGCCGGAGAGACGAAGGCGGTATGGCTGGACATGGGGGCTCCCGTGGAAGGTTCGCGGCCGAGCCTAGGGGGAGGGCAGGGGACTGTCCATTGGAGGCCGGGGCGGGGGGCTCTGCCCCCGTCTCCTTCGGAGACTCCCCCGGAGTATTTCCGGTCAGATGACAGGGAACCGGGGTTCTTCATCATCTGACCATAAATACTCCCGCCGGAGGCACCCCTGCTTTCCAGGGGCGATGCCCAATGAGGTCAGGCGAGCAGGTGTCCACTTTCGTGGCCGAGAATCGTCGCGGGGATGATCTGGCCTTCGGGCTGGTCGCGGGTGAAATGCACCTCGGCGAACTGTTCGGTCCGGCCCATGCGGGGGCTTTCCATCAACACCTTGTGGGCGATCCCGGTTTGTGCTGCGAGGTGGCGCTGAACCTGGGCATCGCCCGCTGCCCTCAGGCGCGCGGCGCGGTCCTTGATGGCATTGCCGTTGACCTGCGAGGGGATCTTGGCGGCCGGGGTGCCTTCGCGTTTCGAGTATGGGAAGACGTGCAGCCAGGTCAGGTCGCAGTCGGTCACCAGCTTGAGCGAATTCTGGAACATCGCCTCGGTTTCGGTGGGGAAGCCCGCGATGATGTCGGCGCCGAAGGTCATGTCGGGGCGCAGGCGGCGGGCCTCTTCGCAGAAGCGGATGGCATCGTCGCGCAGGTGGCGGCGTTTCATCCGTTTCAGGATCAGGTCGTCCCCGGCCTGCAGCGACAGGTGCAGGTGCGGCATCAGGCGCGGTTCTGTGGCGATGGCCTGCATCAGCGCCTCGTCCGCCTCGATCGAGTCGATCGAGGAGATGCGCAGCCGCGGCACATCCGTCAGGCGCAGGATCCGCAGCACCAGGTCGCCCAACCGCGGTGTGGCCGGCAGATCCGCCCCCCAGGAGGTCAGGTCGACGCCGGTCAGCACGATCTCGTTGTAGCCCTGCTGCACGAGGCGCTTGATCTGGTCCACCACGACCCCCGCGGGGACCGAGCGGGAATTGCCGCGCCCATAGGGGATGATGCAGAAGGTGCAGCGGTGATCGCAGCCGTTCTGCACCTGGACATAGGCGCGCGAGCGCGTGCCGAAGCCGTCGATCAGGTGGCCGGCGGTTTCGGTCACCGACATGATGTCATCGACCTGGACGCGCTCGGTCTGGCCGATGAAGTCGGGGCCCAGTTTCGACCAGGTTTCCGGCTTCATCTTTTCCGAATTGCCGATCACCAGGTCGACCTCGGCCATGGTGGCGAAGGTCTCGGGTTCGGTCTGGGCAGCGCAGCCGGTGACGATGATCTTCGCCTGAGGGTCCTCGCGGCGGATGCGGCGGATCTCCTGGCGGGCCTTGCGGACGGCCTCGGCGGTGACGGCGCAGGTGTTCACCACATGGGCATTGGCAACGCCTGCCTCTTCGGCCAGCGATTTCATCGCTTCCGTCTCGTAGGCGTTCAGGCGGCAGCCGAGGGTGGTGAACTTGGGCGCGTCCATGGTCAGGCTCCGATCAGGGCGGGGGACAGAAGGCCGTCGAAGACATGTGCGGTGGCGCCGGTCATCCAGACGCCGTCCTCGCGCCAGTCGAGCACCAGCCAGCCGCCGTCCAGTTCCATCCGCACGCGCTTGCCCGTCAGGCCGCGAAGATGCGCTGCCACGGCCGTCGCGCAGGCGCCCGAGCCGCAGGCCAGCGTGATGCCCGCGCCGCGTTCCCAGACGCGCATGCGGATCTCGTCCGGGCTGCGGACCTCGGCGAATTCGACGTTGGTGCGTTCGGGGAACAGTGGGTCGTGCTCGATGCCGGGGCCGGTGGCGGGCAGATCGATCGCCATCACGTCATCGACGAAGAAGACGCAATGCGGGTTGCCCATGCCGACGGCCACCGGGGCGCCGGCCAGCGGCACATCGGTCACGGGGACGTCGCGGGCCAGCGGGACCTCCTGCCAGTCCAGTTGCGGCGGCCCCATGTTCACCGAGACCTCTCCTTCTGCCAGGCGCGCGTGCAGCAGCCCGCGTGCGGTGCGGATCGAGAGGGTGTCGGTGCCGGTCTGCCCCATCACATAGGCCGAGACACAGCGGGTGGCATTGCCGCAGGCGCCTGCCCGGGTGCCGTCGCTGTTCCAGAAGTCGAGGCAGATGTCGCTGTCCTCGCCATCGCGGATCTCGGCCAGCTGGTCAAAGCCCACGCCGCGATGCCTGTCGCCCACCGCACGCGCGAGGGCAGGGGTCGTCACCGCTTCGCGCCCGCGCGAGTCGATGACCACGAAGTCGTTGCCCAGCCCATGCATCTTCATGAAGGGCAGGCCCTGAGAGAGATCCTGTGTCTGCATTCCGGCCATATATCCCTGCCGCCCCTTGTTGAAAAGGAGCCCGCCGGAGGTTGACGCTAGGTCCCGCATTTTGCCCAAACTTTTTTCGTCGTTTCCGCTTGACCCCCTCGGCGGATATCCTTAGAGAGCCCCTCACGGACGACGCAGCAACGCAACACACCGCAACGCAGCGCCGGACGGCAGACAAGAAAGTGGGCCGTTAGCTCAGTTGGTAGAGCAACTGACTTTTAATCAGTGGGTCGTAGGTTCGAATCCTACACGGCTCACCACTTTCTCTCAATGAGAACCCCGCCAAACGGCGGGGTTTTCTCGTTTCAGGTCTTTTCGATTTTCGGTGTTTCGCCGTCCGGCCTGGCTTGTGGGCTCAGGCGGATCACGAAGCGGGGTGGGTGATCGCCGCGTCGGGCAAAGCCAAGGGCCGGATAGAAGGCCTGGGCGGCCTGGTTCTGTGGATGCGTCGTGACGGACAGGTACTGGCAGGCTGCAGCGCCGGCTTCGGCCAGGCAGGCGGCGACCAGGGCGCGCCCCAGGCCCGCGTGTCGGTGCCCTTCTTCTATATAGAGATGGTGAAGGTCCATGCCGCGCAGCCCCAGGTGCAGCTGTGCCAGCCCGCAGAGCGCGGCATAGCCGACCAGGGCTCCGGTCTTCTCGGCCACCAGGATGCGGATCCAGGGTGGAGGGGTGAAGGCATCCCGGATCAGGGTGTCGGCGGTCAGCTGCGGCGTGTCGCCGTGATGCGCAGCCAGGGCCTGGACCATCCCGAGCAACGCTGCGGTGTCCCCGGGGCTGGCAGGGCGGATCTGCATGTGGTGTGCCTCTGTCATGTCTGGCTCTGGTCGGGTGCCTGCGCCGGTGCGGCCGTCGCTGCCGGGTAGGGCGGGCCTGCGACTGGTCTTCCGATCTATGCGAGGGTGCCCACATCCGGGCCGCCGTCAAAGGGAGAATCCCTCACCTGGGGATGAAATTCCCCCGGGATTCGGCGGCGAGTCGTTTTTTCAACGCCGCAAGGGTCCGATTCTACGCGAGTCTGTGGATAAGCCTGTGGGTTTTGGGGAATCGGGATTTTGCCAGGTTTCTGAGAGAGGCGGGCACCGGGCCGGCAGGACGCCAAATATCTATATAATTTCAGGTATTTGAGGTTTGATTGTGTGATTTTTTCCAATCTTTGGATTTTTTCGCTTGCGGGTTTGTGGGTCAATCCGTAGAAGACCCCTCACCGGCGGCGCTGAGGCGTTTGTTGGTTGAATTCAGAGACAG
This sequence comes from Pseudooceanicola sp. NS-SX9, assembly GCF_057380705.1. Lineage (NCBI taxonomy): Bacteria > Pseudomonadati > Pseudomonadota > Alphaproteobacteria > Rhodobacterales > Paracoccaceae > Pseudooceanicola > Pseudooceanicola sp. NS-SX9. The sequence continues at coordinate 3,488,190 of NZ_CM170818.1, read as the reverse complement.
ATTTGGGCGGGCGCGCCGTTAAGTAAGGGCGCACTGGTCTTGTTTTGTCTCTACGCTCTTTGACATCGCGAGTATCTGAAGAGATATGCGGGCGGTTTGGATCTATCGATGACCGACGTCTGTATATCGCGCCACTAGGCCTTGAGCCGATGATGTGGTGTCAGCTTCACTGTTTGGACGGCTTTCGGTACCTTTGGTACCTTGAGCACAACAAACAGAGACGACCGGGATTAGCCTCCCGGTCAAAGATGTGCAGAGGTTCGGACGTCAAGGATACGCGGTAACGCGTTTCAACTTGAGAGTTTGATCCTGGCTCAGAACGAACGCTGGCGGCAGGCCTAACACATGCAAGTCGAGCGCTCTCTTCGGAGGGAGCGGCGGACGGGTGAGTAACACGTGGGAACGTACCCTTCTCTGCGGAATAGCCTCGGGAAACTGAGAGTAATACCGCATACGCCCTTCGGGGGAAAGATTTATCGGAGAAGGATCGGCCCGCGTCTGATTAGATAGTTGGTGGGGTAATGGCCTACCAAGTCGACGATCAGTAGCTGGTTTTAGAGGATGATCAGCCACACTGGGACTGAGACACGGCCCAGACTCCTACGGGAGGCAGCAGTGGGGAATCTTAGACAATGGGCGCAAGCCTGATCTAGCCATGCCGCGTGAGTGATGAAGGCCTTAGGGTCGTAA
>NZ_CM170818.1:3420000-3485000 GCF_057380705.1 Pseudooceanicola sp. NS-SX9 | reverse complement strand
CTAGGCATGACCAGGATGAAGGTTAGGTAACACTAACTGGAGGTCCGAACCCACACCTGTTGAAAAAGGTCGGGATGAGTTGTGCCTAGGGGTGAAAGGCCAATCAAACTCGGAGATAGCTGGTTCTCCGCGAAATCTATTTAGGTAGAGCGTCATCCGAATACCCCGGGGGGTAGAGCACTGGATGGGTAATGGGGTCCCACAGACTTACTGATCCTAACCAAACTCCGAATACCCGGGAGTACTAGATGGCAGACACACTGCGGGTGCTAACGCCCGTAGTGAAGAGGGAAACAACCCTGACCTCCAGCTAAGGCCCCCAATTCATGGCTAAGTGGGAAAGCAGGTGGGACGACCAAAACAACCAGGAGGTTGGCTTAGAAGCAGCCATCCTTTAAAGATAGCGTAACAGCTCACTGGTCTAATCAAGTTGTCCTGCGGCGAAGATGTAACGGGGCTCAAGCCATGAGCCGAAGCTGAGGATGCCGTAAGGCATGGTAGCGGAGCGTAGTGTGACATAGTTCCATGCGTCCTTATCGGTCTCCGGACCGTATTGGACGCAAGGAGCTTTCTGTGAAGCCGGCCTGTGAGGGATCCGGTGGAGAGATCACTAGCGAGAATGATGACATGAGTAGCGACAAAGAGTGTGAGAGACACTCTCGCCGAAAGTCCAAGGGTTCCTGCTTAAAGCTAATCTGAGCAGGGTAAGCCGGCCCCTAAGGCGAGGCCGAAAGGCGTAGTCGATGGGAACCAGGTTAATATTCCTGGGCCAGTGGGATGTGACGGATTGCGAATGTTGTTCGACCTTATCGGATTGGTCGGGCCGCTCAGCAGTCCCTGGAAATAGCCCCACATCAGACCGTACCCTAAACCGACACAGGTGGACTGGTAGAGAATACCAAGGCGCTTGAGAGAACGATGTTGAAGGAACTCGGCAAAATACCTCCGTAAGTTCGCGAGAAGGAGGCCCGGTTCTAAGGCAACTTGGAGCCGGGGGCACAAACCAGGGGGTGGCGACTGTTTACTAAAAACACAGGGCTCTGCGAAGTCGCAAGACGACGTATAGGGTCTGACGCCTGCCCGGTGCCTGAAGGTTAAAAGGAGGGGTGCAAGCTCCGAATTGAAGCCCAGGTAAACGGCGGCCGTAACTATAACGGTCCTAAGGTAGCGAAATTCCTTGTCGGGTAAGTTCCGACCTGCACGAATGGCGTAACGACTTCCCCGCTGTCTCCAACATCGACTCAGCGAAATTGAATTGCCTGTCAAGATGCAGGCTTCCCGCGGTTAGACGGAAAGACCCCATGCACCTTTACTACAGCTTCACACTGGCATCAGGCCAAGCATGTGCAGGATAGGTGGTAGGCTTTGAAGCAGGGACGCCAGTTCCTGTGGAGCCTCCCTTGAGATACCACCCTTGCTTTGCTTGATGTCTAACCGCGCACCGTCATCCGGTGCCGGGACCCTGTGTGGCGGGTAGTTTGACTGGGGCGGTCGCCTCCTAAAGCGTAACGGAGGCGCGCGAAGGTTGGCTCAGGGCGGTCGGAAATCGCCCGTTGAGTGCAATGGCATAAGCCAGCCTGACTGCAAGACTGACAAGTCGAGCAGAGACGAAAGTCGGCCATAGTGATCCGGTGGTCCCAAGTGGGAGGGCCATCGCTCAACGGATAAAAGGTACGCTGGGGATAACAGGCTGATACTGCCCAAGAGTCCATATCGACGGCAGTGTTTGGCACCTCGATGTCGGCTCATCTCATCCTGGGGCTGGAGCAGGTCCCAAGGGTATGGCTGTTCGCCATTTAAAGAGGTACGTGAGCTGGGTTTAGAACGTCGTGAGACAGTTCGGTCCCTATCTGCCGTGGGTGTAGGATACTTGAGAGGAGTTGCCCCTAGTACGAGAGGACCGGGGTGAACGAACCACTGGTGGACCAGTTGTCGTGCCAACGGCAGTGCTGGGTAGCTATGTTCGGAAAGGATAACCGCTGAAGGCATCTAAGCGGGAAGCCCCCCTCAAAACAAGGTATCCCTGAGGGCCGTGGTAGACCACCACGTCGATAGGCCGGAGATGTAAGTGCAGCAATGCATTCAGTTGACCGGTACTAATGGCCCGATAGGCTTGATCTGAACCAGTAGAAAACAGACCAAGATCAGAAGCACACACTTCGGACACGTTGATTGTATCCCTCAAAGGTTTTTCCTTGGTCTGGTGGTCATAGCACGAGCAATACACCCGGTCCCATCCCGAACCCGGAAGTTAAGTGCCGTCGCGCTGATGGTACTGCGCCTCAAGGCGTGGGAGAGTAAGTCACCGCCAGACCTAGAAAAAACCTGAACGATGTCCAATAACAAGAAGGCCCCGAGCAAATCGCTCGGGGCCTTCTTGCTTGCTAAACAACCCCAGGGCCGGGATGCCGATCCGACAGACCCCGAAGATCCCGGAGCGCCAGAGGAGACGTAACCGGTGTCTGTAGCCCACGTTGCCGTGTGTGGCGTCGATTGCGAAGTGATACGCATCTCATGATGGGGAGTGCGTTTCGCAATGTGCGCGATCAGATCGTTTCTCAATTCTCTGGGCGTCGAGGTCCATGCCTCGGGTCATCGGCGCTGGCCGGATGGGGCCAAGGCCCGTGCGGTTTCGGAAACGCTGAAGCCCGGCGTGACTGTGAACTCCGTGGCCGAGCGGTACGGCATCCGTCCCAATCAGCTTTCGGCATGGCGACGGCTTGCGAAGGACGGCAAGCTGGTGCTGCCCGCCGCTGCTCCCGACGAACCGGTCTTCTCGCCTCTCGTGGTCTGCGATCCTGCCGAAGATGTTGGGACGCATGAGGCAGGGCCTGTTCTGTCCCCGATCCAGATTGCCCATGGCGGCGTCGTGATCGAGTTGGCGCATGACACGCCTGCGGTCCGCATCGCGGAGATTGTTCATGCCCTCGGGATGACGCCGTGCTGATGCCGTCTCAGGGCGTGCGGATCCTGGTGGCGACGAAGCCGGTAGACTTTCGGAAAGGCCATGACGGGCTCGCAGCGCTGGTCCAGTCCACGCTGGCCGAAGATCCTTTCACGGGGACGGTATTTGTCTTCCGCTCAAAGCGGGCTGACCGGTTGAAGATCCTGTTCTGGGACGGCAGCGGTCTGGTCATGGCTTACAAGCGCCTGGAGGAAAGCACCTTCACCTGGCCTGCCATCCGCGACGGCGCCATGACGCTGAACCGGGCGCAGTTCGAGGCCCTGTTCGCAGGCCTGGACTGGCGCCGGGTGCGATCGCTGGAGGTGCGCCGTCCGGCTGTGGCAGAGTGACTCGGCCTGGGGAATATCCGCGCAGTACGGCCTGAAGCGCGGTATCATCCGGCCATGTCCAGCGCCTCGCCCATCGACCTGTCCGCGATCCCCGAGAGCCAGCGCGCCGCTGTTCTGGCGCTGCTGCAGGAGCGTGATGCGCTGAAGGACGCGAGACCTGTGGCTGGAGCATCTCGTGGCCGAGCTGAACCATGTCGTGCATGGCAAACGCTCCGAGAAGCTGAGTGAGGACGACCGGCAGCTGGCCTTCGAGGACCTGGAAACGGCCATCGCCGAGACCGAGACCCGCAAGGAGCAGGCTGCGCCGTCCACCACGACGCCGCGCCGAACGCGTCAGCGCAACCTCGGCCATCTGCCTGCGGATCTGCCGCGCATTGAGCGCGTCATCGAACCGGCGAGCCTCGATTGCCCTTGTGGCTGCGGTCGCATGCACCGGGTCGGCGAAGATCGTACAGAGCGCCTCGACATCGTCCCGGCGCAGCTCCGCGTGCTGGTCGACATCCGGCCGAAGTATGCCTGTCGGATCTGCACGGACGGGGTCACTCAGGCTGTCGCAGCGCCCTGGCTGATCGAAGGCGGGATGCCGACCGAGGGCGCCATCGCGCACGTCCTGGTGTCCAAGTTCGCGGACCACCTGCCATTTTACAGGCAAAGCCAGATCCTTGCCCGCTCCGACATCCAGATCGACCGCAGCACCTTGGCGGACTGGGCGGGCACAGCCGCGTTCCACCTCGGCCCCGTGGTCGACCGGCTGACCGAACACCTGAAAGGATCGACCAAGCTGTTCATGGACGAAACCACCGCCCCAGTGCTGGACCCCGGTCGGGGCAAGACCAAGACCGGCTACCTCTGGGCTCTGGCGCGTGATGACCGCGGTTGGGGCGGAGAGGATCCGCCCGGTGTCGTCTTCACCTACCATCCCAGCCGCGCAGGCGCGCACGCGGAACAGATCCTGCAGGGCTTCGACGGAATCCTGCAATTGGACGGCTACACCGGTTACGATCGGTTGACGCGCCCCTCCCGCAAGGGCGGCGCGCCGATCACGGTCGCGCATTGCTGGGCACACGGTCGCCGGAAGCTGAAGGAGGTCTTCGACCGGGATGGATCCGAGATCGCTGCCGAGGGACTGCGCCGGATTGCCGAGCTCTACCGCATCGAGGCCGAGATCCGCGGCATGGGCCCCGGTCAGCGCCTGTCGGCCCGCCAGACCCGCAGCGTGCCCCTCGTGGCCGAGTTCGGTGATTGGCTGCAGGCACAACGCCTGCGTATCTCGGCCAAGTCGCGGCTGGGTGAAAAGCTGACCTACATCCATCGCCACTGGGGCGGACTGCAGACCTTCCTCCACGACGGTCGCATCGAAATCGACTCAAACGCCATCGAGAACCTGATCCGGCCGATCGCCTTGACGAGAAAGAATGCCCTCTTTGCAGGACATGACGAGGGCGGTCGTACCTGGGCCCGCATCGCCTCCCTGATCGCCACCGCGAAGGTCAATGGCGTGGAACCCTTCGCTTATCTGAAGGCGACCCTCGAAGCGATCGCCGCCGGTCATCCGGCCAGACGGATCGACGAGCTCCTGCCATGGAACTTCACCCCGTCAAGCTGAACACGCGTGGGGCGGAAACACCGGTTACGAGGAGACTGACCGGCCCCCCGCCGATCCCTCGTTCATGACCAGGCTCTGCGGGTTGGAGATCGGTCGTCTTGCCGGTCTTCCCATGGCTTGGGGGTGAGGCCTCGAAACGACACCTCAACCCTACACCTCGATCGCCACCCGGGATCACACCGGCAGCGGCGTCGAAATGACACCAGCTCTTCGGACACTGACCCTGCGGACCGATCCCGGCGCGCCAGAGGAGACCCTCATCGGAAGCACACCCCCGCCACCCAGGGCACACGCCGGATGACCGCCCCGGCGCGCATCAACCTCCGGTGACGCACAGCGCAGCCCCGAGGAACATCCCAGGATCGGCACGAAAAAGGCCGGGCGCTCTCGCACCCGGACCCCAGCATCATACCCGATCAGCCAAGACCAAGCTTGCCCGCAAGCGTCGAAAGATCCTCCGCAAGCGTGTTCACCTTCGCAGAAAGGATCGTCCGGTCCCCGTCGCTCAGGTGGTCATACGTCTGGTAAACACCCTTCTCGTCACGGTACTTCGACAAGATCTGATCCACCGTGTCGAAGTTGTCGTCGCACTTCTGCACAAACTCGGGATCGTCCGAAAGCATCGGGCGCAGAAGCTCGTAGATCTCCTTCGCCCCCTCGAAGTTCGCGTCAAAATCCCAAAGGTCCGTGTGGCTGTAACGGTCTTCCTCCCCAGAAATCTTCGTCGCAGCAACCTCTTCCATCAGCGCCGCGATAGGGCAGGGCTACACTCCTGCTTCCGCCAGGCGTAGGATGTCGGCATGATCCTCAATCCCACCCTTTTCGACCGCTTGGGCCGCTCGCGGTTTCGCAGCCGGTTCAGGTTGGGCCCTAGGGAACGCGCCTATGCCGACCAGAAGGGCCGCAGCGTGATCGAGGTCCATGCCGCTGATTTCATTGCCCGGCGTCTGGCCCCGGAATGGCCCGAGAAGGACGGAAAGCAGACGCCGATGCGGGGGCATCCGGTCTTTGTCGCCCAGCATGCGACGGCCTGCTGTTGCCGGTCCTGTCTGCAGAAATGGCATGGCATCCCGCAGGGCAGGGCCCTGAGCGAGGCCGAGCAGGCCCATATCCGCGCCGTCGTGATGCGTTGGATCGATGTGCAGATGGGGTTGAAGGATCCACCATGAAAAAGGGCCGCCAGAGCAATCTGGCGGCCCGTTTCGATACCCTGGATCCTGCTGCGATCAGGATGCGCCGGTATCGATCTGCGGCGTCACCGACATGCCGGTGCGCAGGTTCTTCAGATCCCTGTTGTCGGGATCGATAGAGATCCGCACCAGCAGACGCTGCACGATCTTGGTGAAGTTGCCGGTGGCATTATGCGCCGGAATGCTGACGTAGCTGGCGCCGCTCGCGGGGGCGAGCGAGGCGACCTTGCCGGTGAAGGTCTCGCCCGGCAAGGCATCGACGGTGAAGGTCACGGCCTGGCCGGGGCGCACGCGGCCCAGCTGGGTCTCGCGGTAGTTGGCATCGACATAGAGGGCGCTCGGCAGCGGGACCACCAGGCAGGCCACACCCTGCGGCCCGGCCAGCGCCCCCACGCGCAGCTTCTGCACACCGATGGTGCCGTCGATCGGCGCGCGGATCTGCGTCCGGTCAAGATCCAGCTGCGCCTTGTCACGGGCGGCCCGGGCACTGGCCTGGTCGGCTTCGGCCTCTTGCTTGCGGGCCTCCAGGACCTTGCTTTGCATCTTCGCCTGGGTCAGGGCCGCGTCCGAGCGCGCCACGGCGGCCTCGGCCGTCTCGACATGGGTGCGCGCGGTTTCCTGCGCCTGTTTCGAGCCCGATCCGTCCTGCGCCAGGTTCGCGTAACGCGCCGCATCCGAACGGGCGAGCTCAAGGTTGGCGGCATCGGCGCGGGTCTGCGCCTGGGCCTGGTCGATGGCGGCGGCCTGCTGGTCGATCTGGGCGCCAAGTGCGTCCAGCGCGGCGCCGGCGGTCTGCAGGCGGGCCTCGGCCGAGGCCAGCGCCAGCTTGTAGTCGCTGTCGTTGATGCGGGCGATGACCTGGCCTGCCTTGACGGGCTGATGCTCGTCCACGTCGACCTCGACCACGCGGCCCGAGACCTCGGGCGAGAGGGCGACGATGTCGGCATTCAGATAGGCATCATCGGTGGATTGCCAGCGGGCATCGCTGGCGGGGCGGTTGAAATAGATCCAGGCCGCCCCGAGGACAATGACGAGGACGCCGAGAAGAAGGGTGCTTTTGGTACGGGACATGGGGGTTTCTTGGTAACATTGGCAGGGATCGGCCCTGCGGAGAGAGGTGTCAGCGCGCCGGCGCGGGCTGCGGGGCGGGGCCGGCCGGAGGGCGCGACAGGTCGGGGGCGGGGATGTGCTGCATCATCATGCCGAACGGGGCCAGCAGGAAGGCGAAGGCCCCCAGGATCAGCAGCACGTCACCATTGGCGATCACGAAGGCCTGCTGTGTCACGGCGCCCAGCATGGTTTGCAGGCTTTCGGGCATCGGCAGGGTGATCCGGCCGATGTAATCGGTCATGTGGGCGGTTTCGTAGGCCTCGCGGTGTTCCAGCACCTTCTCGATCACGGCCGAGCCCAGCGTGGTGCCGAAGGCGCGGATCGTGTTGACGGTGCCGGCGATGTAGGGCCCTTCCATCGGATGCACGACCGAGGTCGCCAGGAACAGCAGCGACACGATGAACATCGGCTGGCCCAGGCATTGCAGGATCTGGGCGATCAGGAACTGGTCCGCCATCCAGGCCGAGGTGATCCGGCTGCTGAGCCAGCAGGCAATGCCGATGCAGACCAGACCCAGGCTGAGGACCACCCGCGCATCGACCCACTTGCGATAAAGCAGCAGCGCCACGCCCGGCGCCACCAGGATCTGCGGCAGCGCCACGATCAGCGCCAGGGGGGCGACCTCGAAGGCGCGGAAGCCGTGCAGGGCGCCCAGGGCGGCAGCGGGGATCATGCTGGAGGACAGCATCACCACCAGCACGCAAAGCAGCAGCGAAAAGCCCAGCCACAGGTTGTGACGCGCCAGAAGCTGCGGCTTGATGAAGGGCGAGGGGTGCGTCCACTCGGTGTAAAGATAGGTCACGACCAGCAGGGCGCTGGCCAGGAAGCACCAGCAGATCAGGCCGGAATGCAGCCATTCCAGACGGTTGCCCTGGGTCAGGGCGACGACCAGAAACGCCAGTCCTGGCATTCCCAGGCACATGCCCAGCCAGTTGCCGGTGCGAAAGCGGGGCTTGATGATCGGATCGTTGGGCAGTCCGATATGGACCAGCGAGGCCGCGATGATCCCGGCCGGGATGATCTGCCAGTACAGCCATTGCCACTGCGCGATGTCGCCCTGCCAGACGCCGGTCAGCCCGACGGCGATGTTGGGCGCCACGGTCGCGGTCATCGAATACAGCGCCAGCCCGTGCAGCCGGATCGATGCGGGCATGAATTTCAGCGCCGCCATCATCAGCACCGGGACCAGGCAGCCCGCCGACATGCCCTGCACGAAGCGCATCGGCAGGATCAGGTCGAGGTTGTGCACGAAGGGCAGGGCCACCGCCATGCCGCAGCAGATCGCCAGCGAAATCTGGTGGAACCGCCGCAGCCCCAGCGTGATGGCGAACCAGCCCGCGAAGGGCATCACCAGCAGCTCTCCGGCGGTATAGCAGGTCTCGATCCACGAGGCCGCGTCCTGGCTGGCGCCGATCTGCGCCGACAGATCCGCCAGCGCCAGCGCGCCGACGCGGGCGTTCACCCCCGACATCAGCGCCCCCAGCAGGATGCCCCCAAGAGCCGCGGCGATGCGCGGGGTGAAGGGCGGCGGACCCGGCGGGCGACCGCCCGGGGCGGCGCCCGGCCCGGGGCCTTTGGCGGGCGCCCCGACGGGCTGTCCGGCGGTGGCGTTCACGAGCGTGCTCCGGCGGTCTTGGCCGTGGCCTTGGCGGCGGGCGCATCCACCGGCAGCGGCGGCTGGGCGCGGTAATCGCCCCCCGTCGCCTTGTAAAGGTCGATGGCAGCCAGGCTGGTGGCGGCCTCGCCCTCGGTCAGGGACTGGCGGCTGGCCAGCAGGTCACGCTGCGCGACCAGCTGCGGCAGGTATTCCGTCAGGCCTTCCTCGTAGTTGCGTTCAGCGCTGTGCAGGTCGGTCTGGTGCTGCGTCACGGACTGGCGCAGGTAGACCAGCCGCTCGCGTTCCTTGTGCTCGGCGTTCAGCGCGTCCGAGATCTCGGTCCAGGCGGTCAGCACGGTGTCGTGGTAGGCGACGGCGGCGGCGCGTTCCTTGGATTGCGTCATCTCGTATTGCGCGACGATCCGGCCGCCTTCGAAGATCGGCAGGGTGATCGACGGGCCGATGCCGAAATAGCGTGAATCCCAGTCGCCCAGCTGGTCCCGTTCGAAGGCCTGCTTGCCGAAGCTGCCGGTCAGCGAAATGCTGGGATAGAAATCCGCCCGTGCCGATTTCCGGGTCGCGATCGCGGCGTGCAGCGCGGCATCGGCGGCGTGAACATCGGGGCGTTTCAGCGCCAGCTCGGACGGGATGCCCTTGGGCGGGGTGTTACGCGGCATCGGCACCGGGCCGGATTTGGACAACATCTGGTCTAGCGAATGGGGCGGCTGCCCCAGAAGTTGTGCCAGAGCATTCATCAGCCGGTCCCGGCGTTCCTCGGCGCGGGGCAGCAGGGCCTGCACGTCGGCCAGCTGCGCCCGGGACGAGGCAATGTCCTTGTCGCCGGAAACGCCGTTGTCGACGCGGGCCTGTGCGATCTTCACGGCATGTTGGGCGATGGCCAGGTTGTCCTGGATCGTGCCGACATCCTGCTGGGCGGCGCGCAGCTGCACATAGGTGGCGGCGACCTGGGCGGTCAGTGCCAGGATCGCGCCGCGCATCTTGTCATCGCTTGACAGGGCGGCCATGCGGGCGGCCTCGCGGCCGTTGCGGGCCTTGCCGAACAGGTCGATCTCCCAGGCGCTTTGCAGGCCGGTGTCCCAGATCCCCGCCGAGGCCGAGCTGGCCCCCGCCGCCACCGCCGGCCCGTCGGCGCTGAGCGCCGCGCGCTCGACCCCGGCGCTGGCCGAAAGCGTCGGCAGAAGCGCAGCATTCGCGACCGAGACTGACTGGCGCGCCTGCACGACACGCTCGACCGCCTGGTCCAGGTCCAGGTTGCTGGACAGGGCTCGGCTTTCCAGCGTGTTCAGGGTGGTGTCGCGGAAGGTCGACCACCAGGGCGTGCCGGTGGTCGCCTCGGCGACGAACTGGGCGCGCAGGGCGACATCGGGGGTGGGGCCGTCCTGGCGGGGCAGGCTGGCGCAACCGGCCAGCAACAGGGACATCGCGGCGGCGGCAGGGGCGGTCGAACGCAGGCGCAGGCCCGCGTCCAGGGCAGGGGACATCTTCACGGTGGAGGCTCTCTCGGCGGCAGAACATTTCTTGGGCGGGCTGAACCGTACCGTTCGGTTTACCCACCGTACCGAGCGGTACTATCTTTCCATTCCGGCTTTGTCGAGTATGATATTTGCGTGATTGCAGGGGGTATCGTGTCGGAAAACGGGATCGTAATGGACAGCTCGGTTGCGGCGGAACCCCTTCCTGGCAAGGCCGGAAAGGTTCTGGAGGCCGCGCGGGGCGTGTTTCTGGAACATGGCTTCTCGGCCGCGACGACGGACATGATCCAGCAGGCGGCCGGGGTCTCCAAGGCGACGGTCTATGCCTATTTCCCCAGCAAGGAGGCCCTTTTCACCGCCGTGCTCGAGGCCGAGTGCACCCGCCACATGGCCAACTTGCGCGCCATGCCGACGCCCGGGGATGATCTGCGCGGCACGCTTCGGCGGGTGTCGCTGGCCTATCTCGACTTCCTGCTGTCGCCCGAGGCGCTGGCGCTGCACCGTGCCGCCGTGGCCGAGACGATCCGCTTTCCCCAGATCAGCCGCCGCTTTTACCAGGCCGGTCCCGAGACCTTCAGCGGCACGATCCGCCACATCCTGCAGCAGGAGGCCGCCCGCCAGCTCGCCACGTTGCCCCCCGAAGCCCTGGCCCGTCAGGCGTCGCTTTTCGCGGGAATGCTGCGGGGCGACTGGCAGATCCGGTTGCTGACCAATCCCGACCTGTCCCGCCCCCCCGTGCCCGAGCGTGAAGCCTGGGTGACGATGGTGCTGGACATGTTCCTGCCCGGTTTCGCGCGCGTCCTGGTGGCCTGAGGCCTCTGGCGAAACGCACATACCCGTCGGGCGCGAAAAGCGTGCTTTTCAATCCGTCTGTGCTGTGTACCGGTGTGGCCCCGGAGCAGTCGAAGGAAACATGGCTTGGAAGCGCATTCCGTTCCGGCCGGCCACCGGGCCGGACCCGTGCCGAGGGACCCCGAAACCAATCACCTGGCCGCAGCCCTGCTGCTGGTGGTGGCGGGGCTGGCCCTGCCGGGGGTCAACGCGATGGTGAAATACCTCGGGCCGCATTACAGCATCGTGCAACTGCTGTGGCTGCGCTACGCCGGGCATTTCCTGTTCCTGGTGCTGCTGTGCCTGCCGCGCTACGGCATGGTGATGTTCCGCACCCGGCGCCCGGGGCTGCAACTGCTGCGCTCGTTCTGCTTCTTTGCTGGTTCGCTTCTGGTCTTCATCGGTCTGCAAAGCACCGACATGGCGATGGCGACGGCAATCCAGTTCACCTCGCCGATCATGGTGACGGCGCTGGCGCCGCTGTTGCTGAAGGAACAGGTGGGGCCGGTGCGGATGATGGCGGTGGCCCTGGGCTTTGCCGGGGCGCTGATCGTGGTGCGCCCCTCGGCAGCGGGGGTGTCGGCGGGGGCGTGCTTTGTGCTGGCCTCGGCGCTGGTGGGGGCCTTCGCGCAGATCCTGTCGCGGCAACTGGGCCGGTATGACGCGGCGCTGACCTCGACCGTCTACATGGTGCTTCTGGGCTTCGTCATCGTCTCGATCCCGCTGCCCTGGCATTGGAGCGCCCCGCACAGCCTGACCGATGCCGGGTTGTTCGCCCTGCTGGGGCTGGTGGGCGGGCTGGGCCATTACTGCCTGCTGCGCGCCTACCAGATGGCCAGCGCCGCCTTCGTGGCGCCGCTCTTCTACCTGCAGATCGTCGGATCGGTGGTCTTCGGGCTGACGATCTTTGGCCAGGCGCCGGATGCGATGACGCTGCTGGGCTCGGCGGTGATCATCGGCAGCGGCCTTCTGATCACGGCGCGAGAGCTGCGCCAGCGCCGCCGTCAGGCCACCCGGATCTGAGACCCCGGCCGCAGCAGCGCCGCCAGCGCCCTCAGTTCCGGCCGCGGCAGCGCGATGCAGCCCGCGGTCGGGTAATGCGGCCGCCGCCACTGGTGCATGAAGATGGCCGAGCCCCGCCCCGGTTCAGCCGGATTGCGGTTCCAGTCCAGCACGATCACCAGGTCATACAGCGGATCGGCGCGGCGCATGACCTCGTGACTGGCGGGGTAGGGGGCGCGGACGGCGGTGTTATAGGCCGGATCCTGCGGCGCATCGCACCACAGATCGCCGGGGCGGATGGGTTTCGCCCAAGGGGCGGGGCGCTCCATCCGGTCGGGGCGATACAGCAGCCCCTCGACCGTCAGAACGGCGCGCGGCGTCGCGCCGTCGCCCTCGCGCTTCGCATCCGAGATCCCTCCGCGCCCGATGGCGCAAGGGTAAAGACGCGTCCCATGATACAGGCCCAGCGGCCCCAGGCGCAGGTTCGGCAGGCTCACAGCAGATGTCCCGACTTGGCGGCCTTGGTGGCCAGGTAGTTCTGGTTGAACGGGTTCAGGCCGACCTTCAGCGCCACGCGCTCGGTCACCTCGATGCCGGCCTTCTGCATCATGGCGATCTTGCGGGGGTTGTTTGTCAGCAGCCGGACCGAGCGGAACCCCAGCCGTTGCAGCAGCTCGGCGCCCAGGCGGAAATCGCGTTCGTCATCCTCGAAGCCCAGGCGGTGGTTCGCCTCGACCGTGTCAAAGCCCTGATCCTGCAGGGAATAGGCGCGCATCTTGTTGGCCAGGCCAATGCCGCGCCCCTCCTGGTTCAGATACAGCAGCACGCCCGCGCCTTCCTCGCCCATCTGGGTCAGGGCGCCGCGCAGCTGCGGGCCGCAATCGCATTTCAGGCTGCCCATCACGTCGCCGGTAAAGCAGGCCGAATGCAGCCGCGCCAGCACCGGCTTGTCGCGCGACGGCTGGCCGATCTCCATGGCGTAATGTTCCTCGCCGCCGTCCTCGGGGCGGAAGACATGCAGGCGGCCGGCCTCGGACACTGCCAGCGGCAGCCGGGCCGAGACGACATTGTGCATCGTGCTGGCCTGGCTCAGCAGGGCGGCGGTCGGGCCGGCGGGCAGGACCGTCAGGTCGTTGCCCTGTGCAAAGCGCAGCGGATCGGCCAGGTCAAGCACCAGCACCGCAGGCAGCAGGCGGGCGGATTTCACCAGCCGGATGGCGACGCGGTGAATGTCGGCGGCGCCCTCGCGCGCAGCCAGCAGCGGGCCCTTCATCGGATGGGTCAGGTCGTCGGCGGGATCGGCCAGCGACTGTACCCAGTCGACTGTCGCATCGGCCGGCAGCGGCAGCCGCGCCAGGTCGCCGTCATAGGGGCTGGCCTTCAGCGTTTCGGCCCGGCGCGCGGTCAGCGCCAGGCTGGGGCGGCCGGGCAGGGACAGCACATCGGCCAGCCGCGCAGGCGTCAGCGTTTCGGCCGCGATGACCAGCGCGCCCGCTCCGGCATCGGTCAGCACCACCGGCAGCCCCATGCGCAGGTCGGCACGGGCGCGGGCGATTCGTTCGGTGGTATCGGGCGCGAGGCTCATTCAGCTCATCCTTTCGGCATCCCGGGGCCGCCGGGAGGTGCCTGTACATAATCCCTTCACGTCAGGTTTGAAACATTCTCCGTGAAAGCAACACGTCAGCGTGAGACTTCTGTCGCATAACTTGTCGAACCTGCAGGGCGGGCGCATCTGTCGCTCACGCTTAACGGAGGCGCAAGAACATGGGACAATTGAAGAAGATTCTTCTGGTCGATGACGATGAAGACCTGCGCGAAGCGCTGAGCGAGCAGCTGGTCATGACCGAGGATTTCGACGTTTTCGAGGCCGGCAGCGGAACCGAAGCGATGCAAAAGGCCAAGGAAGGCCTGTTCGATCTGGTCATCCTTGACGTCGGTCTGCCCGACACCGACGGACGCGAACTGTGCCGGCTGATGCGCAAGCAGGGGGTGAAAAGCCCGATCCTGATGCTGACCGGCCATGATTCCGATGCCGACACGATCCTGGGCCTCGATTCCGGCGCCAATGACTACATGACGAAGCCGTTCCGCTTTCCCGTGCTGCTGGCGCGCATCCGTGCGCAGCTGCGTCAGCACGAGCAGAGCGAGGATGCCGTCTTCCAGTTGGGCCCTTACACCTTCCGTCCCGCGATGAAGATGCTGGTGACCGAGGATGACAAGAAGATCCGCCTCACCGAGAAGGAAACCAACATCCTCAAGTACCTCTATCGCTCGACCGAGGGCGTGGTGCCCCGCGACGTGCTGCTGCACGAGGTCTGGGGCTACAACGCCGGTGTCACCACCCACACGCTGGAAACCCACATTTATCGCCTGCGCCAGAAGATCGAGCCCGATCCCTCGAATGCGCGACTTCTGGTCACGGAGTCCGGCGGCTACCGGCTGGTGGCCTGAGGATTTCCCCACTTTCCCCGGATGCGGGAAAATTGTATGCTCTGAGCATGTTCTTCGGAACTTCCCGCCTGTATCCGGGTTACGATACAGACCTCCCTGTTGGACTGCCCGGGCCTTGCGCCCGGGTTTTTTTTGTCCTGTCCGTAGGGAAATACGGGGGTTTTATGCCATGGTGCCGGGCGGTGGGCCTCCTGCTGATCGGCCGCGGACAGAGTCGCCCAGCCCGGTCTCCTGCCGGATCAGGGCCTGCGGAAGGCCCCGGTCAGGGTCCGTTTCCTCAGCGGGGCGTCGTAACGCACCCGCCCCGTGACCGAGCGCAACGGCCGGGCGGGGCGGATATCCGCCGCTGCGCCGCAGTTCCGGATCAGAACTCGGCCCAGTCGTCTTCGCCGCCGCTGCCGCCGCCGGCGTTGACCGCCTGGCGCTGCACCGGCGCGCGGGGTTGCTGGGCGGCCGCCGGGGCCGGCATCCGGGCACGGCTGGTGTCGCCGCCGGTGTGGAAGCGCAGCATCAGCGTGCTCAGCTCCTCGGCCTCGCGGTTCAGCGCGCTTGAGGCCGCATTGGTTTCCTCGAACATGGCGGCGTTCTGCTGGGTCACCTGATCCAGTTCCTTCATGGTCTGGTCGATCAGCGCGATGGACGAGCTTTGCTCGTTCGCCGAAGCGGCGATCTGGCTGACTAGCCCTGCGACATTGGCAACCGAATCCGCGATGGTCTTCAGCGCCTCGCCGGTCTCGTTGACCAGCTCGACACCGCTTTTCACTTGCTCACCCGAGGTCGAGATCAGCTCTCGGATCTCGCGAGCCGAGGTCGAGGACCGCGCCGCCAGCGCCCGAACCTCGGTCGCGACGACCGAGAAGCCACGGCCGGCCTCACCCGCCCGCGCTGCCTCGACCCCGGCATTCAGGGCCAGAAGATTGGTCTGGAAGGCGATGTCCTCGATCACCTGGATGATGTTCGAAATCTCCGAAGAGCTTTGCGAGATCGAGGCCATGGCGTTCACCGTCCGGCGCACCACCTCGTCCGAATCGACGGATTGCTGGCGCGCCTCCTCGGCCACGTTGGAGGCGCTGCGCGCCGCATCGGCGGTCGAGCGGACGTTGGCGCTGATTTCCTGAATGGCATTGGCGGTGTCCTGCAGTGACGCAGCCTGCCGTTCGGTCCGCTGCGCCAGGTTGTTCGAGGCATTGGCGATGGCATCGGCATCCTCGGAAACGGCACGGGCATTGCGGATGACCTGCTGGACGGTCTCGCGCAGCTCATTGATGGCACGGTTGAAATTGTCGCGCAGCATTTCGTGGTCTGCATCGAAACGCGATTCGATGGTGACCGACAGGTCGCGTTGCGCCAGTCGGTTCAGCGCGTGGCTCATCCCGTCGACGACAACTTTCTGAACGCGGGCCACGTCCTGGGCGCGCGCCTGCTCGCGCTGCATCGCCTCGCGAGATCTAAGGTCGGCCTCGGCCGCGCGGGCGTCCAGGGTATGGCGTTGGCGGATCGACAGGAACAGCACTGCGGCCTCGACTGCGACGATCACCGCATGCAGCGTGGTGCGTTCCAGGTTCGCGATCAGGTCGCTGTCGGGGTAGATCAGCCTGGGCATCAGCACGGCCAGGGACAGGTGATGCGCGGCGATGGCCACGGCCCCGGCGATGATCACGCGCGGATCGGCCATCGCCATGGTCACGGCCAGCAGCGCAAAGAACAGCATGTGGCTGTCCAGTTGCCAGATGTGCCCGGCCAGTGCCGCAGTGAAGGCAACCGCCTGGCCGATCAGCCCCAGGGCCAGCAAAATGCGTCCGGTCGGACCGCCCGCCATGTTGCCGTAAAAGGCCAGGCCCGCCATTGCCAGGCTCAGCCCCAGCACGGGCAGCGGGTTGTTTCCGACCAGGAAGGCCGCCACTGGTGCCAGCGGCACCAGGGCCACAGACAGTTGGGAGGTCAGTTTCATGGCCCGCTGGCGGGCCACCTCGAATTCGGTATTCGTAGTGGTCATCCGTTCACTCCGCACAGGGACAGGACGGCTTCTCCGTCGACGATCAGGAAGGGGCCGGCCGCGCGCAACCGGTCGCCAAAGCCGGGATCCTCCGCCTGCGCGAGGGTGGAGACCGGGGTGGAAAGGGGCGCGGCGCCAAAGCCGCCTGCGTGCCGGATCGCGGCTTCGCGGTCGATCCAGGGAGGCGAGATCACCAGCACGAGGCCGGTGTCCGCCGGGGGCAGGGACATCAGGGTCACGAGCGGTCCGAGGGCCGCAAAGGCCAGAATGGCCGGCAAGAGGGTCAGGATATGCATGGAGTCCCCTTTCGTCCCTCCGGATACTGCCTTTGCATTGCCGAGCCGTTAAATCCCGACGGTGCTTTCCCTCGCATCTTCCGGATGCTAGGCCCGGGGCAGGAACCCTGTCCGGAGCCGAGCCATGCCCTTCACCCTTGCCACCTGGAACATCAACTCGGTCCGCCTGCGCGAAACGCTGGTCGCCCGGCTGCTGCAGGAGGAGGGGCCGGATGTGCTGTGCCTGCAGGAATGCAAGAGCCCGGTCGAGAAAATCCCGATGGAGCAGTTCCGCACCCTGGGCTATGGCCATATCGTGGCGCGCGGCCAGAAGGGCTACAACGGTGTGGCGATCCTGTCGAAGCTGCCCCTGACCGAGGTCGGCGCCCAGGACTTCGCGGCCCTGGGCCATGCCCGCCATGTCGCGGCGCGGCTGGAGAACGGCGTGACGATCCACAATTTTTACGTCCCCGCTGGCGGGGATGCCCCGGACCGGACGATCAACGAGAAATTTGGCCAGAAGCTGGATTACCTGACCGAGATGCGTGACTGGTTCCATGCCGAACGCCCCGAGAAGGCGATCCTGGTGGGCGATCTGAACATCGCCCCGCGTGAGGATGACGTGTGGAATCACAAGCAGCTGCTGAAGATCGTCAGTCACACGCCGATTGAAATCGAGCATCTGGCGCAAACTCAGGAGGCCGGTGCCTGGGTCGACGTCACGCGCCAGGACATCCCCGAGGGCAATCTCTATTCTTGGTGGAGCTACCGCAGCCCCGACTGGGACGCGGCCGACAAGGGGCGCCGGCTGGACCATGTCTGGGCGACGCCCGATATCTCGAATGCGGCGCATTCCAGCCGCGTTTTGCGCGCGGCCCGTGGCTGGGAGCAGCCTTCGGATCACGCGCCCGTCTTTGCCAGTTTCGATCTGTGACCGGGTCTTTCATCTTTCCATAAATACGGAAAATCCGACCGTGATGCGGGGGCGGACAGCGGGGCAGGGGGCTCTGCCCCCGCCGGCCTGCGGCCGTCTCCCCCGGAGTATTTCCGGCCAGATGATGAAGAACCGTTTCGCCGCGGGCAACGTGCTTGGAAAAATCCGGGCGAACGTCCATATAGGGGGCAACGATTTTCGAAGGGAGCTCTCGCCATGATCGAGCTTGGAAGCGGAACGAAGAAACCCGCCGCTGCTGGCGGATTCGTCAAGGATGTCACGGAAGCCACGTTCATGCAGGAGGTCGTCGAGGCCTCGCAGAGCGTGCCGGTGATCGTCGATTTCTGGGCGCCCTGGTGCGGCCCCTGCCGGCAGCTGGGCCCGGCGCTGGAAGAGGCGGTGAATGCCCAGGGCGGCAAGGTCCTGATGGCCAAGATCAACGTCGACGAGAACCAGATGATCGCCGGCCAGATGCGCGTGCAGTCGATCCCCACCGTCTATGCCTTCTTTCAGGGGCAGCCGGTGGACGGATTCCAGGGCGCGCTGCCCGGATCCGAGGTGAAGAAGTTCGTCGACAAGCTGGCCGAGCTTGCTGGCGAGGAGGATAATGGCCTGGCCGATGCCGTCGCCGCCGCCGAGGAGATGCTGGCCGAGGGTGCGGCGGCTGACGCCGCCCAGACCTTTGCCGCCGTGCTGCAGGAAGAACCCGCCAATGCCCCCGCCTATGGCGGTCTGGTGCGTTCCTACCTGGCGATGGGCGATCTGGATCAGGCCGAGGCCGTGCTGAACGGCGCACCGGCCGAGATTTCGGGGACGCCCGAGCTGGAAGCGGCCCATGCCCAGCTGGAACTGGCCCGTCAGGCTGCCAATGCCGGCCCGGTGGCCGAGCTGCGCGCCCGGGTCGAGGCCGATCCTGCCGATCTGCAGGCGCGTTTTGATCTGGCCCAGGCGCTGCATGCCGCGGGAGAGGTCCAGGAGGCCGTCGCCGAACTGCTGGAGCTGTTCCGCCGTGACCGCGAGTGGAACGAGGGCGCCGCCAAGCAGCAGCTGTTCACCATCTTCGACGCGCTGAAGCCGCAGGATCCGATCGTTCTGAACGGCCGGCGCAAGCTCAGCTCGCTGATTTTCGCGTGACGGACCTTTTCGCGTGAGCGGCCTTTCCGGTGGGGGACGTCGGCCTAGGTTTCACGGCATGATGAAACCCGCCGACCTGCCCGACGTGATCCCGGTCTTTCCGCTGCCCGGTGCGCTGCTGCTGCCCCGGGCGCGGTTGCCCCTGCACCTGTTTGAACCGCGTTACCTCGCGATGTTCGAGGATTGCCTGAAGACGCCGCACCGGCTGATCGGGATGATCCAGCCGAACGAGGTCCCGGGCCGTGACGGGCCGGGGCTGTACCACATCGGCTGTGCCGGCCGTGTCACCCAGTTCTCGGAGACCGAGGACGGGCGCTACATGGTCACGCTGGCCGGGATTTCCCGGTTCCGCATCGGCGACGAGGTCAAGGGCTTCACGCCCTACCGGCGTTTCCATGTCGACTGGGCCGGGTTTGATGCCGACATGGGCGGCCCCGAGGCCGATCCGAATTTCCGCCGCACCCCCTTCCTGGAGCTGCTGGGGCGGTATTTCGACGACCAGGGCCTGTCGACCGACTGGGAAACGCTGAAGGAAGCCGAGGACGAGCTGCTGATCAACTCGCTTTCGATGCTGCTGAACCTGGAGGCGGAGGAAAAGCAGGCGCTGCTTGAAGCGCCATCGCTCAGCACCCGGCGCGAGACGCTGGTGATGCTGATGGAATATGCCCTGCGGGGCGGAGACGGACAGGACATCCTGCAATGAACGACACCGAACGGGACACTACGCTTTTCGACCGCCGCATGCTGGAGGCGCTGGTCTGCCCCGAGACCCACACCACGCTGAGCTATGATGCCGAGGCGCAGGAGCTGATCTCGGAGGCGGCGGGGCTGGCCTTTCCGATCCGCAACGGCATCCCGATCATGCTGGTCGACGAGGCGCGCGCGCTGAAGGCGTGACCTTCAGCGCATCAGCTCGGGCAGGTCGCCGGTCAGGCCGGCGGCCTCGCGGATGAAGTTGCGGCGCAGGCCGGGCAGGCGGTTCACCAGCCCCAGGCCCAGGTCGCGCCCGGCGCGCAGCAGCGGATTGTCGTTCGAGAACAGCTTGTTCGTCAGATCCGTTGTCAGCGCCAGCGTCGCCGTGTCGAAGCGGCGCCATTCCTGATAGCGCAGCAGAACGTCAAGGGCGCCGATGTCTTCGCCGCGTTCGCTGGCGCGGGCCAGCACATCGGCCAGGGCCGCCACGTCGCGCAGGCCCGCGTTCAGACCCTGGCCCGCGATCGGGTGCATCCCATGCGCGGCATCCCCCACCAGCGCCAGCCGCCAATCGGCGAAGCGTTCGCAGACCGACAGGCCCAGCGGATAGGTAAAGCGTGTGCCTGCAAGGGAAATCTCTCCCAGGAAATCACCGAAGCGGGGGCGCAGCATGTCCAGGTAGGCGTCTTCGGGCAGGGCGTTGATGGCCTGGGCGGTGGCGGTGCGCTCGCTCCAGACGATGGAAGAGACATTGCCGGGCAGGGGCAGGATCGCCAGGGGCCCGGGCGGCATGAAGAACTGATGCGCGATGCCGCCATGGGGTTTTTCATGGGCGATGGCGCGGACCAGTGCGGTCTGGCCGTAGTCCCAGCCATGGCGGCGGATGCGGGCGCGGCGGGCGGTGCCACTGCCCTTGCCGTCGCAGCCCACCAGAACCCGCCCCGACAGCACGGCGCCCGATCCCAGCGTCACCTGCGCCAGCGTGCCGGACGTGTCCTGCGCGATGACGGTTTCACCGCTGATCTGGGTGATCAGGGGCTGCCGGGCGATGGCCTCCAGCAGGGCGCGGCGCAGAAAGCGGTCTTCCAGCATGTAGCCCATCGGGCCTTCCTCGATCTCGGCATGGTCGAAATGCAGGAAGAAGGGCGCGGCGCCCTGGCCGGCATGTCCGTCCGAGACCTTGATCTCCAGCATCGGCTGGGCGTGTTCGGCCACATGGGTCCAGACGCCCAGGGCGCGCAGCAGCCGCATCGAGGCCAGCGCCAGCGCATAGGCGCGCCCGTCGAACCCGGTGTCGGCGCGGGTCGTCGCGGGCAGGGCGTCGATCAGGGTGGATTTCAGCCCCGCGCGGGCGGCGGCAAGGGCAAGCGCCGGGCCGTTCAGCCCGCCGCCGACGATAAGGAGGTCGCTGGGGTGTTCCATGGCGGTCAATATGCGCGCGCGGACGGGATTGTCCATGCGCCGCGACCGGTCTAGCGTCCGCACGCGAACGGAATGGAAGGGGCGCGCGATGCAGGACTGGCAAAGCAAGGGTGTGACGGAACTGGGCGAGGCAATCGGCCGCGGAGAGATCGACCCGGTCGCCCTGACCCGGGCCTATCTGGACGCCATCGACGCCCACCCCGAGCGTGACCGCATCTATGCCCGCACCACCCCCGAGCGCGCCCTGGCCGAGGCCCGCGCCGCCGCGGACCGGGCCCGGCTGAAGATCCGGCGCCACTTGCTGGATGGCGTGCCGGTCAGCTGGAAGGACCTGTTCGATTCGGCTGGCACCGCGACCGAGGCCGGCAGCGCCCTGCTGAAGGGCCGCGTGCCCGATGCCGATGCCCGCGTGCTGCGCAACGCCAGCCAGGCCGGGATGGTGTGTTTGGGCAAGACCCACATGTCGGAACTGGCGTTTTCCGGCATCGGGCTGAACCCGGTCACCGCGACCTCGCCCAACATCAACGATCCCGAAGCGGTGCCGGGGGGGTCGTCCTCGGGGGCGGCGGCCTCGGTGGCCTTCGGGCTGGCGCCGGGGGCGATCGGCTCTGACACCGGGGGATCGGTGCGAATCCCCTCGGCCTGGAATGATCTGGTGGGGTTCAAGACCACCTCGGGGCGGATCAGCCTGGACGGGGTGCTGCCGCTGGCCAAGCGCTTTGACACCATCGGCCCGCTGGGGCGCAGCGTCACCGACTGCGTGCAGATGCTCTCTGCGATCGAGGGCAAGCCCGCGCCCGACCTGCGCGGGGTGTCGTTGAAAGGGATGCGGTTCGCGCGTCTGGAAACGCTGGTCTTCGATGACATCCGCGCCGAACCCCTGGCCGCCTACCAGGTGGCCGAGGCCGCGCTGCGCGACGCCGGCGCCGAGATCGTCCCCGTCACCTGCGAAGCCCTGACCGAGGCGATGCCGCTTGCGGCCTACCTGTTTGCCTCGGAAGGTTATGGCCTGTGGAAGGACGTGATCGAGGCCGCGCCGGAAAAGATGTTCCCCGAGATTCTCAAGCGATTCCGGGGCGGTGCCGGTGTCAGCGCCGCCGATTACGTGGCCGCATGGGAACGCCTTGAGGCGCTGCGCCAGGTCTGGAACGCGCAGATGGGCGGGTATGATGCGGTGCTGTGCCCGACCGCCCCGATCCTGCCGCCGAATGCCGCGCGGATGCTCTCGGACGAGGCCTATTACGTGGCCGAGAATCTGCTGGCCTTGCGCAACACCCGGGTCGGCAACATGATGGGCCTGCCGGTGGTGACGCTGCCGACGAAGGCCATCGGCGGAGTTCCCTCCTGCGGGATCTCGCTCATGGGGCGGCCTTTCGCCGAGGAAAATCTGGCCCGGGTTGCTCGCGCGGCGGAAATCGCGTTGTCCTGATGCAATCAGAGCGGCTGCAAGCCCGGACTCGTCCACCGCGAAGCTGGACGGGGCATTGCCCCTTGCGATAGGGTGATGCATCAACGGGGCGCAATGACCCCGGTTCAGAGGCAGTCCTATGTTTCCAGAGCGGTTTTCGACCCTCCCGGAATATGCATTTCCGCGTCTTCGCTCCCTGCTCGATCATCACGAGCCGGGCGGAGAGGTGATGCATATGACGATCGGCGAGCCACGCCACCCCTTCCCGCAATGGGTGGGCAGCGTGCTGGCCGACAACGTCGCGGGATTCGCGAAATACCCCGACAATAACGGCATCCCCGCGCTGAGCGGCGCGATCTCGGACTGGGTGCAGCGGCGCTATGGCGTGACGCTGGACCCGGCCACCCAGATCATGGCGCTGAACGGCTCGCGCGAGGGGCTTTACAACGCCGGCATGGCGCTGCTGCCCGAGACCAAGCGCGGCAAGCGGCCCGTGGTGCTGATCCCGAACCCGTTCTACCAGGTCTACATGATCGCGGCGATCTCGGTCGGGGCCGAGCCGGTCTTCGTGCCGGCGACGAAGGAAACCGGCCATCTGCCCGATTACGCGGGCCTGCCGGACGAGATCCTGGAACGCACCGTCGCGGCCTATCTGTGCACGCCTGCAAACCCGCAGGGCGCCGTGGCCAAGGAAGACTACTGGAAAGACCTGCTGGCGCTGGCCGAAAAGCACGATTTCCAGGTCTTCGCCGATGAATGCTATTCCGAGGTCTACCGCGACGCGCCCCCCGTGGGCGGCCTGACGATGGCGCAGCAGCTGGGCTGCGATCCCGAACGGGTCGTGCTGTTCCAGTCGCTGTCGAAACGCTCGAACCTGCCGGGGCTGCGCTCGGGCTTCGTGGCGGGCGGGCCGGAGACGATGAAACGCATCCGCCAGCTGCGCGCCTATTCCGGCGCGCCGCTGCCGAACCCCATCCAGGAGGTCTCGGCCAGGCTTTGGGCGGACGAGGCGCATGTGGAACACTCCCGTGCCCTCTATCAGGAAAAATACGCCGCAGCCGAGAAGGTGCTGGGCGACATTCCGGGCTATGAAACCCCGGAAGGCGGCTTCTTCCTCTGGCTGCCCGTCAAGGACGGCGAGGAAGCGGCGATGAAACTCTGGCGCGAAACGGGCATCCGCGTGCTGCCCGGCGCTTACCTCAGCCGAGACGTCGCGGGCACGAACCCCGGCGCCGGCTATATCAGGGTCGCCATGGTGACCCGGTGCGAGGAGATGGTGACGGGGCTGCAAAAGCTGCGAAACTGCCTCTTCGATTAGGCAGGCACAGGCACATGAACAGGAGCAGGCGAAGCAATGGCATTCCAGAGCAAGGGACGTGATCCGCTCTTCGACAGCTCGATGCGCGATACGCTGGAGCGCAGGGGGCGGGAACTGATCGGCATTGCGGCACTGGTCTTCGGACTGGTGTTCGGGATCCTGATCCTCAGTTACTCTCCCCGGGATCCGTCCTGGATGTCGTCTTCGGATGCTGCGGTGCAGAACTGGCTGGGTCATTTCGGCGCCGGTATCGCGGCGCCGGTGATGATGATCCTGGGCTATGGTGCGCTGGCGATCGCGGGTCTGGCCCTGGTCTGGGGCACCCGCTACGTCGTCCACCAGGCCGAGGGTGGCCTGGTGAACCGGCTGATCTTCTCGCCTCTGGCTGTGGTCGCGGCCTCGATCTACTTCGGCACGCTGACGCCGCCCCATGGCTGGAGCGGCGGCATTGGCCTGGGCGGGCTGTTCGGCGACACGGTGCTGGGGGCGCTTTTGCTGGTGCTGCCGATCCCGGTGGGGGCGGCGGTCAAGCTGATGTCGCTGATCATGGGGCTGGGGGCTGCGGCGCTGCTGCTGTTCGTGGCGGGCTTCACCCGCGCCGAGGGGCGCAGGCTGTTCCGTCTGGGCATGATCGGCCTGGTGATGCTGTACGCCATCGGCCTGAAGCTGGCGGGGCGTGGCGCCTCGGGCGCCTATGGCGCAGCCAGTTCCGCCGTCGAACGCCGTCGCGAGCGCGCCCGCAGCCGCGAGGCGCTGCATGCCATGCATGAAGACGACGACGCGATGGTCTGGGACGAGGACGATTCGGACCCCGAGGCCGATCGCTACTGGGCCGAACGCGCTGCCCAGCAGGCCGAGGAACGCCAGACGCGCCCCTCGCGCGTGCTGCGGGCCGAGCGCCCGGAACCGGCCGCCGTGCCGGCCTACCAGCCCGAACCCGAACCCGCCTGGGACGAGGACGAAGCCGCGCTGGCCTATGCCGAGGACGATTACGAAGACGTTGCGACCTACCAGGAAGCCCCGGCAGAGCCCGCCCGCGGCGGTCTGCTCAGCCGCATTCCCGGTTTTTCGCGGCGGACGTCGGACGCCCCTGCGGCCTTCGATCACGATGATGAATTCGGTGACGATGACCGCATCAAGGCCAAGATCGCCAATGTCGTACGCTCGCGCGCGGGGCGGGGCGGCATGGTCAGCCGCACCATCGTGGCGCCGGTCAGTGCAGGTCCGCGGGCGGTGCGTCCGCGCGGTCCCGCACCGCTGATCCTGCCCGAACGCCGCGAGCCGCCGATGCATGCCCAGGCCCGGACCCTGCCGCCCGAGCCGCCGCTGTCGGCAGCGGCCGCCGCGATCCCGGCCGCCCCGGCCCTGCGGGCAGAGCGCGCGGCGCCGGTCCCGGAGTTCCTGCAATCCCATGGCCAGGCGGCCCCGGCGCATTCACCGGCGCCGGCCCGGCAACCGGTCGCTGCGGCGCAGCCCGTCATGCCCTCTGCCGTTCCGCAGGCCGTGGCCACGCCGCAGTTCGACCTGCGCGGCGGCCAGGATGCCTATGAGGTCTTCGAGGACGGTCACTGGTCCGAGGCCCCCGCAACCCAGGCCCCCGCGCCCCAGGCCTTTGCCCATGAAGATCCCTATGCGGCGCCCGCCTACGAAGATCCCTACGCACCTGCCGTCCATGAGGATCCCTATGCGCCCGCGGCCCATGCCGCCGATCCGCTGCCCGAGGCGGAAGAGGATTACGACGATTTCGAGGCCTACGACGCCCCGGACGCGCCGCGCGGCCTGGTGCGCGAAGGCGCCGGCGACTACCGCCCCGAAACCTTTGACGAGGATGACGAGGACGAGGCCTATCTGCCGGCGCAGATGCCCGCCGCCCCCGTCGCGGCCCCGGTTTCGGCGCCGGTGATGCCGCGCCTGGGTGCGGCTGCGGCCCCCTCCCCTGCCGCGCCGCGGGTGGATGGACCGCGTTCTGCGGTGGCGACCTCTCCGCGGGCGTCGCTGGAACAGCGCAAGCCCGCCGGGATCACCACGAAGATCGCCGAGGACTACGAACTGCCGCCGCTGCACCTGCTGCGCAGCCCCGACTCGATCGAGCGCCACTACCTGTCGGACGAGGCGCTGGAAGAGAACGCCCGGACGCTGGAATCGGTGCTGGACGACTACGGCGTCAAGGGCGAGATCGTCAGCGTCCGCCCCGGTCCCGTCGTCACCATGTACGAACTGGAACCGGCGCCGGGCCTGAAGGCCAGCCGGGTGATCGGCCTGGCGGATGACATCGCGCGCTCGATGTCGGCACTGTCGGCGCGGGTGTCCACCGTTCCCGGCCGCTCGGTCATCGGGATCGAACTGCCGAACGAGAACCGCGAGATGGTCGTGCTGCGCGAGATCCTGGCGGCGCGCGATTTCGGCGACACCTCCAAGAAGCTGCCGCTGGCGCTTGGCAAGGACATCGGCGGCGATGCCGTGGTGGCGAACCTTGCGAAGATGCCCCACCTGCTGATCGCGGGGACCACCGGTTCGGGTAAATCGGTCGCCATCAACACCATGATCCTGTCGCTGCTCTACCGGCTGACCCCGGAAGACTGCCGGCTGATCATGATCGACCCGAAGATGCTGGAACTGTCGGTCTACGACGGCATCCCGCATCTGCTGTCGCCCGTCGTCACCGATCCCAAGAAGGCGGTCGTGGCGCTGAAATGGGTCGTCGGCGAGATGGAAGAGCGCTATCGCAAGATGTCCAAGATGGGCGTGCGCAACATCGACGGCTACAATTCCCGCGTTCAGGAAACCCTGAACCGGGGCGAGATGTTCTCGCGCACGGTACAGACGGGCTTTGACGAGGAAACCGGCGATCCGGTCTTCGAAACCGAGGAGATCCAGCCGGTCAAGATGCCCTATATCGTCGTTATCGTCGACGAGATGGCCGACCTGATGATGGTCGCGGGCAAGGAGATCGAAGCCTGCATCCAGCGCCTGGCGCAGATGGCGCGGGCCTCGGGGATCCACCTGATCATGGCGACCCAGCGGCCTTCGGTCGATGTGATCACCGGCACGATCAAGGCCAACTTCCCGACCCGGATCTCCTTCCAGGTGACGTCGAAGATCGACAGCCGAACC
Source organism: Pseudooceanicola sp. NS-SX9 (assembly GCF_057380705.1). Classification (NCBI taxonomy): domain Bacteria; kingdom Pseudomonadati; phylum Pseudomonadota; class Alphaproteobacteria; order Rhodobacterales; family Paracoccaceae; genus Pseudooceanicola; species Pseudooceanicola sp. NS-SX9. The sequence continues at coordinate 3,458,132 of NZ_CM170818.1, read as the reverse complement.
ATCCTGGGCGAACAGGGCGCCGAGCAGCTTCTGGGCATGGGCGACATGCTGTACATGGCGGGCGGCTCGCGGATCACCCGCTGCCACGGGCCCTTCGTGTCGGATGAAGAAGTCGAGGAGGTGGTGAACCACCTCAAGGCCTTCGGTCCGCCCGATTACATCGGTGGCGTGGTGGAAGGCCCCGACGACGACAAGGCCGACGATATCGATGCCGTGCTGGGGCTGAACACCGGCGGCAACACCAGCGGCGACGACGCGCTCTACGATCAGGCCGTGGCCATCGTCATCAAGGACCGCAAGTGCTCGACCTCCTACATCCAGCGCAAGCTGGCCATCGGCTACAACAAGGCCGCCCGCCTGGTCGAGCAGATGGAGGACGAGGGCGTCGTCAGCCCGGCGAACCACGTCGGCAAGCGCGAGGTCCTGGTGCCCGAGCCGCAGTAGGCCCGGGGGCGGCATCGCGACAGCGACACGGCGGGGCAGGGCCCCGCCGTTTCCGTTTCAGGAGGTGGCGAAGATCTCGTCGGCGATGGCGCGGGCGTTTTCGTCCTCCAGCGCCTCGCCGTTCAGCAGCCGGTACCAGAAGGTGCCGTGCACGAAGGCCGACAGGGTTTGGATGTCGCGCTCTGGCCCCAGCTCTCCGCGGCGCTGCGCCTCGGAGAGGAGGGCGATGACGATCTGTTCCCTTGGATAGACAAAGCTGGTGCGCAGGGCATCGCGAAAGGCCGGGTCCTGCTGGGCGCTGGCGATCAGGCTGGCCAGCGGCCGGCCGTTGCGGGAAATCTGCCGGAACACGTCCTGCAGGAACAGCTTCAGCGCCACCCGGCACGATCCGGCGGCATCGGGATCGGGCAGGCCCACCTGCAGTGCTGCATCGTCGTTCATCGCCTCCAGCACCAGATCGGCCTTGGATTTCCAACGGTTGTAGAGCGTCTGCCGGGAAACGCCCGCCGTGGCGATGATCGCGCTGATGCTGACCGCGCCATAGCCGTGTTCCTGTACCAGCTGCAGCGCGGCGGCCTTGAGCTTTTGATCGGTCGCGGCGTCGCGCGGCCGTCCGGGTGCCTTCGGTTCGGTCATGCACAGCCTTTCGTGCGGAAGCGAGTCACGTTTCTTCTAGTTTTTAGACTGCAGTCTGATAAATATCGACTCACTGTCTCCTCCCTGACAGATCCCCTGCCGTCCGGGCGATCCGGAACGCTCCGTGCGGATGGCAGGGGTGCCCCATCCTTACAGGAGCCTCCTCATGTCCGAAACCCGACCCTCTTCTGCGCCGCCCGTGGCGCGGCGGGTGAACATCCCGCTGATCACCCTTGTGCTGGCGATCCTGTCGCTGTTCCCGCCGGTGGCCACCGACATGTATCTGTCGGCCATGGGAGAGCTGTCGCAGGCGCTGAACGCCAGTGCCTCGGCGACCGAGATGTCGCTGTCGATCTTCTTCCTTGGGCTGTGCGTCGGCCAGCTGGTGCTGGGGCCGATGATCGACGGTTACGGCCGAAAGGGGCCGCTGCTGGTGGGGGCGGTGCTGTTCACGCTCAGCTCGGTCGGGCTTCTGATCACCCGTGACGTGACGGTGTTCAACATCCTGCGCTTTCTTCAGGCGATCGGCGCCTGTGCCGGGATGCTGGTGGGGCGCGCGGTGATCAACGACCTGATGACGGGCCGCGAGGCCGCCAAGACGATGACCGTGCTGGTCATGCTGATGACGCTGGGCCCGATCGCCTCGCCGTTCCTGGGCAGCCTGCTGCTGACTTGGCTGGGCTGGCAGTCGATCTTCGTGGCGATGGTGGGGATCGGCGTGGTGGCCCTGGTGCTGGCCAAGGTCATCCTGCCAGAGACCCTGCCCCCCGAAGCCCGGGCCGAGGCGCCTTTCCGCACGGCCCTGGCCCGCAGCGGCGCCTTGCTGCAGCGCCCGGGCTTCCTGCGCATGGCGCTGGTGGCAGCCCTGGTGCAGGGGGCGATGTTCGCCTTCATCACCGGATCTTCGGGGATCTTCCAGGGGGTCTATGGCCTGGGCAGCATGGAATATGGGTTGCTGTTCGCGCTGATCGCAGTGGCGCTGGTGGTCTTCGGCCAGGTCAACAACTGGCTGCTGAACCGCTTTGAGGCGCGCCGGATCGTGCCCGTGGGCCTGCCGGTCTTTGTGGCGGCGGGCGTGGCACTGCTGGCGATGTCGGGTGCGTCCTGGATGTGGGCCTTTGTGGTGCCGCTGTGGGTCGCCATCGGCATGGTCGGCCTGCTGAGCGCCAATGCCATGTCGATCACCATGGAGATGGGGCGCGGGGCGGCGGGGCTGGCCTCGGCCGTGCTGGGGGCGATCCAGTTCGCCGTGGCCTTCGCGGTCTCGACCCTGGTGGCGGTGGCGGGCACCGACAGCACCCTGCCGATGACCCTGGGCATCCTGCTGCCGGGGGCTCTGGCCCTGCTGCTGTGGTGGAGCGTGCAGCGCGGTGCCGCGCTGGAGGGGCTGGGCGAGGGGGCCTGAACGGGCAGGGGGCTCTGCCCCAGTGGGGCCGGGGCCCGCTCCCCCGGCCGTATTTCGGGACAGATGAAAGGACGGCGAGAGTTCGCCGGAACAGCCGGGCGGGCCGGGGCGTTGGGACTGGAACGGACCCATGACCGAGATTACATCTGCTGCATGAAACGCCTTGCCCGCCTTCTGGCCCCGGTCGCCCTTCTGTGTTCCCTCGCGCTTCCGGCCGCGGCCGGGACCCTGTCGCTGACGCAGATTTCCCAGTATCTGAACGGTCTGACGACCGGCACCGCGAAGTTCTCGCAATTGAACGAGGACGGCTCGATCTCGACCGGGACGCTGTACATCAAGCGGCCCGGCCGGATGCGGTTCGAATATGACCCGCCCAACAAGGCGCTGGTGGTGGCCAGCGGCAGTGCCGTGACGATCTTTGATCCAAAGACCGACGGCACCGAAACCTATCCGCTGTCGAAGACGCCGCTGGGGATCATCCTGCAGAAGAACGTCGATCTGACGCGCTCGAACATGGTGACCGACCGGCGCAGCGAGGGCGGGGATACAGTGATCCGCGCCCAGGACCCCGAGCATCCCGATTACGGCTATATCGACCTGGTGTTCTCGGCCAGCCCGGTGGCGCTGCGGCAATGGGTGCTGCACGATGCCTCGGGCAGCGTCACCACCGTTGTGCTGAACCAGCTGAAGACCGGCATGAGCCTGAACAACGGCCTGTTCATGTCGGGGTCCAACTAGGACCCCGACAGAAGGGTCAGCGGCAGTAGCGCAGCTGGCTGTCGTAGAGCGTGGCGCGGATGTTGACGCGCTGCGCCACGGCGATCAGCCAGGATTTCTTGAGGTAGCTGCCGCGCTGATAGCCGCCGCGCCCCTCGTGGTAGGCTAGGTACTGCGAGCGCGCATCATCCAGGCGGATCCCCAGTTGCTGCGAGGATTGCGCCATGTACCAGGCCATGAAATCCGTCGCATCGTTGATGTCGTTGCGGCGCGCGAAGCGGCCGCCAACCTTCTGTTCATATTCGTCCCAGGTGGCATCCAGCGCCTGGCTGTAGCCATAGGCCGAGCTTTGCCGCCCCATCGGGATGATCCCCAGGATATAGGTATGCGGGGTCCGGGCATTGCCGACGAATTTGCTTTCCTGGTGCATGACCGCCATCAGAACCGGCACCGGCACGCCCCAGCGGCGTTCGGCGCGCGAGAAGGCGCGACGGTAGTTCGGGCGCTCGGCCAGGATCGCGCAGGCGTCGTCCAGCTGCTGCGGGGGCACCTTGTCCCGACCGCCGCAGGACGCCACCGCCAGCACGATCAAGAGCGCGGCCAGCATTCTGCTCATGTGTTTGTTGCCTGTCTTCTGCCTGTGTTTTCCGGGAAATGTAATCGAAAGGGGCCGCGCGGCAAACCCCAAGCCTAGAGCAGCACCGCCAGGATCAGCGGAATTGCCGCCACCGACATCAGTGTCGAGACCACCACCAGCCCCGCCACCGCATCGGAATCGGCGCCGTATTTCTCGGCCAGCAGGAAGGACGTCACCGCCACCGGGGTCGAAACCTGCAGCACCAGCACCGCGAAGGCCACCGGATCCAGCCCGAAGGCGCGCCCGATGATCCAGGCCGTGCCGAGGCACAGCAGGTATTTCAGCAGGCTCAGACCCGTTGCCAGCTTGAGTTCCGCAGGCCTGAGCCGCGCCACCGCGACGCCCAGGGTGATCAGCATCAGCGGGATGGCGATCTGGCCCACCAGTTGCAGCGTGTTGGTCAGGAAGGCGGGCGTCTGCCAGCCCTGCGACAGGAACAGCCCGCCCAAAAGCGTCGCCCACAGAAGTGGCTCTTTCAGGGCGCGGGTCAGCGATCCTCCGCCGGCGACGATCCAGATGCCGAAGGTGAAGCTCCAGATGGCCATGATCGCGAAGACGACCACCGCATAGCCAAAGCCCGCCTCGCCGAAGGCGAACATCGCCACCGGCAGGCCCAGATTGCCGGTATTGCCGAAAATCATCGGTGCCAGATAGCTGCGCAGTGGCAGGCGGGTGCCCTTCAGCACGATCCAGGCCGCCAGCGTCAGAACCGCATAAGCCGCGACGGCGGCTAGCGAAATCGCCGTCAGCGCGGCCGGGTCGATGCGCGTCTTCATCAGCGAGGTGAAGATCAGGCAGGGCACCGACAGGGTCATCGTCAACCGCGTGACGAATTCGACCTTGTATTCAAGCCCCATGCGCACCCATATGTAGCCGATTGCCGCCAGGATGAAGACGGGGGCAACGATCTGGAGAACGGTCAGGAACAGGCTCAACGGTCACCCCCGGGGTCTTTGCCATGGCCGGAAATGGCCCGGTGATTGGACAATCACCGGGATGTGACGTTAGAAGTGGGCAGGATGAGCTGCAAGACGATGCTGACTGCGACAGCGAAATACAATCTGGGCCAGATCGTGCGCCACAGGAAGCATGCCTTCCGGGGGGTGGTGTTCGATATCGACCCCGAGTTCTCGAATACCGAGGAATGGTATGCCTCCATTCCCGAAGAGAGCCGGCCGCGCCGCGAACAGCCCTTCTACCACCTGCTGGCCGAGAACGACGAGAGCTACTACATCGCCTATGTCTCGGAGCAGAACCTCGAGATCGACCAGTCCGGCGAGCCGGTGGACCATCCCGACGTGCCCGAATTGTTCGGGCCCCTCGAGGATGGCACCTACATGCTGCATTTCCAGATGAACTGAGCGCCTCGGGTCAGTAGCCCACGGCGCAGCCATCCTTACGCGGATCCGATCCGCCCTCCAGCATGCCGTTGTCATGCATCCGGATCGCCTGGGCGCCACCGATGGGTTCTTCGGGGGCGGCGATGTCATGGCCCATCGCGGCCAGCTGGGCGATCACCTCGGGGGCATAGCCGCGTTCGATGCGCAGTTTGCCGGCTTCGGGGAAGGCACGGGGGGCGTCGATGGCGGCCTGCGGCGTCAGGCCGAAATCCATCAGGTTGCTGACAAAACGTGCATGGCCCGCTGCCTGATAGGCGCCGCCCATGACGCCGAAGGGCATGTCGGGTGCCCCGCCCGAGGTTGCCAGCATCCCCGGAATGATCGTGTGTAGAGGCCGCTTGCCGGCGCCGTAGACGTTGCGATGTCCGGGCGTCAGGGTAAAGCCGCAGCCACGATTGTGCAGCAGCAGGCCGAATTTCTCGGTGCCGATGCCGGATCCGAAGGCGTGGAAGACGGAATAGATCAGCGACACGGCCATGCGGTCGCAGTCGACGACGGTGATGTAGACGGTATCGCGATGCGGCTGGCCTTCCGCCTGGGTTTGCGCCGGGCGGACCCGGGCGGGATCGATCTGCGCGGCCAGCGTGGCGGCAAAGGCCGGGTCCAGCATCTGCGCCCCATCCGCCAGCGCGGCATCCGACAGCAGACGGTTGCGGGCGTCATAGCCCAGTTTCACGGCCTCGGCCTCCAGATGGGCGCGGGCGGCACCGAACGGATCAAGGGCCGAAAGATCGAACTGCGACAGGATGTTAAGGATCAGGATCGCGGTTGCGCCCTGGCCGTTCGGCGGATGCTCCAGCAGGCGGGCGTCGCCATATTGGCCCTCGATCGGGGTGGTCACCTCGCCCGCGACTGCGGCGAAATCCTCGGCCGTATGCACGCCGCCATAGCGTTTCAGCGCCGCCAGCATGTCTTCGGCAGCCTCGCCTTCGTAGAAGGCCTTCGGGCCCTCGGCGGCGATTCGGCGCAGCAGCGTCGCCTGGCCGGGCAGAGCAAACCGGTCACCGACCCTGGGCGCCGCGCCGCCGGGCAGGAAGTGCCGCCGTGCCACGGGATCCAGCGCACCCGCCTCTGCGGCCCAGTCGAAGGCCACGCGGGGATGTACCGGCACGCTGGTTTCGAAATAGCGGATGGCCGGGGCCAGGCTGGCATCCAGCCCCTTGCGTCCCCAGCGTTCGGACATGGCGGAGAAGGCGGCGACGGCGCCCGGCAGGGTCACGGCCTCGGCAGATTGCGGATGAACCGCTGCCAGCCCGCGCGCCCGCAGGGCTTCGGCATCGGCGCCGGCTGGCGCCCGGCCCGATCCGTTAAAGCCCAGCACCTGATCCTGCCCCGCGGGTTTCACCAGGGCAAAGCAATCCCCGGCCAGCCCGCACATGGCAGGCTCGCAAACGCCCAGGGTAACCGCCCCTGCGATCGCGGCATCCATCGCATTGCCGCCCGCCTTCAGCATGTCCAGCGCCACCTGAGCGGCAATCGGATGCGAGGTCGCGGCCATGCCATTTTCGGCCCATACGGGCGAGCGCCCCGGCAACTGGAAATCGCGCATTGAAACAGGCCTCCCTCACGTCTGCGGCGCCAGACTGCGAAGAGGGGGCCGCTGCGTCAAGACCCGATCAAGGTCCTGAAAACAGCGAAAGACCTCGGCGCCGTGTACTGGGTGGGGGCTGGATCCACGGCGCCGAGGGAAGCTTTTTCAGCTACATACACAGGATGCCGCGGCGTCATGTCAGCAATGGGAGGGCTATCGGGCATTTTCAGGGCATTTCTGTCGCCTGAGGGCACCGCTTCCCTGTCATCTGGCCAGAAATACTCCGGGGGAGTCGCGGCACAGCCGCGGCGTGGGCAGCGCCCCCTGCCACCTGTTCAGCCCGCGGTGGGCCCGAGGTTGATGCGGAAAGTCAGTTCGTTGCTGTCGTCCAGCCGCCGGTAGCGGATGTCGCGGGACAGGTCGCGGATCAGGAACCAGCCGAATCCGCCCTCGGGCAGGGCATTGAGCGCTTCTGGCAGCGGATCGACCCGGCCGATCGGGGGCACGCCATTCGGCATCATCCGCCCGCGGTCGCGGATCGCCACATGCAGCCCGGCGGTATCGTGGTGGCACTCCAGGGTGATCCAACCCGGCGCTTCGGGGGCATAGGCATGCTCGACGATATTGTTCAGCGCTTCGGCCAGAACCAGTTCGACGGTGCCGCTTTCCTCGGGTTCCAGCCGCAGGGGGTCCAGCCCGGTCAGCACTGTCTGCAGGGCCTTGCGCACGGATAGGGTGGTGGCTGGAAAGGACAGGCGCAGCCGCACCCTGGCCTCGGCATGCGGGGAGTCCTGCGGCCGATCGGGCAGCAGATGCGGCGCCTCCGCCGGTTCGGCCTCGCAGCCCTTGTTCCGGGTTTCACTCTGCATGGGCGGGGCAGGCGGCTTCGGCGGTGGGATGGATGGCAAAGACCGTATCCATGCGGGTCAGCCGGAACACCCGGTCGACATTGGGACGCAGCGCCGCCAGATCCAGCGTGGCCTGGCCGTCAAGCTGCTTCATCGCGGCCACCACCGCACCCAGGCCGCTGGAATCGATGAAATCCACCTGTCCCAGGTCCAATACCACGCGGCCCTGAGACTGGCCGGTGATCGTGCGCATCTCGTCCTTGAAGCGGATCGCGACGGCGGCATCAATCCGATCGGCCTGCACGTCCACCACGTCGATCCCGTTCAGTTTGCGCAGCGTGAGTTCCATGCCCTGTCCCTTCGCCCTGATGAGTGCTCAGCATAGGCGCCAATCCTTACCGCGAGGTATGCAGTCCCACATCCGCCGCCCCGCCTGCGATGGACGCGACGCGGAAACCCCTGTATCAGCGGCTCATGTCCGACATGCCCGATCTTTCCGCCGAATATGCGCCCCCCGACGTGCCTTTGGCCGTGCTGCACGAGGACCATGAGATCCTTGTTGTCGACAAGCCTTCGGGGTTGCTGTCTGTGCCGGGCCGGGGCGCGCATCTTTCGGACTGCCTGCTGAGCCGCGTCCAGGCGGCCTTTCCGACCGCGCTGCTGGTGCACCGGCTGGATCGGGATACCTCGGGGGTGATGGTCTTTGCGATGACGCCGAGTGCGCAGCGCCATCTGGGCCTGCAGTTCGAGCACCGCCGCACGAAGAAGGTCTATGTCGCGCGGCTTTCGGGGCTTCTGGAGCCGAAAACCGGCACTGTCGATCTGCCGCTGATCGTCGACTGGCCGAACCGGCCAAAGCAGATGGTCGATCATGTGAACGGCAAGCCCGCCGTCACCGACTGGAAGGTGGTCAAATACGGGCCGGGCGAAACCCGGGTGCGGCTGTTCCCTCAGACCGGGCGCTCGCACCAGCTGCGGGTGCACATGCTGGCGATGGGCCATCCGATCCTGGGCGATCCGTTCTATGCCGAAGGCACCGCGCGCGACGATCACCCCCGCCTGATGCTGCATTCCGAGGAACTGCGCCTGCTGCATCCCGATGGTGGCCGCGGCATGAAGTTCCGCGCACCCGCGCCGTTCTGAGGCTTTCGCCGCAGGGCCGGGCCGTCTAGACCTTGGACAATGCGTTCAAGGAGATGGCCATGGCCAAGATGATCCATTCGATGATCCGCGTGCTGGACGAGGCGCGCTCGGTCGATTTCTATGCCCGGGCCTTCGGGCTGGAGGTGGCCGAGCGGCTGGAGTTCGACGATTTCCTGCTGATCTACCTGTCGAATGCGGAGACCGGTTTTGAGCTGGAGCTGACGGTGAACAAGGGGCAGGAGGTGCCCTATGAGCCGGGCTCGGGCTATGGTCACCTGGCGGTGTCGGTCGCGGATCTGGCGGCGGAACATGCGCGTTTCGAGGCCGAAGGGCTGAACCCGCGCAAGATGGTCGAGTTCAGCCCGGGGGGCACGCTGCTGGCGAAGTTCTTTTTCGTCGCCGATCCCGATGGCTACCAGATCGAGGTGATCGAGCGGGGCGGGCGGTTCGTCTGATCTGCGAACCGGGGCAGGGGGCTCTGCCCCCGTCGCTGCGCGACTCCCCCGAGGTATTTGGAACAAGAAAATGAAAAGGGGCGTCCCGGAGGCGCCCCTTTTCTGTTCGGGAAGACCCGGGCGGGATCAGGCGGTTTTCGCGTCCCAGCCGGAGATCGCCTTGACCTCCATGAAGTCTTCGAGGCCCCAGCTGCCGCCTTCGCGGCCGATGCCCGAGGCCTTCATGCCGCCGAAGGGCGCGCCCTGGCCGCGGGACTGGCCGTTCATTTCCACCATGCCCGAACGCAGTTTCAGCGCCAGCCGGTTGGCGCGGGCCGGATCCTGCGTCTGGACGTAGTTGGTCAGGCCGTAGGGCGTGTCATTGGCGATGGCGAGGGCTTCTTCCTCGGTGTCGAAGGGGATCATCGTCAGCACCGGGCCGAAGATTTCCTCGCGCGCGATGGTCATCTGGTTGTTGGCATCGGCGAAGACCGTCGGGCGGACGAAGAAGCCGCGGTTGAAGCCCTCGGGGCGGTCGGGGCCGCCGGCGACGAGGCGGGCGCCTTCCTCGATCCCCTTGCGGATCAGGCCCTGGATCTTGTCGAACTGGACGGCGTTGACGACCGGGCCGATGTGGGGGCCGGGCTGGTCGGCGGGGCCGATGGCGATGGAATTGGCGACCCGGGCGGCGGTTTCGACGGCGGCGTCGTAGATGCCGCGCTGCACCAGCATCCGCGAGGGCGCGTTGCAGGACTGGCCGGTGTTGTCCATCATGTCGCGCACGCCGCGGGCGACGGCATCGTCATCGGCATCCTCGAAGATCAGGTTGGCGCCCTTGCCGCCCAGTTCCAGATGCACGCGTTTCAGGGTCTTGGCGGCATTGGCCGAGATCGCCAGGCCCGCGCGGGTCGAGCCGGTGAAGCTGACAACGTCCACGTCCGGGTGCCCAGACAGCAGCGTGCCCGCGCCCAGGCCATTGCCGTTCACCAGGTTGAAGACACCGGCGGGCACGCCGGCCTCGTCCATGATCTCGGCCCAGACGACGGCGTTGAGGGGGCTTTCCTCGGAGGGTTTCAGCACCATGGTGCAGCCCGCGATCAGCGCCGCGATCACCTTCAGCGTGACCTGGTTCATCGGCCAGTTCCACGGCGTGATCATCGCGCAGACGCCCGCGGCCTCGTAGACGATGCGGGTGTTGGGGGCGTGATCGCCGAGCGGGCGGATGAACTGGAATTTCTTCGCCGCGTTCAGGAAGCCCTTGGTGTGGCTGAAGCCCGCGCCCCACTGGTCCGAGCGCGAAAAGTCGATCGGCGCGCCCATCTCGATCGACATGGCCTGGGCCATGTCCTCGCGGCGGGCCTGATAGATGGCCAGGATCTTCTCGGCCAGCGCGATGCGTTCTTCGGGGGGGGTGGCCATCCAGGCGGGGAAGGCGGCCTTGGCGGCGGCGACGGCGGCGTTGACATCGGCCTCACCGGCCAGGGAGATCACCGCGCAGGGCTCTTCGGTCGAGGGGTTGATGACCTGCAGATCGTTGGGCTCGGCCGGGTTTACCCACTGGCCGTTGATGTAGAACTGGCGCTTCTCGATCATTGGTCGTCTCCGTCTCCGTCTTCGATCGCTTCGGCGCAAGTTGTGCACCCGGCGGCAGGGCTGCACAAGACATCGCTGACGCGCGGCCGCACGCCGCGGCCCTTCCCTTGGGGCAGAGGGCACGAAACGGGTGCAAAGGCGGCCTGCGGGGCCTACATAGGGGCCACAGCTTTCTGACAGGAGGTCACCGATGGCTCTTCGCATCAATGATATTGTCCCCGATTTCACCGCCAACACCGACCAGGGAGAGATTTCCTTCCACGACTGGATCGGTGACAGCTGGGCGATCCTGTTCTCGCATCCGAAGGATTTCACCCCCGTCTGCACCACCGAATTCGGCGCCGTGGCGCAGCTGGCGCCGGAATGGGCCAAGCGCAACACCAAGGTGATCGGCATTTCCGTCGACGGCGCGGAAGAGCACAAGAAATGGAAGGGCGACATCGAGGCCGTGGCGGGCGTGCCCGCCGCCTTCCCGATCATCGACGGCACCGATCTGGAGGTGCCCAAGCTGTTCGACATGCTGCCCGCCGATGCCTATCTGCCCGATGGCCGGACGCCCGCGCATACCGCCACGGTGCGGTCGGTCTTCATCATCAGCCCGGACAAGAAGCTGCAGCTGTCGATGACCTATCCGATGTCGGTGGGCCGCAACTTTGCCGAGGTGCTGCGCGCCCTCGACGGTCTGCAGAAGACCTATGGCGTGCCGCTGGCGACGCCGGCGAACTGGACCACCGGGCAGGACGTGATCGTGGCGCTGTCGCTGGACAACGAAGCGGCGGCGGCGAAATACGGTGATCTGGACGTGAAACTGCCGTACCTGCGCTTTGCCAAGGATCCGGCTTGAACCGGGACCCGGGTCAGACCTAGGAAGGGGGGCGTCCGGCGGGCGCCCCTTTTTTCCTGCCCCAGAAGGACGGAGGCCCCATGCGGTTCCTGAAGCTCGACACCGGCGTGATCGCCTCTTTCGATGCGCGCCTTGCCCCCGAGGTGACGGCTATCGGCACCGGCACCGGCGCGGTGATGCAGCGGCTGGCGCGGCAGCGGGGTGGCGTGCGGGCCTGGACGCTTCTGCTGCGCAAGATGCTGGCGCCTGGGGCGCTGTCGCGCCAGCTGGTCGCCGGCAACCTGGAGCGCAAGCGGATCCGCGTGCCCGCGGTCTTCGGCAATCCGGTGGTCTCGGGGGTCTATGGCCATGTCAAGCGGGTGCAGGCGGCGCTGCTGCTGGAGGCGCTGAAGGCCGAGCTGGCGATCACCAACCCGGACGTGACCATCGTCTACAACGGCTCGGTCTTTCCGGAATCGGTGCTGGCCGAGGCCAGCCGCGGCCGCCCCCGCGTCTTCATCGAGGCCGGGTTTTTCCCCAATACGCTGCAGGTCGACCCAAAGGGGCTGAACGGCGCCAATTCGGTCCCGCGCGAGGCCGCCTTCTACCTAGAGACCGACCAGGACCTGGCCGCCGAAGGCTATCCGCAGGCGGTGAACAACCGGCCCTCGAAAAGCCGCCATGCCCCGGTCACGCTAGAGCCCGGCTATGTCTTCGTGCCTTTCCAGGTGCCCTCGGACATGCAGGTGACGGTGCATTCGCCCTGGGTGCGCGACATGGAGCAGTTCTTGGACGTGATCTGCGACCTGGCCGAGCGCCACCCGGACGAGCATTTCGTCATCAAGGAACATCCCAGCTTCAAGCGCTCGGTCATCGGGCGGCGCAGCCATCCGCGCGTGACCTTCGCCAATGGCAACGTCACCTCCGAGCTGATCCGGGACGCCCGCGCGGTGATCACGCTGAATTCCACCGTGGGGATCGAATCGCTGCTGCTGGAGCGCCCGGTGATCACCCTCGGGCAGGCCTGCTACAATATCGAGGGGCTGGTGCGTCATGCCCCCGATGCCGCGCGGCTGGATGCGGCGCTGCGCGACCGCGACTGGCGCGCGGATCCCCGGCTGGTGCGCCAGTTCATCGGCTACCTGTGGAACCGCTACCTGGTGCACGGCAGCTACAAGGCCCTGCCCGAAGACCTGGGCGATCAGCTGCTGCGCCGCAGCCGCTAGGCCTCAGGCGGTTTCGTCCAGCACCCGCACCAGGTCATCGGCGACGTGGTGCCAGCTGCGCAGGTGCGGCCGGGCGTCGGCGATGCGGGCGCGCAGGGCGGCGGTGCCCTCGGGATCGTTTTGCAGCGCGTCGATCCGGTCGGCCAGCTGGTCGGGGCTGTCGGGGTCGAAATAGATCCCCAGATCGCCGCAGACCTCGCGCAGCACCGGGATGTCGGAACAGATCGTCGGGCTGCCCGACCACAGCGCCTCGCCGGGGGGCAGGCCCCAGCCCTCAAGGCGGCTGGCGATGACATGCGACAGCGCCCCGGCATAAAGCGCGTTCAGATCGGTCTGGTTGACGTTCGGATATTCGCGGATCCGGTCGCGCACCGCGTCATAGCGCGGGTCCTGCAGATGGGCGCGGATCGTGTCGCGCGGCTTGCCGGCCAGCACCAGCAGCGGCACGCGCGCGCCGCGCGCCTGCAACGCCACCAGCGCGTCAAAGACGCATTCCAGGTTCTTGCGGCCCAGGTTCTGGCCGACGGTCAGCAGGTAGGGCTCGGTCGGGGGCAGTTGTTCGGGGGCTTCGGTGCCGGCGGGGGTCTCGTGAACCAGAGGCACGGCGCGGACCACGCGGGGCAGGGGCAGGGTGCCACGGGCGGCGAAATCCAGCAGCTCCTGCCGGGTGAATTCAGATACGGTCAGCGCCCGGCCGGCCGCGCGCAGGATGGCCTGGTTGTCATGCAGCACCTTCTTCGGATAGGCGGTGCCCGCCCAGCCGTCGAAATCGTGCAGGGCGAAGAAGTCATGCAGCATCGGCACGAATTCCACCTGGCCCTGCGCGCCCAGCACATCGCCCATGTCGGTCAGCAGCTTGGTCCGCGCGGCCGAGACCACGACCTTGCCGCGCAGGTCCACCGGTTCCAGCCGCAGCCCGGCCGCCCGCCAGCGCCGCCGGTTCAGCGCCCGCGCCCCCGCCCAGACCAGCGGATGCAGCAGGTCGCGCAGCGGCTTGCGGTCCGGGAAAGAGGTCCGCACCCGGATCGGCTTGACCGCGGGCAGGTTCAGCGCTGCCGGATCGCCGCCGGTTTCCGGCAGCCGGAAAAAGCCGCGATGCCCGGGGGACCAGATCGCCAGTTCGACCCGCGCCCCATGGCGGGCCCGCAGCGAACGGCCCAGTTCCGCCACCACGCGCGAGATGCCGTAATACTGCGTCCGCCCCGAGGCATAGAAGAACAGTTCGCTCATGTCGAAGACGATGGGGGTCATGAAAGGGGCACCCTCTGGTGGTTTCGGCCGGGGCCGGGGGATCGGTCCGGCAGACATGAGAATGCCCCACCCTTGCGGGCGGGGCATCCGGGTCCTTGCGTCAGGAAGGGCCGATCACTCGGCGGTTTCTTCCTTCGTCACTTCTTCGCCGGTCTCCTGGTCCACGACCTTCATCGACAGGCGGACCTTGCCGCGATCGTCGAAGCCCACGAGCTTGACGAAGACTTCCTGGCCTTCCTTCAGCACGTCCGAGGGGTGGTTCAGGCGGCGGTTCTCGATCTGGGACACGTGCACCAGACCGTCGCGCTTGCCGAAGAAGTTCACGAAGGCGCCGAAATCGACCAGCTTCACGACCTTGCCCTTGTAGACCTTGCCTTCTTCCGGCTCGGCCACGATCGAGTAGATCATGTCGTAGGCTTTCTGGATCGCTTCGCCATCGGCCGAGGCGATCTTGATCACGCCGTCGTCGTTGATGTCGACCTTGGCGCCCGAAACCTCGACGATCTCGCGGATGACCTTGCCGCCCGAGCCGATCACTTCACGGATCTTGTCGGTGGGGATCTGCATGGTCTCGATGCGCGGTGCGTGGACCGAGAATTCCGCAGCGCCGGACAGCGCCTTGTTCATCTCGCCCAGGATGTGCATCCGGCCTTCCTTGGCCTGCGCCAGGGCGGTCTTCATGATCTCGGGCGTGATGCCCTGGACCTTGATGTCCATCTGCAGCGAGGTGATGCCCGCTTCGGTGCCCGCAACCTTGAAGTCCATGTCGCCCAGGTGGTCTTCGTCACCCAGGATGTCGGTCAGAACCGCGTAGGAGCCGTCGTCTTCCAGCACCAGGCCCATGGCCACGCCGGCCACGGCCGCTTTCAGCGGAACGCCTGCATCCATCATCGACAGCGAGCCGCCGCAGACCGACGCCATCGAGGACGAGCCGTTCGATTCGGTGATCTCGGACACGACGCGGATGGTGTAGGGGAAGTCGGTCGGGGCCGGCAGCACGGCCTGCAGCGCGCGCCACGCCAGCTTGCCGTGACCGATTTCACGACGGCCCGGGGAACCCACGCGACCCACTTCACCGACCGAGTAGGGCGGGAAGTTGTAGTGCAGCAGGAAGTTCGAACGGAAATTGCCGTGCAGCGCGTCGATGATCTGTTCGTCGTCGCCGGTGCCCAGCGTGGTCACGACCAGCGCCTGGGTTTCGCCACGGGTGAACAGCGCCGAACCGTGGGTCCGCGGCAGCAGGCCGGTTTCCGACACGATCGAGCGGACCTGGTTGGTCGCGCGGCCGTCGATGCGGCGGCCGTTCTTCACCACGTCACCGCGCAGGACGCCGGATTCCAGCTTCTTGATCGCGGAGCCGAGGTTCGCATCGGCCAGCTGCTCTTCGGACAGGGTGGCCTTGATCGCGGCGACGGCGGCGGCGACAGCGGACTGGCGCTCCAGCTTGTCGGTGATCGCGAAGGCGGCACGCATCTGCGCTTCACCGGCGGCCTTCACGACCTCGTAGAGGGCCGAGTAGTCCGGGGGGGTGAAGTCGAAGGGTTCCTTGGCGGCTTCCTCGGCCAGGTCGATGATCAGGTCGATCACCGGCTGGATCTGGGCATGCGCGAAGGTCACGGCGCCCAGCATCTCTTCCTCGGTCAGCTCGTAGGCTTCCGATTCCACCATCATCACGGCGCCCTTGGTGCCGGCGACGACCAGGTCCAGACGCTGCTCGGGGTTGCTGCGCAGCCCCTGCATGTCGTCGACCGAGGGGTTCAGCACGTAGTCGCCATTCGAGAAGCCGACTCGGCAGCCCGCGATCGGGCCCATGAAGGGCACGCCCGAGATGGTCAGCGCGGCCGAGGCGGCGATCATGGCGACGACATCGGGGTCGTTGACCAGATCGTGGGACAGCACGGTGCACATCACCAGAACTTCGTTCTTGAAGCCGGGGGCGAACAGCGGGCGGATCGGGCGGTCGATCAGGCGTGCGGTCAGCGTCTCTTTTTCGGTCGGACGCGCTTCACGCTTGAAGAAGCCACCGGGCACCTTGCCGGCAGCATAGTATTTTTCCTGGTAGTGGACGGTCAGAGGGAAGAAGTCTTGGCCTTCCTTCTGCGTCTTGGCGAAGGTCACGTTGGCCATGACCGAGGTTTCGCCCAGCGTGGCGATCACGGTGCCGTCGGCCTGACGAGCAACCTTGCCCGTTTCCAGCGTGAGCGTCTCGTCGCCCCACTGCATCGATTTCGTCGTTACGTTGAACATCAATCGTATCCTGTCTGGAGGCAGTCCCGGGCCCTCCCGGGTCCTCCGTTTGCATGGCGGCCCCATTGCCGCCGACCCCGTCATCAATCCTTCACAGCGCGGGGGTCCTCGCGCTACGTCTCAGATTGCCTCGCGCATACATGAGAATGGCCTCAAATGGAAGCGTGACGGTTGCGCGGGCCCCTCACGGCTTCCGGCGCGGCACCCCCTGCGCTATAAGCCCCGACACCCCCCGACAGGAGCCTTCACGCCGTCATGACCGCCTCTCCCTATACCCCGCCGGGGTTCTACGACAGTGCCATCGCCGAGGGGCGCCACCGCAGCATCGTCGGCGGCCGCTGGGATGAAACCGGGCGCGCCCAGATGGCGATCCTGCGCGACGCGGGCGTGCAGCCTTCGGACTATCTGCTTGATATCGGGGCGGGATCCCTGCGGCTGGGCTGTAAGGCCGTGCCTTATCTGCAGCCCGGGCATTACTGGGCCACCGATGCCTCGCGCGCGCTGATGCTGGCCGGTCACGCGCAGGAGCTGGAGGACCCCGCGCGCCTCGATCCCGTGCATCTGATCGAGGATGCGGGTTTCGCCTTTCCCGGTGTGCCGGATGTGATCACACATGCCATCGCCTTTGCGGTCTTCCCGCATCTGACGGCCGATCACCTGGAAACTGCGCTGAAAGGCCTCACACGTTTTCCGCGACTCGGTCTGGTGATGTTTACCGTTTTCCTTGCGCCGGATGCGGCGGCGGCGGCCGGCAAGGTCCGCCAGCCCGACGGCGTGGTGACCCATCCCGGCAAGCCGCCCTATCACGTGCTGGAGGCCGATCTGCACGCGCTGGCCGCGCGCAGCGGCTGGGGGCTGACCCGTCAGGACCGGATGCTGCCGCGCGGCCAGATCCTGTTCGAGGCCCGCCGGGCCTGACGCTCAGCCCCGGGGGTGACGGCCCTGCAGCGGCCGGACACGGGCGCCGTAATCGGCGCCCGTCAGGCGCAGCAGGACGCGGCGGTCCTGCGGTGGCAGCGCCGCCAGCGCCACCGGACCGGGATAGAAGCTTTCGGCGGGCAGGCCGTCGGCCAGCAGGATCTGGTGCCGGTCGCACATCAGGTGGTGATAGGTCAGGCTGCGCCGCCCCCAGGCGATGCGGATGCCGGGGCCGGACAGGTGCTTGGCCCGCAGCAGGGTGTCGGGCCCCGACAGCACCGCATGTTGCGGCGACAAAAGCACCGCGCGGGTGGCGCCAAAGGCGCCCTCGGGCAGCAGGATCGGGCGGTGGGCAGGGTAACGCCGCAGGCGTTCGGCGCTCATGTGCTGGCGGCCGACCCAGACCAGCGGCTGCGGCCCGTTGTCGAGGGTGCAGACCAGATCGCCGGGCCTCAGTACCTCGACCGGGCGCAGGCCCCGGGGCGTCAGGATGCCGGTGCCGGCGGCAAAGCAGACGGGGATCTGGAAATTGCCGGCCGCCCGGTCCGTCCACATCCCGATCGAGAACGCCCCGTCGGTCGCCGTGAAGGTCATCGACTGGATCGGCTTGGCATCCAGCACGTCCTGGTCGGCATTCTGCGACAGTTCCGTCGCCAGAAAGAAATCGCCCGAAGTGTCCTGGAAGACCACGGCGGTGATCGTCGCGGTGGTGCCGTCGGTATAGGTGATGGTGGCGGTATAGCCTTCGGTGGAATCGAACACCCGGTCCGCGCCGCCGTCGATGGTGAAGGTGTCTGACGCCAGATTGTTGTCGTTGTCGTAATAGCCGGAATTGCCGCCCGAGGCCCCGGTCGAACCGGGTGCGAAGGTATGCACATGCAGCCCCAGCGGATCCGAGGCCGAACCGAAGGTCGTGCCGACCAACGTGCCCTCGCCCTCCAGCGCGTCATTGCCCTCTGTCGGGTCGAGATCGGCGAAATTGCCGAGGTAGATGACACTGAACGTGGTTGCCATGCTGCGGTCCGCCGTTTGCGGCCGCAGTCTAGGCGGGGGCGGTTTCCAGCCGGTGAACGGGGGCCGGAAACGCAAGACGCCCGCTCCTTGCGGAACGGGCGCCGTTGTCGTCGGATGGACGCGCGCTTAGCGGCGCAGGCCCAGGCGCGCGATCAGGTCGGCGTAACGGGCTTCGTCCTTGCCTTTCAGGTAGTCCAGCAGCTTACGACGCTGGGCAACCATCATCAGCAGGCCGCGACGGCCGTGGTTGTCCTTCTTGTGCACCTTGAAGTGCTCGGTCAGGGTCGCGATGCGCGAGGACAGGATGGCGACCTGGACTTCGGGCGAACCGGTGTCGCCTTCCTTGGTCGCGTATTCCTTCATCAGGCGCTGTTTTTCTTCGACGGTGATCGACATCGGGATCTCCTTGGCTAGGGGTGAGGGCACAAGCCGGGATGTCGTCCAGCAAGGTCCATGAACCTCCGGGCGGACCCGGAGATTGCGGGCGGATACAGCAAAACGGCCCGCAGGGGAAGCCGGTTTCCCGCCCGCCGTTCACCCTTTCACCCTTTTTGCCCGGATCGCGCTGCGGGGGGCATTTGCGACTCGGATCCGTCATGCTAGCTGTGGGGGTATGCTTCGTCCCGACCCCAAGATAAGCGAAACCCAACCGGTCATCCGTCAGCTGGACGAGGCCGCGATCAACCGCATCGCCGCCGGCGAGGTGGTCGAACGCCCCGCATCCGCCGTCAAGGAGCTGGTCGAGAACGCGCTGGATGCCGGCGCGCGGCGCATCGACGTGACCATCGCCGATGGCGGCAAGACGCTGATCCGGGTGCAGGACGATGGCTGCGGGATGTCGCCCGAATCGCTGCCGCTGGCGCTGGAACGCCATGCGACCTCGAAGATCGACGGCTCGGACCTGCTGAACATCCATTCCTTCGGTTTCCGTGGCGAGGCGCTGCCGTCGCTGGCGGCGGTGGGGCGGCTGTCGCTGACCTCGCGCGCGCAGGGGTTTGACGCGGCCGAGATCCGGGTTTCGGGCTCGCGCCACGAGGGGGTGCGCCCGGCGGCGCTGAACGGCGGCACCGTGGTCGAACTGCGCGACCTTTTCTATGCCACCCCGGCGCGGCTGAAGTTCCTGCGCACCGACCGGGCCGAGACCCAGGCCGTGGTCGATGTCGTCAAGCGTCTGGCGATGGCGGAACCCTTCGTGGGCTTCACCCTGCGCGATGCCTCTGGCGGAGAGGCGCGGGTGCTGTTCCGCGCCGATGCCGAAACCGGCGATCTGTTCGATGCGCTGCACGGGCGGCTGCAGACGATCCTTGGCCGGGAGTTCGCCGAGAACGCGCTGCGCATCGACGCCAGCCGCGACGGTCTGCACATGACGGGCTATGCCGCGCTGCCCACCTATTCGCGTGGCGCCGCGGTGGCGCAGTTCCTGTTCGTCAACGGCCGCCCGGTGAAGGACAAGCTGCTGACCGGCGCGCTGCGCGCTGCCTATTTCGATTTCCTCAGCCGGGATCGCCACCCGGCCGCGGCGCTGTTTCTGGAATGCGAGCCCGTGCTGGTCGACGTCAACGTCCACCCCGCGAAATCCGAGGTCCGCTTTCGCGATCCGGCGGCGGCGCGGGGGCTGATCGTCTCGGGGCTGCGGCATGCGCTGGCCGAGGCCGGGCATCGTGCCTCGACCACCGTTGCGGGGGCGACGCTGCAGGCCTTCCGCCCGGAACCCGCGCAGGGGTTCGGCGGCACGCCCCCCGATCGCCCCTCCCAGCCGGTGCTGGACCGCGCCGCACAGTGGCAGGCGCCCGCCCAGCCTTTCGTCTATCAGGCGCCCGAACGGCGCGAGGCCCCGGTCAGCTATCGCGGCCTGTCAGAGGCGCTGCCGGACTTCGATACCGCGCCCTCGGCCCGGTTCGACGCCCCCGCCCCCACCCCCGAGCTGGAGCAGCACCCCCTTGGCGCCGCCCGTGCCCAGGTGCACGAGAACTACATCATCGCCCAGACGGCCAACGGCATGGTCATCGTCGATCAGCACGCCGCCCATGAACGGCTGGTCTATGAAAAGCTGAAACGCCAGATGGCGGAAAACGGCGTCGCCAGCCAGGCGCTGCTGATCCCCGAGATCGTCGAGCTGTCGCAACCCGAGGCCGCCCGCCTGCTGGAAGCCGCCGACGACCTGGCGAGGCTGGGCCTGCATGTCGAGGCCTTTGGCGGCTCTGCCGTGGCGATCCGCGAAACCCCTGCGATCCTTGGCGAAATCAATGCCGAGGCGATGCTGCGTGATGTTCTGGACGAACTGAACGATCAGGACGACAGCCTGACCCTGCAGGCCCGGATCGAGGCGATCCTGAGCCGCGTCGCCTGCCATGGCTCGATCCGGTCGGGCCGCCGGATGCAGGTGGCCGAGATGAACGAACTGCTGCGCCAGATGGAGGCCACGCCCCATTCCGGCCAGTGCAACCACGGCCGCCCCACCTATGTGGAGCTGAAGCTGTCGGATATCGAAAGGCTCTTCGGGCGGACATGACGGACACGCTGCTTTCCGACCCGCAGACCCTGCTGATCCTGCTGGGGGCGGGGTTCGTCCTTCTGCTGGGGATGATGCTGTGGGTGGTGCGCGGCACCCGCGCCGCGACAGAACCGGTGATCTGGCAGATGAACCAGCTGGGCCACACGGTCGAGGATCTGGCCCGCGGGCAGGAGCAGCTGGCAGGCCATATTGCCAGCGTCTCGAATTCCCAGACCAACGGGCAGGGGCAGATGCTGCAGACGCTGGAAATGCGGCTGGCGCAGGTGCAGGCGCAGATGGCCGAGCGGCTGCATGAAAACGCCCTGCGCCAGGCCCGCGCCATGGCCGAGATGCAGGAAAAGGTGAACGAACAGCTGCGCGGCGGGTCCGAGAAGACGACGAAATCCCTGACCGAGCTTCAGGCGCGGCTGGCCACCATCGACAAGGCGCAGGAAAACATCACCCGGCTGTCCGGCAACGTGCTGTCGCTGCAGGACATCCTGTCGAACAAGCAGACCCGGGGCGCGTTCGGGGAAATCCAGCTGAACGACATCGTGTCGAAGGCGCTGCCCTCGGACAGCTACACCCTGCAGGCAACGCTGTCGAACGGGCGCCGGGCGGACTGCCTGATCCATCTGCCGAACCCGCCGGGGCCGATCGTGGTGGATGCGAAATTCCCGCTGGAAGCCTATGACATGCTGCGCAACGCCCAGACGCAGGAGCAGAAGGCACGCGCCGCCCAGGCCTTTCGGACCTCGGTGCGCCACCACATCCGGGCGATCTCGGAGCGCTACATCATCGAGGGGGAAACTGCCGACGGCGCGCTGATGTTCCTGCCCTCCGAGGCGGTCTATGCCGAGCTGCACGCGAATTTCACCGATGTGGTGCGCGAAGGCTTTACCGCGCGGGTCTGGATCGTGTCGCCCACCACCTGCATGGCGACGCTGAACACCATGCGCGCCATCCTGAAGGACGCCCGGATGCGCGAGCAGGCCGGGGCGATTCGCAAGACGCTGCACATGCTCTATCGTGACGTCGAGATCGTGGTGGAACGGGTCGGCAAGCTGGAGACCCATTTCGACCAGGCGCGGCGCGACCTGGACGGCATCGGCACCGCCGCCGAGCGCGCCGGCAAACGGGCGCAAAAGCTGGACAATTTCGACTTCGAGGAACTGACCTCGGACGGGGTGACGCCGCTGGAAAGCCTGGGGGCGTCACGTCCCGCGGACTGATCTGATGCAGATCAAGGCGGAAATTCCTGCAAGGTGCAGTAGGGTGTCCTGACTAAAGGAGGATCTGCCATGTTGGAAATCACCGTTCACAAGATCGCCCAGGTGATCCTGATGGCCCGCGAACTGGATCGCGCCGAGGCCGAATTGCGCGCCTTTCTGGAGGCGCTGAACGAAGACGAGCTGGTATCGCTGGTGGCGCTGATGTGGATCGGGCGGGGCGCCTTTGACCCGGACGATCTGGACGAGGCGCTGGAAACCGCCCGCGAAGAGGCCACGACGCCGACGCCGGACTACCTGCTGGGCACGCCGCATCTGTCGGACCACCTGGAGGCCGCGCTGGAGCTGCTGGACCTCTCGGCCCAGGAGGACGAGGACGAGCTGGTCCGCGGGGGCTGATTTCGATCCGCACACGTGCGAAATCCCTTGCGCCTGGCGGCGCGGGGGGCAACCTGGGGCGATGGCCCACGCAGTCTTCATCCAGAATCCGCGGTCGATCTATGACGACCAGCCCGGACGCTCCTACCATTTCCCGCGCCGCTATCTGGGCATGGTAAGGGAAACCGTGGGGGATTGGGTGATCTTCTACGAGGGGCGCCAGGGCGCCCTGGGCTATGTCTCGGTGCAGAAGGTGCTGGGGGTGGATCCCGATCCGCTGCGTGCGGATCATTACTATGCCCGGCTGGCACCGGCGACGCTGTTGGATTTTCCCGAACCCGTGGGCCGTGCCGATCCCGCCGGCCAGGCGTGGGAGCGCAGCCTGCGCGGCCCCGACGGCCGGCCGATGTCAGGGGCGCCAGCGTCAGCGCGGTGCGGCGCCTGTCGCGGCAGGAATTCGCGGCGATCGTGGGGGCGGGGCTGCGCGACAGCGACGATGCCTATGCCCTGCCGCGCTATGCCACGGAAACGCCCGAGATGTTTCCCGGCGTGGCGGACAAAGACCCGGGATTTGGCCATGCCCATCTGGCCGGGGACCGCGACCGGATCCTGGGCGAACGCAAGTACCGCGATCCGGCCTTTCAGAAGATGGTCAAGCGCGCCTACGAGGGGCGCTGTGCGATCTCGGGGTTGTCCTTGCGCAATGGCGGCGGCCGCCCCGAGGTCCAGGCGGCGCATATCCGGCCCGTATCCGAAGAGGGCCCTGACACGGTGCGCAACGGCATTGCCCTGTCGGGAACGCTGCACTGGATGTTCGATCGCGGGCTGATTTCGGTCGCCGAGGATCACCGCATCCTGATTTCCCACAACAAGGTGCCGCCCGAAACTGCCCGGCGGCTGATCGATCCGGGGCAAAAGCTGATCCTGCCGAAGAACCCGCGCCATCACCCGCATCCCGACTACCTGCGTTACCACCGCGAGGAAATCTTTGGCCGCAGCGCCTAGTGCCAGCTGACCTCTCCCAGAAAGATATACCCCGCACCGTAGATCGTCTTGATCAGGCGGGGGTTCTTGGGGTCCTCGCGCAGCTTGGTGCGCAGCCGCGAAATCCGCACGTCCATCGCCCGGTCGAAACTTTCGCCCGCCGCTCCGCCCAGCACCTCCTGCATCAGGGCACGGGACACCAGACGGTTCGGACGTTCCAGGAACAGCCGCAGCACCTCGCCCTCGGCATGGGAAAAGGCGGTTTCCCTGCCCTCTGAATCTTCCAGCGTGAAGCGGTCGAAATGTGCGGTCCAGCCGTTGAATTCGGCAGTCTGGGCGGCCTCGTGGGCGGGACGGTCGCGGCGCAGGCGGGCGCGGACGCGGGCCACGACCTCGGCCGGGTCGAAGGGCTTGATGATGTAGTCGTCGGCGCCCAGCTCCAGCCCGGTCACGCGGTCCTGCACCTGCGCCCGCCCCGAGATGATGATCACCGTCGCGCCCTTTTCCAGCGCCAGCCGATGCACCAGCGACAGCCCGTCGCGATCGGGCAGCGACAGGTCGACCAGGCAGATGTCGGGGGACATGGTCTGCAAGGCGGCCTCGAATTCGGTGGCGCGGCCGAAGCCGCGGGTGCGGAACCCGGCCTCTTCCAGCGCAGCCGACAGCATGGCGCGCACGGCGGGTTCATCGTCGAGGATCGTCACCAGGGGCTGGCTCATGCGGCGGTGGCCTTTTGTTCCAGGAAGGCGGCCAGGGCGGCCGCATCGAAGGGTTTCTTCAGCACCGGGCCCCGGGCGCGGGCGGCGCGGTGCAGCGGATGGTCGGGGCGCAGCGATGTCATCATCAGGCAGGGCGGTGCGCCCTCGGGCAGCTGGTCGAACAGGTCGATGCCGGTGGCGCTGCCCTCCAGCGTCAGGTCCGAAAGGATCAGCGACAGATCGGGCACCGCGCCCACCAGGCTGAGCGCCTCGGGGGCCGAGGCGGCCTCGATCACCGGATAGCCGCGTTCCACCAGCATGTCGCGGATCGAGGAACGCAGCTCGGGGCTGTCCTCGACCAGCAGGACGACGCCGGGGGTGGCGGGGCGCGGCGCCGGGCGCCAGGGTAGCAGCAGCGTGACGCGGGCGCCGTGGTCATTGGCGATCTCCATCTGGCCACCGGATCTTTGGGTCATGTCATGCACCATCGACAGCCCCAGCCCCGATCCCTCGCCGCCCTTGGTGGTGAAGAACGGATCCAGCGCATGGGCCAGCGCCGCCTCGGAAAAGCCGGGGCCGGTGTCGTGGACGACGATGCGCAGCCAGGTGTCGCGGTCGCGGGCTGCGGTGATGCGGATGGAACCCGGCTGCCCGGCCAGCGAATCGCGGGCATTCAGCACCAGGTTCAGCAGCGAATCCTGCAGCATCCCGCCATCCAGCCACAGCCGGGCATCGCCCACCTGATCCTCGACCTCGAAGCGGATGCCTTCGGGCAGGGCGGAACTGGCCAGGGTGGCGAAATCCTTCAGGAACAGGTCCCATTGCGTGGCCGAGGGGCTGTGCTCTCGGCCGCCGGTCATGTCGGCCAGCCGGTTCAGCAGCCGCCCGCCACGCCGCGCCGCGGCAAGGGTGGCGCTGACCATCGGGCGGGCGGGTTCGGGCAGTTCCATCCGTTCCAGCCGCGATTGCAGCCCCAGGATGATCGTCAGAAGATTCGAGAAATCATGCGCCATCCCCGAGGTCAGCTGCGCGGCAAGTTCCCTCTGGCGGGTCTGCAGCAGCGCCTCGCGGGTGCGACTTTCCTCGGTGATGTCCATCGACATGCCATAGGCCCCCCCCGCGCCATCCGGCGTGAACGAGGTCCTGACCCGCCGGGCCGAGCTTTCGATGGTGAATTCGAAGGTGCTGGCGCGGCCCTCGACCAGGGCGGCATCCAGGTAGGGGCGCACCGCGGCATAGGCCTGATCGCCCAGCACCTCGGCCATGGTGAGGCCGACGATATCCTCGGGGATCCCGGGCTTGATCTGCGGCAGGTGGCGGTTGGAATAGGTGTACCGCCGCGCCGGAGAAACATGGCAGATGTGCGCGGGCAGGGTTTCCGTGGTCAGCCGAGAGCGCGCCTCCATCAGCGTCAGCTCGCGCTTGGCTTCCTCCAGCGTGGCGTTCATCGCGATCAGGTTGCGATTCGCGGCCGCCAGGTCCTCGGCCCGGATCAGCAGCTGCTCCGACAGTTCCTCGGATCTGGCGCGCAGCAGGGCCTCCTGGCGCTTGGTCTCGGTGATGTCGGTATAGACGGTGATCCAGCCGCCCTCGGGCAGGGGGGCGCCCTCGACGCCGACGACGCGGCCGTTGGCACGGGTCCGTTCCAGGTAGTAGGGCTGCAACCGCCGCGCCCGCGCCAGCCGGTCGCGCACCGCCTGGTCGATATCCGCGATGGGGCCGTATTCGCCGGCCTCGTAGAGGTGGCGCGTGACCTCGGCAAAGGGCGTTCCGGGCTGGCTGAGCGATTCGGGCAACGAGAACAGACGCCGAAAGCCCTGGTTGCAGAACACCAGGCGCAGGTCTCGGTCATAAATCGACAAGGCCTGCTGGATAAGATTCAGCCCGGCCATCGTCATCAGCTCGCGTTGAGAGGCCGCTGGGCTCATGATGATTTCCTCCGATCCCATGGCTAACGCGGATGACGCCGTCGGGAAAGGGTATGCTGCACAACCTTTGGGCGATTATGCGGCTGCAGCACCCGTAACATTTCGTTAGGATTCGGAAATGTTCCGGCAAAACTTGGCGGTAATTCTTACGTCTGTCAGGGGCTTGGAAGCGAGTTCGGCGCCTTGGCCCACCTTGAGGAGGGTGGTCGATTTTCCAGTTTGGGAGGGCTGGAAAATCAAAGGGAGGAGACGTCGCAGGAGGGAGACTGCGCGCCGCGGGCGGGTCGGACACAGGTCTGGACCCGCCCAGCCGGGCCCGGCGATGGGACTACAGGGAGCATCGCCGGACGTCACCTCCGCAGCCTTTCGGGATTTCACCATACGTTAGAGACTTTTTCGCAGGATGACGCCGCGCGGAGAGGGACGAGTGATCTGTTTGCCAGTGCCGCGCCAGGTCCCGGGTCCGTTCGGATTGCGCTCAGGCGCCCTGGCGGGATGGGCCGGTCAGGCGATTCGGGCGTGCACCCGATGCCGGGCCGGCCCGCTGTGCCTTTCCAGGGCGGGCGGTGCCGCCCCGAATCGGGAGACGGGGATGAACAAGGATAAACGCAAGCTGCTGGCGCTGATCAACGTATTGGCCTGGGGGTGTTTCTGGGTCTTCGGCCTGCTGGCCGTCACCTCGACCGAGCTGAGCCCGGCGAATCAGATCCTGGCGATTGGGCTGGCAGGGGCGGGATTCCTGGTGGGAATCGTCAGCTTCCTGAAGCTGGGGCAGGGGCTGCACCTGCGGCGTCCCGGATCCTGAACACCAGGTCGCAAAAACGAAAAAGAGCCGCCGAAGCGACTCTTTCTGGTAAGTCCTAGCGGGCCTGGTGGCCTTGCTTCAGCCCTGACGGGCTTTGAAGCGACGCTGGGTCTTGTTGATCACGTACACGCGGCCTTTACGGCGCACGACGCGGCAATCGCGATGGCGCTGCTTCAGCGAGCGGAGCGAGTTACGAACTTTCATGTCCTTGTCCTCATGTCGCGGCGCGGCTAGCGCCATTGAAGGTCAGAAGCCGGGACTTGCGTCCCGGCTCCGGTGAAGAGAGTGGTGGGCGATACAAGGATCGAACTTGTGACCCCTTCGATGTCAACGAAGTGCTCTACCGCTGAGCTAATCGCCCACTCTGGCTTAGTTTTCTAACCTCTCCGTTTCCGTTGAGGCGTCGATCACTGCGCCGGTAGAGGGGCGTATAAGGGGAGTCGGAGGGGGGATCAAGGGGCTTTTGACATCCTTTTTTTGGGTTACACTCGAAAGGCATCCGGAGTTGCCATGACGAGTCCCTCATACGACCTCTTCCGCCCTGCGCGTCAGACGACCAGCATGATCTTCGCCTCTCCTCATTCGGGGCGCGATTATCCGCAGGACATGATGGAAAACACCTGTCTGGACAGGCTTCAGATCCGATCATCCGAGGATGCCTTCGTCGATGAACTGTTTGCCTGCGCGCCGGAATTCGGCGCGCCGCTGCTGTGTTCGCGGGCGCCCAGGGCCTATGTCGATCTTAATCGCGGGGTCGATGAACTGGACCCGGCGGTGATCGACGGGGTCCGTCGCCGGGGCCACAACCCCCGAATCGCGTCCGGTCTGGGGGTGATTCCGCGGGTCGTGGCGGGCGGACGGGCGATCTACAGTGGCAAGATCACCGCGGAAGAGGCCGAATCGCGGCTGGATCGCTGCTGGCGGCCCTATCACACCACCCTGCAGACCCTGCTGAACGATGCCCACCGCACTTTCGGAGAGGCGATTCTGGTGGATTGCCACTCGATGCCGCACGAGGCGCTGGATGGCGTGGCGCGAAATGCCCGCCGACGCCCCGAAGTGGTGATCGGCGACAGATTCGGGGCCTCGATTGACGCCTTCCTGGTCGAACGCATCGAAGCGGCCTTTTCGAACGCCGGTTTGGCGGTGGTGCGCAACGCGCCCTTCGCGGGCGCCTATGTGACCCAGCATTACGGCCGTCCCTCGCGCCGGCAGCATGCGGTGCAGATCGAAATCGACCGCTCGATCTACATGGACGAGGCAAAAGTCGAGAAACGTGCCGATTTCGACGCCTTCGCCGCGCTGATTCGCACCGTGGTCTCGGAGATTTCGGGCCTCGGGCGTTCGGATCTGCCGCTGGCGGCCGAGTGATCAGCGCAAAGCCCGGCCCTTGAGGATCGCCTCGGGGCCGAAACGGGCGCGAATCGCGTCGGTGGCGCGTTCCGTCTGGCTGCGCCGGGCGGCGTCCGGGTCCAGCAGGTCGCCGGACGGATCCGCCAGTGTGCCGGTGGCAAGCTCGGTCAGCCCGACGCCGATCAGCCGGAACGGCCCGCGGTCGGCGCAGGTGTCGAACAGCGCCCGCGATTCGCGGTAGATCCGGTCGGCCATCTGCGTGGGGTCGCGCAGCGCATGGCGGCGGGTCAGCAGGGAAAAATCCGCCTGCTTCAGCTTCAGCACCACGACGCGCCCCGCCATGTCCTTGGCCTTGGCGCGGTCGGCCACCTTTTCCGACAGCCGCCACAGATGCCCGTCCAGCAGATCGCGGTCGGCGGTGTCCTCGAAAAACGTGGTCTCGTTCGAGATCGACTTGATCGGCGCATGGGGGGTGACGCGGCGGGTGTCCTCGCCGCGCGCCAGATGCCAGAGGCGCTGACCCATCGAACCGAAGCGCTTCATCAGGTCGCGTTCGTCCCATCGGCGCAGGTCGGCAAAGGTGTAGATCCCGGCACGCTCAAGGGATTGTGCCCCGGCGGCACCCACACCCCAGATCATGCGGACGGGTTTCTCGGCCAGGAAATCCAGCGTCTCGGCCTTGCCGATCACCGAAAAGCCGTGCGGCTTGTCGAGGTCCGAGGCGATCTTGGCCAGGAACTTGTTGTGCGACAACCCGATGGAGCCTGTCAGGCCCAGTTCGTCCCGCATCCGTCGCACCAGCCGGGCCAGCTGGTAGGCGGGCGCATGGCCGTGCAGCCGCGCGGTGCCGGTCAGGTCCAGAAAGGCCTCGTCGAGCGACAGCGGCTCGATGGCGGGGGTCATCTCTTCCATCATGGCGCGAATCGCGCGCGAGGCTTCGACATAGGCCTCCATCCGGGGCTTGATCACCACCGCGTCGGGGCAAAGCTTCATCGCCTGGAACATCGGCATGGCGGATCGCACGCCACGGATGCGCGCCACGTAGCAGGCGGTCGAGACGACGCCGCGCTTGCCGCCGCCGATGATCACCGGTTTCGCCGCCAGCGCCGGGTTGTCGCGCTTTTCGACCGAGGCATAGAAGGCGTCGCAGTCCATATGCGCGATGGATAGCGTGCGCAGTTCCGCATGGGCCACGGTGCGGGGGCTGGCGCAGGCCGGGCAGCGCACCATGCCCCGCGCGGGGGCGGAGAATTCCGTCAGGCAGTCTCGGCAAAGGGCGTCCATGGCGGCGCGGTCTCTGGCATTGGGGCGGGCCCACAGGATAGACCTGAGCCATGAGCTGTGAAACACCGATTCCATCCGAAGTGCTGGACCGCACGCGCGCCTTCCACGGCGCCAAGGCGGTGGTCTTCCTGCCCGAGGGGCTGCCCGTGATGCTGCGGGACGATTACGCCCACATTCCCTTCCCGGATTGCTGGGATTTCCCCGGTGGCGGCCGCGATCCCGGCGAAAGCGTGCTGGATTGCGTGATCCGCGAAGCCCGCGAGGAACTGAACCTGCATCTGCTGCCGCAGGATTTCCTCTATGCCCGGCGCTATGAAAACCTTGGCGAGGGCGAGGTCTGGTTCCTGGCCGCCCGCCCGCGCGTGCCGCAGGCGGAACCGCTGCAGCTGGGCGACGAGGGGCAGTGCTGGTGCTTCATGACCGAGGACGATTTCCTGAAGCACGACAAGGCGATCCCCCGCCTGCAGGCGCGTCTGGCGGCCTATCTGGCGGGGGAGTAGCGGTCAGGGTCAGGCGTTGCGGATCTCGTCCACGATGGCGCGGGCGGCGGCGGCCGGATCCTCGGCGCGCCAGATCGGCCGGCCGACGACGATGTGATCGACGCCATTGCGGATCGCCGAGGCGGGCGTCGCGATGCGCTTCTGGTCATCCAGCGCGGCGCTGGCGGGGCGCACGCCGGGGGTGACGATCAGGCGGCCGGCGGATTCGGGCAGGGCGCGGATGGCGGTGGCTTCCTGCGGCGAGGCGATGACGCCATGGGCGCCGGCCTCGAAGGCGCGGGCGGCGCGGTCCTCGACCAGCTTGGCGATCTCGCCCTCGCGGATCAGGCTGGCATCCAGATCGGCCCGATCGAGCGAGGTCAGGATGGTGACGGCCAGGATCTTCAGGTTCGAACCCGCTGCGCCCTGAACGGCCGCGCGCACCACATGGGGGTCGCCGTGCACGGTCAGGAAATCCAGGTCATATTGCGCGATGCCGCGGACGGCGGCCTCGACCGTGGCGCCGATGTCGAAGAACTTCATGTCCAGGAAGATGCGCTTGCCGTGTTCCTGCTTCAGCTCGTTCGCCAGCGCCAGGCCACCGCCGGTCAGCATGCCAAGGCCGATCTTGTAGAAGGACACGCTGTCGC
The DNA here is from genome assembly GCF_057380705.1 of Pseudooceanicola sp. NS-SX9. Lineage (NCBI taxonomy): Bacteria > Pseudomonadati > Pseudomonadota > Alphaproteobacteria > Rhodobacterales > Paracoccaceae > Pseudooceanicola > Pseudooceanicola sp. NS-SX9. The sequence continues at coordinate 3,427,583 of NZ_CM170818.1, read as the reverse complement.
CCAGCGTCTCGGCCAGTTGCAGCCCGGCAAGGGCGTTGGGGACATCCATGGCGACGATCAGGCGATCATCGGCGGGGGGCAGGGCGTGTTCGGTCATCTGGCTCTCCGTTTTGGCCAGATGCGCCGAGGGGGGGCAGGGCGTCAAGGCCCGCGGCCCTCAGGCCACGCGACGGCGCAGCCGGTCCCACAGGCTGGTGGTGGTCTGCTGCACCAGCGCCGGCAGATCGGCGGGGCCTGTGTAGCTGTCGCGGGGCTTGCGGCTGCGCAGCCGCGTCATGCCGCGTTCATGCCGTCGGGCGGCAAGGGTGGTCAGCGCGGCCTCGGCCTCGGCATAGTCCAGCGTTACCGGCGCCCGCAGTGCAACCGGATAGGTATAGACCCGCCCGGCATCGTAAAGGGTGATGCTGGCCTCGAAGGCGCTTTCGGTTGCGTTGTAGCGGATGGCGGCGATCCGGGTTCTGAACGTCATGTCCTGCCCCTCCTTGACGGGCAATTGCTTGCAGTCGTCGGCCTGTGGATAACCTAACGCGGATTCCCCGGGGCAGTTCCGTTTTAAATGTCGCACCCGCTTGAACCTGCGGGTTTGCCTTCCCATTTCGGCATCGTGAGGTTCCGGAACCGGACACGCCTGTGACAGGGTGCCGGTCAGGGGACGCTTCGACAAAAGGAGAATAACGCCATGGACTTGAGCAAGTTCACGGAGCGGTCGCGCGGCTTCATCCAGGCAGCGCAGACCATTGCCATTCGCGAAAGCCACCAGCGGCTGCTGCCCGAGCACATCCTGAAGGCCATCCTGGATGATGACCAGGGGCTGGCCAGCAACCTGATCCGCAAGGCCGGGGGCGACCCCGAGGCGGTGACGCAGGCCCTCGGGATCGCGATGAAGAAAATCCCGACGGTGACCGGTGACGGCAGCCAGACCTACATGGACAACCAGACCGTCAAGGTCCTGGCCGAGGCCGAAAAGGTCGCCAAGCAGGCCAAGGACAGCTTTGTGCCCGTCGAACGGCTGCTGACCGCGCTCGCGCTGGTGAAATCCGGCGCCAAGGACGCGCTGGAAGCCGGGGGCGTCAGCGCGCAGAAGTTGAACGCCGCCATCAACGAGATCCGCAAGGGCCGTACCGCCGACACCGAAAGCGCCGAAGACACCTTCGAAGCGCTGGAGAAATACGCGCTGGATCTGACCAAGCGCGCCGAAGAGGGCAAGATCGACCCGATCATCGGCCGCGATGACGAGATCCGCCGCGCCATGCAGGTGCTGAGCCGCCGCACCAAGAACAACCCCGTGCTGATCGGGGAACCGGGCGTCGGTAAAACGGCGATCGCCGAGGGCCTTGCCCTGCGCATCGTCAACGGCGACGTGCCCGAATCCCTGCGCGACAAGCGCCTGCTGGCGCTCGACATGGGCGCTTTGATCGCCGGGGCCAAGTACCGGGGCGAGTTCGAGGAACGCCTGAAAGCCATCCTGAAGGAGGTCGAATCCGCCGCCGGCGAGGTGATCCTCTTCATCGACGAGATGCACACGCTTGTCGGCGCCGGGAAAACCGATGGCGCGATGGATGCGGCGAACCTGATCAAGCCGGCGTTGGCGCGCGGTGAGCTGCACTGCATCGGGGCGACGACCCTTGATGAATACCGCAAATATGTCGAGAAGGACGCGGCCCTGGCCCGGCGGTTCCAGCCGGTGCAGGTGGATGAACCCACCGTTGAGGACACGATTTCCATCCTGCGCGGTATCAAAGAGAAATACGAACTGCACCACGGCGTGCGGATCAGCGACTCGGCGCTGGTGGCGGCGGCGACGCTCTCGCATCGCTACATCACCGACCGCTTCCTGCCCGACAAGGCGATCGACCTCGTGGACGAGGCCGCCAGCCGGTTGCGCATGGAGGTCGACAGCAAGCCCGAGGAACTGGACGCGCTGGATCGCCAGATCCTGCAGATGCAGATCGAGGCCGAGGCCCTGAAGAAGGAAGACGACGCGGCCTCTGCCGACCGGCTGGAAAAGCTGGAACGCGAGCTGGCCGAGCTGCAGGAACGCGCCGACGAGATGACGGCGAAATGGCAGGCGGAACGCGACAAGCTGGCCGGTGCCCGCGATCTGAAGGAACAGCTGGACCGGGCGCGGGCCGATCTGGACATCGCCAAGCGCAATGGCGACCTGGCGAAGGCGGGCGAGCTGGCCTACGGCATCATTCCCCAGCTTGAAAAGCAGGTGGGCGAGGCCGAAAGCCACGAGGCCGAGGGCGTCATGGTCGAAGAGGCCGTCCGCCCCGAGCAGATCGCCCAGGTCGTGGAACGCTGGACGGGCATCCCCACCGCGCGGATGCTGGAGGGCGAGCGCGAGAAGCTGCTGCGCATGGAAGAGGGTCTGCACAAGCGGGTCATCGGCCAGAACGCCGCCGTGCGCGCCGTGGCCAATGCCGTGCGCCGCGCCCGGGCCGGGCTGAACGACGAGGGGCGTCCGCTGGGCAGCTTCCTGTTCCTGGGTCCGACCGGCGTCGGCAAGACCGAGCTGACCAAGGCGGTGGCCGAGTTCCTCTTTGACGACGACAGCGCGATGGTGCGCATCGACATGTCCGAGTTCATGGAGAAACACTCGGTCGCGCGGCTGATCGGGGCCCCTCCGGGCTATGTGGGCTATGACGAAGGCGGCGTCCTGACCGAGGCCGTCCGGCGCAAGCCCTACCAGGTCGTGCTGTTCGACGAGGTCGAGAAGGCCCACCCGGACGTGTTCAACGTCCTGCTGCAGGTCCTTGATGACGGCGTGCTGACCGATGGTCAGGGCCGCACCGTGGACTTCAAGCAGACGCTGATCATCCTGACGTCGAACCTTGGGGCCCAAGCGCTGAGCCGTCTGCCCGACGGGGCCGATGCCGGCGAGGCACGCCGCGAGGTGATGGAAGCGGTGCGGGCGCATTTCCGCCCCGAGTTCCTGAACCGTCTGGACGAGATCACCGTGTTCGACCGGCTGGGCCGCAAGGACATGGACGGGATCGTCGACATCCAGATGGCGCGTCTGGTTAAGCGTCTGGCCGCCCGCAAGATCCGGCTGGAGCTGTCCGAGGACGCCCGTACCTGGCTTGCGGACAAGGGCTATGACCCGGTCTATGGTGCGCGTCCGCTGAAACGGGTGATCCAGAAGGCCCTGCAGGACCCGCTGGCCGAGGCCCTGCTGGCCGGCGAGATCAGGGACGGCGATGTCGTGCCGGTGAGCGCAGGGGCCGAGGGGCTGTTGATCGGCAACCGGGTCGGGACCTCGGATCAGCGGTCTCCGGATGTGGCGACGGTGCACTGACCGGCGCAGGTGCTCCCAGGCCCTTCGTTGCCTGAAGGCGATTCTGCCTTAAGACAAGGCGGCGCTCCGGCGCCGCCTTGACGCATTTTGCGTCTTTGTGTCGGGAGCAGGTCAATTGCGTATTTCTGCAATGGTCACGACCAATATTGGACGTATACCGATAACCGGCTGGATGGCTCCCCCCTCGATCCCCATCCGGCCAACCGGGCCTCATCGGAGTGAATGAGGCCCAACCGCTCTGTCCGGCAGTCGCCGCGGCGACATTGGCGTCAGGTATTGCCTGTTTCTTGACGGGGTAGTGTCGCACGCGTCTGTTCGGCGCCGCATGGAGCGGGTCGGGGCTGGTCTGGGCCTGGCCGGGCCTTCAGATCAGCCCCAGACGCAACGCGATCGCGATGGCATGGGATGTCGTGCGGGCAAACAGCTTGGTGCGCGCCTGGCCCAGATGATGCGCCACGGTGCGGTCGGCAATCCCCATCTGATCGGCGATCTGCTGGACCTGGAGGCCCTCGGCCGTCAGCAGCAGCACGTCACGTTCCCGCAGATTCAGGTCATAGTAGTCACGGGCCACGTCGCCGGGATCCAGGCGACTTCGGAAATGGTCCAGCACGGTCCTTATCCTTGGTTCGAACTGCAGGTAATGGGTGTCGTGCCCCTTGGGGGCGATGCCGCGACCCTGCATCAGGCTGACGCCGGTCACCAGCTGGCCGCGGCCCATCGGGCGTTCTTCCAGCCGGAAGGTCACGCCTGATCGCAGCCCGTAGCCGTCGGCGATCTCGGAGAAGCGGCGGTAGGGGGCGGGCATGGCCTTCAGGGCGCTCGGGTCAAAGATCTCGGACCAGAACTTGTGCCCGCGCGAGGTCGCCGCGTGGTCGATCAGCGGATCGGCCTCGAAGATGCGGTCGCGGGCATAGGCGGCGCGCATCGCCGGATCGGTGGTCGAGTGGTTGGCGTAGCCCGACCGCTGCCCGGTCTCGCCGATGTACATCTGCGCATAGATATAGGTGCCGTAGCCCAGCTGGCCCAGCTCGTCTCCCAGGACGGAAAAGATGTCGTCGGTGGTGGCGGCGGCGGCAAAGCGCGCGTCCAGGTCAAAATGAAGGTGGGGCAGGGAGGTCATTTCCGCAATCGTTCGCAAATGCGTGCCGGGTTCAAGGGCATTCGCGTGCCTGTCGCGGCATTTGCCGCGAAGCGTGCCCATGATGGCGCTATCGGGGTTTGCGGATGGTGGCCGGGGGCGGAAACTGCCGGTTGAAGACCCAAATCGCCTGAGCAATGGTGCGCCTATCCGAGCAACGCTGATAAACAGGAACAGCGATGAACTTCGTATCTCCGATCCTCGAATGGCTTGTCATTCTTTTCGTGCTGGCCATGGGGGCGCTGACCCTGTCCGTGGTTGTGATGTTCCTTCTGGACGTCTCGCAGCGAGAGGACGCCATTCGCCGCAATTACCCGCTGATCGGGCGGTTCCGCGGCCTCTTCACCAAGCTGGGAGAATTCTTCCGCCAGTACTTCTTTGCCATGGACCGCGAGGAAATGCCCTTCAACCGCGCACAGCGCGACTGGGTGTATCACTCGACCACCGGCGCCGATAACACCATCGCCTTCGGGTCCACCCGGAACCTGTCGATCCCCGGCACGCCGATCTTCGTGAACGCCGTCTTCCCGCCCCTGGATGACCAGTTCGCCTCGACCAAGCCGATGATCATCGGGCCCCATGCCCGTCACCCCTACAACGCGCCCTCGATCTTCAACATCTCGGGGATGTCCTATGGGGCGCTTTCCGGGCCCGCCGTCGAGGCCCTTAGCCTTGGGGCGGAAAAGGCCGGGATCTGGCTGAACACCGGCGAGGGCGGCCTGTCGCCGCATCATCTGAAGGGCAATGCGGATCTGGTCTATCAGATCGGCACGGCAAAGTTCGGCGTGCGCGACCATGACGGCAACCTGAGCGACGACAAGCTGCGCGCCATGGCCTCGAGGCCGCAGATCCGGATGTTCGAGCTGAAGCTGGCGCAGGGCGCCAAGCCCGGCAAGGGCGGCATCCTGCCGGCCGCCAAGATCGACAAGGAAGTGTCCGAGATCCGCGGCGTGCCGATGGGCAAGGATGCCGTCAGCCCGAACCGCCACAAGGAGATCGACGATTTCGGCGACCTGCTGGATGTCATCGCCCATATCCGCGAGGTGACCGGCAAGCCGGTGGGCTTCAAGACGGTGATCGGCTCGTCCGATGCCTACGAGGAACTGTTCAGGATGATCCTGGCGCGGGGTCCCGAAGCCGCGCCCGATTTCATCACCATCGACGGCGGCGAAGGCGGCACCGGTGCCGCGCCCATGCCGCTGATGGACCTGGTGGGGATGCCCCTGCGCGAGGCGCTGGTGCGCATGGTCGACCTGCGCGACCGTCACGGGCTGAAGGAACGCATCCGCATCATCGCCAGCGGCAAGCTGGTGAACCCCGCCGACGTGGCCTTCGCGATCTGCGCAGGTGCCGACTTTGTCGTCTCGGCCCGGGGCTTCATGTTCTCGCTCGGCTGCATCCAGGCGCTGAAGTGCAACAAGAACACCTGCCCCACCGGCATCACCACCCATGATCCGCACCTGCAGCGGGGCCTGGTGGTGCAGAAGAAATACGTCAAGGTCGCCAACTACGCCAAGGCCGTCATCAAGGAGGTCGAGACCATCGCCCACTCCGTCGGCGTGCGCGAACCGCGCGAGATGCGCCGCCGCCACGTGCGTCTGGTGCAGGCGGATGGCAACTCGGTCCAGCTGCGCCGGCTCTGGCCCTCGTTCGAGGAGGTCGCGGATCCGCGCAAGCTGCCGAACGCCGCTCCGGTCGAGGCGCCGGATCGCGCATAGGAGGAGTATTGTTTCATCCGTGCACGCAGACGTTATCAGGTCTCATTTTGTTGAAACCGATCTCTGCGTTACCTCGTATCCTTAGGTGAGGATATCAGGAGGTCCCCCATGGCACGGAACTGGAACGGTACGCTGACCGAGAACGACGTGACGCCAGAGGCCCTCTGGCTGAACCGTCGGCAGATCATGGCGGGGCTCGGGGGGCTCGGCCTGGGATCCATCGGGGGCGCGGCGATGGCGGCGCCCTCGGACCTGAAGGCCACGGCCTATGACGACATCACCCATTACAACAACTACTATGAATTCGGGGTCGGCAAGGAGGACCCGTCGGACTATTCCGGCGGCTTCGTCACCAAACCCTGGACGATCGAGATCAACGGCCTGGTCGACAAGCCCGGCACCTATGCCCTGGAGGACCTGCTGAAGGGCCGCCAGATCGAGGAACGCCTCTACCGGCTGCGCTGCGTCGAGGCCTGGTCGATGGTGATCCCCTGGAACGGCTTCCAGCTGTCGGATCTGCTGGGGCAGGTGGGGGTGCAGTCGGGGGCGAAATACGTGGCCTTCGAGACCGCCCTGAAACCCGATCAGATGCCCGGCGTCAGTCGCGCCGTGCTGGACTGGCCCTACCGCGAGGGGCTGCGGTTGGACGAGGCGATGCATCCGCTGACTCTGCTGGCCACCGGGATCTACGGCAAGGATCTGCTGAACCAGAACGGCGCCCCGATCCGTCTGGTGGTGCCGTGGAAATATGGTTTCAAGTCGATCAAGTCGATCGTGCGGATCACCCTGCAGGCGGATCAGCCCTTCACCTCGTGGAAGGATGCGAACTATCGCGAATATGGCTTCTATTCCAACGTGAACCCGCAGGTCAGTCATCCCCGCTGGTCACAGGCGACCGAGCGCGTGATCGGATCGGGCCTGATCCCCAAGCGCCGCGAGACCGAGATGTTCAACGGCTATGGCGACGAGGTCGCCAGCCTTTATGCCGGGATGGACCTGAAGGCGAACTACTGACCCGTGGGGCGGTGCCGAAGACCACCGTATGCATCGCGCGTCCCGGCACCCCGGGGAAGATCCCCACGCCAACCCGTGCGGGCCAGAATAGGATCGTCATGAGGCGACGATGGCGGGCGATGTCGCCCCGGCGCGCGGCCAGGATGGCCATGGGCCGCGATACCAGCGTCAGCAGGTGGATCGGGCTGAGCGGCCCGATCCTCCAGAAGCCATGGATGAAGAAGCTGCTGAGGGCGATCCCCGCCATCAGCCCCGCCCAGATCCGGCCGATAATCCGGCGCACACCCGTGCCGCGCGGCGGAATCATCCGGGCGATTCCCAGAAGCAGCGCCGCCAGCGCGTGCCGCGTGACCACCGGCCCCGCCGCGTACAAAGGAGCAAATGACATGCAAAAGCCCTCCGAAATCCGGGATGC